>DAICXZ010000033.1 GCA_027311945.1 Erythrobacter sp.
CCCGCTCAGCAGGGGCCTTCATCGGCGATTTTTTCAAGGAAGGTTGGGTCTTCATCTTCGTTCCTTCGTCACTACGACGAAGACCCAACCCTCCTTAAATCACAACCTCAAATCTGTGCCATTGGTGCTGACGGGGGACACATGATTTTCGTCCTCAAGCTATCCCCCATAAGGTATAATCTTAAATTATACCCCAAAAGGGATAAAGCTAAATTATACCTCACAGGGTATATTGCAAAACTATACCTTTAAGGGTATAAGGCACTCAAAAGGACCCACGGATGACCCGATCAGTAAGATCAGCAAGACAGCTTGGTGCGCTCATCCGCGAGGAGCGGAAGCGACGACACATGTCACAGCAGGAACTTGCAAACCTAGTCGGAACAGGCCAGAAGACCATCTCCGCGATAGAGAATGGCAATGAGGGGGCAACGCTCGAGACCGTCTTTCGTCTGCTCGCGGTGCTCAAGCTCGAGATAGAACTCTCCCCGAGAGCGCTCACTCCCGGCCGGTCGATCAGCGACGTGTTCTGACATGGCGCGCAAGAAGTCTCATGCGCCTCTTGATGTCTACATCAACAACAGGCTCGCCGGTCAGCTGCTGAAGGAGCCGGACGGGGCAATCTCCTTCACCTATGATGAGTCATGGCTCGAATGGGAGTATCGCTTCCCCGTTTCCCTATGCCTGCAATTGCAGAAAGCACCTTGGCGCGGCGAACCGGTATCGGCGGTATTCGAGAACCTGCTCCCGGACAATCCGGCCATCAGGCGAAAGGTGGCAGAACGAACGGGAGCTGCCGGTTCGGATGCCTACAGCCTGTTGGAAGAGATTGGCCGGGACTGCGTCGGGGCGATGCAGTTCCTGCATGAAGGAGAGAGGCCCGGCCCGCTCGATGTGATCGACGCGCAGCCTGTATCCGAGAAGGAAATCGAGAAGGATCTCGCGAACCTCGGCCGAGCTCCACTGGCTCTCGACCCCGAACACGGTTTCCGAATCTCGATCGCTGGTGCGCAGGACAAGACATCATTCCTGCTGCACGACGGAAAGTGGATGAAGCCGAGCGGGACCACACCGACCACGCATATCTTCAAACCGGAAATAGGAACCATTCCCACCTCGAGTGGTGAGATTGATCTCAGCGCGAGTGTCGATAACGAACATTATTGTCTCGTTCTGCTGGAACAGTTCGGACTGCACGTCGCGCAGACGCAGATTCGCACATTTGGCAAACGCCGTGTTCTGGTCGTGGAGCGCTTCGACCGTGAGCTCAGGAAGGACGGGAGCATGTTGCGGTTGCCGCAGGAAGATTGTTGCCAGGCATTGGGAGTACCGCCGTCCCGCAAGTACCAGTCCACTGTCGAAGGGCACCAGAACGGACCGGGCGTGGTGGACATCATGAAGTTGCTGCAAGGCAGCGATACACCGAACGAGGATCGCGAAGCGTTCTTCAAGAGCCAGATCATTTTCTGGCTGATTGGCGCCACCGACGGTCACGCAAAGAACTTCAGCATATTCCTGCGGCCCGGCGGAGGCTTTCAGCTGACGCCCTTCTACGATGTTCTCACGGCTCAGCCGGTGTTCGACAAGGGGCAGATAAGCCAGAAGGACTTCCGGCTGGCCATGTCGGTGGGGAAGAAGAAGTACAAGATCCTCGATATCATGGGGCGCCACTTCGTCGAAGTCGGCAAGAAGGCCGGCCTTGGACCGACTATCATCGGCAAGGTCATCAAGGAAGTGCTCGGAAGCGCAAGGGAAGCACCGGGCAAGGCGCTTGAACGCATGCCTGACGACTTCCCGGAAGAGATCCATGCCAGTGTTGAAAAGGCAATCGAGAGTCGGCTGGACCGTCTCGAGTCCGGATTTGCAGAACTATGATGAAGCTGCCGTCGGTCTGGCCGGCGGGAGAGGAAGGACATTGCGCGACCAGATGAACTTGCCGAAGGCATTGCCAAGGACTGGAGATTTCCGCGGATCCGGACCCCCCTTCGCTTGACCTTGTCGGCGAAGGGCCGACCAAAACGACGGTTCTTGTCCGGGCGATCGTAGATGCGAGCCAGCGCCATGAGGGTCCGCTCGACCGGATTTGCCTCGATCCACAGCTGGGATGGGGGCTGCTGAGAGCATGGTGAGGACTATGAGGGCGTGAAGCTTGTGACAGATGACCGGTTGAAGAAAAGGATAGATATCTGGCGCCACGGTTCCTGAGCCCTTGCCGGAGTTTAGCGCACAAAGTTTTTCAAATGCAACCATACGAAACTGACTAGCCAGCTCCTATTTCATGCTTTCAATAGGGAGCCTCTCAAGAAGGAGGCCGACATGGCTACATACAAGGAAATCACTGAACGCGTGCGTAGGACCGATGGTTTCGTCACGCAGACCTGCTGGATCGCGGACGTGAAGGCCTCGCACGGTCTGACGCGTGGCCAGTCCCCGAACCGGATCGATCCGGGCAGCAAGGTCAAGCCTTGTCCGCCCGAAAAGCGTGCTGCGATCGAGCGTGCACTCATGCACTTCGAAATGGTCTGATTGTCCGAAAGGGGTAAGCGGGACAGGGGCAGGGCAGCTTCTGCCCGCTTCTTCAACGATCCTTCCAGTTCTCGATCAGGGGAGGATGGGGCTTGCCTTCGTCGCGCAGCGCCTTGGCCAGCTTGTTGAACAGGTGCGGGTTGCCGCGCACGCTCTCGGCCTTGCCGTTGACCGTCGACAGTCCGTGTCCCGGAATGCTCAGATGGATGTCGCCGGCCTGCTCGTCGAACCAGATCCCGATCCTGGGGTAGGCGGTCCTGCCGCTGCGCTCTGTCATGATCTGCTCCAAACGGTCGACGAGGAACAAGCATGCCCGCTCGCCCTCGGCCGGGCAACCACCCGGGCCTCGGGGAACGGGCATCCGCTGTTGTTCGCGGGCGTCCGGAGGCGTACGCTGACCTCTGCCGATTCGGACTGTTTCTGACATCTGGAAGGCTCATTTCGGAGGGCGGGTGCCAGGGGCTCCGCGTCGGGGCCTTGTTTGCCCAGCCTCTGGATTGCCGAAAAATATCAATGATTTGAGTGAGTTATTCGGGTCCTCTTCTGGTTCCCGATAGTCCGAGGTTTCGGTTCCTGTTCGTCCGAACAATCAGGTTCCTGATAGTCCGAGCAGGCCAGAGCCTTATCCACAGAGTTGGCCATCCCCATTTCTGGGGATAGGGCTTGATCCAAGAAGTGCGTATGCAGCAGCCTAGAGGACTCCATCCCAGTCCGAGTTAACCCAATCATCTCGAAGTGCTGGCCTCACGACCTGCCAGGAATTCGCTCATAGTGTTCTTTCGGGTCGTGCGATCGAGCGAGTAGGCGCTCTCTTGAAATCGCGCACCCTTGAGGAGAGCATCGACATAGCCAGAGATCATGTCCGCGGCGGTGATCAGGGTTGCATCGAGGACGTGAATATATTTGCTGGTGATCGACCCCTTGGCATGCCCCAAGAGGGCTGCGATCGTTATCTCCGTGAAGCCCAGGTCATTGCCGATGCTGGCGAAACTGTGCCGCAAGACGTGAGCTGTAACGCCTTCCAGCGGAGTGTCGCTAAGCAACTGGTTCCACTGCCTCGGGAAGCCACCAAAGGCAGTGTCGGCGCCATAACCCGGGAAAACGTAGCTGCCGGTTGCCGCTTGGTGCTCCGCCTCTAAGAACTCGATTACCGGCAAGCCAACAGGTCGGATCGACTTGCCTTCCTTGCTGTCGGAAAGTCGGAGACAACTGCCGTCGAGATCGACATCGCACCATTTGAGATTGATGATCTCGCTTCGCCTGCAGCCAGTGAGCGCGATCTGGCGAATGATGTCGGTTGATGGCCAGAACTGTTCGTTCTTCTTCGCTTCGGTGAGTAGCTGGCCGAGAATGCCGTACTCAGCCTCCGTGAGTCTCCGCTCGCGCACCTCGTATTTTGGCTTCTTGATGCCGTGAGCAGGATTGCGGTCGATGACCCCAAGGTCAATGGCATAGGTCAGGATGCCGCCGATCAGGCCCAAGGTGCGTGTGGCAGTACCTGGACCACCCTTCACGATCGATTTCCCGCGTAGCTTTTTTGTTTTGACCACAATGCGCGACCGGCCCGCAATGATGTCGCGCATGATCTTGACCATGTCAGCCCGGGTGAGATCCTTGACACGCCGACTGCCCATCAGGGGAATGACATGACGCCTGATCCGCCCGATGTCGGTATCAATCGTAGATTGCTTTTTGGGTCGGCCACCTTTGCCAAGGATAAGTCCGTCTTCAAGGTCTTGAATGTAGCGCTCACAAAGCTGCTTCATCGTCATCGCCAGATGATCTTCCAGTCGCTCCTCTGCGGGATCATTGCCGGCTGCAACACGACCCAGCTGAGCCTTGGCCTCGCGCCGGGCGAGCTCGGCAGTCCAAACACCGTGCAGCCCAATCGCCATTCGCCGCGATCTTCCGCCCTGGCGATACTGAACGATGTAGCTACGTTTGCCTGAGGGGAAGACACGCAACCCGAAACCGGGTAGTTCTCCGTCCCACAGAATGTAATCCTTGTTCTTTGCTTCGGCTGCTTCGACAGCGCGTTTGGTCAATTTGACCATGGCGATCTCCGTCTCGGTACCTCGAATTCGCGTAAGCGTGAAGGAAGCACGCGGCGGCAAGTCGAGGCGTAAACGCGGTTACGCCAGCGCAAACTGCAATCAATCTAAATTACTTAAAAACAGTAGCTTAGAGTAGAATCTCGTAGTCTGGCGTACCGGTTTTGTACCGGCTCCGAAGGCAGAGGCCACAGGTTCGAATCCTGTCGGGTGCACCAGCTTTTTCTGCCGTTTTCAGGATTCCGGGCCGTCCAGCTCGCGCCTTCCCGTGCCGCTGGTCGTCAACACGGACAAAACAGGCTATGAGCGACTCATGGCAGGTCAGCACGAAGACTTCGTCGAAGCGGTCTTGCATTCGTCATCGAGTGCTGCGCAGTCCTTCGTCGCAGCCAGTTGGTGCCGGTCAGGCCTGAAGCACGGGCTTGATGCAAGCGCCGCGCGGGCGCCCGAGCCGGTGTCGGGCTGCGATCTCACGCAGCGGCGGCAACGGCATGAGCTGATGCTGGAAGTGGCCCGCCCTCTGCTTGATCAGTTGTTCCAGACGGTTGCCGCCACCGGCTGCGCGGTCATGCTGTCGGACAATGACGGGGTCATTCTCGAAGCGCGCAGCCGCGCAGGCGATCGTCAGATGTTCGACGCAATCGGGCTGACGGCGGGCGGGGTCTGGAGCGAGAGCCGCGAGGGGACCAACGGGATCGGCACTTGCATCGAGGAAGGAAGGCCGGTCACGATCCACCGCGACGAGCATTTCGCCAGCCGAAACATCGGTATCAGCTGCATGGACGCTCCGGTAAGGGATGCGACGGGGCGGCTGGCGGGTGCGCTCGACATCTCGAACTGCCGTGACGACCACACTGCGGCAATGGGCGCTTTGGTCCAGAAAATCGTTCAGGATGCTGCGCGCAGGATCGAAAGCGGGGTTTTCCGGCAGCATTTCAAGGGGCACCGCATCCTCGATGCGAACCTGCCCGGCGGCGATGCGGCTTTGCTGGCGGTCGATCGTGACGATCTGGTGATAGGTGCCACCCATGCCGCGCGGCATCGCTTCAAGCTCACCGATGCGTGCCCGACCTGTTCTTCCGCGAGGCCCGCTTCGACCGCGCGACGATCCGCGCACCGATGACGAGATTGACGACTGGATCGCGCAGAACGCCTCGACCGTGTTTCATCCGGTCGGCACCTGCAAGATGGGCACCGATCCGATGGCCGTGGTCGACGAGCGGCTGAGTGTGCGTGGCATGGCGGGGCTGCGCGTGGTCGATGCCTCGATCATGCCGACGCTGGTCAGCGCCAACACCCATGCGCCGACCATCATGATCGCCGAACGCGCGGCGGACTTCATTCTCGAAGACCGTGCCCGGCCCCTTGCTCTCGCCTCCTGAGCCTGGCGGGCTCAGTCCCAACCGCGGCCGAGGAAGCGCAGCGCGAAGCCCGCCATCAGCGCCGCGCCCTTGGGCAGCACGGCTTCGTCGACGATCATGCGGGTGGAATGGAGGCCGCAGCAACCCTGCCAGTCGCTGCCCTCTGCCGCCACACCGAGGAAGAACATCGCGCCCGGCACCTGTTGCAGCACGTAGGAGAAGTCCTCCGCCCCCATGGTCGGGTGGCTGCGCTCTTCCCACGCGCCTGCGCCGCCGAGATCGCGTGCGACCTGCTCGCCCAGACGCGCCGCGCGCGGATCGTTCACTGTTACGGGGAAACCCTCGATAATCCGCACCGTCGCCGTACAGCCATGTGCCAGCGCCACGTGTTCGGCCAGTTGCCCCACGGCGGCGTGTAGATCGGCGCGACGTTCGGCTGATAGCGTGCGCATGGTGCCCAGAAGATGCGCCTCGTCGGGGATGACATTGTGCGCCGAGCCTGCCTCCAGCCTGGCGATGGTGACCACGGTCGCCTCGGCAGCGTTGAAGCGGCGCGTCACCATCGTCTGCAAGGCGAGCACGATCTCGGCGGCGACTGGCACCGGGTCCACCGCATCGTGCGGCATCGAGGCGTGGCCGCCCTTGCCCGTTATCGTGATTTCGAGCTGATCCGCCGAGGCCAGCATCGGCCCCGCGCGCCCGATCAGTACGCCGTGCGGCGCATTGGGCCAGACGTGCAGCGCGAAGGCAGCCTCGGGCAGCGGGTCGAGCAGGCCCTCTTCCAGCATGTGGCGTGCGCCGTGGAAACCCTCTTCGCCCGGCTGGAACATGAAGCGCACCTCGCCCGCCATCTCGCCCTGCCGCTCGGCCAGCAGCCGCGCCGCGCCTGCCAGCATTGCGGTGTGTGCATCGTGGCCGCAGGCGTGCATCCGGCCATCGAGCTGCGAGGCGAAGGGCAGGCCGGTCTGTTCGCCCATCGGCAGCGCGTCCATATCGCCGCGCAGCAGCACGCTGCGCCCGTCCCGCGCTCCCTTGAGCACCGCCACGGCGCCGGTGCACGATGTGCCGTCACGCCATTCGAGCGGCAGATCGGCCAGATCCGCCTTCACCTTGGCAAGGGTGAGCGGAGTTTCGAGCCCTAATTCAGGTTCGGAATGGATGTGGCGCCGCAGGGCGACGATGCGGTCGCGCAGGGCTGCGGCGTTGTCCATCAGGGTGTCTGTCAGCATGGTCTGGCTCTCGGTTGGTGAAGGCGATCCTGGCCTTTCAGGACACTAAAGCGCAACTGTTTGGGGCGGGCAAATTCGTTTCCAAAGGGTACAGAGGCTCCAAAACGGATCAAACTGTTCGTGGATAAGAATTTGTTTTGAGCTTGTGGGCCGAATCACAGGGCTATAACGCTCTCAGGCAATCCATGCGCGATGTGCTCATCTCTCCCTCGATCCTTTCGGCCGACTTTGCGCGGCTTGGGGAAGAGGTGCGCGCGATCGACGCAGCCGGGGCCGACTGGATCCATGTCGACGTGATGGACGGCCACTATGTGCCCAATCTCACGATCGGGCCGGGCGTGGTGAAGGCTCTGCGCCCGCACACGCAAAAAACGTTCGACGTGCACCTGATGGTTTCGCCGGTGGACATGTGGATCGACGAGTTTGCGCAGGCCGGCGCCGATATCATCACCGTACACCCCGAGGCTGGGCCGCATGTGCACCGCAGCGTGCAGGCGATCCGCGCTGCCGGGTGCAAGGCCGGGCTGTCGCTTAACCCCGGCACGCCCGCCAAGATGCTCGACTATCTCTACGAAGAGATCGATCTGGTGCTGGTGATGAGCGTCAATCCCGGCTTCGGCGGGCAGAGCTTCATCTCCAGCCAGTTGCGCAAGATCGAGGCGATCCGCCAGGCCATCGACAAGCGGGGGCTCGACGTGCTGGTGGAGGTCGACGGCGGGGTCAACGCGGAAACGGCGCGCCAATGTATCGACGCCGGGGCCGACGTATTGGTGGCGGGCTCGGCGACGTTCAAGGGCGGGCCCGAGCACTATGCAAACAACATTCTTGCGCTGAGGGGAGAAGCAGCGTGAATGCCCAGTCTGCCGAAGCTATGGCCCGCACCGCCAGCGCAAAGGATCGGCTGGCCCCGGATAGTGGCGCGGCTGATGGCAATGCGTCTGCACCGGCCATTCCCATGCGCACCGCCGGCAGCGAGGCGCTGGTGAGCAACGGGAAGCCGGTTGTCGAGGCGGCGCCGCAGCGCTCGCTGATCGTCACTGACATCGCTCCGCCTGCGATCACTGCGGGTGAGCGGCTGATGCGCATGGCCTATCGGCTGGGCATGTCGGGGCCGACCATCCTGTCGCCCTTCCGCAAGCCCGCCAAGCCGCGCCTGCTGGCCACGGTCGAATGCCCGCTCGACGGCGACCGGGTGGCGGGCATGGCATTGAGGGCGGGCCACTTTCTGGTCTACGGGGTAAAGGCGCCGATCGCGCAGATCGACTTTTCGCCCGTCGCCAAGCTGACCCCGCCGTTCGAGCGGACTGTGCACGGCTTTTCATGGCTGCGCGATCTCGAAAGCTGCGGCGCGCGTGCACAATGCGCACCGGTGGCAGAGCGGGTGGTAACGGCATGGCTCGATGCCAATGGCCAGCCGGGCAAGGGCGCGGCCTGGAAGGTCGAGAATGCCGGGCTGCGGCTGCTGGCCTGGCTGGTCCACGCGCCGCTGGTGATGGGCGGGCAGGACAAGGCCCTGCGTGGCCGCACGCTCGAAGCTTGCGAGGAAACCGCGCGCTGGCTCGACCGCCACGTCGGCCGCGCCGACGACCGGCTGGGCGAAGTCGCGGGCTGGTGTGCGATCACGGCGGCGGGGCTGCTGCTGCCCGATGGCAAGCCACGCCGCCTGTTCGGCGAGGCTGGCCTTGTGCGCGCGCTGGGCGAAATGGTGGGCGACGATGGCGGCGTATTGTCGCGCAGCCCGCAGGCACAGATGCAGGCCATCGCCATGCTGATCGACCTGCGCGCCTGCTATCGCGCGACGCGGCGCGATCCGCCCTCGGCGATAGAGGCGATGCTGGCCATGCTGGTGCCGCCGCTGCTGGCGCTGATGCATTCGGACGGTGGCCTCGGCAGCTGGCAGGGCGCGCCTGCTGTCTCGGCGGAGCGGCTGGCTGCGCTGATCGCTGCCAGCGGTGTGCGCACCCGGCCGCTGCGCGATGTGCGCGGCTGGGGCTATCAGCGCGTCTATGCGAAGCCCGCCACGCTTCAGCTCGACGCCTCGCCGCCGCCGCTGGCCAAGCATGCGCGCAGTGGCTGTGCCTCGACGCTGGCCTTCGAGTTTTCCCATGGCACGCATCGCCTGATCGTGAATTGCGGCGGCGCGGGGATCGCGGGCGGTCAGGTGCCGGTGCGGATCGAGCAGGGGCTGCGCGCGACCGCTGCCCATTCGACCATGGTGCTGGGCGATGCCAATTCCACGGCGGTGCTGATCAACGGCAAGCTCGGCGGCGGGGTTAACGAGGTCGAGATCGACCGCCGCACGATCGAGCTGGAATATGGCACGGCGACCCGGCTCGAGGCCAGCCACGATGGCTATGCGGCGCGCTTCGGGCTTTTGCACCAGCGCATCCTGACTTTGCGAGAAGACGGCTCCGAACTGCGCGGCGAGGATCTGCTGGTGCCGGCCGGACGGCGCGGGAAGCGCGGAAAAGTGCCGTTCGCGATCCGCTTCCACCTCGGACCTGAAGTTGAGTTGAGGTCTTCCAGCAACAACCGCAGCGCAGGCCTGGTGTTGCCCGATGGCAGCTACTGGCAGTTCGTCAGCGCCGATGCCGAGATCGAGGTCGATGAAAGCCTCTGGGTCGATGGCATGGGGCACCTTCATCCGGTACAGCAGCTGGTGATTCAGGGACTCGCCTCGCGCGGCGGCGGTCACTACGCGTGGCTGCTGAAGAAAATGGGATAGCTTTTGACATGACCGATGTTGCGATCAAACGGGCACTCCTCTCGGTGTCCGACAAGGAAGGCGTGGTTGATCTCGCGCGTAGTCTCGCGGGCCGGGGCGTGGAGCTGGTTTCGACTGGTGGCACGGCCAAGGCGATCCGCGACGCGGGCCTTCCGGTGAAGGATATCTCGGAGCTGACCGGTTTTCCCGAGATGATGGATGGCCGCGTGAAGACGCTGCACCCGGTGGTTCACGGCGGGCTGCTGGCCGTGCGCGACAACGCCGAGCATGTCGCCGCGATGGAAGCGCACGGGATCGGTGCGATCGACCTGCTGGTGGTCAACCTCTACCCGTTCGAGCAGACCGTGGCCCGTGGCGGCACGCGCGAGGAGATCGTCGAGAACATCGACATCGGCGGCCCGGCGATGGTCCGCAGCTCGGCCAAGAACCACGAATTTGTCACCATCGTCACCGATCCGGCCGACTATGCCGAGCTGCTGGCCGAGCTAGGGTCGCTGGACGGCAAGACCAGCCTCGCCTTCCGCACCCGCATGGCAGGCAAGGCCTATGCCCGCACGGCGGCTTACGATGCGGCGATTTCTACCTGGTTCGCGCAGGGCGATGCCTATACCAACCCGCTCGGCCCCGAGGCGCTGAAGGCCACGCCTTTCCCCGAGAGCATGACGCTCGCTTTCGCCAAGCAGGACGAGCTGCGTTATGGCGAGAACCCGCACCAGAGCGCGGCGGTCTATGTCCCGCGCGGCCCTTCAACCGCTGGCATTCCGCAGGCGCGGCAGGTGCAGGGCAAGGAGCTTTCGTACAACAACTTCAACGATGCCGATGCCGCGCTCGAACTGGTCAGCGAATTTGCCGGTGGCGATCCGGCCATCGCGATCATCAAGCACGCGAACCCCTGCGGCGTAGCGCAGGCGCCGAGCCTGCTCGAAGCATGGCAGGCGGCGCTCGCTTGCGACAGCGTTTCGGCCTTTGGCGGGATTGTGGCGTGCAACCGCGCGCTCGATGGCGCGACGGCGGAGGCGATCTGCGAGATATTCACCGAGGTGGTGATCGCGCCCGGGGCCGACGATGCGGCGCTGGCGGCCTTCTCCGCCAAGAAGAACCTGCGCCTGTTGCTGCTCGATGCGCTGCCTGTGGCCAACCGCCCCGGCTTCCAGATGAAGACCATCGCCGGCGGGATGCTGCTGCAATCGCGCGACAATGGCGACATCGGGCTGGGCGACCTCAAGGTCGTGACCAAGCGCCAGCCGACCGAGCAGGAGCTGGCCGACTGCCTGTTCGCCTGGAAGGTGGCGAAGCATGTGAAGTCAAACGCTATCGTCTTCGCCAAGGATGGGGCGACGGCAGGCATCGGAGCCGGGCAGATGAACCGCCGCGATTCGGGCCGCATCGCCAATGTCCGCGCGCAGGAAGCGGCAGAGATCGCAGGCTGGAGCGCATCGCGCACTCAGGGCAGCGCAATGGCCTCCGACGCCTTCCTGCCCTTTGCCGACGGGATCGAGGTGGCGCTCGACGCAGGCGCAAGCGTGGTGATCCAGCCGGGCGGCGCCATGCGCGACGAGGAAGTGATCGCGGCTGCCGACGCTGCGGGCCTCGCCATGGTCTTCACCGGGATGCGCCACTTCCGCCACTAAGCCCCTGCGACGAAGCGACGCCCGGCTGCGACGAAAGTCGGGCGTGCTTCACCGCGTGGCAAGTTTGCCTGCGTTACACCCGTGGCAACCTTGAAACGCAATTGAACCCCACGGACTGACCCATGGCCCTCTTCTCATCCGAACTCTATCGTAGCTTCCTTGTCGGCTTCGGCATTACTGCTATTGTGTTGGGAGCGCATATACTGCCGCTGTTTGGAGGAGCCTGATGCATTGGAAAGCCCTGCTGCTTAGCGCGGCCCTGGCGACCACCGCCTGCACCGGCCCGGCCATTGCTGCCGAGGAAGTGTTCGACGCCCCCATCGCCACCCGTCAAGCGAACGAGCGGGGATTGCAGACCGCGATCCTGGCCGGTGGCTGTTTCTGGGGTATTGAGGCGGTGTTCAGCCACACGCGCGGTGTGACAAGCGTGATATCCGGCTACCATGGCGGCAGCGCCGATGATGCGACCTATGCGCGCGTTTCCAGCGGACGCACCGACCACGCCGAAGCAGTGAAAATCACCTACGATCCGACCGTGATCCGTTACGACCAACTGCTGCAAATCCTGTTTTCGGTGGGCGCAGATCCAACGCTGCTCAACCGCCAGGGCCCTGATCACGGCACCCAGTATCGTGCCGCGATCGTTCCGACCACGCCCGAGCAGCGCGCGGTGGCCGCGTCTTACGTGCGGCAGATGAGCCAGTCCGGCGTGTGGGACGAGCCGATCGTGGTGAAGGTGGAGCGCGAGCAGCGCTTCTATCCGGCCGAGGCCTATCATCAGGATTTCGCCGACAAGAATCCCAACAACGCCTACATCCGGCGCTGGGATGCGCCCAAGGTCGAGGCGCTGGAAGAGAACTTCCCGAATTTCTACCGCGCCAGCTTCCGCAAGGGCTGATTGCCCACGGCGCGGTGCGTGCCTATGTAGGATGCATGGCACATCATGCGCACAAGGAGCATAGCGGCGACCGGCTGATCGAAGAGGCCGGAAACGCCATCGTAAAGGCGGGCGAGCAGTGGACCGCCATGCGACAGGACGTGTTCCGCGCGCTCGCCGCGCAGACGCGGCCCGCTTCGGCCTACGACATTGCAGAGCAGGTCGGCACCTTGCGCGGCAAACGGGTCGCCGCCAACAGCGTTTACCGCATCCTCGACCTGTTCGTTCGCACCAACCTCGCCAACCGGATCGAGAGTGCGAACGCCTATATCGTGAACAGCCACCCCGGCTGCCGCCATGATTGCATCTTCCTGATCTGCGACGATTGCGGCCTTGCCGATCATCTCGATGACGACAAACTGACCGGCGCGCTGCGTCAGGCCGGGACCGACGCAGGCTTCACGCAGGTGCGCCCGGTGGTGGAGCTGCGCGGCCTCTGCGCGGAATGCTCCGGTTAAACCAAGTGTTTGTTTGGTCGACTTGCGTTGCGGCAGCGGCTAAGCCGTTTCGATGAGTAATCGTCCGCAAACTCCCCTGCTCGATACGGTCAATACACCTGCTGAGCTGCGCCAGCTGAAGCCTTCGCAACTGCGCCAGCTGGCTGACGAACTGCGCCTCGAAATGATCGATGCCGTCGGTTCGACCGGCGGGCATCTCGGTTCGGGGCTTGGCGTGGTCGAGCTGACGGCGGCGATCCACTATGTATTCAACACGCCCGAGGATCGGCTGATCTGGGATGTCGGCCACCAGGCCTATCCGCACAAGATCCTGACCGGGCGGCGCGACCGCATCCGCACCCTGCGGCAGGGCGGCGGGCTGTCGGGGTTCACCAAGCGCAGCGAAAGCGAATACGATCCGTTCGGCGCCGCCCATTCGTCCACCTCGATCAGCGCCGGGCTTGGCTTTGCCATTGCCAACAAGCTTTCGGGCCGCGCGGGCCGCGCCATCGCGGTGATCGGCGACGGCGCGTTGAGCGCAGGCATGGCCTACGAGGCGATGAACAATGCCGAGCAGGCGGGCAACCGGCTGATCGTGATCCTGAACGATAACGACATGTCGATCGCGCCGCCGGTGGGCGGGCTTTCAGCCTATCTCGCGCGGATGGTCTCCTCCAGCGAGTACCTCGGCCTGCGTTCGCTTGCCTCGAAGGTGGCGCGCAAGTTCTCGCGCCGGGTGCACCACGGGCTGGGCAAGGCGGAAGAATATGCGCGCGGCATGGCAACCGGCGGCACCCTGTTCGAAGAGCTTGGCTTCTACTATGTCGGCCCGATTGATGGGCACAATCTCGACCACCTGATCCCCGTGCTCGAAAACGTGCGCGATTCGGAACAGGGGCCGGTGCTGGTCCATGTCGTGACCCAGAAGGGCAAGGGCTACGAGCCTGCCGAAAACGCTGCCGACAAATATCACGGGGTGCCCAAGTTCAACGTCGTCACCGGCGAAAAGGCCAAGAGCGCCGAGGGCCCGCCCGCCTACCAGAACGTGTTCGGCGAAACGCTGGCGAGGCTGGCCGAAAACGACAAGACCATCGTTGCCATCACCGCCGCCATGCCTTCGGGCACGGGGGTCGACAGGTTCGCCAAGGCGCATCCGGCGCGGACCTTCGATGTCGGCATTGCCGAGCAGCATGCGGTGACCTTCGCTGCAGGCCTCGCCGCGCAGGGGATGCGGCCGTTCGCCGCGATCTATTCGACCTTCCTCCAGCGCGCCTACGATCAGGTGGTGCACGATGTGGCGATCCAGAACCTGCCCGTGCGCTTCGCCATTGATCGCGCCGGGCTGGTCGGGGCAGACGGGGCGACCCATGCCGGTTCGTTCGACGTCACCTATCTGGCCAGCCTGCCCAACTTCGTGGTGATGGCCGCCGCCGACGAGGCTGAGCTGGTGCACATGACCTACACTGCCGCTCTTCATGACGATGGCCCGATTGCCTTCCGCTATCCGCGCGGCAACGGCGTGGGCGTGGCGCTTCCTGAGCAGCCGGAGCGGCTGGAGATCGGCAAGGGCCGGGTGGTGCGCGGCGATGTGGACGGCGGCAAGGTCGCGATCCTTTCGCTCGGGCCGCGCTTGGCCGAGGCGCTCAAGGCTGCCGACCAGCTCGACGCGCGCGGCCTGCCGACGACGGTGGCTGACATGCGCTTCGTGAAGCCTCTGGACGAGGGATTGATCCGCCAGCTGATCGCCAGCCATGATGTGGTGGTGACGGTGGAAGAGGCGGCCTTCGGCGGCCTCGGCGCGCACGTGCTGACCATGGCGAGTGACGCGGGCCTGCTCGACGAGGGGCTGAAGATCCGCACCTTGCGCCTGCCCGACGTGTTCATCGACCACGATTCGCCTGAAAAGCAGTATGACGAGGCAGGGCTCAACGCGCCGCAGATCGTTGACACGGTGCTGTCTGCGCTCAGGCACAACAGCGCGGGCGTGGAAGAGGCGCGGGCTTAGGCAGGCGAGCTTTGGGCGAGTTTCTAGGCCTTCCCAATTGGTTTGCGGAGACACTGTTCGTAATTGCTGTATTACTGGTCTGGTATGCAGTCGGGAGGCGCAACACTCGCAAAGCAATCACGCAGTTGAAGCAAAGCCGTCCTTCACCGACCCGTGAAAAGTTCCTTTCCCTCATCCAGCCTGACGTAAGGCGCGAGACCGCAGAATTTCTGTGGGACACGACAATCTTCTATCTCGCCCCGGACCTGACACCTCATCCGGACGATAAGCTGAGCGATCTTCCGATCGACGAGGACGATTGGGGCATGGATTGGCCGCGCGACTTTGCCAACAAGTCAGGCTTCCACGAGAGCAATATCCCCGATTGGCCAAAGGGCTGGCCAGTTACGATCCGTAATTATGGCCGATGGCTTGAGCTTGCTGCAATCAGCTAAACCACCCACCGCCACAAGCCAGCGGCCCAGCCGCTGGGGTGAATGTGCGCGTAGGTGAAGGCGAGCCATAGTGCGAGGCCGATCAGCCACCATAGCCAGCCGACCGAAAGCAGCTTGCTCAGCTTCGGCCAGTAGCTGGTGCGCGCTTCCCACCCGGCCCAGGCCTCGCCCATCAGCGCTTCCTTCTTACGGTCCTGCAGGTGCGCACCGACCAGCGCGAGAAAGCCCATCGCGCTTGCCACCACCAGCGTGCGCGCGGTGGGCGCGGCGATCAGGTGCGCGAGCGCCCATAGGCCAATTGCCCACATCATCGGATGGCGTGTCACGAGGAACACCCCGCGCGGCTCTTTCGCCGCCGCCTCGGCCGCGCCCGGTGCCGGCAGGGCCGGGTTACCGACGAACGATCCAGCCAGCAGCACCATGGCCACAAGGGTGAGCAGCGAGGCCGACGCCCAGCTCACATCGTCGAAGCCTGGCCATAGCGGGACCGACGGCGGCACTGCCTTGAACGCGAAGTATATCCACACGAAAGCAGCAAGGCTCACCAGCGAACAGACCGCCTGAAAGCCCTTCTCGCCCAGCGCCGCGACCATGGACGGCCGCAGGGGGTGCGACATGGCGAAATGGCTGCCGACGAAGGTTATGCAGGCAGCCAGCAGCGAGGTAAGCGGGTCCATGGCAAAATCCTCCTGCGAAGGATGCTAGCACATATGACCCGCATCGCCCGCTGAAATCAGCGGCGCACCTCTGGGTGTACGCCCGCCGCCTGCGGTTCGCCAACCTCGCTGCCGCCGACCAGGTCGTCGCCCACGTTTTCGTCTTCCAGCGTATCGAGGTGCATCAGCTTCTTCACCAGTGGGCTGACCAGCAAGACAACCACGCCCACGCCCACGGCGACCCAGCCGACATTGGCATAGACATCGAGCACCACCTGCTTGCCCGCTTCCTCGCCCACGCCTTCACCGCCGGTGGCGGCTGCGATCAGGCCCGCGGCGAAGTTGCCGGTTGCCGAGGCAAAGAACCACGTGCCCATGACGAGCGAGGCCATGTGGGCAGGGCTGAGCCGGTTCATGGCCGAGAGGCCGACCGGCGACAGGCAGAGTTCGCCGGTAGTGTGGAGCAGATAGATGAGGAAGATGAGGATCACGGGGGTGGCGGCATTCACGCCAAAAGCCTCTGCACCCCACACCAGCACCAGAAAGCCGAGGCCGACCTGAACCACGCCAAGGCCGAACTTCATCGGTGCCGAGGGCTCAAACCCGCGACGGCCCAGCCACAGCCAAAGCCCGGCAAAGATCGGGGCCAGCGAAACGATGTAGATCGCGTTCAGCGACTGGAACATCGCCGCCGTTGGCTCCCATCCGAAGATGGAGCGATCGACGTGACGGTCGGTGAACAGGTTGAGGCTCGACCCGGCCTGCTCGAACAGCGCCCAGAAGATGATCGAGACTATGATCAGGAACAGCGCGGCAAAAATCCGGTCACGCTCCTGCGCGGGCAGCTTCACCACGGCAATGAACACCACATAGGCGACCAGCGCCAGCCCGAACAGGGCCAGCACCCAGCCGACCAGATCCTGATACTGAATGGCCAGCCAGCACAGCGCGACCATGGCAAGACCGGCGCCGTAGATCGCCCATTCCTTGCCGCCAGCCAATGCGGCAGGGTCTTTCGGTTCACCCCGGCCCAGCAGCAGCGGCTTGCCGATGATGAACACGATCAGGCCCAGCAGCATGCCCACACCCGCCGCGCCGAAGCCGTAGGACCAGCCGTAATCCGGGTGCATGCCGAGATAGCCGCACAGCAGCGAGCCGAGCGCGGCGCCCACGTTGATGCCCATGTAGAAGATCGTGTAAGCCGGATCGCGCCGCACGTCGGTGCGCGGGTAGAGCTGGCCGACCATCACCGAGATGTTGGCCTTGAGGAAGCCCGAACCCACGATGATCAGCGCCAGCGCCAGCCAGAACACGTTGATGGCCGCGCCAGCCTGCCCGCCGTCGCCTTCGAATGCCATGAACAGATGGCCCAGTGTGAGCAACACCGCGCCAAAGGTCACCGCCTTGCGTTGTCCGAGATAACGGTCGGCGAGATAGCCGCCAACCACCGGGGCAATATAGACCAGCGCTGTATAGGCACCGTAGATCACCGAGGCGTCGGCGTCGGAGAACATCCAGTGCTGGATGAGGTAGAAAATCAGCAGCGCACGCATGCCGTAGTAGGAGAATCGCTCCCACATTTCGGCAAAGAACAGGACAAACAACCCCTTGGGATGCCCGAGAATAGTTCCCTTGGAATCCCCGTCAGGCAGCGTTTGTGAAACCATATATGTTCGTCCCATCAAGTTTGGCGGCGCGGCCCGCGCCTGAGCACAAGCGACACACCCTAACGCCTCGTGCGCGCATGTGAAGCGTAAAAGGTTGCAACGGAAACTGACTTTTCGCAGCATCGCTTGACCTGCGCCGCTGTATTATGGCAGTGAGGCACCTGTCATGAGCGACACCCGTCCCGTCTATCTGCGCCTGCGCGATCGCATTGCCGCCGCCATCATCGACGGGGTCTATCGCGAGGGGGAAATGCTGCCTTCCGTGCGCGCCTTTGCGGCGGAGCAGGGGGCTAACCCGCTGACTGTCGCCAAAGCCTATCAGCAATTTCAGGCCGATGGGCTGGTCCGCGTGCAGCGCGGAGTGGGGATTTTCGTGTGCGAAGGCGCGGCCTCCCAGTTGCGCGAACGTGAGCGGGCCGCCTTCCTGCGCGACGAGTGGCCCGAACTGTGCCTGCGGCTGAAGCGGCTGGGACTGCGTCTGGAAGACCTGTTAACAGCGGGATAGGTCAGTCCACGGTGATCGGCGAACGACATTGCACTAGATCAAGTTCTCTGGCACTGATCCGAAAAAGCACGGCAGGGCCGCTAACGCGGATCACTGTCGGCAACAAAAACCCTTCGTTTCGCGCATCACTAAGAGGTCCCGATGATCCGGTCTGAACTCCTGCAATCCCTTTCTGAGGATAATCCGGACCTCCGGACCGAAGAGGTAGAGCAGGTGGTCGATCTGTTCTTCGACGAGATCGCCCAGCGCCTGTCCGAAGGCGGGCGAGTTGAACTGCGCGGCTTCGGCACCTTTTCCACCCGCCAGCGCGACGCGCGTAACGGGCGCAACCCGCGCACCGGAGACAGTGTTGACGTGCCGGCCAAGAAGGTGCCCTATTTCAAGCCGGGCAAGGAAATCCGCGAGCGTTTGAACGCCGACTGATCCCGTTCGCCTTTCGCAAGGCAGCAAAAAGGGGCGCGAACCGCATATGGTTCGCGCCCCTTTTTCTATGCGGGTCGCTGCCCCTCCTTCTGGAAGGGCAGCGCACCAGGGTCAGAACTTGCGTCCGACTGTCAGCGACCACGTGCGCGGCGTGCCGGGCTGAGCGGTCACCAGTCCGAGCGATGTCGTCACATCGCTGACGGTCAGGAAGTAATACTTGTCGAACACGTTCTGCACTTCGAGAGCGACGTTCCAGTTCTCGTCTGCGGTGGTGAAGCCGAGCCTTGCGTTGCCGAGGAAGTAGCTGTCGATCTTCGACCAGGAGGTGTTGAAGCTGTCGGTGAAGATCTCCGACTGATAGGCCCCGTCGAAGCGAGCCATCACCGTTCCGGCATCCATTTCGTAATCATACTGGATGCCGAAGCTGTAGGTCCATTCGGGCGTGTAGGGCGTCACTTCGTTGCCGATCAAACCCGAGGCACCGACGTCGGTATACTCGAAGTCGATGTACGACAGGCCGCCGTCGAGCGAGAGGCCGTCGACCGGGTAGGCCGTCAGTTCAAGCTCGAAACCCTTCACGTCTGCCGAGCCGACGTTGTTCGGCTGGAGACACGGCGTGCTTGGGCAAGCCGACAGCTGCAGGATGATGTCGTTGTACTTGTTGAAGAAGGCAGCACCGTTCAGGCGGAGGCGACGATCCAGGAGGTCGGACTTGAAGCCCACTTCATAGGTCGTGATCGTTTCCGGGGCGAACGACTTCAGCTGGTTGCACGCCCCGCCGGTATAGCCTTCCGCCGGGTCGCAACTGCCCGCTGACGGGCCGAAGAACGGACGCGGGTTCACGCCGCCGCCCTTGAACCCGGTCGAGACCGAACCGTAGACCAGGAATTCATCCGAGAAGCGATAGTCTGCCGCAAGGCGCCAGTCCCACCGATCGCCTTCGAAAGAGTCGGAAATGTCGAACAGGCCGACCAGCAGGCAATTCGGCGTGTTGCCAACACCGGTCGGACCGGCCGTTGGCGCGCCGAGGAAGAACTCGCAGGCCGGCGGGAACACGTCCAGCACACCGTCGGCATTGGTATCGAAGGGCACAGTGCCATCCGGGTTCGACCGGAAATAGGTGTAGACCTTCTTGTCCTTCGTATAGCGGATGCCGCCGGTGAAGCTGAGCATGTCCGTCGGGCGGATGGTCAGCGTACCGAACCCGGCCTTGGTGGTGCTCGGCGTGGTATCGGGGCCGTGGATGAAGTCGATACCGGCATAGTTCAGGTCGACGCGGGCGGTGTATTCACCATCCTGGTCGAGATAGTAGCCGCCCACGGTGCCTTCGATCAGGCCGTCGGCCAGCTCGAAGTTGACGCGGACTTCCTGGCTCCACGCGCGGTGGTTCAGCTGGTTGTCGAGCTGGGCGACCGGGATTGGCGTGCCATCCTGATCTTCACCCCAGTTCGACTGGTATTCGCGCCACGAACCGATCCACACCAGTTGCAGGTTGTCGGTAGCGTCGAACGTGATGTTGCCGTGCACGCCCCAGCCAACGAGTTCGCTGATCGGGTTCGTTGCGTAGGGCTTGTAAGGCGCCTGCGAAGTGGGCTCGCGTGCGTCGAGGAAATTGCCATAGTTGACGAAGCGCGGATCGAGCCCCTGCAGATTACCGCCGGTGTCGCAGCTGTAAGGGCCGGCAGGCACAAAGGCGCAGGAGCCGGGCACGGCGTTGCCATCCTTGCCGATCAGCCAGGGCAATGCGGCCGGCGGGCCGGCGGCGGGCAGCGCACCGGCGCTGGTCGCAGGGTTCTGCGAGAACGGATCGAATGCCTCCGGGGTGGCCGATACCGCGCCCATCGCGAGGAGAACCTGCGGCCCGGCTTCGCCCTTGTCTGACGAGTAGTCGCCCGAGACGTTGACCTCCAGCCGGTCGGTCGGGACCCAGCGCAGCGCCAGGCGGCCGGCCACGGTCGATCCGCCGCCAAGTGTTTCATTGTCGGCATTGCCGCGCCCGCGCGCATTGGTGGCCGGCACGTTCGAGTCCGGGTGAGTCACTGCATAGTCGAGGCGCGTGACGTAGCCGTCCACGCTGCGTCCGATGCCCGAAACACGGGCGAACAGATTGTCGGTGATCGCGAAGTCGGCCATCCCGCGTGCTTCGATCCGGTTGTACGAACCGTAGGTTGCGCGGAACGATCCGCTGTTGTCGCCTTGCGGCCGAGCGCTGAATAGTTTGATCGCGCCGCCGATGGAGTTCTTTCCGGCGAGAGTGCCTTGCGGGCCGCGCAGCACTTCGATCCGGTCCAGATCCATCAGGTCAAGCAGCGAGCTCGACAGCGTCGGGATGAAGACATCGTCGATATAGACGCCAACGCCGGGATCGAGCGCATAGTTGAAGTCGACCTGGCCCACGCCGCGGATGAATGCGATCAGGCCGTTGCCTCCGCCCTGCGGCTGCGCCTTCAGGGTAACGTTCGGGGCCTGGGCAGCCACCTGGGCGATGTCGGTCTGCCCGCGCGCTTCCAGCATCTCGGAGTTGACCGCGGTGATTGCGATCGGCGTATCCTGCAAATTGGCTTCGCGGAACTCGGCGGTAACGACGATCGTGTTGGTGCGCGCACCTTCATCCTCATCTTGCGCGAAGGCTGGCGCCGCCATCCCGGCCATAATGGCCAGCGACGACGCGACGCTGAGCGACTTGAACTTCATCAGGCATCCTCCCCAGGTGCGAGGGCCATTGGCCCTCCGATGTGGTATTTTGCCAGCGGCCGAAATTGTCAGCGGTCCGACGGCAAAACGGGCGGGAGAGAAGCATGGTGGGTGCGTTTTTTATCTGCACCCTTGTGTGTTCAGTCGTCTCTCCCGCAACTATGCTTAGACGGTCTGTAAAGACTATCAAGCAGTCTCGGCAATATAACGATCGTGATCGAACAACTGTCGCAATTTCGCAACAGGTGGCGAACCTTGTGGTGATCAACTGTTACGCAAGCGAGCACTTGCCCAGCAGACTTCGCCGCTCCATGCTGCGCAAAAGGCGGCGGGAAAAGCTGCCACGGGAGAGACTGTATGACGCAGGCTGGCAGCGCCGTCCACGGGCGGCTGGGCGGTTATGAGCTGAGGGTTCTGCTGCTGCTCGGGCTGGCCTACGGGTTCGCCTATTTCGACCGCATGGCGATGACCTTCCTCGGCCCACTGGTGAAGGCCGATCTCGCGCTCAGCAACGAGGAACTGGGCTGGCTCGGCTCGGGCCTCTCGCTGACCTGGGCGCTGGGGGCTTACTTCGTGGGCCGCTGGTCCGACCGAATCGGCAAACGCAAGCCGTTCCTGCTGGCGGCGCTGGTGATCTTCTCGCTGTGTTCGGTGTTTTCCGGGCTGGCGTGGAGCTTCGGCTCGCTGCTGGTGAGCCGGATCGTGATGGGCGCGGCGGAGGGGCCGTTCCTGCCGATTTGCCTCGCGATCATGGTCGCCGCCTCGGCCGACAGCCGCAAGGGGTTGAACGCGGGGGTGGTGCAGAACGTGTTCGGATCGATCATCGGCACCGCGCTGGCGCCGGTGGTGCTGATCGCCATTGCCGAGGCCTTCGACTGGCGCGCGGCGTTCTTCCTCTCGGGCATTCCGGGGCTGGTGCTGGCGCTGCTGATCTGGCGCTTCATCCGCGAACCGATGGATGAGCCCGCCATGGCCATACCGGTGCCGCGCGAATCGTTGGGTGCGATGATCGGCTCCGAACTGCGCGAGATGCGCGGCCTGATGGCAACGCGCAACATCGCGCTGTGTTCGCTGGTGAGCGTGTTCGGGGTGGGCACAGTGGTGATCGGCTCGATCTTCATGCCGCTTTATCTCGACGGGCCGCGCGGCATCGAGCCCGCCACCTGGAGCCGGATCATGGCGGTAATAGGGTTTTCGCCTGCGGTGGGTGCGGTGAGCGCGGGGCTTTTGTCCGAGCGGATCGGCCGCAAGCCGGCGCTGGTGCTGTTCTGCGCGCTGTTCGCCATCGCGCCCGCTGCGCTCCTGTGGCTCGATGCTTCGCCGGTGGTGCTGGCCATGGCGCTGTTTGCGAGCTGGATGGGGTTGGGATCGTTTCCGCTGTTCATGGGGGTTATCCCCGCCGAAACGCTCGGGCAGGCCCGCGCGGCAACCGCGATGGGCGCAGTGGTGGCCGTGGGCGAGATTTTCGGCGGCTTCGCGCTGCCGCCGCTGACCGGGCGGCTGGCCGACAGCTTCTCGCTCGACTTCGCGCTCTATGCGCAGCTCATCTGCGGTG
This sequence comes from Erythrobacter sp., assembly GCA_027311945.1. GTDB lineage: Bacteria > Pseudomonadota > Alphaproteobacteria > Sphingomonadales > Sphingomonadaceae > Alteraurantiacibacter. The sequence continues at coordinate 22,837 of DAICXZ010000033.1, forward strand.
TGCTGGCGGCGCTGGCGGCGCTGTTCGTGGCTGAGACCAACCCGCGCTTCGTCGCCCGCCGACCGGTTGGCCGCGGCAGGGATTGAGCGGATCGGCGGGACATGGCAGCATGCACCCGCGTGTTTGGGAGAGCCGCATGACCGATACCGACCTTGTGACACGCGATGTCGAGACAAGCCTGCGCCACGTTGTACGCGGCGAGAAAGCGACCTTTTATGCGGGCGACCGCGAGCGCAGCTACTGGCCGGGCGAGGATCACGCGGTCACGATCCACGACATGCGCCCGATACGCGACGAGCTTGCGCTCGAACGCAACGGCTTCGTGCTGCTCGACGAGCCGACCGACGTCACCAACTTTGCCGATCCTGATGAGAAGGCGCGTTACTGCCGCCAGTGCGAAGAGCTGGTGCAGCGGTTGACCGGCGCGGACAAGGTGGTGAGCTTCGGCCCGGTGGTGCGCACCAGCGCTTCGGGCACGCACGGACATAACCAGCCCGCCTTCGGCGCCCATGTCGACTATGGCGCGCGCACCGTTGCCGACTACACGTTTGATCTGCTGCCACGCGACGAGGCTGAAGCGCGGCTGGCGCGGCGGCATATGCTGATCAACGTCTGGCGTCCGATTACCCCGGTCGAATCGACGCCCTTCGCGGTGGCCGATGCCAGCACCATCCACCGCGAAGACCTGTTCGACAGCGAGGTCGTCGGCGGGCTGGGCGGAATCGACCGCTCGCTGTGGGGCTTCAACCTTGCCCATGCGCCGGGGCAGTCATGGTATTGGGCGCCGCAGATGCAGCCGCATGAGCTGCTCGCCTTCAAGCTGTTCGACAGCGACGATAATGCCTTGCAGTTCACCGCGCACACTGCCTTCGAGGATCCGGGCGCGCCCGCCGATGCCGCCCCGCGCCAGTCAATCGAGCTGCGAACCATCGCCTATCTCTGACGGGGTGACGCAATTGCGCCGGGTGCCCATTGCCACAGGGCCTTTGCATCCGTAGCACTAACAATCGTTAGAGTCGCAAGTACTCAACGTGGGAGAGCGAAACCTTGGGCCAATTCGATTTCGAGAAAGACGTCGAAGCGCGCGGTGGCAAGGCCACGGTGCGCGGGATCTGCGACGAGCGATTTGCGCCCGTGTTCGATGCCTTCGTGCAGAACTTCGAACAGGAAGAGGAGTTGGGCGCGGGCTGTTCGGTGGTGATCGACGGCGAGACCGTGGTCGACCTCTGGGGCGGCTGGGCCAACGCTGCGCGCAGCCGCGAGTGGGATGCGCAGTCCACCGTCTGCATGATGAGCACGGCCAAGGGCGTGACCGGAATTGCTTTCAACATGCTCGTCGATCAGGGCCTGATCGATATCGACAAGCCCGTGGCGCATTACTGGCCCGAGTTCGCGCAGAACGGGAAAGAGGACATTCTCGTGCGCTGGTGCCTCGATCACCGCGCGGCGATCCCCGTGCTGACCACCGACGTGCTGTGGCCGGGCGCGTTCCTTGAATATGGGCCCTATATCAAGGCGCTGGAAGTGCAGGAGCCACTGTGGGAGCCGGGCACGCGCGCGGCTTACCATGTGCACAATCAGGGCTTCCTATTGGGCGAGATCATGCGCCGGGTGACCGGGCTGACGGTTGGCCCGTTCCTGCGCCAGCATGTCACCGGGCCGCTCGGCGCGGAATATTACATCGGCGGGATGGATGATGGCGAGCAGAGCCATGTCGCCGAGGTTCTGCCCAACACCAAGGCGCGGCTGTTCGCGGCCAAGGATACCGCCATGCCCGAACAGCCCACCACGCCCGAGGGCTGGCAGGACGGCGCGGTGCTGCGCAAGTTCGCGTTCCTGCAGAACCCTGATGAGCCGTGGCACACCACGATGAACTCGCCCATCTGGCGCACCTGCGAGATCGCCAGCGGCTCGGGCCACGGCAATGCGCGCGGGGTGGCGCGGATTTATGGCGCGGCCACCGGCGAGGTCGATGGCGTGTCGCTGCTGAGCAACTCCGCGCTGGAGGCCATGATCACCGAGCAGCATCACCAGATCGAGCTGCTGCAGGATCGGCCCTATCATCAGGCGCTGGGGGTGCTGCTGAACACGCCGGAGGCGGTTTACATGGGGCCGAACATGCGCAGCTTCGGCCACCATGGCCTCGGCGGCTCGATCGGCTTTGGCGATCCCGATGCGAAGCTCGGGTTCTCCTATTGCTGCAATCAGATGCACGCCGTGGGCGACAACGGCCCGCGCGCAAGGCGGCTGATCGATGCCGTCTATGCTGCCCTCTGACGAAAGGACCACGATGACCGACAGGAAAAGCGCGCCTGAAATGACCGGACAGGAAATGTTCGATCAGGGCATGGCGATCCGCCGCAAGGTGCTCGGCGACGAATATGTCGATAAGGCGCTGGCCAAGAGCGGGCCGTTCAACGAGCCGTTGCAGGAGCTGGTCACCACCTATTGCTGGGGTTGGAACTGGGGCCGCGAAGGGCTGCCCTTGCGCGATCGTAGCCTGATCAACCTCGCCATGATCGCGGTGCTCGGGCGCGAGAACGAGCTGAAGATCCATATTCGCGGCGCGCTCAACAACGGGCTTTCGAAAGAGGAAATCCGCGAGGTTCTGCTGCAGGTGGGTATCTATGCCGGCATCCCGGCGGCGGTGGATTCGTTCCGTATCGCCAACGAGGCCTTTGCCGCGATCGAAGCCGAAGGGGCCGAGTGATGGACGCGGCCGCCCGCCTCCTGATTGAGCACGAATGTGGCAAGCTGCCGCTGCTGTTCGCCAAATATGCCGACAATGGTGATCACGCCGCGCTGGCTGACCTGTTCATGGCGGATGGCACCTATGACCGCCCGTTCAGCCCGGGCTATCCGTTCCATGGCCGCGCGCGCATTCAGGCCATCTTCCGCGACCGCCCGCCGATCCTTGTGCGCCATCTGGTGACGAACGTGCTGGTCGAGGTGACGGGCGAGACGACAGCCCGAGGCAGCAGCTACGTCGTCATGATGAGCAACCACGATCACGTCACCCCGCCGCAGAAGGCGAACGGCATATTCGTCGGCGGGTTCGATGACGAATACGTGCTCGACGGCGACACATGGCGCTTCGCCAGCCGCAAGGGCCACCTCGCGCTGCACGAAGGCGGGGCGATACCCAACTTCCCGCCGCCATCCGACGAGGCGCGCGGGATCAGCTAACCACCATCCACGGGAGAGGATGACCATGACGGTAACGGCCGCAAACGCAAACGAACAACTGGTGCTCGATTTCTTCGAGGTGCTGTCCTCGGGCGATCTTGAGAAGCTGCGTGTATTCTATCACGAGCATTCGGTGTGGGAGCCCAAGGTTAAGGAGATCGCGGGTGCCGGCAAGCACATCGGGATGGACATCATCGACAAGTTCCTCGCCCCCGTGCGCGGGATGTTCGAGCCGGGCGACCCCAAGGTCCACGTGCAGAACATGTTCTCCGCGGGGCCCTTCGTCTGCGTGGAGAGCAATTCCACCGGCAAGACGATGGACGGCCTTGTCTACGATAACGACTATTGCTGGGTGTTCGAGGTGTCGAACGGCAAGATCGACGCGATGCGCGAGTATATGGACTCGCACTACACCGCCAAGCTGTTCGGAATGGAGTGATGAAAGCTCGCCCCCTCCTTCGTCATTGCGAGCCCGGACGTAGTCCGGGGGAAGCAATCCATCACCTATCCGCGACCTCAAGAGCTGGATTGCCGCGTCGCCTGCGGCTCCTCGCAATGACGACACATAGGGAGCGCGTGTATGATGCGGTTTGAGGGCCAGCCGATCCTGATTTCCGGTGCCGGGCGCGGGCTGGGTGAGGGCATTGCGAAACACCTCGCCGCTGAAGGCGCCATCGTGGGTGTGGCCGACATCAACGGCGAAAGCGCACTGGCCGTGGCTGAGGCGATCATTGCCGAGGGCGGCAAGGCATTCAGCTATGGTGCGGACTGCGGCAACCGCGCGGCGTTTTTCCAGCTGGCGGAAGATTTCGCCGCCGAGGCGGGGCCGCTGCGCGCGGTGATCAACAACGCCTCAGTGCTGGTTTACGAGCCGATCGAGGCCGTGACCGAGGAAACGCTCGACCGCATGCTTTCGGCAGGGCTGAAAAGCGTGTTCTGGGGGGTGCAGGCCTTCCTTGCCCACCGCGACGAGAACGCGCCGGGCACGATCCTCAACTACTCTTCGCCGGTGGCCTATCGCGGGCGGCCCAATACCGGGGCCTATACCACGATCAAGGCCGGCATTGCGGGGCTCACCAAGGTGCTGGCGGGGGAACTCGGCCCGCGCGGGGTGCGGGTGAACGCCATTGCGCCAGGCAGCGTGCCCACGCCCGCAACCGAGGGCTTCGTCACGCCCGAGCAATACGAACAGCGCGCAAAGGCCATTCCGCTGCGGCGCAACGGCACGCCGATGGACGTGGCGCAGGCGGTGGCCTTCCTTCTCAGCGACGAGGCCGCTTTCATTAACGGAGCGATGCTCGCCGTCGACGGCGGCATCATTGCGGCGGGGTGATTTTTACGTACCCACCGCCGTTCGTCCTGAGCTTGTCGAAGGACTGCTTTTTATTTGGGTGCCGGAGCAAAAGTAAGGACGGCCCTTCGACAAGCTCAGGGCGAGCGGAACTTGGTTCGGGAGAGCAAACGTGAAAATCTGGCAGGAACGCCTCGACCACCTCAAGCGCGTGATCGAAGCAGACATCGCGAACGACGACTATTTTGGCGTGGTCCTGCGCGTGGCGCGCGGCGGCACCATCGTGTTCGACGAGGCCATCGGCCACGCCTATGCGGGTGGCAAAAGGCCGCTGAAAAAGGACGACGTGTTCTCGCTGTTCTCGGTGACGAAGGCCTTCACCAACGTGCTGATCATGCGCGCCATGGAGGAGGGCCGCTTTCAGCTTACCACCAAGGTAAAGGACGTGCTGCCCGAGTTCATGGGCAAACCGCGCGAAGATGCCACCTTCTTTCACCTCATCACCCATCAGGCGGGCATGCCCGGCGTGTGGAGCCCGAAACCGGGCATGTTCCTCGACCGGCTGCAGGAGCTGTTCGACGAGAGCATCGCTCATGTCCACGGCACCAGCCAGCCCGGCGAGAAGAGCGACTATTCGCCGCTGGTGAACCACGTGCTGATGGGCATGGCGCTGGTGCGCACCGACCCCAAGGGCCGCAATTACCAGACGCTGCTGCACGAAGACCTGTTCGCGCCGCTTGGCATGGACTCCACGTCGATGGGTCTGCGCAAGGACCTGGACGCCCGCCACGTGCGCCCCGACATGCGGGGCACGGTCCCGATCAAGCATCTGTCGCGCAATATCGAGGGTGACCACGCGCTGTTCGAAGACCCTGAGGTCGAGGCTCCGCATGTCGGCTGCGCTAGCACCTGCGGCGATCTGTGGCGCTTTGCCGAGATGCTGCGGCGCGAGGGCGAGCTGGACGGTGCGCGTATTCTAAGCCCGCGCATGGTGCGGCTGGCGCGGCAGGTCCACACGGGCGACAAGCCGAACGAGCTTTACAAGGGCGTGGCCCTGCGCGCCGGATGGCAGGTGCCGCCGGCCAATCAGGGGCTTGGCTTTCAGGTGCGCGGAAGCGGCGTGTTCCAGCACCTGTTCGGCCAGCTCGCCAGCCCCGCAACCTTCGGCAACTATGGCGCAGGCAGCACGATGTTCTGGGTCGACCCCGATGCCGATGTCACCTTCTCGTTCCTGAGCGCGGGCGTGATGACGCAGGCAGCGAACATCGAACGCTGCGGCAAGCTCTCCGACATCGCGCTGAGTGCAATGCTGTGACCCTTCGAACCACACCACACCCGCTCACCCTGAGCTTGTCGAAGGGCAGCCACAACCGCAGCCCAGCCGTGGGGAGACCGTTGGCGCATATCCTTCGACAGGCTCAGGATGAGCGGATTTTGGGAACAAGACCATGAGTGATGCAGACATCATCGTAATCGGCGCAGGCCACAATGGCCTCGTCGCGGCGGCTTACCTTGCCGTGGCGGGCAAGCGTGTGCTGGTGCTCGAACGCAACGAATGGCTCGGCGGCGGGGTGGTTTCCCGCGAGCTGACCGAGCCGGGCTTCATGCACGATCAGCACTCGATGAGCCACATTTTCATTCAAGGCAATCCTCTGCTTTTGAACGATGATCTTGGCCTCAAGCGCAAGTATGGCCTGCAATATGTCTTCCCCGACACTCCGATGATGAGCGTGTGGGAGGATGGCACCACCCTGCCGCTTCACCGCGATCCGGCCAAAAGCGCGGCGGCCATCGCGCGGTTCAGCCAGAAGGACGCCGAGACCTTCCTCAAGATGAGCCAGCAGGCCGCGCAATGGCTGCCGATGATCCAGGCGGGGCTTTACTCGCCGCCGATGCCCGTGGGCGCGCAGGCCGCGATGATGGACCAGAGCGGCGAGGGCCAGGAGATCATGCGCACCATGGCCGTCTCCACCTTCGATCTGATGGAAGAGCTGTTCGAGCACGATAAGGTGAAGGCTCATTTCGGGCGCGTGGCGGGAGAGAACCTCGTCAGCCCGGATGAGAAGGCGACCGGGATCGGCGCTTACGTCTTCCTCGGCTTCCTGGAGAAATTCGGCTTCGGGGTGCCGGTGGGCGGATCGGGCAGCCTCACCAAGGCGCTGGTCGCCTGTATCGAGGATCATGGCGGCGCGGTGCGCAGCGGCTGCGAGGTGCGCGAAGTGTTCACCGACGGCGCTCGCGCCTCGGGCGTGGTGCTTGATAGTGGCGAGCGGCTGACCTGCGCCGACGGGGTAATTGGCGCGTTGCACCCGCATGTGTTGCCCGATGTCGTGCCCAGCCTGCCTGCCGAAGTCGCGCGCAAGGCGAGGCGTACGCATATAACCGATGCCGCCTGTTTCACCGTCCACGCCGCGCTCGATGCGCCGATGCAGTTCAAGGCGAAGAACGCCGACGGCAGCGACCTGTCCGCCGTGATGTATGAGCTCATGCCCGAAAGCTACGAGGACATGCGCCGCGCCTTCGACGAGCTGCGCTATGGCAATTTCAGCCCCACCCCGCTGGTGGGCGTGGGCCAGTTGCCGCAGCACGATCCCTCGCGCTGTCCTGCGGGGAAGAGCATCTTCCACGCCTGGGACTATGTGCCTTACCAGCGCAAGGACGGCCGCGACTGGGACGAGGCCAAGGGCGAATTCGCCGAGAACATGATCGCTAGGATGGGCGACTTTATCGAGAACGTGCCCGAGGCGGTGCTCAGCTATCACTGCGACTCGCCCGTAGACATGGAGCGCACCAGCCCCAGCTTCCTGCGCGGTGACCTCCACGGCATTGCCACCACCACCTATCAATCAGGCCGCCATCGGCCCACGCCCGATCTTGGCGGCTACACCGTGCCGGGGGTCGAGCGGCTCTATCTGGTCGGCCCGTTCCAGCATCCGGGCGGCGGGGTGTTCGGGGCCGGGCGCGCCACGGCCATGGTGATGGCCGAGGATCTCGGCATCGATTTCGACGGGATTTCGGTTTCGTGAGCGCACTGCGCCCCACCGTCGCCCCGGACTTGATCCGGGGTCCAGCTTCTTATGACATCGCACGTGATAGCGGGACCCCGGGTCAAGCCCGGGGTGACGAGATTGGAGACCTAGCTCAATGAAAATCCGCGCAGCCGACAAAAGCGAGCTGATGGAAATCAGCAAGATCGAGGTGAAGGGCGATGACCTTGTGCTCAAGGGCAAGGTCTATGGCGCGATGCCGATGACCGCCGTGATTACGCCGGAGGAGGCCCGCAAGTTCGGCAAGATGCTGACGCCAAAGCTGGTGTGGTTCCTGCTCACCATGCCATTTCGGAAAGGAGCGAAGTGATGCGCCATCAGGCCAAGTCCATCATCGTCACCGGCGCTGCGGGCGCCATCGGCTTTGCCACCAGCGAAATCCTCTGCCGCGAGGGGGCCGAGGTGATGCTGGTCGATATCGCCGCCGACAGGTTGGAAAAGTGCGTCGCCGAGCTGCAAGGCAAGGGCTACAATGCGCACGGCCATGTTGCCGACTGCGCCGACGATGCGGCGGTCGAAGCCTATGCAAAGGCGGCGCACGACAAGTTCGGCAAGATCGACGGCTTCTTCAACAACGCCGGGATCGAAGGCGCGCTGGCCCCCACGCACGAATACGACATCGGCTGGTTCGACAAGGTGCTGCACGTGAACCTGCGCGGTATGTTCCTCGGCCTGCGCTTCGTGCTGCCCTATATGGTCTCGGCGGGCAGTGGCGCGGTTGTGAACACTGCCAGCATCGGCTCCGAACGAGGGCTGGCCGGGGCCTGCGCCTACAATGCGGCAAAGCACGGCGCGGTCGGACTCACCCGCACGGCGGCCAGCGAAGTGGCGCCAAAGGGTGTGCGGGTGAACTGCGTGATGCCCGGCGTGATCGAGACCCCGCTATTGGTCGGCATGCTCGAACAGATGTTCGACAGCGTCGAGGCGGGGATGAAGAAACTTGGCGAGGTGGCCACGCTCAACCGCGTGGGCCAGCCGCGTGAGGTGGGCGATGTCGTCTCGTTCCTGCTCAGCGACGAGGCCAGCTACGTCAACGGGGCGAAGTGGGAAATCGACGGCGGGGCGCTGGCCACGATCAGGAACGATATCTAAGGGCCAGCGTAAAGACCTGTCGAAGGGATACGACGCTGCGCAAAGTCCTCAATATTCTCGCCGTGCTGACACTTGCGGCGGGATCGCACGCGCAGGCTCAGGTTACGCCATCGCGCCAGCCTGCCCCGGCGGTTCAAGCCATGCCGTTCGAAACCGACATTCAGGCCTTCGAACTGGTGGATGCAGCCTTTCCGCCGCCATCATGTTCAACGCTGTTCGTCGGCTCTTCCTCGATCCGGCTGTGGCGGAGCCTGGCCGACGATTTTTCGGACCGCCGGGTGATCAATCGCGGCTACGGCGGCTCCACAATTGCTGACGCCGTTCGCTATTTCGACCGCATCGTCACGCCTTATGCCCCGCGCGCAATCGTGTTCTACGCCGGAGAGAACGATCTCGCCCAAGGCAAAAGTCCGCGGCGGGTGTTCCGTGATCTCCAGGCGCTGCTGAGGCTGAAGCGCGAGCGGCTGGCGGATACGCCAATGTGGGTCGTCTCGGTGAAGCCCTCGCCTTCGCGCTGGGCGCAGCGTGAGGAGCAGGTCGCATTCAACGAGATGGCGCGCGAACTGGCGCTGGAGGAAAGCGACCTGGCCTATATCGACGTAGCCTCCCCGATGCTGACCCCGGCCGGCACGCCGAAGAACATCTTCAGCGCCGACCGCCTGCACATGCGCGCCTCGGGCTATCGGATATGGACCGATGTGGTGCGCGCCGCCTTGCAGGACGTTCCGCCGCCTGCACGGTGCCGCGCGCGATAGTCAGGAACCAGCCCGCATCATCAGGGGTTTATCCTGCAAAGACCCCAACAGGAGAAATACCATGATCGGCAAGATTATCGGCGGCTTTGCAGGCGCCAAGATGGCGGAAAAGACTTCTAGCATCGGCGGTGCCGGTGGTGCGCTGCTGGGCGCGGCTAGCGTTGCGGTGGTGCGTCGCCTCTCGATCCCGGCCATGATCGCGCTGGGCGCGGGCGGCTATGCCTACAAGAAGTATTCGGAACGCAAGGCGAAGACGCCGCAAGAAAAGACTCGCGAAAAGGCGAAGGCTGACACAGACGTGGCTGCCGCCGCAGTTTAACGGATTGTGGAGGAGGCTCAGGCCGGCCTTTCGGGGTCGAGCCCGGCGGCTTCCTCCACCACCTTGGCGATGGCGGTGAAATCCGCCTCGCCGCCCTCGCGCGTCAGCGTGCGTTCGAGATAGTCTGCCACCACCTGGCCGAGCGGCAGCGGAACTTCGGCTGCCTCCGCTTCATCAAGCAAGAGGCGCGTGTCCTTCAGGCTTAGCGCCGCCGCGAAGCCGAAGTCGAAGGTGCGCGGCAGGACGGATTTCGGCCATTTGTCGCGCGTGGCCGAATTGATCCCGGTCGATTGGTTGAGCACCTCGATCATCTTTTCCGGATCAAGCCCAGCCTTGATCCCGAAGGCCATGCCCTCAGCCGTGACGCCGATGGCGACGGCGCCGAGCAGGTTGTTGACCAGCTTCATCGTCTGCCCCGCTCCGGGCGTATCACCCATGAAGATCGGCTTGCCCAGTCGTTCGAGCAGCGGTTCAAGCGTGGGGAAATGCTCCGCCGGGCCGCCCACCATCAGCGACAGCGTGCCAGCGTGCGCCTTGGCGATCCCGCCCGATACCGGCGCGTCGAAGCTCGCCACACCCCTTGGCGCAAGCAAAGCACCGAGTTCGACTGCAAGCTTCGGCCCCGAAGTGGAAAGGTCGCACAGGATCGCGGGGCTGCCGCCGCTGGCAATCTCGGCCACGGCGTCGCGCACGATGGCCGGGGTGGGCAGACTGGTGAAGACCACATCGCACTGTGCGCCGAGCGCCTTGGCACTGCCAGCAGCCTCAGCCCCCTTAGCAACCAGCGCCGCGACTGCATCGGGGGCGATGTCGTGGACGAGCAGGCGGTCGACATGACCGATCAGCCGTTCCGCCATGCCTGCGCCCATCCGGCCCAGTCCCAGAAATCCAACGGTGGTCATGCTTGCTCCGATAAGGCTGATGCGATGGGTTTGTGCGGCGCGAGGTCCACGCGCGCGATGTCATCTTTCGACGGGAAACAGCTTAGCACCAGCGGATCGTGGCCCGGTATGACATGATCGAGCGACTGGCCCGCCAGGTCCATCAGGCGGCCTTGGGCATTCGCGTAGGCGGCCTTGTCGATGAAGATCGGAAAGGGAATTGCGCGGGTAATATTGGCGTATAGGTGCGCCGCGTCACTCGCCAGCACCACCGGGCCGCGTGCGGTGTCGCAGACCACCGCCTGCAACCCGGCGGTGTGCCCAGCCAGCTGCACCAGCCGGATGCCCGGTGCGAACTCGCTGTCACCATCGTGGAATACCACTTGATCGGCATAGAGTTTTCGCACCAGCTGCGCGACCGGCTCGCCATCGAACGGCGCGCGGGTCGGTTCGTCGAGAATGCGGCGGCTGGTGGCGAAGGCCAGCTCGGCATCCTGCACGTGAAACCGCGCATTGGGAAAGGTGCTGAGCGACCCGGCGTGGTCAAAGTGCAGGTGGGTGAGGATCACGTCCTCGACCAGCAGCGGATCGATCCCCGCCGCGCGCAGCCCTTCGCCCACCGGACGGATGATCTGCCGCCCCCGCGCGACCGCTGCCTCCTCGCCGAAGCCGGTGTCGACCACGACCGGCGGCGCGCCCTCGCGGTGGATCGCCCAGACGAAGTAATCGAGCGGCATCGGCAGGTCGTGATCGTCCACCGGTGCGGCGAAATTGGCGGACGCCGCCCGCTCATGCCGGGCATAGCGGATGGCGTCGATACGGGTGACGGGCGCGCTCAAGTGAACGTGAGCCTCACCGGCTGCTTGATCGGGCCGTGGCCGACCGTGGTCATCCACGGCTCGTAGTCGCCCGCGATCTCGAACGCTTCCACCTCGCGCACCAGCGTGCCGAGAAACGCCTGCGCTTCGGTCTGCGCCAGCATCCGCCCGACGCAGCCGTGCACCCCGTAACCCCAGCCGAGCGAGTGCTTCGTATCGCGCTCGATGCGATAGTCGTCGGGCGCGTCCCAGAAGCGAGGGTCGCGGTTGGCGGCGGCGAACATCAGCCCGCAGCGGGTGCCAGCGGGCACCACGTAGTCGTCGATAGCGACATCCACCGTGGCGATGCGGCCCGCCATGCGGCTGGGCGAATCCCACCGCAGCGATTCGTCGAAAGCCCCGCGCAGCAACTTGGGGTTGGCGCGCAGCTTCGCATATTCCTCGGGGAACATCGCCCAGGCGCGGATCGCGTTGGCCATGGTGAGATAGGTGGTGTCGGCCCCGGCGCTGAGCACGGTTTGCAGCAGCAGCTTGGCCTCGTCCTCGGTCACCTGCCCCGCGTCGGCGGCGGCGAAGATGCTCGCGCCGATGCCCTCGGGGTCGAGCGCGTTCCGATCACATGCGGTGCCGAGCCATTCGACCACGGCGCTAAAGTCGTGGTCCATCGCCTCGTCGAACAGCTCGCCCGGCGGGCCCATCGTGGCCCAGACCATCTGCGAGAAACCGTGCATGTGGTGGCGGCCCTCCTTCGGCAGGCCGAGCACCTCGGGCAGGATGTCGAAGATCCACGCCTGGGTGATCTCGCCCACGGCATCGACAGCCTCGCCTTCGCGTTCGCGCAGCTTGCCGACGAACTGTTCGGCCGAAGCCTGAAAGATCGCCTTGGTCCGCTCCAGCGCACGCGGGCTGAGCGCATCCTGCACCACCTTGCGCACCTGCGTGTGGCGGGGCGGGTCGTCGGTCAGCAGGATTTCGGGCCGCGGCGAATTGGGATCGTGCCATGGGCGGCTGGCGGAGGAAAAGCTCTTCCAGTCGAGCAGCCCGCTGGTCACGTGTTCGTGCCGTGCGATCATGCAGGTGCCATCATGCAGCCGCACCACGGGGGCGAACTCGCGTAAGCCATCGTCCACCGCGCGGGCATCGCGCACGGCCTCGGGCGTGAAGATGTCGAGCGGATAGTCGGGGATCGGTTTGGTCATGCAGATACTCCTCCCATCGTCACCCCGGACTTGATCCGGGGTTCCGCTAAGGCGAGCATGATGCAGAAGCAGGACCCCGGCTCGGGGGCCGGGGTGACGGAAAGGTGGGCGCAGCTCACAGCCCCAGCCCCCGGAACCACACCTTGCCATCCGTGCCGGTCTCGAAATGCCCGGCGGTAGGCTCGGCGAAGTGCGCGCCGACGATCAGGGTGCCGCTGTCCTTGTATTTCTCGACGAAGGCGACACGGGCGGCGCGGCCCGCGTCCTTGTCCATGTCGAACGTGGCATCGCGGTGCGGCATCGCGCATTGCATCGGGTGATGCATCAGATCGCCGGTGATGACTGCGCTTTCGCCCTTGCTCTCGATGCGCACGTGTATGTGCCCCGGCGTGTGGCCGTGGCTCGGCTCGCAGGTGAGTTCGGGGCAGATCCGGTGGTCGGTGTCGACAAAATCAGCCATGCCCAGGGCCACGATCGGATCGACGCATTCGACAAGGTGGCCATCCGAATGCACGCCGTCGTGGCGGATCACCTTCTGCCATGCTTCGTATTCGGTCTTGCCGAACAGGTAGCGGGCGTTGGGGAAGGTCGGCTTGTATTCGCCCGTTTCGGGGTCTTTGTAGGTGTTCCAGCCGACGTGATCAAAGTGGAGGTGGGTGCAGAACACAAGGTCGACCTGATCGCGCGTAATACCGAGGCTTTCGAGGCCTTCCAGAAACCCCTCCGGCAGGTTGCAGAACACGTCAAAATCACGCTCCCGCCCCGCGCCGATGCACGAATCGACCACGATCACCTTGTCGGGCGTCTGCACCACGAAGCCCTGGAAGTTCATCCGCTGCTGGCCTTCGCTCGTGGCATAGTGCGGATGCAGCCAGTCGAGCGCGATCACCTCTTCGGGCGTGGCGTCGGGCATGGTCATGTGGATGTCGTCGCGGAAGTCCCACAGCTCGACGATGCGGCTGATTGTCACATCGCCGACCGTCCAGCTCTTTACGTGCTCTGCGGCCATTGTCCTCTCCTCAGGCTACCACTGCCGTGTTCGGCTTGTAGCGTGCTACACTTTCCTCCGGCAGCTGCGCCGGTGTCAACTGCGCTTTGCCGAGGACGAAGTCGGCGCATTTCTCGCCGATCATCACGCAGGGGGCATTGGTGTTGCCGCCGATCACGCTGGGCATCACGCTGGCATCAGCCACGCGCAGGCCCGCGATCCCGCGCAGGCGCAGCTGCGGATCGACCACGGCGCCGGGGTCGTCCGCAGCACCCATCTTGCAGGTGCCGACCGGGTGATGGACCGTGTAGCCGGTCTCGCGGATATAGGCGTCGAACTGGTCGTCGAGATAGCAATCGGGGCCGGGGGCGACTTCGGTTGCGCGATACTTCGCGAACGGCGGCATGGCGAATACCCCGCGGCTGATCTTCAGCGCGCGGATCAGCGGCTGGATATCGTCGGGGTGTTCGAGCAGGTGCGGGTCGATCAGCGGCGCCTCGGCGGGGTCGGCGCTGGCGAGCGTCACTTCGCCCCGGCTCTTGGGATAAAGCGCCACCGGGCTGATCGCGAAGCCGTGGCCGACCGGGAACGGCACGCCCTTCACCGTCAGCCGCTTGGCCGGCTGGAGCACGAATTGCACGTCGGCGCGCGGCAGATCGGGCAGGGTCTTGAGGAAGGCGACGCTTTCGAACACATTGCCCGCCAGCGGCCCCTTGCGGGTGAGCAGGTAGTTGAAAAACTGGAAAATATTGCGCGGCATGGCGCGCCAACTGATGCCGTAGCTGGTCATATCGCCCGTCTCCATGTGGATCGGGCTGGCGACATGGTCGTGATAGTTCTGGCCGACGCCCGGCAGATCGTGGACCACTTCGATGCCGTGCGCTTTCAGATGCGCGGCGGGGCCAATGCCGGAGAGCATCAGGATATGCGGGCTCTGCACCGCACCGGCGCTGAGGATCACCTCATGGCGGGCGCGGAGCACCCGGCCATCGGTCAGCGCGACGCCGGTGGCGCGCTTATCCTCGACCACAATGCGCGCCACGCGGGCATCGACCTGCACATGGATGTTGCCGCGCGCCATCGCCGGGCGGAGCATGCATTTCGCCGTAGTCTCGCGCTGGCCATCGCGGATCAGGCCCTGGCGGCGGCCATAGCCCTCCGGATTCGGGCCGTTGAAATCTGGGCAGGCGGGGAATTGCAACTCGCCCAAGGCATTCATGAAGTCGTAGTTGAGCGGGTTGGGCCCCTCGACCATCTTGGCGTTTATCGGGCCATTCGTCCCGTGGAAGACGCTTTCCGGATAATCCTCGTTGTGTTCGGTGCGGGTGAAGTAGGGCAGCACCTCGGCATAGGACCAGCCCTTGCAGCCCGCGTCGGCCCAATCGTCATAATCGGTGGGGTGGCCGCGAAAGTAGACCATCCCGTTGATCGAGCCCGAGCCGCCGATGACCTTGCCGCGCGGCACGCCGATTTTTCGCCCTGCCATGCCGGGCTGGGGGACGGTTTCGAAGCCCCAGTTGGTGGCCTTGCGCCCGATGGCGGCGGCGACGAAGCTCGGCACGTGAATGAACGGATGGCTGTCATGCCCGCCCGCTTCGAGCACGCAGACGGTTTTGCTGGTGTCCTCGCCCAGCCGCGCGGCCACGCAGGCGCCGGACGAGCCTGCGCCAATGACGATATAGTCGAATTCGCCTGCCAGCATTTTGGTACTCTCCCGTGGCGCATGGTGCCAGCGGGAGGGATGATTGCAAGGCTAATTGTGTTGGGCGTTAGGGTTGGGGGAATGTGCTTGTTGGTAACGCGCCACAGCTTTCCGCACCAACTCCTCCTCGATATCTTCAAGGTTCGTCGCGCTGTACGCTCTCATCCGCCAGTCACCGTCGATATAGTGCTGGCCAACAGGGGATTCGAAGAACGCTACGAGCTGGCGCAACTCTTCTTCGGTATACTCCCAGTTGATGTGGCCTTCGAACTCTTCCTGATACGTCGGTCGGAAATGTTCATATTCAGCTTTGAGTGCCTCAATCGGCCCGGTGATTGCCTCAAATAACGTGGTGGCAGCCGTACCAGAATTCCAATCGAGCTGAGTATTTAGCGCGTACCGCTCCAAGAAGCTGCCGCTATCGAGCTCTCGTTGTAGTCCCGTTGCAGACATGAATCTGCGGATGAGCCGCTGTTTCTCAGCATTTGCTGGCCGTTCGTTCATAGCAGATGGATAGATCTCAGGATTTTGCGCGAACAGGCCGCTGGAAGCACCAATGATCGCTAAGCCGCAAACTGTGCTGCGTAAGAATTTACTCCCCATCATAGCTAATCGCCCCAGCCGCTGCCCCGCTCATCACAAACCCGATAGGCCGCTCGGCCTCCTCGGTCAGGTGCCCGATCAGCCCGCCGGTCCGGCACAACAGGCCAATCCCCTTCAGCGCCGCGACCGGCCAGCCCAGATCGAGCATGATCGCGGGGATCGGGCCGTTGACGTTCACCGGCAGTGCGCGGCCAATCGCCTCGGGCAGGGCCGCCTGCAAAGCGCGCATCATCGCCACGTGCTCGCCGCTCGCGCCGCGTTCGTCGGCCAGTTTGAGCAGCAGATTCGCGCGCGGGTCGCCTTCGGAGTGTTGCGGGTGGCCGAAGCCGGGGACGGCTTTCGTATGCTCGCGCCACTTGGCAATCTGGCGCTTGGCCACCTGTTCCACCGGGTCGCCGCTCGCGCGCTGGTCCAGCACGCAGTCGTGGTAGAAACGCCCGGCAACCTCCGCGCTGCCCAGCACCACCGAGCCGCAGCCCAGCAATCCCGCCGCGACCGCGCCCTGCACCGCCTCCGGCGCGGCGGCGAGCGTCATCCTTGCGGCGACCACCGATGGCACCAACCCGTGTTCGGCCAGCGCACAGAGCACGGCGTTGAGGAAGAAGCTCTGGTTCTCGTCCGGCTCTTCGCCCGTCACCAGCAGCCAGAAGTAGCTGGAGAAATCGAACTTGCCGATGATGTCTTCGCACAAGTTCCGCCCGCGCACGGTGATGCTCTCTGCGTCCGAGGTGCAGATCGCAGTAAAGGGCTGGTCCTGTTTGCCGATGCGCATTCAATTCTCCCAGATCCGCTCGTGCTGAGCTTGTCGAAGCACCGATTTTTTTTTTTCAAGCTCGGACTAGAAGCAAGGACGGTCCTTCGACAAGCTCAGGACGAGCGGGGGCGGGGAATGTGGGAGAGATAAATGGCAAAACCACTCGCAGGCATTCGTGTGCTCGACATGGGCACCTTCATCACCGGCCCGGCCTGCGGCATGCTGCTGGCGGACCTTGGGGCCGAGGTTATCAAGGTCGAGATGCCCGAGACGGGCGATCCGTTCCGCGCCTTCAAGGGCGACCTCTATTCGCCGCATTATCAGACCTATAACCGCAACAAGAAGTCGATCACGCTCAACACCAAGGTGAGCGAGGACGACCGCAAGGCGCTGGATGAACTGGTGAAAACGGCCGACGTGTTCATCCAGAATTTCCGCCCCGGCGTGGCCGAGCGGCTCCATGTGGATGCGGAGCGTTTGCAGGCGATCAACCCGCGGCTGGTCTATGTCGACATATCGGGCTTCGGCAACGATGGCCCGTGGAAGGACCGCCCGGCGTTCGACACCGTGGCGCAGGCCGCCTCGGGCTTCCTGCGGCTGCTGGTGAACCCCGGCAATCCGCGCGTGGTCGGCCCGGCGATTGGCGATGCGGTGACGGGCTTCTATGCCGCCTATGGCGTGCTCGCCGCGCTGTATGAGCGGGAGAAGACGGGCAGGGGGCGGCGCGTGGAGACCTCGATGTTCGAGGCGATGGCGCACTTCAACCTCGACGACTTTACGCACTATCTCAGCGAGGGCGAGGTGATGGGGCCGTGGAGCCGCCCGCATGTTTCGCAAAGCTACGTGTTCGAATGTGCTGACGGCGGCTGGATCGCGCTGCACATGTCGAGCCCGCCCAAGTTCTGGGAGAATCTCGCCGAGGCGGTCGGCCAGCCCGACATGCTCGCGCGCCCTGAGTTCGAAAGCCGCCCGGCGCGGATCGAAAACTACGAGAACGTGGTGCGTTTCCTCGCCCCGATCTTTGCCGAGCAGCCCCGCGCGGTTTGGGAGCAGCGGCTCACCAGCCTCGAAGTGCCGCATTCGGCGGTCTATTCGAGCAAGGAAGTGCTGGAGGGCGACCTCGCGAAGCACCACCGGCTGGAGGTGAGCGGAGAGGGCCAGCGCGGTACATTCCGCACGATCCGCAATCCGATCCGGTTCGATGGCGAGGTGGAGGCCGATGTCACCCCGCCGCCCGAGCTCGGCCAGCACAATGAAGAAATACTTGGCCGCAAAAGCTAATGCGTTAGATTGCCAAGCTTGAGGCCGTGCGAAAAGACTCGGCCCAACGGGAGAATGGATCATGGCAAAGCTGCCGAGCCGATTGCACCACACTGCCTATGTGACGAAGGATCTCGAAGCCACCCGCGCCTTTTACGAGGACGTGATCGGCCTGCCGCTCTCGGCCACCTGGTGCGAGGCGGACATGCTGTTCGGGAAGGAGCGCACCTATTGCCACGTGTTCTTCGATCTTGGCGACGGCAGCTCGCTGGCCTTCTTCCAGTTCGCCGATCCCGATGATCAGGCCGAGTTCGGGCCGGAGATTCCGTCCTCGCCGTTCATCCATATTGCTCTGAATGTCGATGCCGAATGTCAGGCGGGGATCGAGCGGCGGATCAGGGAGGCCGGGATCACCGCGCCCGATACCTATGTGCTGGAGCACGGCTATTGCCGCTCGGTCTATGTGAAGGACCCGAATGGCATGATCGTCGAGTTCTGCAACGACGACCCGCGCGCCGCCGATGGCGCGGCCGAACGCAAGGCCAAGGCCCATGCCGAGTTGAAGCGCTGGCTGGCGGGCGACTATTCGAACAACAACACGTTCCGGAAGGAAGAGGCAGCATAGGGCCGCGCCGATGAGCGGTTTTGCCACCACCCACACCGGCAGCCTGCCACGCCCGGAAGAGCTGCTGGCCCTGATTTTCGCGCGTGAGGGGGGCGAGCAGGTCGACCCTGCCGCGCTCGATGCTGCGGTGGAGCGGGCGACGGCTGACGTGGTCGCGCGCCAGATCGCGGCGGGGCTCAATGTCGTCAACGATGGCGAGATGTCGAAGCCCAGCTACGCCACCTATATCAAGCACCGCCTTTCGGGCTTTGGCGGCGAGGCGGGGCAATACGAATTCGCCGACCTTGAGGACTTCCCCGGCGCCAAGGCACAGGTGTTCGGCAACAAGGGCCGGGCCAAGCGCTCCGCCCCCGCCTGCACCGCGCCGATCGCAGTGATCGACATGGAAGCACCGCGGATCGACGCCGAACGGCTGGGGCGGCTGGCGAACGGCCACGGCACCTTCATGTCGGCGGCCTCACCGGGCGTCACCGCGCTGTTCTTCCCCAACCAGTACTATGCCAGCGACGAGGACTATGTCTTCGCGCTCGCCGAGGGGCTGCGGCACGAATACGAGACCATCGCTGCGGCCGGGATCACCCTGCAGGTGGATTGCCCCGATCTTGCCATGGGCCGCCATGTGCAGTTCACGCAGCTAAGCCTCGAAGAGTTTCGCAAGCGCATCGGCATGAATGTGGCCGCGCTCAACTATGCCTTGCGCAACATTCCCGCCGAGCAATGCCGCATGCACCTGTGCTGGGGCAACTATCCCGGCCCGCATCATTGCGATGTGGCGCTGGCCGAAATTGCCGACATCGTATGGCAGGCCAAGCCGCAGACCGTGCTGCTCGAAGGGGCCAACCCACGCCACGCGCACGAATTCGCCTATTTCGAGGACCACCCGCTTCCGCAAGACAAGGTGCTCTGCCCCGGCATGATCGAACCGCAAAGCCCCTATATCGAACACCCCGAGCTGATTGCGCAGCGGATCGGCCGTTATGCCGATCTGCTCGGGCGCGAACGGGTGATGGCGGGGGTGGACTGCGGCTTCTCGGTCCACGCGGGCAGCAATGCGCTCGATCCGCAAGTCGTATGGGCAAAACTGGCGGCGCTAAGCGAAGGCGCGCGGATAGCCAGTTCCCGCTACTGGTAAGGCGGGCAATCGCACGCTAGGCGGTGGTTCGCAGTGCGGGCGTGGCGGAATGGTAGACGCCGGGGACTTAAAATCCCCTGAGCCTTGCTCGTGCGGGTTCGAGTCCCGCCGCCCGCACCAGGCCTTTCTTGCCGCATCACTACGGTTCGAAGACGGGCGCCACGCGGTTTGTAACATGTAAATGTTATGAAAAAATACACCGATTACTAGCAGTAGTCCGATAGGTTTCAGTGCCTGGGCCTAGGTGTTGATAAACCAATCATGAACGAAACTTTGCCAGTTTGTAACACAGGCAGAAATGATGGACCTCTCTGCCACGGAACAATCGGGAACGCCTATGCAAGACCCAGCAAGGCTCGATAACACGAGCACCGCAAATTCAGAGGCAGAGCCCAAGGGGGCCGAATTGCGCACGGCACCCCGCGTCGGGCTGCTGATTCGTCCGGCCAAGCTCATTTCACCCGATCACCAGTTTGTCTGCGTTATCCGTGACTTGTCTGAGACCGGGCTTAGCGTCTGCGTGTTCCACGCGCTGCCCGACTGCGGCGAATATACGATCGAGTTCCAGAACGGCGATCACATCAAGGCCGAGGTGATGTGGCGCGATGGCGACCGGATGGGCCTGCGCTTCCTCGAGCGTGCCGATCTCGACCGGCTGATCCAGAGCCCGAGCCGATTCGGCAAGCGCCCGATTCGCGTCGAGCTCGATTGCCCGGCCATCCTGGCGATGCCGGGGCGCGATTTCTCCGTGCGGATTTGCGATATCTCGGGCCAGGGCGCGAAGATCGCCTGCGACGAGCACCTGATGCTGGCCTCGAATGTCGTCCTCAGGGCCACGCACCTTCCCTCCACGCGCGCCAAGATTCGCTGGCGGCGCAACGGGGCCTATGGCCTGGTGTTCGAGGATACGCTGCAAATGAGCGAGCTGGCGCGTATTGTCGCCGCCATGCAGAGTGTTGCCCTCTAGTTTTCGGCAGAGTCGGCAGCCACGTTAACCACGCTAAAACCATTTTCCTTCACTCCCGATCGCACACAAATCGGGGGCCTTGATGACCAGTACCAGCGCCAGTGGCATCCGCGAAGTCGATGTCGATGTGGCCATTATCGGCGCTGGCCCGGCGGGCCTCACTGCGGGATACCTGCTGACCAAGGCTGGCAAATCGGTCGCGATCATCGAAAAGGATGAGACCTACGTCGGCGGCATCAGCCGCACGGTCGAGCACGAAGGCTATCGCTTCGATATCGGCGGGCACCGGTTCTTCTCCAAAAGCCAGCAGGTCGTGGACCTGTGGAACGAGATCCTGCCCGACGACTTCATCCAGCGCCCCCGGATGAGCCGCATCTACTACGAGGGCAAATTCTACTCCTACCCGCTGCGCGCGTTCGAGGCGCTGCGCAACCTAGGCCTGTGCCGCTCTGCGCTGTGCATGGCGAGCTACCTCAGATACAAGCTGTTCCCGATCAAGCAGGTGAAAAGCTTCGAGGACTGGACCACCAACCAGTTCGGCAAGAAGCTCTATTCGATCTTCTTCAAGACCTACACCGAGAAGGTCTGGGGCATGCCCTGCGACGAAATGAGCGCCGACTGGGCTGCTCAGCGCATCAAGGGTCTCAGCCTGGGGCGCGCGGTGGTTGACGGGTTGAAGCGCTCGCTTGGCCTCAACCGGCTGAACGACGGTTCGGGCAAGCAGGCCAAGACGCTGCTCGAAACGTTCCGCTATCCCCGCCTCGGCCCCGGCATGATGTGGGACGCCGCGCGCGACAAGATTGTCGCCACCGGCAAGGGTAAGGTGCTGATGAGCCATGCCTTGGGCCAGCTCGCCAGCGACGGACAGGGCGGCTGGCGCCTGCGCGCCGATGGCCCCGCGGGCGAGACCATTATCACGGCGCGCCACGCGATCAGCTCGGCGCCGATGCGCGAGCTGGCCACCCGGCTGCATCCGCTGCCCGCCACCACGCTTCAGGCGAGCAACCTCAGGTACCGTGATTTCCTCACCGTCGCGCTGATGATCCGATCGGACGACCTGTTTCCCGACAACTGGATCTACATCCACGATTCGCAGGTTCAGGTCGGCCGGGTGCAGAACTTCCGCAGCTGGTCGCCCGAGATGGTGCCCGATCAGGATATTGCCTGCGTGGGCCTCGAATACTTCTGCTTCGAAGGCGACGGTCTGTGGTCGTCGAGCGATGACCAGCTGATTGCGCAGGCCAAGCGCGAGATGGACATCCTCGGCCTGTGCAAGCCGGAAGACGTGGTCGGCGGCGCGGTGGTGCGGCAGGAAAAGGCCTATCCGGTGTACGACGAAGACTACGCCGAGAATGTCGAAGCGATGCGCGCCGAGCTGGAAGAGCGCTTCCCCACGCTGCATCTGGTGGGGCGCAACGGCATGCACCGCTACAACAATCAGGATCACGCGATGATGACCGCGATGCTTACCGTGGAGAACATTCTCGCCGGGGAGCGCGTCTACGACACCTGGTGCGTGAACGAGGATGCCGAATACCACGAGGCCGGCGACGAGGGTGCCGAGAAGGCCATTCCCACGCGCGAAACCCGCCACCTGTCCGAAGATCAGGCGGCAGCGCTGGCTTCGATCCGCGATGTGCCCGCGCGCGTGGCCGAGGCGGGCGAGAGCGGCGAAGAGACCCGCAAGGTCGCGTGACGGTGATCTGGCGCAAGCTGATCGCGCCCGTGTTCGAGGTGCAGTTCCTGCGCTATGGGATCAGTGCCCTCGCGGCGATGGCCGTTGACGTCGGCTGTTTCATGATCCTGCTCGGGCAGGGCGCAGCCGCTGGCCTCGCCGCCGCCCTCGCCTACGGCGCAGGGATGATCGCGAACTGGTGGCTGGTGAGCCGCGGCGTGTTCGACGCGGGTCTGGCACCGAGAGGCCCGATCCGCTTGCGCCAGCAGATCCTGTTCTACGGCACCACGCTAAGCGGCCTTGCCATCACCACCGCGATTGTGAGTGTGCTAGTCGCGGCTGGCATGCTTCCAATGCTCACGAAGGGCATCGCCCTGGTGGTGAGTTTTTTCCTGAATTGGGGCGTTCGGAAGTACTTCGTTTTCCGCCCTGCGTAACTTTTGCGAGACAGACAAGGTAAGCACTGCATGGCATCCTATCTCGTAACCGGCGGTTCCGGATTTCTCGGCACCCTGCTCGTGGGCCGGCTGCTGGCCGATGGCCACACGGTCACCTCGCTAGACCTGCTGCCGACATCGCTTGCGAACCCGAGGCTGGATGCCGTGGTCGGCGATATCCGCGACCGCGCCTGCCTCGATGCGATCTTTGCGCGCGGGGTGCCCGATGCGGTGTTTCACTGCGCGGCGCTGCTGGCGCACGGCTCGATCCCCGACAGCGAACTCGACAGCCACAACGTGCTGGGCACGCAAGTGCTGGCCGAGGCCTGCGCCGATGCGGGTGTCGGCAAGATCGTCTACACCTCGAGCAACTGCCTGTGGGGCCACGGCTTCGATGCGCCGGTGAGCGAGGACATCGCGCCGGAACCGTGCGAACACTATGGCATGACCAAGTGGGAGGGCGAGAAGATCCTCGCCTGTCTCGGCAACCGGATCGAGAGCGTTTCGATCCGCTGCCCCACGATCATCGACGAGGGACGCCTTGGCCTCCTCGCGATCCTCTTCGAGTTTATCGCCGACGGCAACCGCATCCCGTTGGTGGGCGACGGCAGCAACCGGTATCAGTTCATCTACGCCGCCGACCTGATCGAGGCCATGCTGCGCGCCGCGCATTGCGAGGGAAGCCACGTGTTTGGCATCGGTTCGGACGATGTGCCGAGCATGGCGGGCGCGTTCCAGCACGTCATCGACGGCTCAGCCAGCCGCTCGCGCCTGCTGCGGCTGCCCAAGTGGCCGATGATTACCGCGATGAAGCTCGCGCATAGGCTGCGCCTCTCGCCGCTCGGCCCCTATCACTACCGCATGATCGCAAGCAGCTTCGTGTTCGACACCAGCGCGATCAAGCGCACGCTGGGCTGGCAGCCTACGCTCACCAACGGTGAGATGCTGCTGAAGGCCTATCGCTACTATCACCTGAATCGACAGGAAATCGGCGCGCGCGAGAATGTTTCGGCCCATAGTCAGGCTGCGAAAATGGGCGTGATCCGGGTGCTCAAGTGGCTGGCCTAGGCGCGCGCGACCCCGAGTCTGCGCCGACGAATCCGGCCACCGACCGCTTCACGCTGTTCGGCCCCTGGCGGGCGGCGGCACTGGTGGCGTTCCTGCTGCTGGTGGTGCCCCTGTCCACCCTGCTCAAAGGGCAGATGCCCGAGCCGGATGATTACTTGCGGCTGCAGCAAGTGCGCGACCTTCTTGCAGGCCAGAACTGGTTCGATTCGCGTCAGTATCGGATGAACCCCCCGTTCGGGGCCGACATTCACTGGGTGCGGCTGGTCGATATTCCGATTGCCGCGTTCATTCTCGTCTTCCGCCTGTTTCTTGATGAGCGCCTTGCCGAGACCTGTGCGCTGGTCGCGGTTCCATTGTTCCAGTTCGCAGTGGTGATCGCCCTGTTGCGCGCGCTCATGCGTGAGCTGGGCCAGACCCCGCAGGAGGTCGTCCTGGCGGTTGTGCTCGTGCCACTGATGCCGTTGCTGCTGTTCAGTTTCATGCCTTTGCGGATCGACCACCACGGCTGGCAGGCGATCAGCGTCCTGGCGATGGTCTGGCTGATGCTGCGCGGATCCTATCGCGATGCGCTGATCGGCGGGGTGCTTGCTGCCGCGCTGATCTGGATTTCGGTCGAAGGCGTGCCGATGGTGGCCATTATCGCCGGAATTTACGCGCTGCGCTATGTGTCGGGCAAACGGCGCGAACACGAGGCCTTCCTGCTTGGCCTCGCACTGGCGGGGCCGGGGCTGTATCTCGGCTTGCGCCCGCTCTCAGCCATTGGCGAGAGCTATTGCGACATGATGAGCTGGCCCCACTTTCTGGCCTTCGCCTTGTCCGCAAGCGTGGTCGCGGCAAGCCGGTTCTTCCCCGGTCAGGACGACGCCCGCTTGAGGTTCGCAGCGCTCTTGCCGGCCCCGCTGCTGGCAGCTCCTGCCCTGTTGGTTCCGTTGGGAGTCTGCGCGATCTCGCCTATGGCGGTGCTTGATCCACTCTTGCGCGACAACTGGTTTCATTACCTGCTGGAATCCGCGCCAGTGTGGCGACAAATTCCATCGGCTGCGGGCATGATGGTGGGCGGGGTCATTGTCCTGCTGGTCGGCATCAAGGTGGTTTACCGACGCTTCGGGGCCACGGACATGCGCGGCCCATGGCTGGAGCTGACCTTGGCAACACTTGGCGCGGCGCTGATCGCTTCGCTGGTGCTGCGCGCTGGCGTCACTTTGCAGCTTTTGCTGCTGCCCTTCTCCGCTGCCATCGTCCATCTGCTGTTGCCGCGCGCGCGCGCGCTCCGCGCCGTGCTGCCACGTGTGCTGGCGACCGTCGGGTGCTTTGTGATCGCCACACCCGCAATTCCCAGCGCGGTGTTCAAGCTGTTCGATTCTTACAGCAGTTACACGCTGGTCGAGCATCCGCTGCTGGGCCGCGAAGGCAATTGCGACATCGGGCTGCTCAACCAGCTGGCGCCCGCCATGATGTTCAATTCGATTGACCTCGGGGCGGAGGTGGTGGCGCGCACGCCGCACAGCGTGGTGATGGGGGGGTATCACCGCAATCAGGCCAAGATGATCGAGGTGATCCGCGCGTTCAGCGGCCCTCTTGATCAGGCCCACGCGGTTATTGCGGTCAACAATGCCGACTATCTCGTGACCTGCTCCGCTTCGGCCGACCTTGCTGCCTATGCCAATATGGGCGAGGGTAATCTGGCAGACCGCATCTTTGCGCGCGACGTGCCAGGCTGGCTGGTGCCGGTCGAAACCGGGAACCCGGCCTTGCGGCTCTATCGTGTGATGCCGCTAGCGCAGCAATCCCCTATCCCTGAGGCCGGAAATCCAGCGCCACGCCGTTGATGCAGTGGCGCTTGCCGGTCGGGCGGGGGCCGTCATCGAACACGTGGCCGAGGTGCCCGCCGCAATCCGCACAGTGCACCTCGCGCCGTACGTAGCCGAGCTTGCGATCGGTCGAATAGCCGACCGCGCCCGCGTCGATCGCCTGATAGAAGCTCGGCCAGCCGGTGCCGCTGTCGAACTTGGTATCCGATGAATAGACTGCATTGCCGCACCCGGCGCAGACGAAAGTGCCATCGCGGTGCTCGTCGTTCAGCGGCGAGGAGAACGGGCGCTCGGTCGCCTCTTCGCGCAGCACGCGGTATTCCATGTCGGTGAGGCGGCGGCGCCATTCGGCGTCGGTATGCGTCACGCGGAAGTTCTGCTGGGCCTTGGCAGGCTCGCTGCCGCAGGCGCTGAGCACGGGCAGCGACACGCCCACGCCAAGCCATGTCAACGCGGAGCGACGGGAAAGCATGGGATCGTGGGTCATGAGGGCACCTCTAGCGGGCCGCGGCGGAACCCTTGCTGAACAGGCCGCGCACGAACCCGACCGGCCCGCGTCTACTCTCCTTAGCCTTTATAGGGCTTTGCGGGCCGGATTTCATCACCCGCTTGCGGAACATGCTCGCGCCCACGCGGATGAAGACCGCCACGCACAGCGCCTGCCACGCCAGCGCCACTGCGTGCGGCCAGAGGCGATCGTCCATCGCCGCGTGGGCCACCATCACGAAGGGCGAGCTCAGGGGGAAGGCCATGCCGAGCCAGTCGATCCAGCCACCGGCATTGGTGATCGTGAGGCTGGAGAGGAAGAACACCAGCACCTGCAACATGGTGGCGGGCATCGACAGCGTCTGCACCTCGCGCACCGTTTTCGCCTGCGAGCCGATGGTGAGGAAGATCGCGCCGAGCAGCAGGTAGCCCATGCCGAAATAGAGCGCGAACAACGCCATGAACATCGGCCAGCCGACGCCCGGCATCGCGTAGTCCGACAGCGAAACGCCGCCCGCCGTCAGCACGATACCTGCCGTGGTGCCCCAGACGAGGATTCCCACCACCGAGATGGCCAGCATCGCGAACAATTTGCCGAGGAACAGCGCGTCCATCGGAATGGCGGCGGCGAGCACCTCGATGATCTTGTTGCCCTTTTCCTCGACAAGGTTCGAGAGCACCATCGAGGCGAGCAGCATGATGAGCAGGAACAATAGCACCTGCCCGCCCTGCGCGGTGTTGATGCGCGCCGAATTGCGCGCCGCGGCGCTGGAGGCGACTTCGCTGGTTGCCACCGTGGGATAGTCGAGCGACTGGCCCTCTGCCTGCGCGGCGATCATGCCGATAACGCCCTGCCAGCGGGCGATGCTGCCATCGGTGGCGGTGAGGTGCGGCGCGGCAGGCGTGCCGGTGACCACGGCGGCGAGCTGGCCCTCGCTTTCCTGCAAGGCGGCCCTTGCGTTGAATGGCTCGCCCTGCGCGACTGCGCGCAATTCGCTCATCGGCGGAACGGCGGAGCCGAGCCGTTCGGCCAGCGCCTCGCGCGCATCGATCATCGCGCGGTTGTCCTCGGCGCTCATGGCGAGGCCGACGCTGGCCACGCCCGCGTTCTGCTGCACCTGCGCGCCGACCCCGCCTGCCAGCGCCATCACCACCACCGGGAACAGCGGGCCGAGCAGGAAGAAGATGAACGCGCGGCTGAACAGGATCGCGGTAAAGTCGCGCCGCGCAACTACATAGGCGGCCTGAAACAGCGGCAGGCGTCCGCCGGGGTGTTTCTGCGCGTTCATGCTGGCTCTCCCGGTTCGCCCGCGACCATGTCTTTCGCTGCCGCCTCGCCCGCGATGGCGACGAAGGCGTCGTGCAGCCCGGCGCGCTCGATCGAGAGCGAGAGGATACCCGCCTCGCCTTCGATCAGCGCCTTGAGCAGGGGCTCCACCCCGCTTTCGGGCAGTGCGAAGGTCCAGAAATCGCCCATGCGGCGCGCGTCGCCGGGCAGAGCCGCCAGCCACCCGCCCTCGCGGCGGCGCGTTTCGAGCCGCACCTGCGCGGGGATACGGTCGCGCGCTTCGTCGACCCGGCCCGCGAACGGCACTTTGCCGCCGGCAATGATTGCTATCCCTTCGCACAGGCGCTCGGCATGGGCGATGACGTGGGTGGAGAAGATCACCGTGGTGCCCTTGTCGGCGAGGCCGCGAATCAGGTCTTCGAGCTTGCCCTGGTTGATCGCGTCGAGGCCCGAGAACGGCTCGTCGAGCACCACCAGCTTCGGCTCGTGAACCAGCGTGCCGAGCAGTTGCACGGTCTGCGCCATGCCTTTGGAAAGCTGGCGGATCTGGCGGTCGACCGCGTGGCCGAGGCCGTGGCTTTCGAGCAGTTCGCGCGCCCTCTCGCGGCCCTGCGGCAAGGGCAGGCCGCGCAGCGCGCCCATGAAGGCGATGGCGTCATAGGCCTTCATTGCCGGATAAAGCCCGCGCTCTTCGGGCAGATAACCGATGAAGCGGGCGACATCCTGCGGATTGCGCGCGCCGAGCACCCGCCGCTCGCCCTCGTCGGGGTCGATAATGCCGAGCAGCATGCGCAGGGTGGTGGTCTTGCCCGCGCCGTTGGGGCCGAGGATGCCGTAAATCGCGCCGGTGGGGATGGCGAGGTCCACCCCGTCGACCGCCGTGGCGGCGTCGAACCGCTTTACGAGCCCGCGGGCGTCGATGGCCAGCGGGGGAGCGGTGTCGGTGCCTTTGGAGAAATCGCCTGTCGCCATGGTCATGCTGTCACTTTAGGGGGGAGGAATGAACCTTGCACACCCCTACCATGGTTAATCTCGCCGAGACCACGGTGCAGGACCAGTTGCGCGAAAAGGCGCGCGAGCTGGGCTTTGCTGCGATCGGCTTTGCTCCGGCCGAGGATGATCCGGTGCGCGCGGCAAGGCTGCACGAGTGGATCGAGGCGGGTTACCACGGCGAGATGCAGTGGATGGCCGACCGTGCCGATGTGCGGCAGGGGCCGCAATCGATGTGGCCGGTTGCCAAAAGCGTGATCGCGCTGGGGATGAGCTACGCGCCAGAGGTCGATCCGCTGGCCTTGGAGGGCGATCCCGAAAAGGCACGCATTTCGGTCTATGCCCATGGGCGCGACTATCACGATGTGATGAAAAAGGCGCTGAAGGCGCTGGCGCGTTGGTTGGTGGAGCAAGCGCCGGAGACCGAACTCAAGGTTTTCGTCGACACCGCGCCGGTGATGGAGAAACCGCTCGGGCAGGTGGCGGGGCTGGGCTGGCAGGGCAAGCATACCAACCTCGTCAGCCGCGAGCACGGTTCGTGGCTGTTCCTTGGTGCGATCTACACCACGGCGGAGTTTGTGCCCGATGAGCCGCAGACCGATCACTGCGGATCGTGCCGCGCCTGTCAGGATGCCTGCCCGACCGATGCCTTCGTCTCGCCCTATAAGCTCGACGCGCGGCGCTGCATTTCCTATCTGACAATCGAATATCCCGGGCCGATCCCGGAGGAGTTTCGCGAAGCCATCGGCAACCGCATTTATGGCTGCGACGATTGCCTTGCCGTTTGTCCGTGGAACAAGTTTGCCGACACTGCCGCCCGGCACAAGGCCTTTGCCGCGCGCGAGGAGCTGGTTGAACCAATTGTGGCCGAGTTACTGGCACTCGACGATGCCGCTTTTCGCACCAAGTTCTCCGGTTCGCCGATCAAGCGGATCGGGCGCAACCGCTTCGTGCGCAACTGCCTGATCGCGGCGGGCAACAGCGGCAATGCCGATTTGACCGAGCCGGTGCGAGCCTTGACCGACGACGCGGACCCCGTGGTAGCGGAAGCCGCGCAGTGGGCGCTCGGCAGGCTTACAACAGTTCCTTGAGCGGCCGCTCGATGTCGGCCACCTCGGCGGCATCGACCTGCGTGCGCGCCTCGATCAGCTTGCGGCCTTGCACGTAATCCTTGGTGCGGTTCACGGCGTCGATGGCGAGGATGCGGCCATCCTTCAGATAAACAACGGAAAAGCTCCGCTCCGCCGGGTCGCCGCGCAGCACTGTCGCGTCGTGACCCTGGCTGATCCCGGCAGTCTGCAACCTCAGGTCGTACTGGTTCGACCAGAACCACGGGAAGGCCTCATAGGGAGCAGGCTCCCCGCAAATCGCGCGGGCTGCGGTGGTGGCCATGTCGTTGGCGTTCTGCACGCTTTCGAGCCGGATCACCGCGCCGCCGGCATAGGCATTGGCATGAGCGGCACAGTCGCCGATGGCATAGATGTCGGGCAGGCTGGTGTGGCAGAATTCGTCGACATCGACGCCGTTGGCCCCGGCAGCCCCGGCATCGATCAGCGGGCCGACTGCGGGCACGATCCCGATCCCGACCACCACCGCATCGCAGGGCAGCACTTCGCCATTCGTCAGCTCGACCCCGGTCACACGGGTGCCGTCGCCCTGCAGGCATTCGACCCCTTCGCCGATCCGCAGGTCCACGCCCTGCGCGCGGTGCTCGGCCTCGTAGAAGCGCGACAGCTCCTCGCCCGCCACGCGTGAGAGGACGCGGTCGAGCGCCTCGATCAGCACGACCTCGCAGCCGAGCTTGCGCAGCACGGCGGCCGCCTCAAGCCCGATATAGCCGCCGCCGATCACCGCGATCCGGCGCCTGCCTTCGGTCAGCTCGGCGATCAGCTTGTCGACATCGGCCTTGTCGCGCACCGCATGGACGCCCTCAAGGTTGCCGCCGTTGCACGAAAGCCTGCGGGCATTCCCGCCCGCCGCCCAGATCAGCTTGCCATAACCCATGGTATCGCCGCCCGAGAGCGTGACCTGATGCGCATCGGGATCGATCCGAGTGACAGCCTTTCCGAGGTGCAGGGTAACATCCTTTTCACCCCAGAACGCCTCGGGCCGGATCAGCAGCCGCTCGAACGGTTTGTCGCCGGAGAGGTACTCCTTCGACAGCGGTGGCCGCTCATAAGGCGGAAACGGATCGCGCCCGATCATGGCGATCGAGCCGGTGAAGCCCTGCTGCCGCAAGGCGATTGCGGCCTGAGCGCCGCCATGGCCGGCCCCCACGATGATCACGTCGTAGCTTGTCATGGCGGCGTGTTGCCCGGATTGAAGGCTCAGCGTCAAGACTTTGCGACTGGCGGCGGCCGATCCTGGTCGAGCAGCAGGTTGCGCGCCTGCCCCGCGACCTGCGCCAGAACCGCCGGGCGGACCGGTTGCACGGCCTGCGCGCGCGCGATCATCTGGCGGAACTGGCCGATCTGGTCCTCGTTCTGCTCGGCCCACTTCCGCACCGCGCCCTCGGGGTCTTCGGCAAAGCCGGGCGTGATCGTGGACAGGCGGGCGAGGAAGTCGCGCCGGATCTGCTGGAAATCGCGCGCGAGGCCCGCCACCAGCAGCCGCTCCCACGGATCGGCCGGGCTCATCACCGAGGCTTCGCCCTGCGCCCAGTCGATGCCGAGCGAAGCGCCGGTGAGCGTGAAGGCGCGGACCAGTCCGAGCGGATCAAGCCCCGACGAGTTGGCGAGGCTGGCAATGCCGATGGCCCCGTCGAGCGCGAAGAGGCGGGCGACCTTGCGTGCCAGCGCATCGGGCGCGCCGAGGTCTTCAAGGTCACCGGCAATTGCGCTCACGTGGGCCGAGGCTTCCTTGCCGAGCAGCGTATCGACGTGTTCGGCCAGCTGGCTCACCACGGCGCCCAGGCGGACGCGCAGATCGGCCGGGTTGGGCGCTCCGTTGGCGGCCCTTATTACATCTGCAATATGCGCGCGCAGACCGCTCGCGGCGTGTTCGAACAGGCCAAGCCGGGCGGCTTCGGGCATGTCCGTGGCGTCTATTTCCTCCCACAGCGCTTCCATGTCGAAGATCGCCGCCGCCGCCACGAAGGCGCTACCGACGATCGACAGGCCGACGCCTTCTTCCTCCGACAGTTCGAACGGATGGATCAGGCCCATGCGGTTGACCATCCGGTTGGCCACCACCGTGCCGACGATCTCGCGGCGCAGTTGGTGATCGAGCAACTGCTGCGGGAACTTCTCCTGCAACAGCTGCGGGAAGTCGGCCAGCACCAGCACATCGGCGTCGTCGTCCTGCGCGAGCGGCGAGTGCTCGACGGCATCCTGCAGCGCCATCTTCGCGCTCGACAGCAGCACGGCGAGTTCGGGCCGCGTGAGCCCGTGGCCATCGCTGCCGCGCCTTGCCAGTTCCTCGTCGCTGGCGAGGCCTTCGGTTACGCGGTCGAGCACGCCAAGGTCCTCGAGCATTTCGATCAGCCGCACATGCGCGCCCATCGAGCGCGCGCCGCCGCTTTCGGCAATCGACAGGGCGAGTGCCTGCAGCCGGTTGTCCTCCAGCACCAGTTCGGCGACCTCATCGGTCATGTCCTTGAGCAGTGCGTTGCGCTGGTCCTCCGTGAGGTCGCCCGCCTTGAGCGCGGCGCTCAGCGCGATCTTGATGTTGACCTCGTTGTCAGAGCAGTCGACGCCTGCCGAGTTGTCGATGAAGTCGGTGTTGCTGTGCCCGTCCTTGAGGCCAAAGGCGATGCGCCCTGCCTGGGTGATGCCCAGATTGGCACCCTCGCCGATCACCTTCACGCGCAGGTCTGCGGCATTGACGCGCAGCCCGTCGTTGGCCGGATCGCCGACCTCGGTATTGCTCTCGTCAGCTGCCTTCACATATGTGCCGATGCCACCGAACCAGAGCAGGTCGCTCGGCGACTTGAGGATCGCGCTCATCAGGCTTTCAGGGTCGAGTGCCTCGTCGGAAATACCGAGCGCCGCGCGCGCTTCAGGCGATAGCTCGATCCGTTTCAAGGTGCGCGGGAACACGCCGCCACCCTTGCTGATCAGTTCTTCGCAATAGTCCGCCCAGCTTGACCGCGGCAGCTCGAACAGGCGCTTGCGCTCTTCCCAGCTGGTAGCCGGATCGGGATCGGGGTCGATGAAGATGTGGCGGTGGTCGAAGGCGGCGACCAGTTTGATCGCCTTCGACAGCAGCATTCCGTTGCCGAACACGTCGCCAGACATGTCGCCCACGCCGACAACGCGCACCGGCTCTTCCTGCACATCCACGCCCATTTCGCGGAAATGGCGCTGGACCGAGACCCATGCCCCGCGCGCGGTGATGCCCATGGCCTTGTGATCATAGCCGTTCGAGCCGCCGCTGGCGAAAGCATCGCCGAGCCAGAAGTCGTGCTCGATGGCGATGGCATTGGCCGTGTCGGAGAAGGTCGCCGTGCCCTTGTCGGCGGCGACCACGAAATAGGGGTCTTCGCCGTCATGGATCACCACGCCTGCCGGGTGCACCACCTTGCCTTCGACGATGTTGTCGGTGAGCGACAGCAGCGTGCGGATGAACAGCTTATAGCTTTCCTTGCCCTCGGCGAACCACGCATCGCGGTCGAGCGCGGGGTTGGGCAGCTGCTTGGGATAGAAGCCGCCCTTGGCCCCGGTCGGCACGATCACCGCGTTCTTGGTCTTCTGCGCCTTCATCAGGCCCAGCACCTCGGTGCGGAAGTCGTCGCGCCGGTCGGACCACCTGAGGCCGCCGCGCGCCACTGGCCCGGCGCGCAGGTGAATGCCCTCCACCCGGCGTGAATAGACGAATATCTCGCGCCACGGCACGGGCTTGGGCAGGCCGGGCACAGCTGCCGAATCGAACTTGAAGGCCAGCGCCTCGCGCCCCGCCGGGGCGAACACGTTGGTGCGCAGGATCGCCTTGATGGTGTTCCAGTACAGCCGCAGCACACGGTCGTCGTTGATCGCCGAAACCTCGGCGAGGCCGGCGCGGATGGCGTCCTCGGCTTCCTCTTCTGCCTTGGCGCGGTCGCCTTGGCAGGCCGGATCGTGGCGGGCGGTGAACAGGTCGATCAGCCCGCGTGCGACTGCGGGAGCCCCCGCCAGTGCCTCCACCACGGTGTGGATCGTGAAGGCGATGTTGGCCTGCCGCAGATAGCGGTAGAACGCGCGCAGCCATTCGGTGTCGCGCGCGTCGAGCCCGGCGCTGATCACGAGTCGGTTGAACACATCGTTCTCGGCTCCGCCGTTGATGACATGGCCGATGGCTTCCTCGATAACGGAGGCGCGATCGAGCAGCTTGGCCGGATCGACTCCCGGCTGCACGGCAAGGCCGAAATCGTGGATCGTCCCGCCATCGTCTACCGCCAGTTCGGTGGGCATTTCGGACAGCACGCGGAAGCCGAAGTTCTCCAGCGCGGGCACCGCGTCGGATAGCGGCATGGAGCCGGAATGCTGGTAGATCTTGAGCCGCAGCGGCCCGGTGCAGCCTTCATCGGCGCAATAGAGCCGGACCCCGCGTTCGGGCGCATTCTCGTCGTCGAGCGCGCGCAGGCGGATAATGTCCTGCGCCGCCTCGGCCGGGCCATAGCGCGTGCGGTAGGCCGTGGGCAGGGCATTGGCATAGCGCATGGCGAGCGAGGCGGCATGGGTCTGCTCGGTCTCGCTCAGCGCATCTTCCACCGCATCGAGCCAGCCGCGCAGCAGCGTCTGCACGGCACGGTCGAGCGCTTCTGCATCGGGCTGGCGTTCCTGCCCGCGGAAGTCGAGCACATAGCGCAGCAAGGCAAGGTTGCCGCCTTCGACCAGCAGGCTCCAGTCGAGGGTGGTGGCGCCGGTTTCGCTTTCGACAAGGGTTTCGATTTCCTGCCGCACCGAGGTCGAAAGCAGATCACGCGGGAGCCAGACGAAGGCAAACAGGTGGCGGCCCAGCGGCGCGGTGACGAGCGTGGCGCGCGGGCGAGGGCGCTCGCCCAGCGCGATCATGGCGGCAACCACGCGGACGAGGTCGTCATCGGAGAAACTGATCACGAGGTCGTGCGGCAGTACGGTCAGCGAATGGACCAGCGCCTTGTAGTCATGGCTCTGCGGGGTGAAGGCGAGTTTTTCCATCAAGGTGGCGAACTGGCGGCGCAGCACGGGCACCTTCTCGGGCGGAGAGGACAGCGCGGCGCTGGTCCAGAGGCCGGCATGAACCGACAGGGCGGCCACCCGGCCGTCCTGGTAAATCGGCACGATGAACAGGTCGAGCGGCACCGTGCGATGGACGCGCGACAGGCGATTGGCCTTGATCACCAGCGGGGCGCGGCCCGGAGCGCCATGCTCGCCATCGAACCAGGCGAAGGCGCGGGAGAAGGTGTCGTCGGCCACTATGGGATCGCCGGGGCGGCGGAAAATGCCGAGCGCATTCTCGATCCCGCCATCGCGCTGGCGCACGAGATGGCCGAGCTGGGTCATCATCCCGTCGCCCAGCCAGCGCAGCAGCGCCGCGCCTTCGCCATCGGCCACAAGGTCGGCGTCCTGCTGGATGCGCGCCTGCATCGCGGGCCAGTCGGCCACGGCGGCGCGGACGTCAAGGATGGCGGTTTCGAGTGCCTGTTCGAGTGCCTGCCGCTCGCGGGCGTCGACCCGCGCAGTTTCGATATAGATCCACGATTCGCGCTTTTCGCCGGTGCCCGCGCCCTCGGGCACGTCGACCAGCGCCCCGCCCTCGCGGCGGACGGGCAGGATCGGGTGGATAAGCAGGTCGATCGGCATGTTGCGCGCAGACATCGCCGCGGCGATCGAATCGACGAGGAAGGGCACGTCCTTGTTGACCACGGCGATACGCAGGAAGCGGCGCGTGCCGGCTTCGCGGCTCATGCGGATGGCGGGCTTGCCATCTTCGCGGTGGCGGGCAGTGGTCAGCACAAAAGCGGCCGCCTCGTCGAGCGCCTCGCCCTCAAGCCCCGCCTCGCCGGGAAGGAAGCTGCCGGTAATGCGGCGCTTGAGCACCTCGGCAAAGGCGCGTTCCTGCTCGGTCAGGTCAGCGGCGGCGGAGCTTGTACGGGAAGGCTTGGTGGTGGCCATTGGGGGTAGTCTCCTTGCGCCGGAGCGCAGCATTGTGCCGTGAGGTCAGGCGGCGATGCGTTCCATCGCCAGTTCGAGCGAGCGGCGGCGGGCCGCCGGATCGTAGGTCGCGCCGGAAAAGATGATCTCGTCGGCGTTCGTTCGGGCGATGAAGCGCTCGATCTTCTCGGCCACGGTGCGCGGTGAGCCCACGGCAGCGGCGGTCGAAAGGCTTTCGAGCATGGCCTGCGCCTGCATCGGCAGCGTGGCGCGATATTCGGGGATCGGCGGCGGCAGGCGGCCCGGATCGCCGCTGCGCAGGCGCACGAAGGCCTGCTCATGGCTGCTGGCGAGCGTTTCGGCCTCGTGGTCGGTCTCCGCCGCGATCATCGTCATGGCCGCCATCACATAAGGCTTGTCGAGATAGTCCGAGGGGCGGAACTGGGTGCGGTAGGCTTCCAGGGCAGCATCGAGATGGGCAGGCGCGAAGTGGCTGGCGAAGGCATAGGGCATTCCCAGCCGCGCGGCGAGCTGCGCGCCGAACAGGCTCGATCCCAGCATCCACATCTCGACCTTCGCGCCGAGGCCCGGCGTGGCCATGATCGGCAGCTCGAGATCGCCGGTCAGCAGCGCGCGCAGTTCGACCACGTCCTGCGGGAAATATTCCGCCGCGCGGTGCAGATCCTTGCGCAGCGCCTGAGCGAGCACCTGCCCCGCACCGGGCGCGCGGCCCAGTCCGAGGTCGACCCGGCCCGGAAACAGCGCATCGAGCGTGCCGAACTGCTCGGCGATCACGAAGGGGTTGTGGTTGGGCAGCATCACCCCGCCCGAGCCCACGCGGATGGTCTTGGTGGCGTGGCCGATATGCGCCAGCACCACCGAAGTCGCGCCCCCGGCAATGCCCGGTGAGCCATGGTGCTCGGCCACCCAGAAGCGCTTGTAGCCACTCGCCTCGGCGGTTTGCGCCAGCGTCGCGGCATCGGCGAGGGCTTCCGAAACGTCGCTGCCTTCGCGCACGGTGACGAGGTCGAGAACGGAAAAAGCAGTCATAGCAGGCTCTCCAGCGTGCGTTGCAGCAGGGCGATGTCCTGCGGGCGTGACAGGCGATGGTCGCCGCCCTTCACCAGAATGCCCTGCACGTCGTCCGAAGCCAGCGCGCGCATAAGCAGCACGGAAATGTCGGACGGCACTTCGGCATCCTCCTGCCCATGCAGCAGGCGCGCCGGGCAGGTGAGCGGAATCTCGCGGATCAGCATCCGCTGAAGCTGCGCATCCTGCCAGAAGCCCGGATAGGTGGGGGTGGGCATCGGGCCGTAGGGATTGTCTTCGAACACCGTTTGACCAGCGGCCAGCGCGGCCTTCTGTTCCCGGTCATAGCCCCAGGAAGTGAAATCGGGCGCTGGTGCAATCCCGACCATGGCGTGCAGGCGCTCACCCAGCGCCATGCCCACCAACAACATCAGCCAGCCGCCCATCGACGAGCCGACCAGCAGCACAGGCCCTTGCACCTGCGCTTCGATAAGGGCCAGCACTTCGTCCTTCCAGCGGGTCAGCGTGCCTTCGCCGAAGGTGCCCTCGCTGCGGCCGCAGCCGGAGTAATCGAGCAGGAGGCAGGCGCGCCCCTCGCTTGCGGCCCAGTCATGAATGGCGGTCGCCTTGGAACCGGCCATATCGGACATGTAGCCGGGCAGGAACACGATGGTGGGGCCAGTGCCCGCGACATGGCGAAAAGCGATCCTGCGCCCGTCGACTAGGTGATAGTCGCAGCCTTGTTCGGCCAGATCCATTCGGCAATCCTCTCCATTGGCGCCGCTAGCAACGCGCTAAAACCTTTCAGCGCGCCGCGCCTTGTGCCATGGCGCGCGCAGGCAATCGACAGATATCTGGTATCATGAGCAATCACTTCAAGATTTCCCTTCCCGATGGCTCCGTTCGCGAGATGGCACCGGGCTCGACTCCGGCAGATGTGGCGGCGGAAATCGGGCCGGGGCTGGCCAAGGCGGCACTCGCCGCGCGCGTGAATAGCGAGCTGCGCGATCTCACCCGCCCGTTCGAGGGGGATGCCGAGCTGGCGCTGGTCACGAGCCGCGACGAGGCAGAGGCGCTCGAGCTGGCGCGGCACGACTATGCCCACGTGCTGGCAGAGGCGGTGCAGGCGCTGTGGCCGGGCACGCAGATCACCTTCGGCCCCGCGACCGACGACGGTTTCTATTACGACGTGAAAGCGCCCGAGAGCCGCGCCCCGTTCTCGATGGACGACCTTCCGGCCATCGAAGAGAAGATGCGCGAGATCATCCGCGCCGATAAGCCGCTCACGCGCGAGGTCTGGACCCGCCAGCAGCTGATCGACAAGTGGCAGGCCGATGGCGAGACCTTCAAGGCCGAGTGGGCGAATGAACTGCCCGAGGGCGAAGAACTGACCGTCTATAAAAGCGGTGAGGACTGGCTCGATATGTGCCGCGGGCCGCATCTGCCCTCCACCGGCAAGCTCGATCCCGATGCCTTCAAGCTGATGCGCGTTGCCGGGGCCTATTGGCGCGGCGACCAGAAGAACGCGCAGCTCACGCGCATTTATGGCACCGGCTGGCTGACCAAGAAGCAGCTCAATGCCCACCTCACCCGGCTGGAAGAGGCCGCCAAGCGCGACCACCGAAAGCTGGGCCGCGAGATGGACCTGTTCCACTTGCAGGAAGAGGCGCATGGTTCGGTGTTCTGGCACCCCAAGGGCTATCGCATCTGGCGCGAGCTGGAGAGCTACATGCGCCGCAAGATGGACGGCGCAGGCTACCGCGAGATCAAGACTCCGCAGGTGATGGACGCGCGCCAGTGGGAGCAGTCGGGCCACTGGGGCAAGTACCGCGAAAACATGTTCGTGATTCCCGACGAGGTGCCCAACACCGAAGAAGACGGTCCGGTCATCTCGGGCGATGCGGCGTGGATGGCGCTGAAGCCGATGAACTGCCCGGCGCATGTGCTGGTGTTCAAGCAGGGCATCACCTCCTATCGCGACCTTCCGATCCGGCTCGGCGAAATGGGCTGCTGCCACCGCAACGAGCCGCATGGAGCGCTGCACGGGCTGATGCGTGTGCGCCAGTTCACGCAGGATGACGCGCATATCTTCTGCACCGAAAGCCAGGTGGTGGAGGAAGTGCAGGCCTTCATCGCGCTGGCGGATCAGGTCTATCGCGATTTCGGCTTCACCTATGACATCAAGCTGGCGCTGCGGCCCGAGCAGCGTTTCGGTTCGGATGCCGATTGGGACAAGGCCGAGCAGGAGCTGCGCGATGCGCTGACCGCCAATGGCCTCGAATGGGAAGAGCTGCCCGGCGAGGGCGCGTTCTATGCGCCCAAGCTCGAATGGCACCTGACGGATGCCATTGGCCGTACCTGGCAGGTCGGCACGATCCAGTCCGACCGGGTTTTGCCCGAGCGGCTCGATGCAAGCTACATCGGCGAGGATGGCGCGCGCCATCGCCCGGTGATGCTGCACCGCGCGATCTTCGGCAGCTACGAGCGCTTCATCGGGATCCTGATCGAGCACTTTGCGGGCCGCCTGCCGGCCTGGCTCGCCCCGGTGCAGGCCGTGGTGGCGACGATCGTTTCCGACGCCGATCCCTATGGCGAAGAGGTGATGGCGAAGCTGAAGGCGGCGGGCATCCGGTCGACGAGCGACTACCGCAACGAGAAGATCAACTACAAGGTGCGCGAGCACAGCCTCGCCAAGGTGCCCTATCTGCTCGTGCTCGGAATGCGCGAGGCGGAAGAGGGCAAGGTGGCCCTGCGCATTCTCGGCGAGAAGGACCAGCAGGTGCTCTCGCTCGATGAGGCGGTGGCGCTGATCGCGGGTGCGGCGACGGCGCCTGACCTCGCTTTAGCGTAAGCTTAGCTAAGGCCTGACATGGGTGCCGAAGTTCTCGCCGGTTTCAGCGCGCTGCAAATCGCCGTGGCGGTGGCTGCAACGCTGGGTGCGGCCTTCATTCGCGGGCTGACGGGATTTGGCTTTGGTATCCTGCTGGTGCCGATCCTGGCGCTGGCGCTGACGCCGGTCGAAGCGGTGCTGGTGCTCAATATCATGGCCGGGCTGCTCGCCTTGAGCGAGATCCGTTATGTTCTGCGCGAGGCCGAGAGGTCCGCAATCACCATCAGCGTGCTGGTGCTGGTAACGACACTGCCGGGGCTGATGTTGCTCGACGCAACGCCGCCTGCTCTGGCGCGGCTGCTGATCGCGCTGGTGGCGCTATCGGCCTTCTTCGCCGTGCTTCTGCCGCGCCGGGCGGGTGATCAGCCGGGGCACCTCACCACTGGCTTCAC
This sequence comes from Erythrobacter sp., assembly GCA_027311945.1. Lineage (GTDB taxonomy): Bacteria > Pseudomonadota > Alphaproteobacteria > Sphingomonadales > Sphingomonadaceae > Alteraurantiacibacter. The sequence goes on from DAICXZ010000033.1 coordinate 62,574, forward strand.
CGGAGCGGCTGCGGGCATTCTCACTGGCTTTGCTGCCATGCCGGGGCCACCGGTGGTGCCCTATTACGTTGGGCGCGACATTCCGCGCCGGACTGCCAAGGCATCGATGATCGCGGTGTTCGGCGTGGCTGCCATGGCGGGGGTTGCCTCGGGGGCGACGCTGGGCGTGCTCGAATGGCGGATCGTGGTGTTGGGACTGGCGCTGTTCCCACTGGTCGTGCTGGGTAACTGGCTGGGCGGCCTTGCGTTCGGCAAGGTCAGCGACAAGCTGTGGCGGATTGCCGTAGGCGTGGTGCTGGCGGCGGCTGCCGCCGCAGCGCTTTTCAAGCTGCTCTAGCAGACTTGAGCTTTAGAAGGGGAGCGCCTGCCCGGCGGAGATCAGCGCCAACGCGCAGGCCGTAACGATCGCAGAGCGCAGCAGTTCAGCCGGATTGGCGGCGATCTGACGAGCATGGGCGAGCGAACGGGTCATGATCGCCGTTATGCCCGCCGTCCGGTAAACAAAGTGTTAAGACGGCTGGCCGCCTAGGCGAGCGGCACGTGCTGGCTGCAACAGTGGAACGATCCGCCGCCGGTGAGCACGGCATCGGCCCTCAGGCCCACGGCCTTGCGCCCCGGAAACAGCTTGCCAATCGCCTCGACCGCCGCCGCATCGTTGGCGCAGCCGTAGATCGGCACCACCACCACCTTGTTGGCGATGACGAAGTTCATGTAGCTCGCCGGTTCGGCATCGTCCTCGCCATAGAGCCCGGCGGAGGGGATGCGGTGGACGGTCAGCCCGAAGTCGGCCGCCTTGCGCGCGGCGTCATCGTAGACGGCGGCGTTGGGATCGTCGTCGCTGGTGGCGACGGGCACGGCGATTTCTCCCGGCGCGACGAACCGCGCGAGGTTGTCGACATGGCCGTCGGTGTGGTCGCCAAGCAGGCCGTTGCCCAGCCACACGATGCGCTCGAAGCCGAGCTGTGCGGCGAGATGATCGGCGATCTGTTTGCGCGACAAATCAGGGTTGCGGTTGGGGTTGAGCAGGCACTGTTCGGTCGTCACCACGAGGCCGGTGCCATCGGGGTCGATCGAGCCGCCTTCAAGCACCCACCCAGCCTTGCGATAGGCAAAGCCGCCCGCCTTGGCGAGCGAAGCGCCGGTCTCCTGATCGCCATCGAGCAGATACTTCTCGCCCCAGCCGTTGAACCCAAAACCCTGTGCCAGCCGCTCGCCAGCATCGGTGCGCACGATCAGCGGGCCGGTGTCGCGAATCCAGATGTCGCCATAGGGATGGCGCTCGAAGACCACCGAGGGATGCGCCAGCGCGCGTGCGGCGGCCTCGCTTTCCTCGTCACGCACCACCAGGCGGACCTGCTGACCAGTCTCCGCAATGGCATTGGCGAAGGCGGCAACTTGTGCTTGCGCGGACGCGAGATCATCCTCCCACAGGTCGGCAGCGGCGGGAAAGCCGATCCAGATCCACTCCTGTTCAGCCCATTCGGGGGGCATCATCTGGCTCATTCGCTCAGCATCCTTCGCCAGCGGCGCAGCTGGCATCGCGGGTGGCGCGGAACTCGTCGCCCTCGACCCAGTTGGGCCAGTCCGCGCTATCCGCCAGCTCGCGGCCAATCGAATAATAAAGCGAGACATCCTGCGCCACGCCGCTCCAGTCCCAGCCCGGATCGTATTCGTCCTTGGGGCCGTGATAGTGGTTGGCGGTATAGTCGGCATGGCCTGCCTCGCCCGCTTCGAACCCGCCGTCGAACAGGTCTTCGCCGCTCTTCACATAGAGCATCGGCACACCGCGCTTGGCGAGGCTGAAGTGGTCAGAGCGGTAGTAGTACCCGGCCTGCGGGTTGGGATCGGCAGTGATCGTGCGGCCCTGTGCGTCGACGGCGCGTTCGAGCGTCGCATCGAGGTCGCTCTTGCCGCCGCCGATGGCGACCACGTCGCGCGCCGGGCCGAGCACATAGAGCGCGTCCATGTTCACGCCGCCCACGGTCTGGCTGAGCGGGAACACCGGGTTGGCGCCATAATACTCCGAGCCGAGCAGGCCCGATTCCTCGGCCGTCACGGCCACGAAGGCCAGCGAACGCGCCGGTGCCCCGGCCTCGTGGTGCATTTTCGCGAGGGCGACCAGCGCGGCGGTGCCGGTGGCGTTATCGACCGCGCCATTGCAGATGTCGTCGCCATCGGGCGCGGGGGTGCAGCGGCCGAGGTGGTCCCAGTGCGCGGTGTGCAGCACATATTCGTCGGGCCGCTCGGAGCCGGGCAGCACGCCCACCACGTTGGCCGAGGCGAAGCGGCGGATCGCATTGTCGAACGAGGTGCTGGCGGTGATGCCGAGGGGAAGCGCCGTGAAGCCGGGCTGCGTGGCGGCGGCTTCGAGCTGCGCCAGATCCTGCCCTGCCGCGCGCGCGATCTCTTCGGCCACATCGTGCGTAACCCAGCCGTTGACGAGCGTCTGGCTCATCCCGCCGTCGTTCCGCGCGGCATAGACCTGCGGGCCGGACCAGCTCGATTCGACCACGTTCCAGCCATAGGCAGCGGGGAAGTCGGCATGGATAATGATCGCGCCCGCTGCGCCCTGTCGGGCGGCTTCCTCGAACTTGTAGGTCCAGCGGCCATAGTAGGTCATCGCGCGGCCATTGAAGGTGCCCTCCAGCGTCTCGGCGGCATAGTCCGCATCGTTGACGAGGATCAGCGCGGTCTTGCCGCGCATGTCGATGCCCGCATAGTCGTTCCAGCCGCGCTCGGGCGCGTTGATGCCGAAGCCGACGAACACGATCTCGCTGTCGGCTAGCGTGGTGTGCTCCTGTTCGCGGTAGGTCACGCCGACCCATTGGTCACCGAAGCTGTAGTCGGTGCCCGCAATGGTGAGCGGGGCGATGTTCTGCGCGCTGATCTCCACCAACGGAACTTCCTGCACCCAGCTGCCGTTGTTGCCCGGCTCAAGCCCGGCGGCGGCAAACTGCTCCTCCAGAAAGGCGATGGTCTTTTCCTCGCCCGGCGTGCCGGGAGCGCGGCCCTCGAATTCGTCGGATGAGAGGACGCGCGTCACCTCTTTAAGCGTGTCGACCGGGACCGGCAGTGTCTCCTGCGCCGAGGCCACGGTGGACAGCGCCAGAGCGCAAAGCGGAGCGAGCGTGCGGGTGAGCATATGGTTTCGTCCGAAATTTGTCATCGCGCGAGCATTGGCAGGACCGCCGCCCTATCGCAAGCGCAAGACTTGCCCGCGCGCGCGGCACAAGGCAGGAGGCAGGCATGACCGCCGACTGGCAATCCGCACTCGCCCGCGCACAAGCGCATGCTCCGTTTCTCGCGCTGGCCCTGCGCCGTCGGCCCGAACTGGCTGAGCTGCTCGTGCAAGGGCGCGGCGAAGAGGCACTGGCGGCAGCGCGCCGCTCGGGCGAGGGCATCGACGATATCGGTGCGGCGCTGCGGATCGAGCGACTCTCGCATGCGCTGGTGCTGGCGATCGGTGATCTGGCGGCGGCCTTCCCGTTGAGCCAAGTGCTGTGCGAGCTGACCCATTTTGCCGATAGCGCGCTTGATCGGGCGATGCGCGCGGTGGTCGCGCGGCGCTGCCCCGATGCGGACTTTGCCGGGTTCACCGCGCTGGCATTGGGCAAGCAGGGCGCGGGCGAGCTGAACTACAGCTCCGACATCGACCCGATCCTGCTGTTCGATCCTGCCACCCTGCCCCGCCGCGAGCGCGACGATCCGGGCGAGGCGGCGCAGCGCTATTCGCGTCAGCTGGTCGAGCTGCTCTCCTCGCACACCGGCGAGGGCTATGTGATGCGGGTCGACCTGCGGCTGCGCCCGGCGGCTGAGGTGAGCCCGCTTGCGATCAGTTTTCCGACCGCGCTCTCGCATTACGAAAGCTCGGCTTTGGCGTGGGAGCGCGCGGCCTATATCCGCGCTCGCGCCGCTGCTGGCGACATTGCGGCGGGCGAACACTTCCTTGAAGAGGTGCGCCCGTTCGTCTGGCGGCGCAGCCTCGACTTCACCGCGATCGAGGAAATCCGCCGCCTCACCCTGCGCATTCGCGAGGCCTATCCCGGCCCGCGCGAGCCCGGCCCCGGCTTCGACGTGAAGCGCGGGCGCGGCGGCATTCGCGAGATCGAGTTCTTCGCCCAGACGCACCAGCTGATCTACGGCGGTCGCCTGCCCTCGTTGCGGCTGCGCGGAACGCGTGCGGCGCTGGATGCGCTGGCGGATGAGGGGATCATCGCGCCGGAAACGGCGCAGGAACTTGGCGAGGCCTATGACCGGCTGCGCGTGGTCGAGCACCGGCTGCAAATGGTCGAGGACCGGCAGACCCACGAACTGCCCGCCAGCGCCGAGGCGCTCGACAATGTCGCGCGGCTCGATGGCATGGCGGACGGCGCGGCGCTGCTGGCCGAACTGCGCGACATTTGCGCGCGGGTGGGTGAGCATTACGACGGGCTGCTCGGTGAGGGCGAGGATGGCGCGTCGGGCGGTGTCGCCGTGCCCGCGCAGTTCCGCGGCGATTTCGACGCACGGGTCGAACACTGGACCGGCAGCCTGCGGGTGATGCGCAGCGCCGGAGCGCAACAGGCCTTTGCCGTGATCCGCCCGCGCCTGCTCGAGGCGCTGGCCGAAGCGCCCGACCCGGCGCGCGCGCTGGCGCGGTGGGAGACGCTGCTCGAACGGCTGCCCACGGCGATCAACCTGTTTCGCCTGTTCGAACAGCGCCCCGGCCTGCTCGATACCGTGCTGCGGGTGCTGACGCTCACCCAGCCGCTGGCCGACGAACTGGCGCGTCGGCCCGAGCTGCTCGACGCGCTGATCGACGCCAGCGCGCTTGACCTGCCCGGCAGCGTCGATGACCTCGCCGAGGAGATGCGCCAGTGCGAGGAGCCGGACTACGAGACCCGGCTTAGCCGCATCCGGCAGGTGGTGGGCGAGGAGCGGTTCGCGCTCGGGGTGCAGCTTATCGATTGTCGCCACGATCCGCTTGCCATTGCCGAGGGCTTGTGCCGCGTGGCCGAAGGCGCGGTGCGCACCGGGGCCGAGGCCGCCATCGAAGAGTTCGAGCAGGTCCACGGGAAGATCGCGGGCAGCGAGTTGATTATTCTCGGGCTCGGGCGGCTGGGCGGCGGGGCGCTGACCCATGCTTCCGACCTCGACGTGGTCTATCTGTTTTCCGGCGAGATTGGCGAGGAATCGGACGGTCGGCGTCCGTTGTCGACCTCGCTCTATTTCAACCGGCTTGCCACGCGCGTCACCGCCGCGCTGTCGGTGCCGACCGCCGAGGGCGCGCTTTACGAGATCGACACGAGGCTGCGCCCGCAAGGCAAGCAGGGGCCGCTCGCGGTAAGTGTCGAGAGCTTCGCGCGCTATCAGGCGAGCGAGGCCTGGACCTGGGAGCACATGGCGCTCGCCCGCGCGCGTCCGATCTTCGGTAGCGCCGAGGGGAAAGCCGGGTTGCAGCAGGCGATCCGCGACGTTCTGCTCGCCCCGCGCGACACTGAAAAACTGCGCGCCGACGTGCTCAAGATGCGCGGCGATGTCGCCACCCACAAGCCGCCGCGCGGTGATCTCGACGTGAAGCTGATGCGCGGCGGGCTGATGGATAGCGAGTTTCTGATCCACTACCTGCAACTGCGTCACGGGCTCGGCTTCGTGCCCGCGCTAGAGAGTGCCATTGGCGAACTGGTTGCAGCAGGGCACCTGCCGCAGGGCTATGCCGAGCATCACCTTGCGCTCACCCGGCTGCTGGTGGCCGCACGGCTGCTCGCGCCGGGGAGCAGCGAGCCCTCACCGGCTGCCAGCGCGGTGCTGGCGCGAGCTTGCGGGGCGGACGACCTGCCGTCGCTGCGTCGCGCAATCCTGTCCTCGCGCAAGGCCATCGCCGCGCAATGGGCCAGAGTATTTGACCAGAAACTGGAGATCGAATGATGAGCGAGAGACCCGATATCGGCGATGCCGTTCCCGACATTGCGCTGGAAACACCCGAGGGCGGCAGCGTGAAGGCGTCGGACTTCAAGGGCGAGAAACTGGTGCTGTTCTTCTATCCGAAGGACAACACGCCCGGCTGCACCACCGAGAACATCGACTTCTCCGCGCTGGCGGAGGACTTCGCGGCGGCGGGCACAAAACTGCTCGGCATCAGCAAGGATTCGGCGAAGAAGCACCAGAACTTCATCGCCAAGCATGACCTGAAAGCCCCGCTTGCCACCGATCCCGAGAGCGATGGCCTCGCCGATGCGCTGGGCATCTGGGTCGAGAAGAGCATGTATGGCCGCACCTACATGGGCATGGAGCGGACCACCTATCTGATCGATGCCGAGGGCAAGATCGCGCGGGTCTGGCGCAAGGTTAAGGTGAAGGGCCACGCCGCCGAAGTTCTGTCCGCCGCGAAGGAGCTCTGACCATCGCTGCCGAGGTCGATCTGTCGCAGGCGATCCGTGCTGCGCTGCTCACCGGTGATGCGCGCACCAAGGTGATGGCGACGCGCAAGCTGGTGCGCGATTGGCGGCTCGGTCGCCTGCCGACGGGCTTTTCGGTGCTCATGCCCGATCACCCAGAATGGCCCGAGGGGCTGCAGGTGCTGCCGCCGTCGCAAATGCCCAAGCGCGGGCGCGGTGGTTCGGAGCGCAACCGGATCGCGCTGTGGCATTCGCTCGCGCATATCGAGTTCGTCGCCATCGACCTGGCGCTCGATATGGTCGGCCGCTTCGGCCCGGAGCAGGACCAGCGCTTTATCGCCGACTTCCTGCGCGTGGCGGCGGACGAGGCGATGCACTTCGCGATCATCGAACGGCACCTTGCGCAGATGGGTGCGCGTTATGGCGATCTGCCGGTTCATGGCGGCCTGTGGCAGGCGGCGAGCGATACAGCAGATGACGTGCTGGCGCGGCTGGCAATTGTGCCGATGGTGCTTGAAGCGCGCGCGCTCGACGTAACTCCCGCTACGCTGGAACGCGTGAAGGCGCAGGGTGATGAGCGGGGGGCGAAGATCCTTTCGCGGGTCCTTGACGACGAGATCCGCCATGTCGCAGCAGGCGCAAGCCATTTCGAACGGCTATGCGCAAAGGCCGGTTTTGTGCCGGAGAATCACTGGAAGAGGCTGGTTCGGGAACGCTTCAGCGCACGCATTAAGCCGCCATTCAACGACTCAGCGCGCCAAGCTGCCGGTCTGCCGCGAGAATATTATACGGCAATTGCGTGATTAACCTTCACACGCTCTATTGGTTCCCGACGGGAAAAGCGCGAACACATCGTTGCTTTCGGAAAATGCGGGATCAGCCAGAAGGCAGGCCCCAATAAAGAGCAGAAGGGATCGTATGCTCTCGAAATTTGCAATCGCGCTTGTGGCGCTGTCTGGCCTGTCCGCAGCCCCGGCTCTTGCTAACGAAACCGCCGTCGGCGTTGCTGCTTCGGCCAGCGCCTCCACCGCTTCAGGCGGTGTCGATACCGAATTCAGTGAATTGTTCGCCAACTGGCAGACGCTCGAAACGGGCGGCCGGGTGACCCAGTCGGGTGACATCATGGCTGGCCCGAACATCGCGATCTCCGTTCCTTCGCGGATGCCGCTTGAAAACGCCGTGCTGACCAGCGGTTACGGCATGCGCAATCACCCGATCCTGCGCCAGCGTCGCGGTCACAAGGGCGTTGATCTCGCCGCACCGACCGGCACCCCTGTCTATGCCACCGCCGATGGCCTGGTGGGTATGGCCCAGCCCTTCAGCTCCTATGGCAACTACGTCCAGATTGAGCACGGCGGCGCGATGCAGACCCGTTATGCTCACCTTTCGAGCTATGTCGTGCATGTGGGCGACAACGTGCAGAAGGGCGACCTGATCGGCTATGTTGGTTCGACCGGCCGTTCGACCGGCCCTCACCTTCACTATGAAGTCCGCGTGAGCGGCGAAGCGGTCAACCCGATCCCCTACATGACCGCCGAACTCGCCATCGATGAGAGCCCGTTGGCTGCGCGCGGCGGCCCGGAATGAAGCTGAGCGTTTAATCACCAAGCCTAAGCAAAAGGGCGGCAATCGCGAGATTGCCGCCCTTTTGCTTAGGCCGGTGCCTCGGAGGAGGCTTACTCGGCGAGCAGGCGCTCCGCCATGGCGCGGACCTCGGCGCCCATGTCTTCGCGTTCGAGCGCGAGGGCGAGCGTTGCCTCGACGAAGCCGAGCTTGCTGCCGCAGTCGAACCGGCGGCCGGCGAAGGTGACAGCGTGGAACGGCTGGGTGCCGATCATGCGGGCCATGGCATCGGTCAGCTGGATTTCGCCGCCCGCGCCCTTACCCTGCGTTTCCAGCGTGCGCATCACCTCTGGCTGAAGGATATAGCGGCCGGAAATGATCTTGTTCGACGGCGCTTCGGCGACCGGCGGCTTCTCCACCAGGCCCTTGACCTCGGTCAGCGCGCCGTTGCTCGCGCCCGGATCGATCACGCCGTAGGACGAAACTTCCTCGTGCGGCACTTCGAGCACCGAGATGAGATTGCCGCCCACTTCGTTATAGGCTTCGACCATCTGTGCCATGCAGCCGGGCTTACCGACCATCATCTCGTCAGGCAGCAGGATCGCGAAGGGTTCGTCACCCACGATCGCGCGGGCGCACCAGATGGCGTGGCCCAAGCCCAGCGGCACCTGCTGGCGCACGGTGATGATATCGCCAGGTGTGGCGCGGGTGGGATCGAGCACCGACATATCCTTGCCGCGCTCCTCCATTGTGGCTTCCAGCTCGAACGCTTTGTCGAAATGCTCGACGATGGCGGTCTTGCCGCGGCCGGTCACGAAGATCATCTGCTCGATCCCGGCCTCACGCGCCTCGTCGACGGCATACTGGATCAGCGGCCGGTCAACGATGGGGAGCAACTCCTTCGGGATCGCCTTGGTGGCGGGAAGGAAACGGGTGCCGAGCCCGGCAACCGGGAACACAGCTTTGCGGATCGCTTTGGGTTTGCTCATGCCCAAGTGATGAATGGGGGGCGCGGGGCGGTCAAGGCCGTTCGTCACGCAGGTGCAACACTTGGACAGATTGTCGGTGAAGGGTGAACTTTTCCCGTTGCCGTGCGTTGATTGGGCAACTGGAGGATAGTTTCATGGCATTGATAAGACTGGCAGCTCTCGCTGCCGCAGGCGCAATCGGATACCGTTATTTCGAGAAACTGCGGGGCAAGCAACATGCGGCCTTCGCTAGCGGGCAAGGCGGCGGCGAAAACTTTGCGCAGGTGCGCGATTCGGGCCCGTCGTCGATGGCCGACAAGCCGCAACGAAAGTGGACCGAGGTGGACGAGGAAAGCGACCAGAGCTTCCCCGCTAGTGATCCGCCGGCAAATTACTGATCCAAACGCTCCGCAAGATCGGCGACGAGCCACAGCCGCAGCGCTGTGGCCAGGCCGGGGGCGGGATCGGCGTCGATTCGCGCGGCGTCGATCCGCGCGACCAGCGCGTTCAGCGGCAAGCGCTCGCGCTCAGCGGCGTGTTGCAGCAGTTCCCAGAACAGCGGCTCCAGACTGATCGACGTCTTGTGCCCGGCGATCTCGACCGAGCGCTTGACGGGCGGGTGATACAGTCCGTCCATCGCCGGTGAGATCAGCCTAGCGAGCCTGTTGCATCAATACATGTGCTGCCCACCGTTGATCGACAGCGTCGACCCGGTGATGAAGGCACCATCTTCCGATGCAAGGAAGCTCACGCCGCGCGCGATTTCCTCGGCATGGCCAAGGCGGCCGACCGGAATCCGGGCGACGATCTTTTCCAGCACGTTCTCGGGCACGGCGGCGACCATGTCGGTATCGATATAGCCGGGCGCGATGGCGTTGACGGTGATCCCGAAGCGCGCGCCTTCCTGCGCCAGCGCCTTGGTGAAACCGTGGATGCCGCTCTTGGCGGCGGCGTAGTTGACCTGGCCATATTGCCCGGCCTGCCCATTGATCGAGCCGATGTTCACCACCCGGCCCCAGCCGCGATCCTTCATTCCGGCGAAGGTCGCCTTGGCCATGTTGAAGCAGCCGCCGAGGTTGATACGCATCACATCGTTCCAGTCTTCGAAGCTCATCTTCATCAGTGTGCCGTCGCGGGTGATGCCGGCATTGTTGACCACTACATCGATCGGGCCGACTTCGCTGGCGATCTGCTCGCACCCGGCGAGCGCGGCGGCATGGTCGCCAACGTCGAACTTGAACACGGGGATGCCGGTTTCTTCGGAGAAGGCCTTGGCCTTTTCTGCATTGCCAGCGTAGTTCGCAGCCACGGTAAAGCCATCGGCTTTAAGCGCTTCGCAAATGGCGCGGCCAATGCCGCGGGTTCCGCCGGTAACTACTGCAACGCGAGCCATGCTTCTCTCCACATCAACGATGGGAGATTCATGGCAAAGCGATGAGCCAAGGTAAAGGGAAACCGGCGCTTTTCCGCGCTTCGATCAGAAGCGGAACTGGGTGCCGATATAGACAGCCTGGCTATCCTGCTGCCGAACATCGGGCAGCGGGCGCAGATCGCGTTCCTGCTGGTAGCGCACACCAGCGGTAACGTTGAGGTTGCGCGTCAGGCTGTAGCTGCCGCCGACATCGAGCATCCGGTCACCCAGCTGGTCGGCAGAGTTGGCGGGCCGGCCTGCGGGCGCTTCTTCTTCCAGTTCGATTCGGGCGGCGAAGCGGCTGGGCTTCTCGGCTGCTCCGGCACGGGGCTGGAACTCGGCGAGATCGGGCATTTCGGCGGAGGAAAGATTGGCGGCGAGATTGCTCACCTGCGAAGGTGCTTGCGCAAAGCTGCTGTAACCACGCGAAAGGCCGAGGTTGTAGCGCGAGGAAGCCAGGCGCAGGCTACCATCGGCGGAGCCATCCACCGAGGTCCGGCCAGAGAGAATCTGTGCAACGCGCTGATCCACCCGCACCGCAACGGTTACGGCGCGGCCGGGGCCATCGCTGCCCGAATTGGCGGGGGTGAAGCGCATGAGCGGCGCCTTGCCGCCAGCCCGCTCCGCCACGATGCGGGCGATGCGCGGATCGGCAGAGGCCGGGGTGAACGAAACGGAGCGGCCAGCTTCCGAATAGGTCGAATCGTTGCCGATAAGCCCGATCGCAACCACGGAACTGGGCAGGGCAGCAGCCAGCAGCACGGCGCCGACGCCAAGCGCCAGCTTCGGTGCCAATCTGGAAAACCCCCTGGACATCGCACTTCCTCAATTCAACGGCCCAACACAGATCACAAGGTAACCTACTGGGGCGATATGGCTAGACCCTGAAACCCCTCCAAGGGGAATCGCGAATCCGCGCCTATTGCTTATTTGTGATACGCATATGACGGCGATATGGCCACGAATAAGCTGCTATCACGTTAGGTTGTGGATAAGGTGTTGCACGCGATCCACAATCGCCGGTTTGATTAAGCGGTGGTTCACCGCTAGTCGCCGCAAGTGCGCCGCGCTTCGCACCGGGCCTTGCCGCGTCAGTGGTCCGGTCTATAGCGAGGCAAAACAGGTTTTATGCTGACAGGAACGCCAATGGCTTTTTCGACTAAACGTGCTGGCCGATTTGCTCGTGTGCTGCTGCTGGGCGCAGGGGTTGCCGCACTGGCCGCTTGCGGCGGCGGCAACGACAAGCGCCTGCAGGCCGACCTTGCTGCCTCGCAAGTCACCGCGATTGGCGTCAACTCCTACCTCTGGCGCGCCAGCCTCGAAACGCTGTCGTTCATGCCGCTGACGCAGGCAGATAGCGCGGGCGGTGTGATCGTGACCGACTGGTATGCCAATCCCGATAATCCGGGTGAGCGAATGAAGCTCTCGGTGACGATCCTCGATCAGGATCTGCGCGCCGATGCGCTGCGTGTTGCCGCAAGCCGCCAGATGCTGCGCGATGGCACGTGGATCGAAGCGCCGGTGCAGGCTGCCACAGTGCAGCAGCTGGAGGACATTATCCTCACCAAGGCGCGCGATCTCAGGCGTTCCGCCATCGGCTGATCTGGCCTAGGGGGCCGGTATGACAGATTCACGATTCGCAACCAGGTTCAATCCTGGCCAAGCCGATTCGCGCTGGCAGCAGGCGTGGGACGAAGCGCGCTGCTTCGAAGCCGACAGCACCAGCGCCAAGCCCAAGAGCTTCATCCTCGAGATGTTCCCCTATCCCTCGGGGCGCATCCACATCGGCCACGTGCGCAACTACACGATGGGCGACGTGCTGGCGCGCTATCACAAGATGCGCGGACGCGAAGTGCTGCATCCGATGGGCTGGGACGCGTTCGGGATGCCGGCCGAAAACGCGGCGATGGAAAAGGGCGTCCACCCGGCGGGATGGACCTACGACAACATCGCCACGATGAAGCGCCAGCTGAAGCAGCTCGGCTTCGCGCTCGACTGGAGCCGTGAGATCGCAACCTGCGATCCCACTTATTATGGCCACGAACAGGCGCTGTTCCTCGCGCTGTACGAGGCGGGCCTCGTCTATCGCCGCGAATCGGCGGTGAACTGGGACCCGGTCGACATGACCGTGCTCGCCAACGAACAGGTGGTGGACGGGCGCGGTTGGCGCTCGGGCGCGCTGGTCGAGAAGCGCAAGCTTAACCAGTGGTTCCTCAAGATCACCCAGTTCGCCGATGACCTGCTCGAAGGGCTCGGCACACTCGATGGCTGGCCGCAGAAGGTCCGCACGATGCAGGAAAACTGGATCGGCAAGAGCCAGGGCCTGCAGTTCCGCTTCGATCTTTCTGATGGCGGCACGATGGAAGTCTATTCGACCCGGCCCGACACCATCTTTGGCGCGAGCTTCGTGGCGGTCGCGGCTGACCACCCGATTGCGCAGGGCGTGGCCGAAGGCAATCCAGAGGCGCAGGCCTTCATCGAGAAGTGCCGCGAGGGTGGCACCACCGCCGCCGAGCTGGAGACGGCGGAGAAGCTCGGCTTTGACACCGGAATTACTGCGAAGCACCCGTTCACCGGGGCCGACCTGCCGGTGTTCATCGCCAACTTCGTGCTGATGGACTACGGCACCGGTGCAGTGATGGCGGTGCCCGGCCATGATCAGCGCGATTTTGAATTCGCTACCAAATATGGCTTGCCGATCATCCGCGTGATCGCCGCCAATCCGGGCGATGCCGAGGTGCCGCTGCGCGAGGCCGAAACCGGCGACGGTGTGCTCGTCCATTCCGATTTCCTCGACGGCATGACCGTTGAGGAAGCGAAGGCCGCGATCATTGCGCGCGCCGAGGAAGGCAGCTGGGGCGAGGGCAAGACCGTGTGGCGCCTGCGCGACTGGGGCGTTTCGCGCCAGCGCTACTGGGGCACGCCGATCCCCTTCATCCACTGCGATGCCTGCGGCGTGGTCCCCGTGCCCGCTTATCAGCTTCCGGTCACGCTGCCCGAGGATGTCGATTTCTCGATTCCGGGCAACCCGCTCGAACGGCACCCGACGTGGAAGCAGGTCGACTGCCCCAAGTGCGGGGCTGCTGCGCGGCGCGAGACCGATACGCTCGATACCTTCGTCAATAGCTCGTGGTATTTCCTGCGCTTCGCCAGCCAGCCTGGGGACAAGGCCTTCGACAAGGCCGAAGTCGCGCAGTGGATGCCGGTGCAGCAATATATCGGCGGCATCGAGCATGCGATCCTGCACCTGCTTTACGCCCGCTTCTGGACCCGTGCCTTGGCCCATGTGGGGCTGCTCGATGTGAAGGAGCCGTTTGCGAGCCTGTTCACGCAGGGCATGGTCACGCACGAGACCTATTCCCGCAAGGAAGGCCCGCGCGAAGTGTTCTTCAGCCCGGCGGAGATCGACCGCAGCGGTGAGGGCGCAAAGCTCAAGGCCGACGGTCAGCCGGTCGAGATCGGCAAGGTCATCAAGATGTCCAAGTCGAAGAAGAACGTCGTCGACCCGGAGGACATCATCGCCCAGTACGGCGCCGACGCGGTGCGCTGGTTCATGCTGTCAGATAGCCCGCCCGAGCGCGACCTGCCGTGGTCGGAAGCCGGGATCGAAGGCTGTGGCCGCTTCGTGCAGCGCCTGTGGCGCCTGTTCGGCCAGCTCGACGAGAGCGCCGATGGTGAGGACAAGGCGCTGGCCCGCCGCACGCACCAGACCATCGCCGCCGTTGCTGAAGATATCGAGGCGCTGGCCTTCAACAAGGCGGTTGCCCGCATCTACGAGCTGACTGGCGCGACCGAAAAGGCCGCGCCCTCGGCTGATCGCAACGCCGCGATTCGCGCGCTGCTGGTGCTGGTCTCCCCGATGATGCCGCACCTTGCCGAAGAGGGCTGGGAAGCGCTCGGCCAGAGCGGTCTGATCGCCGAGGCCGCTTGGCCCGAGGTCGATCCGGCGTTGCTGGTGGAGGACGAGGTCACCATCGCGGTGCAGGTAAAGGGCAAGCTGCGCGATACGCTCACCGCCCCCAAGGGCGCTTCGAAAGAGACCCTTGAAGCCATGGCGCTTGCCAGCGAAAAGGTGCAACGTGCTATCGATGGCGCAGAAATTCGCAAGGTGATCGTAGTGCCCGACCGACTGGTAAACATCGTCGCATGAGGATTATCGCGCCTCTGTTGTTGCTGGCGAGTCTTTCTGCCTGCGGATTGCAGCCGCTCTATTCCGGCGGTGCCTCTGGCGTTGTGGCGCAGGGGCTCGGTTCGATCGAGGTGGCCCCTATTCCGGGGCGCGAGGGCTGGCTGGTGCGCAATGCGCTGAACGACCGGTTCGCCGAGGCGAACGTCGAGGGCTCACCGCGATACCGGCTCGATGTCGTGCTTGATCAGGAGTTGGAGGGCCTCGGCCTGCTGACCGACGATACCATCGGGCGCGAACGGCTGTCGCTGAGGGCACGCTATCAGCTGGTGGAGCTCGCTTCGGGCGAGATTCTCGTCGATGCGACGGCCGGCTCCGATGCCGGGATCGACGTCGTCTCTTCAGAATTCGCCACCATCGCTGCCGAACAGACCGCGATGGAGAATCTGGCGCAGGAAGTTGCCGCGCAAATTCAGGTCAGGCTGGCGCGCGCCTTGCGCGAGCAGCGGTGAAGGCGACCCAGCGCGACATCTTTCGGGCCGCCCAGCGGGCCGGCGATGCCTGCCGTCTCTATTTCCTGTGCGGGCCTGACGAGGCGGGGGCGGCGGCAGCTGCGGACAAGCTGATCGCCGCGCTGCCCGATCCGGGGGAACGCTATGAATTGAGCGGGGCGGACCTGCGCTCCGACCCGGTCCGCCTGGTGGACGAGGCGCGCTCCACGTCGCTGTTCGGGGACAGGCGGCACCTGTTGGTGCGGGTTAATGGCGAGGATGCGCACGACGCGCTCAAGACTTTCCTCGACCTCAAGGACCGCGGCGAGGCCGATCAGGCCTGGCCGGTGTTCGTGGTGGCAAGCTCTGCCACCGACAAGTCGCGCTCCGCCAAGCTGCTGCTGAAACGCGACGATGCCATGGTCGGCATCTTCTATCCGCGCGACCTCAAGGACATGATTATCGACGTGCGCGCGCTGGCCGATGCGGCAGGGGTACGCCTTGGCGGCGATTTGGCCGAACGGATCGCGCGCTCGGTCAATCTCGATATCCGGCTGGCCGGTGCCGAGGTCGAGAAGCTGGCGCTTTATCTCGATGCTTCGCACACGTCGCCCAAGACGGCCGATGTGGCGAGCTACGAAGCGATCTGCGCGAGCACCGAGGAGGATGGCTTTGCCGCCTTGGTCAATGTCGCGCTCTCGGGCGACCTGCGCAAGCTGCCGGGCGAAGTGCGGCGGATGCGCGACCTGTCGATCAATCCGGTGGGTGTGGCGCTGGCGCTTGAGCGGCGTGCGGCTCAACTTGCCTCGCTCAGCGCGAAGCTGCGTCCGGGCGAGGACATCGGGCGCTTTCTCGAAAACGAGCGGGTCTTCTTCAAGGAACGGCGCGAGATTGGCCAGCAGTTACAGCAATGGAGCGGGGGCAAGCTCGAACGCCTCGTGCCGCGCCTCACGCAGTTGCACCGCCTGCTTTTGTCGAACAGCCAGGTCGCTGAGCTGCTGCTGGCGCAGGAGCTGGCGAGCATCGCCCGCGTCGCGGCAGCGCGGCGGTAGTTATTCTGGCGTCAGCGTACGGCCCTCGAGCCGCGCGACTGCGTGCCTTACCACCTTGTCGAGCGCTTCTTCGGAGAAGAACCCCCCGGGAATCAGGCATTTTTCGACCAGCACGCGGCGGAACGCGGCGAAGGTTTCCGGATCGGGCGGGGGGCATTCGCTCCAAAATCGGTTTATCCCGCCCTGGAAGGTGAGGTCGGGCATATCGTAGATCGCCTGGCCGAGCGCGATGACCGGCACCCCCATGTCCAGCGCGAATGTTCCGCTGGTGCTGTTGATCGTCACCATGCCTTTGGCGCGCTGCGCGACTGGCACGATGTCGCCGAAACCAAGATAGTCGACGCGCCCTGCTATACTCAGCGTTTCGGCCATCGAGCGAACTTCCTGGCGCCAGTCGACCACGCCGTTGTCGAGCGGGTGCTCTTTCACCACGAGCCGTGTGCCCTGCGGCGCATGTTCGGCGAACGAACGCAGGACCAGCATGATTGCGCCGTTCATGGTGGCGAACGGCGAATGCAGCCGGATTTGCGCGTCCGATGCCAGTTGCAACGGGAAGAGATAGTAGGGCGTGTCTGACTCGAGCAGACGATGTACCAGCGCGGCGGCATCTTCCCGCCGCTCGCGGCCGCGCCAAAGTTTGCGGGCCCAGCCGACCCCCTCGACCAGCGGATGCCAGGGGCGATGGTTCTCCCAATGCGGATAGTACCAGCGCGTGAATACGTCACCGCAGTTGTAGGCCAGCCCTTCAATCGCCCGGCGGGCGAAAGAGGCGGGCACTTGGCTGTGCTGGGGGATGGGCGGTAGTTGTGCGGCGAGCTTGCGATACCACTCCGGATCGCTCGGCAGCTCGGAATGGCCGTTCACACCGCCGAGTTCGAGAGTGACCCAGTCGGGCCTGATATAGCCTTCCTCGAACACGTGGACAGGCACGCCCAGTTCGCGGCAGATGGCAATGGCGGGAACATGGTGCGCGCGGCAATCCCCGAACAGGACCACGTCGGTTATGGCGTTGTCCTGCACAATCGCGCGGAAGGTCTCCGGCCATTCCTTCAGTGTACCACGGTAATCGATGCCGCCGGGCAGACGCCAGAACAGCCGGTCGCCCCCGTTGAAATTGACCTTGAAGACATTGTGCCCGGCGTTACTCAGCCCCTGTCCCAGGCGGCGAAACAGCCGCCCCATAAGGCCTTGCAGCAACAAGACATTGCGCTGAGCTGGAGCGCCACGTGGTGCGCTGCGTCCACTGCCGGTGATGCTCGCAAGCTCCTCCCGGAACATGCGATTGGCCTGCTTGACTTCGGCTGACCTCAAATCGGGAAAACTCTCAACACCCACAAACCAGAACCTCGAAGTCACGCTCATAGGGATGCGTAGAGGAAAAGGGTAAGGAAAAAGAAACCAAGTATGAAGAAATCCCCAGCTGAATAAGGCACTAGGGTTATGCGACCCGAGTGTGGGCTAGCCTTGGATCACCTCTGCGATTAACGCCTGCCACGCATTTCATGTATTTTTATCTCGCCTTGTCACTTGCCGCAATTGGCTCCCTGCTGGCTGATGGCCTTGCCTGTCCTCACGGCCGAGGTCTGCGGCATTGGACAGGCCTGTGGTTGACAGCGCTTTTGAGCATGGTGGCGTTCAGCCTGTTTCTCGCCGTGAGCGGTGACATGTTGCTGGCAGCACTGACGACGCTGGCCTTGCAGGTGCTGTTGGTGGTTTCATCCAATGCCAAGCTGCGCATTCTTGGCGAGCCGCTACACTTCTCGGACCTAGCGCTGATTTTCGCAGTGTTCCGGCATCCGCAGTTCTATTTTTCGGCTTTGTCCCTCTGGCAGAAGGCTTGCGGACTGGTCGTATTGGCCGCGCTGATCGGCGCCTTCGTGTGGCGCTTCGATATGTCCTTCACGACGCATCTGGTCGGAGCGGGCATAGGGGCTGTAGCATGGGCGGCGATTGCGCTTTCTCTGCGCCTGCCCGCGTTTCGCGTGCTTGCTGCCACACCTGAGGCTGACAGCGACGTGGCCAAGCTGGGTCTCACGCCAACCTTGCTGCTCTACTGGTTGCGGTGGCGCGGCACGCCGCAGCACGCGCCAGGCCCCGCGGAACCGCGGGCTGCTGCGGACGATGCCGAGATCGTCATTGCGATCCAGTGCGAGAGCTTCGCCGATCCCGTCGAACTGTTTGGGGACGGGAAATATGCGCTGCCCGGATTGGAAAACGCGCGTTTGCAGGCGGCGCAATGGGGCAACCTGCAGGTCAGCGGGTTTGGCGCCTACACCATGCGCACCGAATATGGCGTGCTGTTCGGGCGTGAGGAGGAAGAGCTGGGCTTCTGCCGTTACGATCCCTTCCTCACCGCCGTGCGCGAGGCTGAACTGGCGCTGCCGCACAGGTTCGGCATCGAGGCGTGGCGCAGCCTGTTCGTCCACCCGCACGATATGCGCTTCTACAATCGCCACATGATCATGCCGGCGGCTGGCTTTGCAGAGCTGGTGAGCGAGGAAGCGTTTGCCCCGTCGCTTCCGTCCGAAGGGCGCTATGTCACCGACAAGGCCGTGGCGGACAAGATCCTGCACCTGGCCCAAGCAAGCGACGAACGCCGCTTCATCTATGCCGTCACCATCGAGAACCACGGCCCATGGTCGGTCGACGGGGCGGTGGAAGGCGACAGTTTGTTACACCAGTATCTCCGGCGTGTTCAGGCCAGCGACGCGATGCTCAGGCAGTTGCTGGATGGGCTGGCGGCGTTGCGTCGCCCCGCCGTGCTGGCCTTTTTTGGGGACCATCGTCCCAGCATTCCGGGGTTCAGCCAGCCGGGCGGGCAGCGCCATACGCCCTATGTGATCCTGAAGCTTGATCGCGTCGGCAAGGTGCAGGCCGGGGCCAATGCGCGTGAGGACATCACCCCCGCGCAATTGCATCGCGCCATTCTGGGAATGGCCTGACCGGCGGTTCAGGGCCTGATCGCCGCCAGCAGCCGGTCGCGCAATGCGGTGGGGAGAGCCTTGTCGAGCAGCCTGAGCGCGGTGAACAGCCAAGGCGTCACATAGTGCCGCTTGCCCCGTTCGGCCGCCCGCGCGATCCTCCTTGCGGCGACGCTCGCCGGCATGGCCATCGGCCGTTGCTCGGCTCCGCTTGCGATAAAGCCCGGTGCGACCAGAACGACCGAAACGCCATGGGGCTTCATGGCGATCCGCAGCGCATCGGCGAAGCGTGCCAGCCCCGCCTTGGAGGCCGCATAGCTGGCCGCCGAGGGCAGCGCATGATGCCCCGCTGCTGAGCCAACGATCACGATCCGCCCTTGCCCGCGCGCGGCCATGCGGTCCGCTATGGCCGCTGCCATGGCCGCTGGTGCGGTGAAGTTGGTCTGCACCACGCGCGCGACTTGTTGAGGCGGCTCGACGATCGCATCCGCTGGGCAGACATCGCCTGTGCCCGCCACGAGGTAGGCCACATCGAAGGGGGCCTCGCTGTCCTCCTCGATCAACGCGGCGACGGCAGCGTCACAGTTGGTGAGGTCGAGGCTCCGCTGGCTGGCCTCGGCGCCAAGGGCGCGTACGGCCTCTGTGGTGCGCGAAAGGCGCTCTTCATTTCGGCCCCACAGGCTGAGCGACACGTCAGGACCAGCATGGTAAAGCGCCAGGGCACGGCCCAGCGCACCCGAAGCCCCTGTTATCAGCAGGCGTTTATCAGGGCCAGGTGTGGGTGATTGGTTACACCGGGGTTGCAAGTGTGCCATGTATTAACCTCGTTAAAGGGTTTTCGGCGCAAGTTCCTTGACAGTGAGTAACCTTTTCTGTCCAGAAGAGATGATGATGCCGACGCCCGACGACAATCCGAACCGGCTCGTTCTCTTTGAAAACCAAGTGCTTGAAAAGCTGACGGTTATCTCGGTTCGGTGGTTTGCGCTGGTTTGGTCCGTGCTCCTGCCGCTGATTGCGCTGGCAGGATGGGGGCGTGTGTCCGCACTCGAAGGGCTGGCGCTGGTTTGCCTCGGCCTGCTCGCTTGGACACTGTTCGAATACTGTGCCCACCGCTACCTGTTCCATTGGGACACCTCGTGGAAGCCGGCCAAGCAGCTGGTTTTCGTGATTCACGGCAACCACCACGAACAACCGCGAGACATGTTGCGCAACCTTATGCCGCCAATCATCAGCGTGTCGGTCGGGCTGCTGGTGTGGGCCCTGCTGTTCGCTCTGATCGGACATGCCGGGACCTGGGTGTTGCTCGGCTTCATGGGCGGCTATGTCCTTTACGACATTACCCACTATGCCTGCCATCAATGGCCGATGCGCAGCGGGCTGGGCCGAATGCTGAAGCGCCATCACATGCGGCATCACTTCAACGATGAAGGCGGCAATTTTGCCATCACCGCGCTGTTCTGGGATAGCGTGTTCCAGACACGGGTTAGCTCTTTTCGCCGCCACAACACCGCCGATGCAGTGCCGGTGCGCGCGGGCGAAGCGGGCGACTAACCTCAAGACACCTGGCGGGCGCAGTCCTCGATGACCTGCACCGCAATCTCCATATGCTCGGGCCAGTCAGGTGCCTGCCACCTTGCGATTCGCGCCATCTGTGCCTGATGCATCGGGCCACGCTGCGCATGATCGAGCACGGCGGCCAGCCAGCCCGGACCGTCGAGCGGATCGAGATAGACGGGCACATCGCCGCCCACCTCCCGATGGGCCGCAATGTCGCTGGCGATCACGGGCGTGCCGACGGACAAGGCCTCGGCAATCGGCATGCCGAAGCCCTCGGCGAACGACGGCATTACCAGCGCATTGGCGCCGCGCAGCCACTCGGCCAGATCGCTGTCGCCGCAGCTGTTCACCTCTTCGACGAAGGGCTTCAGCGCCGGGCAGCGATCAAGGAGATCCAACACTTGTTCGTTTTCCCAGCCCCGGCGGCCGATCACCACGAGGCGCGGGATTTCGGGCGCGGGCAGACGCTCGGCCATGCTCCGCCACAGGTGCAGCAGCAGAAGGTGGTTTTTGCGTGGCTCGATAGTGCCGAGGCACAACAGGTAAGGCTTGCTTTCTTGGTCATCGCGCGGGGCTGCATCAGCGATGTCTCGGGTGCCCAGCAAAGCGACCGCAATCGGCGGCGGCGTCAGCCCGCGGCCTTCGATCCAGCGTGCCAGTGAAGCGCCGGTCGCAGCCGAATTGACGATCACCGCATCGGCCGTCTCGGCCACGGTCGCCATCCGCCGCTCGTGCAGAGCCGCGCCGCCGGGTCGCGCATATTCGGGGAACTCGATCGGGATAAGGTCGTGCACCATGCACACGAAGCGCGCCTGCTCGCGCGCCAGCTTGCGGCGGACCTTGTCGGGGTGATGGAGGTGATGCGGCGAGACCTGCACCAGCACATCAGCCGAGCCGATGCCCGCCTTGCGTGGCAACAACCGCGTGATCCACGGCGCGGCATCGGCAAGCGATCGCTTCCCTTTCTCGCTTTCGGTGTTGGCCCAGCGGCGGTCCAGCTCGTCGAGGTAGGCGAGCGCCACCGGGCGCGCGATCCGACCATAGACGCCCGAGGGATGGACCGCGCAAAAAGCGAGAGTGTCGCCATAGGCGTCGAGCAGGCCGCGGGCATAGGCCATTTCCACCCGGTCGACGCCCGAAGGCGTGAAATGGCGAACGCGCGAAATCAGACGCGAGATATCGAGTACAACGCGGGTCATGGGTGCACGGCCTTAGCTTTGCGCGTTTGAAAGCGCGAGACGATCCGGCCTTGCAGCCGCCGCAGCGGTTCGATCCAGCCTTGCCGATTGGGCATCGTGCCTTCGGCCATGCGCCGGATCAGCAACTCGGGAGGGCAGGGCAGACCGGTGACGGGATCGAGATAGCGCGGGTAGAGCAGCAACACGCCTGCCACCAGCTCGTCAAGCGTGAGCTGGCGGCCGCGCCGGCCGGGCACTGTGCCGAGATCGCGGGTCAGCCCCCATCCAGCGAAGAAGGGGGTGCCGTGGCAGGTCACCTCGCGCCCGCGCAACAGCGCCTCGAAGCCTGAAAGCGACGTCAGCACATGCAGCGCGTCGACCTCGTCAAGCAGATCGGCCATGCTGCCTTCGCGCACGATCCGGTTGGCGTATTGCAGGGCGTCTTCGTCGGCCACCACGCCGTTGCGGTGCCCGGCATCGACATCGGGATGCGGGCGCCACCAGATTTCGGCCTCGGGCTCTATTGCGCGGGTACGCTTGAGCAGTTCAAGGTTCGATGTCATCCCGCCGCCGCCCGCCAGCACGGACATGTCGTCCTCGACCTGACCGGGGACCAGCACCACGCGGCGCGCCCGCTTGGGGCTTTCGCTTGCCTTCCCACGCGCGCCGCTGCTGCGGGCATATTTGCTGATTCCTGCTGCAACGATGCTTTCCCGCAGCTGTCGGGCGCGTTCGAGCAGCGCCGGGGCGAACTCGGTGGTGGCAAGAACTGTTTCGAGATCGCTTGGCGCGGAGGGGTCGAAATGGATGCCCCGGCGATCGACCACCACCGAGGAGGGTGGCACAAGGTTGCTGCCAAGGCCGGCGGAGCGGACGAAGCCGTCTTCCACGCGCACCAGAGCCACGCCCTTTTCCTGCGCGCGCGCAATCAGCCTTGGCGAAATCCGCGAGGGCCAGACTGCCACTGCGCCGCCGTGGCGTTGGGCATGCGTAAGAGCGCTCGTGCCGCTGTTGGTTATGCGCAGGCGCGTGCCAGGCACCCAGAGAAACCGGCGGATTTCGGCGCGCTTCCACCAGCTCATCCCGCAGGCCGCGACGATGGCCTGGCCGCCGGAGCCACGATTGCCGTCGATCACACGCCGCCATTCCGCCAGCAGGGCGATGGCTTGGCTTGGGGTCAGCCATCCGTCGGAGAACGGGTCGGGCATGGGGCGAGCAAGCGCCGCCAGCGTCTTTGCCTTCAACGTGGCGTCGTCGTCTGATGGTGCACCATAGTTCCCCGGCGAGAGAACCTGCACCGCGATCCCGAGCACGATGGCGATGGCGATCCACTCGTCGTCGCCATGGGCCACCAGGCGTCTCGCGTGCGGCAATATCGACCACGGGTCGCAGTCATCCGGGCAGTCGAGGACATCCGCAATGCCGAAGCTCGCCTGAAGGTCTGGTATCTCCGCCTTGCTGCGAGGGCGGAATACGGTCTCGGCAAGCCGCTCTGGAGCGCATGGCGCGTCCCAGAACGCTCCGCCCACTTGCGCAATGCGCACTGCTTCGAACAGGCGGTCGCTGTCGGCAGGGTCGAAGTCGGGGGCAGGGTTTGCGGGCGCGCGAATGCCTGCCGACCATGGGAACGGCGGCGCGCGGAGCAAAGCGGCTGGCTTGTTCAAGGGCGCTCGCCCCAGGTTTCCAACATCAGCTCTCGCTGCGCATCGCGGGTGACGATGCCGAACCCGCCGGTCGGCAGCTTAAGCGACCGCAGCGTCTTCGCGGCTTCACGCAGGCGAGGGTCTGCCAGCAGGGCAAAGCGGGCCGCGCCGTTGCTGGTGACCAGCAGGGTGGGGTGGCCACCAGGAAGTTCGGCGGCGAACAGGCTTTGCCATGCAGTGATGCGCGCTTCGGGCTCGACCTCCCAGTCGGGCGGAACCTTTGCCTCGCGCTCCCATGCGGCGAGCGCCTCTTCGCCGATGCGGGCGACAACCTCGGCATCAGGCCGATTTTCGTCGGGGCCGTGATCGATTTCGCGCAGGAAATCGGCCGACTCGGCCTGCGGGGCCTTTGGCATCTGCGCGAGTATCTCCTCGGCGGTCTGCCGTGTGCGCAGCAATGGCGACACCAGCACGCGTCCGAAGCACCAACCACGCGCGGCGAAACAGGCTCCAAGTGCGCGCGCCTGATCCTTACCTTTGGCGGTCAGCGGCAGATCGGTGCGGGCACCGATGCGACGCGGCTGCTCGTCGGCTTCGAAGGTGTTGCCATGGCGGACAATAATGAACATCGGCCCGGCTTTACGGCTCAGACTTTCGTGCGGCAATGGCTGCGCTCGCTATGCGGGGAAGGGATCGCCGAGGCGTGCGATCGCCCGCTCGGCGAGCGCGAGATCCTCGGGCGTGTCGATCCCCGAAAGGGCATGCTCGGGCGTGGGCACGGGCACGGTGGCGATGGCCCAGCCGCTTTCCATGAAGCGCAGCTGCTCGAGGCTTTCCAGCGCCTCGTAAGTGCCCTTGGGCGCGTTCACGAACCACTCGAGCGCCTCCATCGTATAGGCATAGAGCCCGAGGTGCTGCCACACGGGCGAAAGCGGCTGTTTGCGCAATTTGGCCTCATCGCGCAGCGCGGGCAAGATGGTCTTGGAAAACCACAGCGCCTTGCCCTTGCCATCGCGCAGACAGGTCGTACCGCTGAACGGTGCGGTGCGCTTGTGCTCGCGCAGACGGTCGAGCCGGTTCCAGTCGAGCTGGTAAACCGGCGTTGCCACTTGCGCCGATCCCTCGCGCAGGCGCGCGAGCAGGCCTGCGACAATCTCGCCCGAGATGAAGGGCGCATCGCCTTGCAGGCAAATCACCCGCTCGGGCCTGTGCTCTTGCTGGAGAGCAGCAGCATGGGCCCTGGCGCTGCCCGAATCGAGCGCCGGTTCGGTCATGGCCACCTTGGCGCCAAGCGCTCGCGCATGGTCGGCAATGCGTTCGTCGTCGGTGGCTACGACCAGCTGGCAATTGCCCGCCAGCTGCGCCGCACGGTGCCCGTTGGCGAGGACTCGCTCGAGCATGGTGCGCCCGGCAATCGGGCGCAGCGGCTTGCCCGGAAGCCGGGTCGACGCATAGCGCGCGGGTATGACGATGAGGTCGGGGGATGCCATATGCCGGCCAATCTATCGCAGGCGGGGCTCCCCGGCTACTGTGTGCCCAGCCGCACGAGGTCGTGCATATGGACGATGCCCAGCAGCTTGTTGCGTTCGGTCACGAACAGCACTGAAACAGCATTGTCGTTCATCAGCGTCAGAGCTTCGGTTGCCAGCATCGAAGGCTCCGCCGCGACCGGCCTTGGCGACATGTGCCGGTCGATCGACTCGTCGAGGTTGGAGGTCGCAATAGCGCGCCGCAGATCGCCGTCGGTAAAGGCGCCGACAAGGTGATTGTCGCGGTCGACTACGGCGGTGCAGCCATAGCGCTTGCGGCTCATCTCGATGGTCGCCTCGCGCAAGGTTGCGTGGACGGGAACGCAGGGTAGGGCCAGGCCTGTGCCCATGATCTCTTCGAGCGTCGCCAACTGGGCACCCAGCCGGCCGCCGGGATGGAACATCCGGAAGTTGCTGGGGGAGAAGCCGTGCGTCTCGATCAGCGCCACTGCGAGCGCATCGCCCAAGGCCATCTGCACGGTGGTCGAGGTGGTGGGGGCCAGTTCGTTGGGGCAAGCCTCGCGAACCTGCGGGAGGCGCAGGCAAATATCGGCAGCTTCGCCCGCCATGCCGTTCCGGTTGGAGGTGGCGACCACGAGCGGAACCCGGTTGAGGCCGCAATAGGTGATAATGTCGCTCAGTTCCGGGGTGTTGCCCGACCACGAAATGGCGAAGACCACGTCGTCGGTGGAGATGGCGCCGAGATCGCCATGGCTCGCCTCGCCCGGGTGCAGGAAGAAAGCAGCGGTGCCGGTCGAGCAGAAGGTGGCCGCGATCTTGCGCGCGACATGTCCGCTCTTGCCCATGCCGGTGACAATGACGCGGCCCTTGTTCGCGGCGAACAGCTTCACGGCCTTGACGAAATTGGCGCCAAGGTCGGAACCCGAAAGGGCGTCCTTCAGTTCGTGCAGGCCGCCGATTTCGATGTCCAGCGTCTTGATCGCGGCGTTGATTTCCTGGGGGCGGGAGAGTTTGGTATTCATAAATCTATCTACCACACAGCTTATGTATTTGCCCCAGAACAGGGGCTGCGCCGATCTCCCCAGCATCAGCACATCTGCACTTGATCGGGCGTCATGGGGCAGTATGTCAAGCTTAGTGTGCAGATGCGAAAACGATTTTTTAGTAAATAGGCGATAAACAACAATCGTTTACAAACTGTAAAGAATTCAAACAAGCTTGGGATTGGTTCTGAAATTATGCAACTGTGTGGCCACCTGCTCGAACCGGCCTCTCCCCTGTTCCTGATCGCGGGCCCCTGCGTGATCGAGAGCGAAGCCCATTGCCTGGCCGTGGCGGAGCGGCTGGCCGAAATCGCCCGGCGGCAGAACGTGCTGCTGATCTTCAAGAGCTCCTTCGACAAGGCCAACCGCAGCTCTGGCAGCTCCTATCGTGGCCCCGGCATGGACGAAGGGCTGCGCATTCTCGAGAAGGTGCGGGCCGAAACGGGCCTTCCGGTGCTGACCGATGTGCACGAAACCGCCCAGGCCGAGCCGGTGGCGCAGGTGGTGGACGTGTTGCAGACCCCTGCGTTTCTTGCCCGGCAGACTGATTTCATCGCCGCTGTTGCGGCCACCGGCAAGCCGGTCAACATCAAGAAGGCGCAGTTCATGGCGCCTGCCGATATGGCCAATGTCGTGGCGAAGGCGCGCGATGCGGCGAGCGCTGCGGGGCACGACCCGGACAACTTCCTGCTGTGTGAGCGCGGCACATCCTTCGGTTACAACACGCTGGTTTCAGACATGCGCGGCCTTGCGATCATGGCGCAGACCGGCTGCCCGGTGGTGTTCGATGCCACCCATTCGGTGCAGCAACCGGGCGGCCTCGGCACCAAGTCTGGCGGTCAGAGCGAGTATGTGCCGTTGCTGGCCCGCGCGGCGGTGGCGGCCGGAGTCTCCGGGGTGTTCATGGAGACGCACCCCGATCCGGCCAATGCGCTGTCGGACGGCCCCAATGCCTTGCCGCTCGATCGTTTCGAGGGGCTGGTGGCGCAGCTCAAGGCGCTGGATGAGGTGGTGAAAGCCACGCCCGGCTCTCATGCAGAGCCGACTGGCCGCTGATCATGACCTTTACGAGCCGCGCTAAGGCGATCGCGCTCGCGCCGATCCATGTCGTGCAGCTGGCGACTTCCGCGAAAAGCTTTCTCGATCACCCGTTGATCGGGTCGCAGCGACTGAACCGCTTGGGGCTTCACCGCGCGCGGGTGCGGATTGCCGACCGGCTGTGCCGGTGGCGCCGTCGCCGTTTGGCCCGCCATGTGCGGCCCGAGTGGCGCGAGGCTTTCGACCGCGACGGTTTCGTTGTTATTGAGAACCTACTGCCTGCCGACGAATTTGAGGCGATGCGTAAGGCCATCCTCGAGCACGAGTGGCCGGCACGCGAGATGCGGCAGGGCGATGCGATCACCCGGCGCATCGCGGTCGATCCCGAGATGCTCGCAGCGATCCCGGCGCTAGACCGTCTGCTCGACCGCCCTGACCTCAATGCACTGTTCCACTATGTGGCGAGTTTTCGCACGAAGCCGCTGCACTACGTCCAGACCATCGTCAGCAATTGCGGCGGCGACAATCTCGATCCGCAGCAGGTCATTCACGCCGACAGCTTTCACGCCTCGATGAAGGCCTGGCTGTTCCTCAGGCCGGTGGCGCAGGAGGACGGCCCTTTCACCTATGTTCGTGGCTCGCACCGCTTTACCCCCGAGCGGCTCGACTGGGAGCATCGCCGCAGCCTTGCCGATCCGCACAGCATCGATCGGCTTTCCGCGCGCGGATCGCCACGCGCGACGGCGGATGATTTGGCGCAAATGCAATTGTCCGAGCCGGAAGGGCTGGCGCTGCCCGAGAATACGCTCGTGGTCGCCGACACCGGCGGCTTCCACGCCCGCGGCGCCGCATCGCGACCGGGCGAGCGCGTGGAGCTGTGGTCCTATTCGCGCCGCAACCCGTTTCTGCCGTGGCTGGGCGGCGACCTGCTCAGCCTGCCGGGGCTAGCCGAACGGCGTGTCGGCTGGCTGTGGGGCTTTCGTGACCGGTTCGAGCGGCATCTAGGGCAGCCGTGGCAGAAGGTCGGCAAGCGGCGGCCTACCGACGATTAGGACACGGTGGCTCTCCGCCGCATGATCGCCGCGAGCAGGCCGGTTGCCGCGATGGGGCCGAACACGTCGGCGATCTGGTCGGCCTTGGTCCACATCTTTGGGTCAAACGCGGCCCACCACGGGGCATTGGCGCGCAGGCCTGCTCCGAACTGTTCGATCCACCGGTATTCGGCCTGCGCTAGCTCCCGCCCGATGAAGTAGCCGCAGACGAGCAAGGCGCCGGCCCACCAGTTTCGCGTTGTCAGCCCGATCGCGATCTGTAGCGCCAGGGCGGCAGCGGCGTGCTCAACCAGGGGCATTTACTTTCGAAATGCAGCTAGTCGTTGATACTGTTGGCCACGCTAGCCGCGGTCACAATCGGCGAGAATAGCAGGCCAACGGTCTGAATGACCTTGCGCGGCTGGTTGGATGCCGAATTGCCGAAGTAAAGAACGTCATCGTTACGCAAGGCAAATTGCTGCGCGAGGAAATAGGTTGGCGTCTGCATCATGTTGAAATGGTAGACCGTAGGCTCGGTATCGTTAGGGCCATTATAGCGGAACAGGAACACCGCCTTGGGGTCGCCCGTGCTGGGGTTAGGGCCACCGGCCGCAGCGATCGCTTCCAGCACGGTCATGGAGTTGCGCGAAAACGGCATCTGCTGCACCCGGCCTGATGCGCCGAGGACGGAGAAGGTCATGGGATCGGAGATCACGGTCAGCCGGTCGCCCGGATAGGCCCGCAGGCCCCGGTAGGTGCCAGCCATGACATCGCTCAGCCGCATCCGTGCGGTGTTTGCGCCGCGCTGAAACAAGAGCGAGAGATCCTTTGCTTCGCCGCGATAGCCCCCGGCCAGGGCGACGGCATCGGCGAGCGTCTCGTTATTCGTTTGCAGGACCAGTCTGCCGGGCTGGTTGACCTCGCCGCTGACGATAATCGAATTGCCGATCACCTCTTCCCGGCTGACCAGCACCTGCGGATCCTGCGACAGGTTGCGCAGGCTGGCGCGGATCTTGTCCTGAATTTCGCTCACGGTGTTGCCCATGACGCGGAGTCGTCCGACGTAGGGTATGTCGATCATGCCGTCATCGTCGACCCGGCGCGGGGGCAGCGTTTGCGCGCGCACCGAAGGATCGAACCCACCGCTGGGGCCGGATTGACTGTCTCCGCCAAACAGCGCGACGCCCGCTTCGAAAATCGTGATCGAAAGCACATCGCCCTGCCCGACCATGTCGGTGGGAGGAGCCTCATACTGCGGGAACTGCAATTCCGCAGGCTCAATCGCTGGTGGGACCGCAGCAATGTTGTCAACCGGGACAAGCGTGATGCCAAGGTCGGCAAGGTCAGGATCGCTGACTCCCGCCGCGATCTCGCCGCCGGTCGGCCCGCTCGAGGGGAGGGTTGAGCAGCCGCTCATCAGCATGACGGCGAGTGCCAGATATAGTGATCTTAGATTCATTGCGGATTCTTGCGAGACTTCTCTATGGATGGCGTCCCTACAGTCAAAGCCGATCAAAGCCTAGCCCGATGCCGCAGAATCTCGTTTCCTCCCCGCCTATTGCAGCAGATGGTTTCGCTGGATGTCGCAGTTCCTGCGGGATCGTGCGCAGCACATGACCGCTATCGGCCAAATGCACAGCGGGTTGAGCCTGGCCCGCGACATGACGTTGCTCGTCGCGACCAGGCCCGACAAGCTTGTGGCTTGCGGCTGGTGGTGGCTGGTCGGAAAGCGGCTGCGTGCGCGCTATCGTCTTGAAGCGGCGGTGGCTGCTCTGCCATTTGCCTATCAACGATGGATGGCAGACGCGGGCAAGGATGATCTTCGCGCGATTGCCATGCTTTCGCGCGGCAAGAAGCATCTGCCTATCGCCGTGCACCTGCACATTGCGCGCGGCTCATCAATGCAGTCTGTCCAGGCGGCGATACTTTCGGTGCAACGCCAGAGCATAGGCGCGCAGGCGGTACTGGTTACCGTTCAAGACCCGGTAGATGGAGAGAATCTTCAAGGCGAGGATACGGCTACGCTGTTGCCCGGCGCGTTTACCTCGCGCACTTCGGGTTTGCAGTCTGCTCTCGAGACTGCCCGCAACATGCAGATTGCCTACGTCCTGCCGCTCACAGGCGATGTGCAGCTACCGCGCCACGGGCTCGCCGCCTATTCGGCCCACCTCTTGCGTCGCGCCAGTGAGCGAAGCGCGCCAGTGCTGATCTTCGGGGACGAGCTGATGGTTTGCGAGCAAGGGTGCGCTCGTACAGCCTGGCTGAAACCGGAATGGGATGCACGCATGGTGTGGTCGCAGGACTACATCAGTGGTGCCTGCCTGCTCGCGGTCGATGCGGCGCTTGCGGCGGTCGCGGATAACGGCGGTGCTGTGCCGACCTCTGTTTATGAATGGGCTTTGCGCATGGTATCGCGCAGGCCGTCGCGGGCAGCTGCGCATGTTGCCCGCATAACCGCACGCACCCCTGTCGGTGCCTGGCAGGACGATGGTTCCGAAAGGCTTGCCAGCGTGATGCAAGCCGCCTCGCCCTCGGTTCGCGTAAGTCCAGGCCCCTTCGGCACTGTCCGGCTGCAGCATGCGCTGCCCGCGCCGGCACCGAAGGTGAGCATCATCGTAGCCACCCGCGATCGGGTAGAGCTGTTGCGCACCTGTGTGCGGGGTTTGCTGGAAGAGACGGCCTATCCCGACTTTGAAGTGATCGTTGCCGACAACGACAGCCGCGAAGTGGAAACCTTGCGATACATGGACGAGATCGCCCTTGATCCGCGTGTGCGCATCGTGCGCTGGCCGCATGTGTTCAACTACTCGGCGATCAACAACTTTGCGGCAAGCCATGCATCGGGCGAATATCTGTGCCTGCTCAACAACGATGTCGAAGTGTTGGAGCCGCAATGGCTCGAAGAGATGGTGCGCGAAGCCGTGCAGCCGGGTGTCGGCGCGGTCGGCGCGCGCCTGCTCTATCCTGACCGGACTATCCAGCACGCAGGCGTCGCCCTTGGAATCGGAAACGCAGCGGGCCATGCGCACCGCGGCTTGCCCGTGGATGAGGAGGGCTACTTTGCGCAAGCGCACATCGTACGCGGGGCCAGCGCGGTTACCGCCGCCTGCATGCTGGTGGCGAAGCGGCATTTCGATGCCGTTGGCGGGCTCGACGAAGAGGCGCTGGCCGTCGCCTACAACGACGTGGACCTGTGCCTGAAGTTACGACAGCGCGGACTGGTCAACATCTACACCCCGCTCGCCACACTCATCCACCACGAGAGCAAGTCGCGGGGGCTCGATTTCGCACCCGAGCACCTGGAGCGTTACATGCGCGAACTCGCGGTGTTTCAGCAGCGCTGGGGCACGACGGAAGTGGTCGACCCGTGGCACCACCCACAGCTGAACCGGCACAGCGAAGTGTTCAACTGAAGGGCAGCCTGGCCGCCAGCTCCTACAGGCCGACGACGTCAATCAGGCAAGCAGTGTCCGGGACCTTGCCAGCAAGGCCAGCGAAGTCGGAGTGGTGAACCAGAACGCAGATGACATCTGCCTGGGACAAGGCCTCATCGATCGAGGCCAAAGTTACAGGCTTGTCTGCCAGGCTCGCGGGCAGCGCTTCGATATGTGGCTCAACGGCTAAAACCTGACATCCAAGATCGGCAAACTTTTCGGTGATCTGCAGGGCCGGGCTTTCGCGCAGATCATCGATATCCGGTTTGAAGGCGAGGCCCATGCAGGCGACCTTGATATCTGCCATGCTGCGCGCTGTATCCGCCGAAAGCGCGGCAAGCACCGCCTCCTTGCCCTTCTGCAGCACCCAGTCGGGCTTGGCGTCGTTCACCTCGCGCGCGGTGCGGATCAGTTTGGCCTCTTCCGGCGCGGACGAGACGATGAACCAGGGGTCCACCGCAATGCAATGTCCGCCGACACCGGCCCCGGGTTGCAGGATATTGACGCGCGGATGGCGATTGGCGAGCGAGATCAGTTCCCACACATCGATGTCGAAGCGATCGCAAATCGTGCTGAGCTCGTTCGCGAATGCGATCTGAACGTCGCGCGAGCTGTTCTCGGTCAGCTTGCACATTTCGGCCGTGCGCGCATCGGTGATCACGCAGTCGCCGCGCACCACCTTCCTGTACATCGCCACTGCCATTTCGCTGGCGCGCTGAGTCATTCCGCCGATGATCCGGTCGTTCGCGATCAATTCGCGCAACACATGGCCGGGCAGCACGCGCTCCGGGCAGTGCGCAATCTGGATATCGGCATCGTCGCCCGCGGTCTGCGGGAAGGAGAGATCGGAGCGGGCATCGGCGAGCCACACTGCCAGCTGTTCGGTGGCGCCGATCGGTGAGGTGCTTTCCAGCACGACCAGATTGCCTGGCACCAATACCGGGGCGATCATCCGAGCCGCTGACTCGATATAGGATAGGTCGGGCTCGTAGCCCTCCTTGAACGGCGTGGGCACGGCGATGATGAACGCATCGGCTGGTTCGGGCTCAAGCGTGGCATGGAGGCTGCCGTTACTCACGACCTTGTGAACGACACCATCGAGATCGGGTTCGACAAAATGAATCTTACCTGCGTTGATCGTCTCAACCACATGGGCGGAAACATCGACACCGATAACCTTGGTGCCATGCGCGGCAAATAGCGCGGCGGTCGGCAGGCCGATGTAGCCCAAGCCGACCATCGAAATTCGTTCGAACATATG
The DNA here is from genome assembly GCA_027311945.1 of Erythrobacter sp. Taxonomy (GTDB): domain Bacteria; phylum Pseudomonadota; class Alphaproteobacteria; order Sphingomonadales; family Sphingomonadaceae; genus Alteraurantiacibacter. The sequence continues at coordinate 95,158 of DAICXZ010000033.1, forward strand.
TGAGTTGCCCTTCAATTATTGTCAGCCGGCGGAAAGGGCTGCGGCAATTCGTGCGGATGCCTTGCCGTCGCCGTAGGGATTGAGCGCGCGGGCCATGGCGTCATAGGCCTGTTGATCGTTAAGCAGCGACATCGCGCTGGAGCGGATCTTCTCCGCATCGGTGCCGACCAATCTTACGGTTCCGGCGTCGACGGCCTCGGGCCGTTCGGTTGTGTTGCGCATCACCAGCACCGGCTTGCCGAGCGAAGGCGCCTCTTCCTGAACGCCGCCGGAGTCCGTAATGATGAAGTGCGAGCGGCGCATCAGCCAGACGAACGGCAGGTATTCCTGCGGTTCAATCAGGTGGACATCCTGCGTATCGCCGAGAATGCGGTTGACCGGTGCCTGCACGTTGGGATTGAGATGCACAGGATAGACGATCTGCGCATTGCCTTGTTCGCTTATGTCGCGCAGTGCGCGGCAGATGTTTTCGAACCCTTCGCCAAAGTTCTCGCGCCGATGGCCAGTCACCAGAATCATGCGGCGATCGGGATCCAGGAAGGGAAAGCGCGCTTCTATCTGGCCGTCGAGCGCACGGTCGTTATCGAGCCGTGCCACCACCTCGTGCAGTGCGTCGATAACGGTGTTGCCAGTGACAACGATGTTCGCGTCGGCAACGTTCTCTTTTAGCAGGCTTTGCCGCGCGGTTTCTGTTGGGGCGAAATGCATGTCGGCCAGACGCCCCACGATCATGCGGTTGGCTTCCTCGGGCCAGGGTGCGTACAGATTGCCCGTCCTTAGGCCCGCTTCGACATGGCCGACGGGGACCTGCGCATAGAAAGCCGCCAATGCTCCGGCCATTGTCGTCGTCGTGTCGCCATGTACGAGCAGGCGGTCGTATGCCCCCTCTTTCAGGACATCACGCAAGGCGAGAATGATGTTGGCGGTGATGTCGGTCAGATCTTGGCCCGGCGTCATGATGTCGAGATCGACATCCGGCACAATGTCGAACAGGGAAAGGACCTGATCGAGCATTTCGCGGTGCTGTGCCGTCACGCAGACGTGCACACCCAGCCCTGGCGTCTCCTTTAGCCGATGGACCACGGGAGCCATCTTGATTGCCTCGGGACGGGTGCCGAATACCACCAGGATTTTCAAACCAGATCCTCTCTCTCTCGATGTAATGTTGGTCGGCCTTGCCGAAATGTGGATGAGATACAAGCCCTGTCTCACGCAATGCGGCTTCCTCGCGAAAGTTGACAGCGAACAAGCCCAAATGCGCGTGGCGTATGCTCGGTTCAGGGGAGTGCGATGCCAATCGGCTGTGCGGCATTCAGACAAATTGGAAGTCCGCACAAGCCGCGTTGCGTACTGAGCTGGCGATGAGACATGCGCTGTCCTTTACTTCGCTGACAAGCTCGGTAATTACGGTGCGCAAAGGCGCGCGAATATTTGCCGGTTGGGGCTGATATTGTGCAGGTTTCCACAGGCGAGTGATGCAAATTCCGACTAGACAATCAGTTGTCCTCGATCGCGACAAGCTGGAAATGCAGCAGCAACTCGAGCGGTTGTTCATGCAGATGAAGGCTCTGCAGGTCAGTGCTAGAGCGGTTTCCACACGTTCTGACTCGAAAGGGATTCCCTTACGGTCGCGGTTCTGATTCAAGCTTCCTGCTGGAGGCAGGAGGCCAGCATGGATGGCACGAACGCTTTCACAGGACCTTCGGGATCGGGTTGTTGCTG
>DAICXZ010000019.1 GCA_027311945.1 Erythrobacter sp.
CGCTGTCGCCATCCCCGCTTCCTGCTCCTTCAATACAGCGATGATCTGCTCCTCGCTGAACCTGCTCCGCTTCATCTCGTCCGTCTCCTTCTCAGGGCCGGACTCTACTTATCAATGGAGGAAATCTAGGGGCTCAGACCACACCGACCAGCGTCACCAGCACCGCAAGAACGCTGGCAAAGATCGGCCGATCGATGAAGAAACGGGAAATGTTCATGGACGCACTCCGGGCGTAAATTGGGGCGTGGGATCGGGCCTGAGGCCTCCCGTGCGGACGCCTTAGCGAGCGATGCTGGCCGAAGCGGCGGGCGGCGAGCTGGGCACCTCGCGCACCGTGTCTTCAGCCGAGGCGGAAAGCGCGATGGTGCCGTCCTTCACGCTGACCTGCTGGCCCGGCATTGCCATCTGGAGCCCCTCGATGATCACGCGGTCCGAAGGCTCGAGCCCGCTTTCGATCACGCGCAACTGCCCAACGAGTGGCCCGAGTTCGACCATGCGGGTGGCGACCGTCCCGTCCTTCTCGACCACCATCAGCAGCTTGCGCGTCTGGTCGGTGGCGACGGCAGTATCGGGAACCAGCAGCGCCTGGCGCGTGCCGCCCGTGGCAAGCCGCATTCGTCCGAACAGGCCCGGTGCAAGGAAGCCCTCGCCGTTGCGAACCACCGCGCGGGCACGGATGGTACCCGACTGGCTGTCGAGCCCGTTATCGGTGAAGTCGAGCGCGCCGTGCCAGCGGTAATCGGCCTCATCCTGCAACTGGATTTCGACCGGAGTGCCCTTGTCGAGACCTTCGCGGCGCGCCTTGAGGAACAGCGCTTCCGAACCGGTGAATTCGAAATAGACCGGGTCGACCGCGTTGATCGTGGTCAGCAACGTCGCCGCACTGCCGCCGCCGCCCGAAACGAGATTGCCCGCGTCGATCCGGCGATCGGAGATCCGCCCCGAGATCGGTGCGCGCACGGTGGTGAACCCAAGATCAAGCGAGCGTGAGGACACCCGCGCCCGCGCTGCGGCGAGCGTTGCGGCATAGTTGCGGACCTCGGCCTGCAAACGGTCGATTTCGGTCTCGGCGATGGCATCGTCGCTCACCAGCCGCTGCGCGCGCGCCAGGTTGTCCTGCGCCAGGGCCAGCGCACTTTCGGCGCGGGCAGCTTCAGCCTGCGCTTCGGCAAGCGCGGCGCGATAGGTCCGCGGGTCGATGGTGAAGAGCGGCGCCCCCTTCTGAACGAACTGGCCATCGGTGAAATGGACCTGCGTGATCTGTCCCGAAACCTGCGGGCGGACTTCGACGCTGCGGCTCGCCTCGAAGCGGCCGACGAATTCGTCCCATTCGGTGATTTCCCGCTGCAAAGGCTGCGCAACAGTGACGGCGGGCGGCGCGGCGGCAGCCTGGGGCTCGGGCGCGCTGCCCAGCAACCACCAAGCGCCCACCAGAGCGGCCGCTATCGCCAGACCAAGCCAGACCCGCTTGCGGCGCGGTGCAGGCTCAGTTGCCGACGGCTCTTCCTTATCGGGGCGGCCCGCATCAGTTGCGCCGGGTTTGTCGAGAATCTCGGCTACATGCTGGGCGCGGTGAGCTTCGGCGGATTCTTCGGTGTAGCGATCGAACGGTGTGTCCAACATCGGGTATCCCTGACCTAATCAAGACAAGCGGCCCCGCCTCCGAAAGCACAGGCTTTCAAAGCAAAACGCGCATTATTCGGATGGACCGGATGCCGACGGCACCCAGCCGCCACGGAGCGATCACGCGCTCCGCAGCTATCTGTACCGATAAGTATGTAATCTGGCGTTCAGGTCAAGCGGATTTTCTGTACCGCTAGGTATTTTTTTCGCGGGTGCGAAGAAGGGCTACTTCGAAGGCCAGGAAAGCAGCGCCGATTCAACAACTTGGATAAGCTCTCCTCGGGTCGCCCCCGATTGAGCCTGGACCGAGATTCCCTGCATCAGGGCAAGAAGATACCGCGTGATCGCGGTGGCATCGGTGGCAACGACGAATTCCCCAGCATCGATCGACCGCTGCATCCGCTCGACAATCAGCCGCTTTGCTGATTCCGCGCGGGCGTTGACGTTGTCACGGATCGACGGTTCAACACTCTGGCAAGCGACCGAAGCGATCACCCCCATGCAGCCGCGGCATTCGCCACCGGTGGCCACATCCACCGATCCGAGCAGCAGCGTTTCAGCCACGCCCCTTGCGCTTGGCGCTTCAAGCGCTTCGCGAACATAGGCGAGCTTGTCTCTTTCGTAGAGGTCGAGCGCCTGGCGGAACAGCGCCTCCTTGTTGCCAAACGCGGCATAGAGGCTGGGGCGCGTGATCCCCATCGCCTCGGTCAGGTCGGTCAGCGAGGCACCTTCATAGCCCTTCTGCCAGAACAGGCGAAGAGCTTGCCCAAGCGCTTCATCGATATCGAATTCGCGCGGTCTACCTCTGGTCGCAAGCTTTTCCATACCTTGAGGTATAGAACTCTAGCGTAGAAATACAATGGTCTGCGGGACATTCGGCCGAGCCAAATCCTCTTGTTCGCTCGTGCTATGTTCCGTAACTTTCTCATGAGATAACGAGAATGAGGATCACTGACTTGGCAACCGAGGCGCTCGAACGCGAAATATCCGAATTGCGCGCGCAGGTCCGGCGCCTGAGCGCCTGGACCGAGATCGCCAACCTGCAGGCCGCCTATGGCTACTACGTAGACAAGGCGCTGTATGACGAAGCTGCCGATCTGTTCGCGCGCGATGCGACGCTCGAAATCGCCGGACGGGGCCTGTTCCGCGGGCAGGACCGGATCCGCACCTATCTCAACGCCCTGCCCCCGCTCGAATATGGCGGCGTGTTCAACCACATGCAGTTGCAGCCGGTGATCACCGTGAGCGAGGATGGCCTGACCGGCAAGGCCCGCTGGCGCGCCTTCATCCAGATCGGCTGGCTAGACCGGGAGGCGCGCTGGGCAGAGGGCACTTACGAAAACCGCTATGTGTTCGAGGACGATCGCTGGAAAATCGAACGGCTGCACTTCTTCACCACCTACTATGTCGAATACGACAAGGGCTGGAACAAGGGCGGTGTCGAACTGGCCAAGCCGCTCGACGAGGTTGAGCCGGACGAGACCGTAACCGTCGCCTACGGGGCGTTCCCGCATGTCTACGTGCCGCCATTCCACTACGCCAATCCGGTCAGCGGCCGCGAATGGACCGAGGAACGCAGCCGCCAGCTTTCTACGCTTACCGCGGAGTAATCGAGCGGCAGGCCTTCGGTTTGCAATTGCAGGTCCGCTGCGGATCGACATCGCTAATTGGCATAATGCCGCTTGCTGGCTTGACTAGTTTGAGGAACCAGCGCGCTTTGCGCAACGTGACCTCCGCTCGCCCCACCGGCACCATCTTCTCATAAATGTACGTGTGGGCGATTACCTCGAAGGTGCTCTCCGCTTCAAGTTTGATCCTGGCTTTCTTGCGCTTGGGCTCCAGCGTCGGATCGACGCCATCGAAAACCTAGAGCGGTTTCCGTTCATTCCGGTTCGTAGCCACAGGATTTGAAGTAATTGGCGCATTCATCGGGCTGGAAGATGTCGACGAGCGTGCCGATCAGGTCCCACAGGCCGCGGACTGTGCGTTCACCGATCTTGCGCAGC
>DAICXZ010000020.1 GCA_027311945.1 Erythrobacter sp.
ACGACGTCCGCAAGCGGGCATAGCCTTCGGCCACGCTGCCCCAACCGCACAATTATCTGGAGTAAAATCATGACGAACCGACGCAATCCCGCGCCTCCGGCTGCGACGCTCGACATAAACTGCGACTGCAAAGAATATGTCTAATGTTGAGCTCAGCATTAGACATATTCACGCGGGGAGAGATCGATATCGAGAGCTTCGCGTTCTTCCACGGTAAGGTCGGCAAGGCGCCGGTCGAGCATGGCCTCGGCGGTCGAGACCAGCTGCACGACAACCGAATGCTCTTCGCCAAGCGCTACTTCCATCGCGGGGATCAGGCTCGGCAATTTCATCGAAAGCAGGAGCTGGGCAAAGAAGCGCTGCTTGGTGCCTTCGAAGATCGAGAGCGCTGCAGTCTTGGCGTTGCGGTTGAGCGTGTCGCCGCTGTCTTCGTCGACCACGCGGGTTGCTTCGAGTGCGGCTTCGAGGTTGCGGTGAATGATCGCCCAGGCATCGGCATAGGCATCGTAAATCCGTACCTGTGCTTCGGTCAGGCTATGTTCGAGGATCTCGTACTCCACCCCGGCAAAGGACAGCGCACGGGCAAGATAGAGACCCTGCGCCTTGAGGTCGCGAGCAACAAGTTCCATCGCCGCGACGCCGCCAGCGCGGATCTCGGTCATGAACGCCTCGTGGGTGGGAAAGGCGGTCTCGGGTCCCCACAGACCAAGCCGTGAGGTGTAACCGAGATTGGCGATATCCGAAGCGCCGGTGGCAGAAGCATAGAGCACCCGGGCGCGCGGGAGGTGGTTCTGCAGCCTGAGGCCCGCCATGCCCTGTTCGGAGCCCTTGACCTGGCCGCGGGTGGAGGAGGACCCAAGTGCATTGGCCATGGCGTGAGCTTCGTCGAAGGCGATCACGCCGTCGTAATCCTCGCCCGCCCATGCAAGGATCTGGTCAAGCCGCGTATCCTCGGCGCGCCCAGAACGCAGCGTCGGATAGGTGACGAAGAGAATGCCTTCGGACATAGTTACGGGCTGGCCGAGCTTCCAGCGCGAGAGCGGCTGGAGATCGAGCGGCAGCCCGCCAAGCGCTTCCCAGTCACGGCGTGCATCTTCGAGCAGCGCCTCGTTCTTGGTGATCCAGACATGCCGGCGCTCGCCTGCAAGCCAGCGGTCCATGATGACCGCCGCGATCTGCCGTCCCTTGCCCGCTCCGGTCCCGTCGCCAAGGAAAAAACCCTGCCGATAGGGTTGCCCATCTTCGGACAGCTCCAGCGAGGTGCCTTCCTGGCTGACCTTGAACTGGCCCGGCAGGTCGCGCGCAAATGCCTGGGCGGCGTAGACCAGTGTCTCGCATTGCGCTTCGGACAAGAGGCCATCGGCCTGCCATGCTGCGGGAAGGCGCGGGCAAACATCCGGCTGGGGCGCCGCGACCGAACCCATGGCGACCGATTCCACGAGCGGGGTGGGATGGACCGGCGCGTCTTCGAACGCGATGCGACTGGGGCGGTAAGGCAGGTAAATGCCTGCCTGTTCAGGCACCGGTGCTGGGTCGGCCAAGACCGAGTAGGTCAGGTCCATCGCGTTCGATGTGGCTGCTGGTGTCGCCGCGAACGGCGCCACCGGCCGGACCGGCGCGCGATCAGTTGAATTCTTGCCCACGAGGCGCACTGGCTTGCCGACTGGCAGGCGATGGATTTTGGCGGATGTCTGCGCACGGGGCGGAAGCGCAGTGATCAGCTCGTGGAGCGCGATCAGGTCGGCAGTATCTCCGGTGATCGCGGGGGAGGACGCAGTCGGCGTCTTGTCGAACACGACCAGGCGAACGGCGATCCCCGTCCCTGTGCGGCGAAACATCTGCTGCAGCCGGACATCGAGGAGCAGCGACGCTTCGTCCTGTGCCTGGGCGAAGGTGGAAGCATCGAAGCCTTCGGGCATGATGGCGACAATCCTCGCGCCACCGGCAGCGGCCCTGATCGCGGTGCGCAGGTGGCGCTGCGCCGTCTCACCGTCCCTGCCGCGTTCCCGACTACGAGCGAATGGAGGGTTCATCAGCACGATCGAAGGGAGCGAGCCGCAATGCAGGTCGGCGATCAGTTCCCCGTCATGCGCGGTGATCGCGGCTGCGGGGAAGAAGTGGCCGAGGCCGTCTCGTCTTGCTGGATCGATCTCATTGAGGGCCAATGAGGCCTTCCGGACGCTGCCCCATAGGGCAAGCGCACCGTTGCCGGCTGATGGTTCGAGGACCGTGTCTTGCGCAGAGACGGCTGCGGCCTTTGCCATCAGCCAGGCCAGCATCGGTGGGGTCGAGAATTGCTGGAGTTCGACTTGTGCTTCGCTGCGAACGTGCCGCGGCGGCAAGGCAGCTTCGAGCCAGTCAAACCGCGCTTCGGCTTCGTGCACGTTCGTCGCCAGATCGATCCGTGAGGACTCGCGCAGCCAGAGTAGTGCGCCGATCTCGACCGCGTTGTTGTAGTAGTCGATCGTCCAGGCACCTCCCCAGTCCAGAACACCGGTCTCTTCGGCGAACAGCCCGGAAATGTCGGCACGAGTAAGATGACGCCCCGAGACAAGAAGCTCGGCAACTCGGCTGCCGATGGCATAGGCAAGGGGCATTGACGGCAACTGTTCGCCGGCGGGAAACAGGTCTGATTGAAACATGGCAATTCGTCCTTCTGATGAGGGCATCGGGACACGCCCTCTGCCGGTTCAGGAATTCGAGAAGCCTTCTCTCCTCTTACTGTGCCGCTTTGCGGCGCAGCCACGCTGTCAGTTCATCGTTCCAGTCTGTGTCGCGTGATGACGGCATGCGAACCTGGATCGTGCGTCCATCACGGGCATAGGCGGACAGGGCACGCGACGCGGCAAGCTCGCCGCCAGCATCGTGATCGACGAAGAGGTGAAGTTCAGTCACGCTCTCGGGCACGCTCACGAGGCCGAAACGCTCGTTGCCCAGCGTCGCCCAGACGGGAATGCCGGTGAGAGCAAAAGCCGACATCGCGCTCTCGATTCCCTCAGCAAGGCCGAGCTTGCCGGAGGCCGGAGCAAAGAGGCGGACAGCAGCTTCACCGAGCGCGCCGAGCGCGCGCTTCGGCTTGTCGAAGTCGGCCTTGGCATTGCCCGAAAGGAACGTTCGATGGACGGCGATGGGCCCCTCATCGAGGCTGACCGCCGCAATCATGGCCGGCAGAAAGCGGGTGCGGCCCTTCGGACCAAGTGGCGTTTGTGGGTGGAAGCGCAGCGCCGGCGATGCGGCGATGATGCCGCGGCTTTCAAGGTATGCCTTTGCAGGACTGGCTCGCAAAGCTTGCGCTTCGCGCCAGATCCTCAGCGCTGCCGCCGAGGGTTTGCGGGTGCTGGTCGGCTCGGGAAGATCGGTCGTCGTAGGCCCTGAGAAAAGCGCAGGAGCCTCGAAGCCTTCACGCGCCAAAGCAGCCAGCACGCTCTGCTGATCGCATCCCGCGAAGCAGTGGAAGAGGATGGCCTTTTGGCCGAGCGACACACTGAGTGACGGCGTGCGGTCATCATGCGCAGGGCAGCGGGCCATGCCCCTTGCGCCCGACCATTTGCCCCCGCGCGATTCGCAAATGCGACGGGCGGTTGCTTCCAAAGAGCTGTTCTGGGTCGAATATAGATTGGGGTATTGCACATCGCGATCCTTTCGGCTCGCTCACAAAGGCCCTCCTCCCCTCCAGCCCTTCTGTATTGTGAGAACAGGTTGGAGGGGATTCACTTCTACACTGTGAAGCCCGTCTGTTTGAGCGTCGCATCGCCATCGCCGCTCGGCCGCGAAGTCTACCCCTTTGTCACAGTGACTTCTCACTAGCGCCATTGATTCCTTGCACAGGGGCGTTGAAGCATCTTCCTTCGGTCAATCTGCTTCAAGCGAAAGAGCACAAAAACATGACATATCATTTCTATTTGCGGAATTTCGCATGATATGTCATATGTCGAGCCATGCCCCGTTCGTCCCGAGCAGCTAGCGGACTACCGCCCCAGAGCCAACGTGCAATTGCACGGCTGGGCAAGGATATCGCCCTTGCTCGCCGCCGGAGAAAACTTCCTCAGCGTTTGATGGCCGAGCGCATGATCGTCTCGGTTCAAACGCTGCAACGCCTCGAAGCGGGGGATCCTACCGTGGGCCTCGCGGTTCTGGCGAGCGCCCTGCATGTCCTTGGGATGACACAGCGCCTTGCCGAGCTGGTAACCCCAGACAGTGACCGGGCCGGCATAAGCGAGGATCTGTCCCGCCTGCCCCAAAAGACCCACGCTGTCAGCGACGATGATCTGGATTTCTAGCAAGCCGTGACAACCATCCGCACCTATGTCTTCGTGCATCTTGAGGAGGGGCCTGTTCCGGCAGGCCTTCTCACGATGACCGATGAACCGCGCAACCAGTTTGCTACCTTCGCTTACGGGCGGCGTTATCTTGAACGCGCTGACCGTATTGCGGTCGATCCTGTAGCTCTGCCGTTGCACGAAGCTGGAACTTCTCAAACATTCAGGACGGAAGAAGGCTTTGCCGTGTTTGGTGGCATTCGAGATGCTGCTCCTGACGGCTGGGGCCAATACCTGATGTACAAGGCGATGGGCGATCGCTTGCCGAGCGAAATCGATCTCATTCTGGCCTCGGGCGAACATCGTGTAGGGGCGCTCGCCTTTGGGCCGACATCCGCCCAGCCGGAGAGAATTACGCCATGGGGGGGTGGTTCTGCTCCGGGCGAAGAGTTCACGCTCGCAGAGCTAGCGGAAGCCGCCGAACGCGCGCAGCATGTCGACGAACTCGACGAGAACTTGAGAGCCTTGCTGGCAGCCGGATCATCACTGGGCGGCGCCCGGCCGAAGGCTGCTACAAAAATCGGCGACCAACCTTGGATCGCGAAATTCCAGAAGCGGGGAGACAGCTTTCCCGAATGCAGGGTCGAACTAGCGACAATGCGGCTTGCCAGCGAGTGTGGTCTGGACGTTCCGCCACTCGACTTCCGCTGTGTCCTTGATCGCGACATCTATCTGATCGAGCGGTTCGATCGGATTCCTCACGGCAACTGGCTGGAACGCAGGCCCTTTGCTTCGGGGCTCACAATGCTCGGGGCGCATGAGAGCGAGGTCAGCAGCTTCAGCTATGCGGATCTCGCAGGAGCGATCCGGCAATTCGGAACCGAAGTGCGCCAGGATCTACACGAGCTATTTCGTCGAATGCTGCTCAATATCCTCGTCACGAATGATGATGATCACCTACGTAATCATGGCTTCCTGTTCGATGGTGAGGGTTGGCGGCTATCGCCGCTTTACGATGTAGTGCCGAAACCGCAGCTGGGACTGGAGCGACGGCTCGTCCTCGGCGTGGGGCCGGAAGGCCGCAATGCAACGATCGAGAATGCTCTCGCCGGTGCCGCGGTCTTCGACCTCAGCCATGATGACGCGAAAGCAATCGCCGAAAACATGAGCAGAACCGTAGCGACACGGTGGGAACAGCTGTTCACGGAGGCTGGGATAAGCGCGGCTGACCGCAAGCGTTTCGCAACCTGCTTCCGATTGGCAGCGCCTGCATCATGATCGCAATCGCAGAAATCCGTTCATGGGGGCGCGTGCTTGTCAAATTTGACGTGGTGATTACCCGGTGATTGCTAGCCGAGAAAATGGGCATCAAAAAATGCCAATTAATGACTACATATCAGTGCATTACGATGGTATTACCACTAAGGTCTGGTATTTTCGCTATCGGCGCACACAGGTGTAGCCTGACGTTATCCCGACGCGGTTTTGTCTACGCTTCAGACAAGAACATCCCAACGCTCGAGCGCGGCCCCCAGATTCCCCTCAAGCACGCGCAATCCGGCTGCTAGCCGGTCGCGATTCTGCACTCCGCCAAGCGTTATTCTGAGCGCCTCGGTGCCTCGGCTGGCGACCGCAAAGCGATCCGATGAAACGCTGTCGAGGCCGTGCGCATTCAAAACCTGTGAAAGATCGCCAGCCCTGATTCCCCGAGGCAGTTCCAGCCAGATATGATACCCCTGCGGATGGCCCGCGTGCCTTGCTGGTGCCAGTATCTCTCGGGCAAGCCGTTGGCGAGCGGCGGCTTCGGCACGGGTCGCGGCGACGATCTGCTCAAATCTTCCATCGGCAAGCCATCTGGCCACCACCGCTGCGTTGAGCGGGGGTGCCATAACCGCGGTCTCATGCACTTCGGCTGCGAGTTGCAACGCCTTCGAGACGCCGGGCGCGCGCGCAAAGGCAACCCGCAGCGCCGGCGAGATCACCTTTGACATGCTCAGGATGTACCAGGAGCATTCGGGCGCGAAGCTGCCAATCGGAGCAATCGGATCGTCGGCAAGCAGGGCATAGGCATCGTCTTCGATCACCGCGATCCCTTCCGCGCGCGCCAGTTCGGCCAGAGCCTTTCGCTGCGCGAGGCCAATGGTCTCGGTCGTGGGGTTGTTGTTCGTCGGCACGACATAGAGCGCTTGAATTTTTCCGGCGCTATTGGCCTGCCGCAACGCTTCCGCCGTCATTTCAGGTAGCGGCACGAGTTCCAACGAAAGGCGGCGCGCCAGCGTGCGAAAGCCAGGGTAGACGAACTGCGCGCAGGCCACCCGATCACCCTTGCGAGTGGTAGCGTGAAGGATCGCGTGCAGTGCGTTCTGACCGCCCGCCGTAAGAATCACTTGGTCTTCATTGGAGGGGAAGCCAGCCCGCGCCAGCAGCATGGCACCTGCTCTGCGCACGTCAGGCGCACCGCCTGGGCGCTGATATTGCAGGCAGGCGACATTACGAGCGGTCAGCAGTTCGGGCAGCGTTTCGCACATGGCCCGCTGGAAAAGACCATCCTCAGCGAGAGGAGGACAGTTCATGCCGCTGCCGGTGACGAGCGGAGCAAGGTCAGGCACATTGCCGCCACGGGCCTCGCGAACAAAGCTGCCGGCGCGGCCTCGCGCAACAATCAGGCCTCGTTCGCGAGCGAGATCATAGGCCCGCGTGATCGTGGTAAGATCAAACCCAAGCCGGGCCGCGAGCGCGCGCTGCGGCGGCAGGCGGTCTCCCGGATGCAGATAACCTTCCGCCACCGCCCGGGCCAAGGCGTCTGCTACTGCCTGATACTTGGGGCCAGAAAAGCCCGCGAGATCCGGGCACCACGTCGACATCTAAATCCGTTCTTCATCGCGACGCTTTTTTTCGCGCTCGTGCAAGTCGTTCCAAAGTTTGCTGGTGCCAGCTTCCTGCGCCTTATTCACATATTGCGAGGCCACGAGCCAGCCTTTGATGGGCTGCAAGGGCAGGACACAACCGAAGGCGAGCAGCGGAAAGGAAGTCAGCAGGTGGACCCAGTAAGGGGGAGCAAAGGTAAATTCGAGCCAGACGACAAAGAACGTGAGCGGAAAGGCAATGATGCACAATGAGAAGAACGCCGGCCCGTCATCGGGAGAGGCAAAGCGATAATCGAGACCGCAGACCTCGCATTGATCGCTAATCTTCAGCCATTTCCTGAACATGGCACCCTTGCCGCAACGCGGGCACAGGCCTTTCCAGCCACACTTGAGGATCCAGGAAAGCTTTCGCTCAGGGGGCAATTCCATGCAATAAGTCCACTTCTTCCATACATATTTGGAAATATCCCATGCATATACCCGGTGAGCTTTCCCGTCCACCCTTGCGATGGCGTGGAATTCAAGCATCTCCGTTAGATTATGGCGTGCCGTTCACCGTTCGCCGCAAACACCCAGAAGAAGACAGCCATACATAAGTATTTTGTATGGCCTTTATGTGGGGAAACAGGTTTGCGCGAAAGTGCTTCGCAGTTTGGAAGCGCGCCGGAACTGCCGCTCTCTGATGAGATCCGCAGCCCCGGCCCCGCACCTTAATTCCACTTCACATTTGAAGCGGCGCTCAAGCAGATCGGCAGCTTCAGCCCAGCACCCCGGCGCTCGCCAGCACGGCCAGCGTCAGGATATCGGGCGCAATCGCCGTCATCGGCGCGATCTGGACCGGCTTTTCCGAACCGATCAGCATCGGCCCGATGGTCGCATCGCCGCCCAGTTCGCGCAACAGCTTGGCCGACAGGTTCGCGCTCTGCAGGCCCGGCATGATCAGCACATTGGCCGGGCCCGAAAGGCGGCTGAACGGATAGAGCTTCATCACCTTGGGGTTCAGCGCGGCATCGGGCGCCATTTCGCCTTCGTATTCGAAGCCCGGCTCCTCGGCATCGAGGATCGCCACGGCATCGCGGATGTTCTCCAGCCATTGGCCCGAGGGGTTGCCGAAGGTCGAATAGGACAGGAAGGCCACGCGCGGTTCGTGCCCCATGCGGCGCGCGACGGCGGCGGTTTCCTTGGCGATATGCGCCAGTTCCTTGGCCGTGGGGCGCTCGTTCATGGTGGTGTCGGCGAGGAAGGTGGTGTGGTTCTTGCCGATCATCATGTGCACGCCGAAGGGGATCGCACCCGGCTTCGGATCGAGCACCCGGGCCACTTCGCGCGCGGTCTGGCTGAAGGTGCGGGTGAGGCCCGAGATCATCCCGTCGCCCTGGCCCAGCGCCACCAGCAGCGCGGCGAACACGTTGCGCTCCTGATTGACCATGCGGCGCACGTCGCGCTCGGTATAACCGCGGCGCTGCAGACGCTTGTAGAGATACTCCACCATCGGCTCGATATGCTCCGAGGTGTAGGAGTTTTCGATGATGTAGCTGTCGGGATCGTCCACCGCGAGTTCGACCAGCTTCTCGCGCACCTTCTCGGTGCGGCCGACGAGGATCGGCGTGCCATAACCGAAATCGCGGAACTGGATCGCGGCGCGCAGGGCCACCTCTTCCTCAGCCTCGGCGAATACCATCCGCCCCGGATTGGCCTTGGCCAGCGAGTAGATGTTGGTGAGCGCGGCAGTGGTGGGATTGAGCCGTGCCTTGAGGCTGTGGGCGTATACGTCAAAGTCTTCGATCGGGGCCAGCGCCACGCCCGAATCCATCGCTGCCTTCGCCACCGCCGAGGAGACCACCTCGATCAGGCGCGGATCGAACGGGGCGGGGATGATGTAGTCGGTGCCGAACTGGTGGTTGATGCCATAGGCGGCAGCGACCTCTTCAGGCACCGGCCTGCGCGCGAGATCGGCGATGGCGTGGGCCGCCGCGATCTTCATTTCCTCGTTGATCGTGGTCGCCTGCACGTCAAGCGCGCCGCGGAAAATGAACGGGAAGCCGAGCACGTTGTTGACCTGGTTCGGATAGTCCGACCGGCCCGTGGCAACGATGGCATCGGGCCGCACGGCCTTGGCGGCATCGGGCGTGATCTCGGGGTCGGGGTTGGCCATGGCGAAGATGATCGGCTGAGCGGCCATGCCCTTCACCCATTCGGGCTTGAGCGCGTCCTTGGCCGAGAGGCCGAGGAAAATATCGGCCCCCTCGAGCGCCTCTTCGAGCGTGCGGCGGTCGGTCTCGACCGCGTGGGCGCTCTTCCACTGGTCGACATTGTCGCGCCCCGGGAAGATCACGCCCGAACGGTCGCACATAAGCACGTTTTCGTGGCGCACACCCATCGACTTGATCAGCGCGGTGCAGGCAATCGCCGCCGCGCCCGCGCCGTTGACCACGACCTTCACCTCTTCGAGCTTGCGCCCGGTGAGGTGACAGGCGTTGACGAGACCCGCCGCAGTGATGATCGCGGTCCCGTGCTGGTCGTCGTGCATGATCGGCACGTTCATCCGCTCGCGCAGTTCCTGCTCGATGATGAAGCATTCGGGCGCCTTGATGTCCTCAAGGTTGATGCCGCCGAAACTCGGCCCCATCAGCGCCACCGCATTGATGAAGGCTTCGGGATCCTCGGTGTCGAGTTCGAGGTCGATCGCATCGACATCGGCAAAGCGCTTGAACAGCACGGCCTTGCCTTCCATCACCGGCTTGGAGGCCAGCGCACCGAGATTGCCGAGGCCGAGGATGGCGGTACCGTTGGAGATGACCGCGACGAGATTGGAGCGGGCCGTATACTTCGCCGCCAGCGACGGATCTTCGGCAATCGCCTTCACCGGCGCGGCGACGCCCGGCGAATAGGCCAGCGACAGATCGCGCTGGGTCGCCATCGGTTTCGACGCCACGATCTCGATCTTACCGGGGCGGATCGTCTCATGATAAAACAGCGCTTCGCGGGTGGTGAAATCCTGGTTGGTCTCGTCGTCTTTCACGTCAATCTCCATGTGCTGGCCATCGCCATAAAGAGGTGAGCCGCGCGGCGATAGGGGAAAGGCGCCCGACCAGCCTTTCCGAATCGCCTCAGGCAAGGCTAGGCCTCAGCGCGATCATGTCTTCCGCCCCCACCCCGATGATGGCGCAATATCTCGCGCTCAAGAAAGAAGCGGGCGAATGCCTGCTGTTCTACCGCATGGGCGACTTCTTCGAGCTGTTCTTCGAAGACGCGCGCAAGGCCTCCGCCGTGCTCGATATCGCGCTGACCGCGCGCGGCGAGCATGGGGGCGAGCCCGTGCCGATGTGCGGGGTGCCGGTCCATTCGGCAGAAGGCTATCTCGCCCGGCTGATCCGCGCCGGGTGCCGCGTGGCCATCGCCGAACAGGTGGAGACGCCCGACGAGGCCAAGGCGCGCGCCAAGCGCGAGGGATCGCCGGTTTCCAAGGCGTTGGTAAGGCGCGACATCGTCCGCTTCGTCACCGCCGGAACACTGACCGAAGAGGCGCTGCTCGAACCACGCCGGGCGAATATGCTGGCCGCCGTCTGCGAGTTGCGCGGGGTTTGCGGGATCGCCGCCTGCGACATCTCGACGGGGCGCATGGAGCTGGAAGAATGCGACGCGCAGGCGCTGAATGCGGCGCTGGCGCGGATCGGAGCAAGCGAGGTGGTCGCGCCCGAAGACTGGGGAGCGGCTCCCGCTGACCACGTGGCGCGGCCCGCCGCCGACTTTTCCAGCGAGCGGGGCGAGGCACGGCTGAAGGCGCTGCATCAGGTGGCCACGCTCGACGGGTTCGGCCAGTTCAGCCGCGCGATGCTGGCCGCTGCCGGTGGGTTGGTGGCCTATCTCGACCATGCCGGACGCGGGCAACTACCGCTGCTGCTGCCGCCGGTGGCGCGCCCGCATGGTGGCTACATGGCGATGGACGAGGCCACGCGCACCAGCCTCGAAATCCTCGCCAGCCAATCCGGTGGGCGCGAAGGCAGCCTGATCGCGGCGATCGACCGCTGCTCGACCGGGGCAGGGGCGCGGCTGCTCGCCGACGACCTCGCCGCCCCGCTGGCCGAGGCTGGCCAGATTGGCGAGCGGCTGGCGCTGGTCGCCTGGCTGCACCGCGACCCGCTGCTGCGCACCGACCTGCGCGAGGCGCTGCGCGCACTCCCCGACATCGGCCGCGCGCTGGGCCGGGTGGTGGCAGGCCGTGGCTCGCCGCGCGACCTTGGCCAGATCCGCGACGGGCTGGGCCGGGCGAGCCAGCTCGGCGAACTGCTCGCCGCCGCACCCGATAGCCCGGCCCTGCTCGCCCGCCTGCTGCCTTCTCTTGGCGGCCATGGCGAGCTGGTTAACTTGTTGGCGCGCGCGCTGGTCCCCTCGCCGCCGACCGAGCGGCAGTCGGGCGGCTATATCGCGGCGGGCTACGACGCTTCGCTTGACGAACTACGCGACATCTCGGGCAATGCTCGCCGCGCCATCGCCGCGCTGGAAACGCGCTATCGCAGCGAGACCGGCATCTCCGCGCTCAAGATCAAGCACAACGGCGTGCTCGGCTATTTCATCGAGGTGCCCGCCCGCCACGGCGACGCGCTGATGGCGGCGGACAGCGGCTTCACCCATCGCCAGACCATGGCGGGCGCGGTGCGGTTCAACTCGGTGAGCCTGCACGAGGAAGCCACCCGCATCGCCGAGGCAGGCGGACGCGCGCTCGCCGCCGAGGAAGCGCATTTCGAAGAGCTGGTCGAAGCCGTAGGCAACAGCGCCGAACCCATCGCCGCCACCGCCGCCGCGCTCGCCCGGATCGACGTAGCCGCCAGCCATGCCACCCGCGCGGTGGAGGGCGAATGGTGCCTGCCACAGATCGTCGAAAGTACCGAACTGTCCATCGAGGCAGGGCGGCATCCGGTGGTTGAGCAGGCGCTCGAACGCAGCGGCGAGCGGTTTGTCGCCAACGATTGCACATTGTCCGTGGCCGACCGGCTGTGGCTGGTGGGCGGGCCAAACATGGGCGGCAAGTCGACTTTCCTGCGGCAAAACGCACTGATCGTGCTCCTCGCGCAGGCGGGCAGTTTCGTGCCTGCGAAGGCCGCGCGGATCGGATTGGTCGATCGGCTTTTCAGCCGCGTTGGCGCAGCAGACAATCTGGCGCGCGGCCGTTCCACCTTCATGGTCGAGATGGTCGAGACCGCCGCCATCCTCAGCCAGGCGGGCGAGCGCAGCTTCGTGATTCTCGACGAGGTCGGGCGCGGCACCTCGACTTACGACGGGCTGGCGCTGGCCTGGGCCGTGGCCGAGGCGATCCACGAAACCAACCGCAGCCGCTGCCTGTTTGCCACGCACTATCATGAAATGGCGCGGCTGGCCGAAAGCTGCCCCGCACTCTCGCTGCACCACGTAAGGGCGCGCGAGTGGAAGGGCGACCTTGTTCTGCTGCACGAGCTGGCCGAAGGCGCCGCCGACCGTTCCTATGGCCTTGCCGTAGCCAAGCTGGCAGGCGTTCCCGCGCCGGTGGTCAAACGCGCGCGTGATGTGCTGGCGCGGCTTGAGAAAGGCCGGGCGGAAACGGGCGGGCTCGCCGCAGGGCTGGGCGAACTGCCGCTGTTTGCCGCGTCCATGGCGCAGGAAGAGGAAGCGCCAGACCCCTTGCGTGCGCTGCTCGATGAAGTGGAGGTCGACGCCCTGTCGCCGCGCGAGGCGCTCGACCTGCTCTATCGCCTGAAGCAGGAAGCCGGAACGCACTGACCGCTCCCCGCGTTCTTCTGGGTATGGCGGAAAGCGACTCCAGCGATAAGAACGAACTCGCAGAGTTCCGCACGGATCTTGCGGAGGATCGCAGCATCATGGCGATGGAACGCACTTTTGCAGGCTGGCTTCGCACTGCGTTCGCGGCCATCGGCATCGGCATCGGTTTTCGCGCGCTGTTCGGCGAGTTCGATCCGCCATGGCTGGCGCGCGGCATCGCCACGGCCTTTATTCTTGCAGGCGCATGGCTAGCGCTCGTTGCCCAGCATCGCGCTTGCAGAACGCTCGCCCGCCTCGACCCCCACAAGCTTGAGGAGCTCTCGCCGCCCAATTTCCGCTTGCTCGCCTGGGGTGTCGCGGTCGGCGCTGCCTTGCTGGTCGCCGGGCTCTGGCTTCTTAACGACGGCGCACTTGGCCCCGGCGACTGAACCGATCTAGCTGTCATCCTCGGGCCGCGCCGAGGGTTTGTAGAGACTTTCGTCATCGTCATGCGCGGGCTCGCCGCGATAGGCGTTCATGTCGATTCGCCCTGAGCTTTCCATATCGCGCATGTGATCGACCAGATCCTGTGTGCTGTCACCCATCAGGTCGGCTTCGTTGGGGCCTTTGGTGCTTTCGGTCGGGCTGCGCAGCTGCTGGCGCAGCTCACCCGCGCGCTCGGCAACGCTTTGTGCCTGCGTGGGGGCATCGTCCTGCTCGGAACTGTGCACTTCGGGCGCGAGTTCGTTCTTGTCGGTCATGGGGACTTCTCCTTTGCCGACAAAACGGACGAACGCCGCGCGCTGTTCCCGAACAGGTCGCACGCAAACCGCCAGTTAACCCGCCTTTGCTAGACGCGCAGGCTATGCAAGGCGGATTTCTCAAGCTTGTGGCCGGTGCGCTGGTGATCGGCGCGCTGATGATTTTTGCTGCCGTGCAGTTCATCGGCACCGAAGCCAATAAGGGCCGCCTCGCGCAAATGGCGGAACAGCCAGGCGCGCCCGATCCTGCGATAGCGCCGGGTGCCGCCCCCATGCCGCAACCAATGCCCGAGCCTGTCCCGGAAACGGTTTACGAAGACGACGACTGGTATGGCGAGGATAGTGCTGATGGCGAAGAGTTCGCCCCCGAACCGTTCGACCCGCGCCCGCAATTCGACGATCTGCCGCCAGAAGACCTGCGCTTCGACCCACGGCCCGAACCCGGCGTGGGCCAGCCGCAAATGATCATGCCCGATGGCGGGGCGGCGATGGCGGCACCGCCGCGATAGGTCAGCGGCTTGCGCCCGGCACCCACAGGACATCGCCCGCGCCGCCATCATTGACCAGCCGCGCCAGCACGAACATATAGTCCGATAATCGGTTGATATAGGCCAATGCCTGCGGATTGACCGGCGAATTTTCCGCGAGCGCAGTGACCGCACGCTCCGCCCGGCGCGCCGCCGTGCGTGCGAGATGCAGGCGGGCCGCAGCCTCACTGCCGCCCGGCAGGATGAAACTCGTGAGCGGGGCAAGCTCGGCATTCTCGGCGTCGATCCGCTGTTCGAGCCACTCGGTCTGCGCAGCGACAATCCGCAAGCTCATATCCGAAGGGGCGAAGTCGTCGCCCGGCGTGGCGAGGTCTGCGCCAAGGTCGAACAGGTCATTCTGGATGCGCCGCAAGTGCTCGGCCAGGCTGCCCGATAGCGCGCAGATCGCAAGGCCGATTGCACAATTGGCTTCGTCCACCGCGCCCACCGCTTCCAGCCGGGCGTGATGCTTGGGCAGGCGCGAGCCATCGACCAGCCCGGTCGTGCCATCATCGCCCGTGCGGGTATAGATGCGGTTCAGGCGGACCATGCGCCGATGCGCTGCTGGATCAGCTGTTGATCGCGAGCAGAACCAGAACTGCCACGATGGCCAGCGCCTGATACTTGATGCGCGACATCATGGCCTTGTTCTGCCGCATCTGCAGCTCGGCAGAGTTGGCCCCGCCGTTCTCCAGATCAACCTTGGTCGTCTGCAGGAACGCGATTACGCCGCGCACCAGGCTGACAACCACCATGAGCGATAGCCCCACAATCAGGATCACGAGAAGAACGTTCATGACTCGCTATGTAGTCCGTCCGAGAGCGAAATGCCAGCGGGCAGCTCTCCCGCCCGCAAGCGGTCGGCCAGCGCGCGCCCGTCTTCGCCCGCCTGCCTGAGGTCGGCGAGCGCGGGCGAACCACGGCGCTTGGCAAGTTTGCGCCCCTCCGTATCGAGCAACAGCGGGTGATGATGCCAGATCGGCACTGCGAGACTGAGCAGAGCCTGGAGCAGACGGTGCACATGGGTCGAGGCGAACAGGTCCATCCCGCGCGTCACCAGCGTCACCCCGTCGGCATGGTCGTCCATGGTCGCGGCGAGGTGATAGCTGGCGGGCGCATCCTTGCGCAGGATCACCACGTCTCCGAACAGCTCGGGCCGGGCCTGCTGCTCGCCCGCCAGTTCGTCGGTCCAGCCGAGCGGCCCGGCGATGGCACAGGCGCGGGCCATGTCGAGCCGCCAGGCGCAGTGGCTGGTGTCGCCACTTACAGGATGCTCGCGGCAAGTGCCTGGATAGACTGGCGATCCGTCGGGCGCGATCTCGCGCGCCGCAGCGGCGATTTCGGCGCGCGTGCAGCGGCACGGATAAAGCACGCCCAGCGCGCGAAAGAGCAACTCGTGCGCTACCGCATCGTAGCTTGCCAGGCGGGTGGATTGCGCAGGAACCTCATCCCATTCGAGGCCGAGCCATTCGAGATCACGGCGAAACTCGTCCGCCAGTTCGGGCCGCGAGCGCGCGCCGTCGATATCCTCAATCCGGAGCAGGAAACGGCCACCTTGGCGGGCAGCAAGATCGTGTGCGGTGAGCGCGGAAAAGGCGTGCCCTAGATGCAGGGGGCCGTTCGGGCTGGGGGCGAAGCGGGTCACGATCATGGCATCACACCCCCGTATCTGGACCTGGTTGCCGCGGCCTTGCCATGCGACTCGCGAATTTTCCTGTGGATTCGCTTTTTGTAACAGGCTTGACGCTTTCCTGCGCAAATGCTCCTCTCAACCGCATCAGGGAGGACACAAGCCGTGTTCAATGCCGAACTGATCGAACGGGCCGCGCGCTTTCGCAGCGCCGATGAAGACCCAACGCGCAGGCTCGAATCCTGCCCCGCGCTGGTGCTCAACGCGGACTACACCCCGCTTTCCTATTACCCGCTCAGCCTGTGGCCGTGGCAAACCGCGATCAAGGCGGTCTTCCTCGAGAGGGTGGACATCGTCGCGAGCTATGAGCGTGCGGTGCATTCGCCCTCGCTCGACATGAAGATCCCCAGCGTGATCGCTCTGCGGCAGTTCGTGAAGCCCAGCGAGTTTCCCGCCTTCACCCGCTTCAACCTGTTCCTGCGCGATCGCTTCGCTTGCCAGTATTGCGGGAGCGAGAAGCACCTGACTTTCGATCACGTCGTGCCGCGCCGCCTTGGCGGGAAGACGACTTGGGAAAACATCAGCACCGCCTGCGCCCCGTGCAACATGAAGAAGGGCGGCCGCACCCCGCGGCAGGCGGGCATGCGGCTGCAATACGAGCCGATCCGGCCCACCAGCTGGCAGCTGCAACAGCACGGCAAGGCGTTCCCGCCCAACTACCTGCACGAGACCTGGCGCGACTGGCTCTATTGGGACATCGAGCTGGAGGCCTGAGCCTCACGCAACCTATTGCTCGATCACCTGCGTCTGCGGATGGTGCTTGTCGAGGTGCTTCTTCACGATCCTGAGGTTGCGCGTGTTCGAGCGGAACAGGAAGTCGAACAGGTCGCCCGCCACCGGCACTGCGCCCACCGCGCTGTCGAAGGCGACATTGCCCGCCATGCGCAGCAGCTTCCACTTCGGCATGCCCAGGTTGCGCGCCTCCCACACGATATAGGCGCCCATCGCCATCCCGATGATGTCGCCCGCCACCGGCACCAGCCCGACCAGCGCATCGAGCCCGACCGGGCGGTTGATGCCGGGAATGACGAAGCCGCGTTCGAGCAGCACCTCCATCGCTTCGATCCGCCGGCGCACCGAATGCGGATCGCTGCCGAGCGGCAGGTCGGCGGTCATGGGACGGGGCTTGGTCTGCATCGGCGTCGGCATGGGCATGCTCCTCGCCGGATTATCTGGGGACTTCGGCCATCGGCGGCAAGGGATGGAATGCATAACGGTTGGGCGAGAACCCCTGCGTGCCGCTGCGCACCAGCGACCAGCGGATCGGCGCACCAATCGGGATATAGACGTTGTCGCGCGCCAGTTGCAGCTCCGCCTGTGCGATCAGGCTGGCGCGCACGATCGGATCAAGCGCGTTCATTGACTGGGCAACGAAGCTGTCGGCCTGCTCGCTGCACAGGCCCTGCCGCAGCGAACAGGCAAACTGGTCAAGGAACCAGCGCGGATCGGAAAAGCGCGCCACCCGGTCGACCAGCATCAGATCGGCCGCAGCCGGATCGGCCGCGCGTTCGAGCCGCACGTTGATGGTGGCCAGCTGCTCGGCAAGACCTTGCAGCAGCATGTCCAGCCCCGGTCCTTCGTCTATCGCCAGAGTAAGGCGGGCAGGGCCGGGCGTTTCGCCGCCCTGCCGGGCGAGGTATTGTTGCACGCGGGCACGCGCGGTTTCGCGGCGCTGTTCAAGCGACTGATCGGCCCAGCGCTCGCCCACCAGGCCGGGGTCTCCGGGCAAGTCGGGGGCGACCATGCGTGTGCTCGACGCCCAGCCGCCAACGCTGAAGGGCGCCATGACTGCGGGCCGGTCAAGCGCCATGGCGACCGCTTCCCGCAAGGCCGGTTCCTCGAGCAGCCCCTTCGCTTCGCGCACGCGCAGGCCGAACAGCCCGATCGCCGGGTCGATCTGCAAGGTGCCGCGCGACAGCGGGCCGATATCGACCAGCGGCAGGTTATCGATCCGCCCTCCCAGCACAATGCTGGCATCGCCATCGTCGAACATCGTCAGCGCGCTTGGTGCTGACGTCGGCACGAACAGCAGATCGCGCACCCCTTCCTGCCATTCGGGCATATCGGGCAGGCCGCGATCAGCCGGTGGCTTGAACCGGAACAGCAATTTGGGAGCTGACGGTTCCTCTCCGCTCACCTCCGGAGCTTCGATCCGCTCCATCGTCATCGGCCCCGCCCCCTCTTCGCTCAGCGCGAGCTCGGGCTGCGCGAGCAGGGTCAGCAGTTCCGGCACCGGCGTGGTGAGGCGGATTTCAACCACACGCCCGGTCATCGCGCGGATTTCGTCGATGGGGGACAGGTCGAGCCCCAGCGACGTGCCCCTGAGCGCCCTGAGGTTGCGCCGCAGCGCATCGCGCACCGATTGCGCGCTCATCTCGCTGCCGTCGGCCCACTCGTCCTCGCGCAGGCGGAAAATGAAGCTGAGCCCGTCATCGGTGACGATCCAGCGTTCGGCCAGCGAGGGGACCACCTCGCCGCGCGCATCGAGCGCGACAAGGCCCGATTCGGTTGCCGCGCGCACCAGCTGTCCGCCGCTCGACAGGCGCAACCCTTCGGCGAGCAAATCTTCCTCATCGCCGATCCAGGCCACGGTAAACTCGCCATCGGACCCTTGTCCGCAGCCAGCCACCGACAAGGCGAGCGCGCAGGTCAGCGCACGAAGCACTCGGCGATGGTGGAACGGGAGGAGAGGAGCCAGCATGAAGGCTGGATTACGCAGCCTGTGCGAAGGCTTCAATGGTAAGGTGAGAATGATCCGGGCCGGGGAGCAGGTCAGATCTTGCGGAACTGTTCCCCGCGCGCGGCTCGACCAGTTTCGGCCGGAGCAGTGGTGCCAAGCGGTTCACGCACCTGCTTGGGGTCGATCTCGTCGACAAAGGCGATGCCGAAGCGATTGTCCTGGCGCCAGGCAACGGTGCCCTTGACCCAGCCGATATTGCGCAGATCGACTTCAACCGGGGCGCCGCGGCCGACTGCAACCTCGCCCTCGGCCATCATGCCGCCGGTCGAAAGGTTCCGGACCTTCACGCGGTTGGGTTGGTCGACGCCATCAACGCGCAGCTGTGCCAAGAGGAACAGGCTGTCGCGATCGACCTGACGGGTTTCGACATTGCTCATCGCCCGAATGCGTCCTTATTATGCCACCCTCGCCCGATATACTTGCGTTGGCGTGCCTGATTGCTGCGAACGCCAGCGAGCTTGTCCTCACACCCCTAACGAGAGGTTAATCAGACCCCACGCGCGAAAAACATGTCCCGGAATGGGTCAGTCGTCGCGCGAAATCTTTTCACGCCGCTCGTGCGCTTCCTGTGCTTCCACCGTCATCGTGGCGATGGGCCGGGCGATCAGGCGATTGATCCCGATGGGGTCGCCAGTCACCTCGCAATAGCCATATTCGCCCTGATCGATCCGGCGCAGCGCGGCATCGATCTTGGAGATCAGCTTGCGCTGCCGATCGCGTGTACGCAGTTCGATGCCCCAGTCGGTTTCACTGGAAGCACGATCGTTGAGATCGGGCTCCCGGATCGGGCCATCCTGCAGGTTTTGCAGCGTGCCTACCGACGCTTCGAGGATCGAACGCTTCCATTCGAGCAACAGTACCCGGAAATAATTCAGCTGCTTGTCCGACATGTATTCTTCGTTCTCGTCCGGCGCATAGTCGCGCGGCAAGGCTCGCTTGGCCTTGTTGAGAACGTCGATGTCGTCGCCCGTGACAGACGCCATGATTACGTTGCTCCGCACCCAGTATTAAGGACCGCCCATCCTGCGGATCAATCGGGCCGGACCTGTTCGTACAGGTCTCTGTAACGCCAAACTCCATGGGCTGTCGCTGCGGCGCGCCTATAGTGGCCGCACCCGAGGCAGACAAGCCGCAAGTTGATGCTGTCCCGATCTGTTCAGCAATGAACCGCAAAAATGCTCTCGCTGCATTAACCAAATATTGACCATGAATGTAGGACGTTCGCCCTATGGGTTCCGGGATTGGGTTCCCGGATTGCATGGGGACGAACAATGGAACTTGCGAGACAACAGATGTTTGCGGGGATCACACCCGCCGACGTCAGCGGTGCCGACATGATGGTGGCGCAATGCCTGGCCGATGCGGCGCAGGGGGATATCGATGCCTATTTCAGCCTCGGCGTGGCCTTCTCAACCGGCAGCCACGGCGTCGATTGCGAACTGATCGAAGCGCACAAGTGGTTCAATCTCGCCGCCGCCGGCGGTCACGAGGAGGCCTGTCAGTGCCGCGCCGATGTCGCCGATGAAATGACCGCGCGCGAAGTGGCCGAGGCGCAGCGCCGGGCACGCGAATGGCTGCGCGCCGATTTCCGCAAGGTCGCCTGATCAGCCTTTCCTGAACGGGGTCATTTCCCCCAGCCGCAACTGGTCGAGCGCGATGCCTTGCCGTTCGGCCTCGACAAATTCGGAAACCGCCCGGCGAAAGTCGGGATGCGCGATGTAGTGAAACGAGGTGGTCGCCACCGGCTCGTAGCCCCGCGCCAGCTTGTGCCCGCCTTGGGCCCCCGCCTCGACCCGGTCGAGGCCCAGTTCGATCGCCAGCTCGATAGCGCGATAGTAACACAGCTCGAAATGCAGGAACGGCTTGTCGACCAGACAGCCCCAGTAGCGCCCGTATAGCGCGCTTTCCCCGATGAAATTGAGCGCTCCTGCAACGGGATCGCCCGCCTCGTTGTGCGCCAGCAACAGCACGATGCGCTCGCCCAGCCGTTCGCCCATCAGATCGAAGGCCTCGCGGGTGAGATAGGGGGTGCCCCATTTGCGCGCGCCGGTATCCTGATAGAACAGCCAGAACAGATCCCAATGCTCGGGCCGGATGGCATCGCCGCGCAGCGCGCTGACGGTGATCCCCTCGTTGGCCGCCGCGCGCTCCTTGCGCAGGGTCTTGCGCTTGCGCGACGACAGTTCGCCCAGAAAATCGTCAAAACTGGCATAGCCGCGATTGGTCCAGTGAAACTGGATGTCCTCTCGCCGCAGCCAGCCCTGTTCCTCGAACAACTCGGCCTGTGCCGGTTCCACGAAGGTCGCGTGCGCGCTCGACCAGCCGTTGATCTCCACCAGCCGCGCCGCCGAGCGCAACAAGGGACCCGCCAGCGCCGGATCGCGCAGCAGCAGGCGCGGGCCGGTGGCAGGCGTGAACGGCACGCTGATCTGGAGCTTGGGATAGTATTCGCCGCCTGCCCGCATCCAGGCATCGGCCCAGCCATGGTCGAACACATATTCGCCCTGGCTGTGTTCCTTGAGGTACGACGGCATCGCCCCCAACAGCGCGCCATTCTCGTCTTCCAGCACGATTGGCGCGCTTTGCCAGCCGGTGCCCGGCCCGACGCTACCCGAATCCTCCAGCGCAGTGAGAAACTCGTGGCTGACGAAGGGGTTGTCGCTGCCCGCCAGCGCATTCCACTCTGCCGCCGGTATCGCCCCCACCGAGGGCCGGATTGCTGCGCTTATCTTGCCACTCGTCATGCCCTGCGATTTAGGTACGCGTCTGGAAGGCTTCCACCCCTGCGCCCTCCAGAATGGGCATGGCCCCCGCCTCCAGCGCTGTTTCGAGCGCTGCGGCGCTGTCGACGGTCCAGCTCACCAACGGCGCCTTGCGGGCAATCTGGCGGCGCGACAGGCCACTCGGCAAATCGCGCACATCAAGCGCGAGGAAATCGGGTTTCGCCAGCTCTACCGCCAGCCGCCGCTTGATCTGTGCCATCAGCGTGGGGCGGCCTTCTTCGGTCACAACCAGCCCCAGGGGGAACGACGAGCCATGCTTGGTGAACCAGCGCGCCACGCGCGGATCGAAGCTCATCACCGCCAGCTCGCCGCGATAACCCTCGCAATCGCGCCGCACGGCCCGGCACAGCGGGCCCACCGGGCGGTCACGCTCGGTCTTGAGTTCCAGCAGCAGCGGCACCCGCCCGCCGACCAGCATGAGCATATCGCGCAGGGTGGGGATTTTCTCGCTGCTGCCGCGCAGGGTGAGCGCGGTCAGCTCGGCCACATTGCGGTCTGCCAGAAGGTCGCTCGCCTCGGTCAGGCGCGAGAGGTCAGCATCATGGAACACCATGGCGCGCCCATCGGCGGCCTTGCGCAGATCGCACTCGATGCCGAGCCCGGCCTCGATCGCCGCCGCGAAGGCAGCCAGCGAGTTTTCCGGACGCCCAGCACCGTGCAGCCCGCGATGGGCATAGGCATGGCGGTCGATCCAGCCGCAGTCCTTTGCCACTTGCTCCATCGCGGCCCCGCTCAGTCTGCCGCCAGCTCGATCACCGCATCGACCTCGACCGCCGCACCGAGCGGCAGCGCCGGTACGCCGACCGCCGCGCGTGCGTGCTTGCCGAGTTCGCCGAACACCTCTGCCATCAGCTCGGAAGCGCCGTTTGCGACCTTGGGCTGGTCGGTGAAGTCGGCAGTCGAATTGATGAACGCGCCAAGCTTGACCACGCGGCTCACCCGGTCGAGTGAAATGCCCGCAGCTTCCACCTGCGCCAGGATCATCAGCGCGCAGGCGCGCGCCGCCGCAGCGCCCTGTTCGAGCGACACATCATCGCCCAGCCGACCGGTGACGAGCTTGCCGTCGATGAAAGGCAGCTGGCCCGAGACATGGGCGATATTGCCGCTCACCACCACCGGCACATAGGCGGCGACGGGTGCAGCCGCGACCGGCAGCGTGATCCCCAGTTCCGCAAGACGGGCAGCGATAGTCATGATGATGCGTTCTCCAATTGGTCGTTTATCCACGGCAGGGCCTCGGCCCAGGTGTCGATGCGCGCGTGGGCGGACCCGGCAACGTGCGCGCAGGGCACGTGCGGCGCGATTGCCGGTTCGCCGCAAAAGTGCAAGCGGCGCACCTGCGGCGCGTGCTCGGCGGCCGACTGGTGATGGCTGGCGATATCGTCGATGAAGACCGCAACGCTCGGGCTGTATTGCTCGACGATGGCGTTCAATGCGCCGCCTTTCGGCCCCTGATTGGTGAATACGCGCGCCTCGATCCCCAGCCGCCGCAGCTGGCGCACACGCGCCTCGTTGCGCGTATCGACAAGGTTGGTGAGCACGACCACGTCGGAGTGCTCCTGCAAGGTGTTTATCGCCTCGACCGCCCCGGCAATCGGCTCCTGGCTATCCATCTGGGTGTCGAAGAACAGGCCCAGCAAGCGCCACATTTCCTCTTCGCCCAGCGGCTCGGTCTCGCCGTGGCGGCGCATGGCCTTGGCAAAGGCGTGCGTCTCCAGCTCCAGCGCGACCTGATGCTCGACATCGAGCCAGTCGCGAAAGTGGCGGACCATGTGCAGCAGCACCTCGTCGCAATCGGTGACGATGAGCGGACGGGTCATTCGGGCAGGCTCCTGTGGTGGACCAGTGCTTGCGGCGCAACGCCGAGCGCATCGGCCGCGGAAACGAGATCGGGTTCGTGCGCGGCGAGAAAATCGAACACGGCCTGATGGGTGGCGCTGTCGGCAATGGCGCCGCGCAGGCGGTCGGGCGTCAATCCGGTAAGGGCGAGGAAGCGCTCGGCGCGCTCGCTATCGCCCAGAATCCAGCCGAGCGCTGCCAGCGCGAGCGTGGCCCGGTCGGCCTTCATGGTTGATGAGTCCTTAGGAATTGTCACTTTTCCACAAGAGGGGTAGAGAGAAGCCATAAAGGCCTGGCGAAACTCAGGCCACCAAGGGGCCTGCAATGTCAAAACGGATCCTTGTTGTCGAGGACAACGATCTCAACCGCAAGCTGTTCTGCGACGTGTTGCGCGCGGGCGGCTTTTCGGTCGAGCCCGTCGCCGATGGCAAGGAAGCCATCGCCCGCGCCCGCGCGTTCGAGCCCAATCTGGTGGTGATGGACATCCAGCTGCAGGACGTATCGGGCCTCGATCTGATCGCGCATCTTAAGGGCGACAGCGCGCTGTCGGACGTGCCCGTGCTGGCGGTCACCGCCTATGCCGGCAAGGGCGACGAGGAACGCATCCGGCTTTCCGGCGCGGAGGGATATCTTTCCAAACCGGTCAGCATCGGGCCGTTCATGGCCGCGGTTAAGGGCCTGGTAGGCACGAACTAGCCGGGGCCCGCAAGCCGCGCCGCCTTGACAAGCACCCGCGCTCGGGCTTTGCCCGGCACCATTGGGGCCATGCGCCCGCGCGTAACAGCAGATAGGACCTTTTCATGGACCGTGCCGAAGTCGACAGCCGGATTCGCACCATCATCGAGCCGTTCAACAAGAAGTCGGTGGAGATCAACGACAGCACCAGCTTTGCCGGCGATCTCGAGTTCGACAGCCTGACGGTGATGGACTTCGTCGCCGCGATCGAGGACGAGTTCGACATCATCATCTCGATGAACCAGCAGGCCGAAATCGAGACCTACGGCCAGCTGGTCGACGCCGTCACCGGCATGCAGGGCAAGTGAGCGGCCCGATGAGCGAGACCATGACCGCCGCCGCGCCGGACCTGTTCGACAAGTTCGACGAAATCATCCAGATTCGCGAAAACCTGCTCGCCAGCGGGGTGGAAGACCCGTTTTCGCTGGTGATGGAGAAGGTGCTCTCGCCCACCCGCGCGATCTGCAACGGGCGCGACACCATCCTGCTCGGCACCTACAACTACATGGGCATGACCTTCGACCCCGACGTGATCGCGGCGGGCAAGGAGGCGCTTGACGAGTTCGGAGCGGGCACCACTGGCAGCCGCGTGCTCAACGGCACCTATCAGGGCCACCGCGAGGTGGAGGACGCGCTGCGCGAGTTCTACGGCATGGATCATGCCATGGTGTTCTCGACCGGCTACCAGGCCAACCTCGGGATCATCTCCACCATCGCCGGCAAGGGCGATTACATCGTGCTCGACATCGACAGCCACGCCTCCATCTGGGACGGCTGCGCGATGGGCAAGGCCGAGGTCGTGCCGTTCAAGCACAACGATATCGAGGCGATGGAAAAGCGCCTCAAGCGCATCCCTGCGGGCGCGGGCATTCTGGTGGTGCTCGAAGGCGTCTATTCGATGCTGGGCGATGTGGCGCCGCTGAAAGAAATGGTCGCGATTGCCAAGAAGTATGGCGCGATGGTGCTGGTCGACGAGGCCCACTCGATGGGCTTCATCGGCGAACATGGCCGCGGCGTGGCCGAAGAACTGGGCGTGCTGGACGATGTCGATTTCGTGATCGGCACCTTCTCGAAGTCGGTCGGCACGGTGGGCGGCTTCTGCGTCTCCAACCACCCCAAGTTCGAGATCATGCGGCTGGTGTGCCGTCCCTATGTGTTCACCGCCAGCCTGCCGCCTTCGGTGGTGGCGACCGCGGCGACTTCGGTGCGCAAGCTGATGCACGCGGGCAACAAGCGCGCTCACCTGTGGGAAAACTCCCGCCGGTTGCACTCCGGGCTCACCGCGATGGGCTTCACGCTCGGCACCCGCGAGCCGCAAAGCGCCATCGTGGCGGTGATCATGCCTGATCTGCAGAAGGGCGCATCCATGTGGGAGGCGCTGCTGCACGAAGGGCTTTACGTTAACCTCGCCAGGCCCCCGGCAACGCCTGCGAACATGACGCTGCTGCGCTGCTCGCTGTGCGCCGAACACTCGAGCGAAGAGGTCGAGACGATCCTCGGCATGTTCGAGCGCGCTGGCAAGGCCGTAGGGATTATCTGAGGCCCCACCGTCTACTAAGGAACGTCTG
Organism: Erythrobacter sp.; assembly: GCA_027311945.1. Taxonomy (GTDB): domain Bacteria; phylum Pseudomonadota; class Alphaproteobacteria; order Sphingomonadales; family Sphingomonadaceae; genus Alteraurantiacibacter. The sequence goes on from DAICXZ010000020.1 coordinate 25,506, forward strand.
AGCCATGTCGTGCGTCTCCCAATCAAAGGAGAACCACGACATGACCACCAACACCGGCAGCGCCCGCTACGAAGGCCTTGGCAAGAGCGGCAAGGGCCACGTTTCGACCGGCTCGGGCGCGCTGAGCGAGCAGCCCTACGGCTTTTCCACCCGCTTCGAGGATGAACCCGGCACGAACCCGGAAGAGCTGATCGCTGCCGCCCATGCGAGCTGCTTCACCATGGCGCTGAGCTTTGCCCTCGCCAAGGAAGGCTTCGAGGATGGCACCATCCAAACCGAAGCCAAGGTCAAGCTGGAGAAGGACGGTGACGGGTTCGCGGTCACGCGCTCGGATCTCGTCACCAAGGCCAGCGTACCCGGCATCGACGAGCCGGTGTTTCACCGCATCGCCAACGAGGCCAAAGTGGGCTGCCCGATTTCCAAGCTGCTCAAGGCCGAAATCACGCTTGAAGCCAGCCTGACGAACTGATCGGTCAGAGCTGGTCGAGGCTCGTCACATTCGCGCAGACGTCGGTCGGATCGGCCTTGCCATCGGCATGGCCGACCTGCGCGATCAGCACGAAGCCGCCGATCAGCAGCACCACGAACAGGCCGGTCAACCAGGCGAGGTACTTGTCGATGAAGGCCTTGATCGGTGCGCCGAACACCCGGAACAGCACGCCCACGGCCATGAACACCATGCCGCGCCCGACTATCGAGGCGACCACGAAGGTGCCGAAATTCATCGAAATGAACCCGGCGGTGATCGTCAGCAGCTTGAACGGCACTGGCGTGGTGCCCGCGATCACGATCGCCTGCCAGTCGTTCTCGCGCAGGTAGCAGGCGGCCTTGGGGAATGCCTCGGATAGCCCCAAGGCCGCGATCAACCAATCGCCTATCGCCTCATAAAGGAAATAGCCGATGGCATAGCCCGCCATGCCGCCGAGCACCGAAAAGATGGTGCAGATCGCGGCAAAGCGGATCGCCTTCTTCGGCTCGGCCAGACATATCAGCCCCAGCAGCGGATGCGGCGGGATCGGGAAGAAACTCGATTCGACGAACGCAAAGAACGCCAGCCAGCCTTGCGCGTGGCGGTGCTTGGCCTTGTCCATCGTCCAGTCGTAAAGCGACTGTAGCAGCTTTGTAATCATCTGGTTTTCCGGTCCCGAACCGCGTGGTCCTTGCGCGATTAGGCGAGCGAGACAGCCAGAGCAAGCGGCACAAAATAACCTATATGGCACTTTTCTATTGACATCGTAACGCTCTTAGGTTAGCAAAGGACAACATCGCGATAGAGCGAGTCGGCAAGAGGCGGTCCCCACCACGGGGTGCCGCCTTTTTTGATGCTCGCCGCCAACGACGGGATTTTGCTTCATGGCCAAACGCAACTGGGAGACCACCTTCATCAACGAACTGGCGGAAACCTCCAACGTAAAGGCCGCAACCGTGGCCGCCGGGGTCAGCCAGTCGCTGGTTTACAAGCGCCGCCGCGAAAGCGCCGAGTTCGCCGCCCGCTGGTATGCGGCGCTGGCGGAAGGATACGACAGCCTCGAAATGGATCTGCTCGCCCGCCTGCGCGAAGGGCGGCTGGAGGACGTCGACGAGGACGGCAACAAGCGCAAGTACGACATCGGCACCGCCTTTCGCTGCCTGCTCGCCCACCGCGAAAGCGTGGCCCGCGAGAAAGGCCGCCAGACCCTGCAGGACGAGGTGATCACAATGCGCGAGATCAACGCCAAGATCGACGCCCAGCGCGCCCGCGAAGAGCGCGCCGCCGAGCTCGAAGCCAAGCACCAGAGCGGGCCGCGCGATGGCAAGTAAGCGGCCGCGAGACAGCCGTGGCCGTTGGTTCCGCGCGGGCGGCGAGGATGGAAAACACCGGCGGCTGGCGCTCGACAAGACGCTGCTCGCCCACGAACGCTCGGCACTGGGCTCTTGGCACTGGGAGGTCTGGGGCCGTGATGAACAATTGCCGCCGCCGGGCGCATGGCGGATCTGGCTGATCTGCGCCGGACGTGGCTTCGGCAAGACCCGCGCGGGCGCCGAATGGGTGCGCAATGTCGCGCGCCACGATGGCGATGCGCGCATCGCTTTGGTCGGCGCGAGCCTCGCTGAGGTGCGCGCCGTGATGGTCGAGGGCGAGAGCGGTATTCTGGCCGCCTCGCCGCGCGCGCTGGTGCCCGATTTCGAACCGTCGCTGAAACGGCTGACCTGGCCCAACGGCGCGCAGGCCTTCCTCTATTCGGCGGGCGAGCCGGAGAGCTTGCGCGGCCCGCAACATACCCATGCCTGGTGTGACGAGATTGCCAAGTGGGACAATGCCGGGGGCCGCGCGATGGATTGCTGGGACAACCTGCAACTGGGGATGCGATTGGGCGAGCACCCACGCATTCTCGCCACCAGCACCCCGCGCCCGGTGCCGCTGATGCAGCGCCTGCTGGCCGAGGCCGAGCGCGGCGACGGCAGCGTGGCGCTGGCACGTGGGCGCACGGCGGACAATGCAGGCGTGCTGCCCACCGCCTATTACGAAGCGATGCTGAGCCAGTTCGGCGGCTCGTCGCTGGGGCGGCAGGAGCTGGACGGCGAAATGCTGCGCGAGGTCGAAGGCGCGCTATGGACGCGGGCATTGCTGGAGCGATGCCGCCAGACTCCCCCTCCCCATGAGGGGAGGGGGCCGGGGGGTGGGGGTTCGGCGCTCGGGCTGGGCGAAGCCGAAGCCCCCCTCCCCAACCCCTCCCCCATGGGTGAGGGGCTTTCGCGGATCGTGGTCGGCGTCGACCCGCCCGCCTCGGCGCGCGGCGACGAGTGCGGGATTATCGTCTGCGGGGTGACGCCTGAGGGCATGGGCCAAGTGCTGGCCGACCATTCTGTCGGCGGCGCAACGCCCGAGCGCTGGGCCTCAGCGGTGGCCGAGGCCGTGCGCATCTGGCGCGCCGACCGCGTGATAGCCGAGGCCAATCAGGGCGGCGACATGGTGCAGAGTGTTCTGCGCGCGGCGGACTGCGCGATGCCGGTCAAGCTGGTCCATGCCAGCCGAGGCAAGGCCGCGCGGGCCGAGCCGATTGCGGCTTTGTACGAAGCGGGACGGGTGCAGCACATCGGCCAGTTCGCCGCGCTGGAGGACCAGTTGTGCGGGCTGCTGGCGGGCGGGACTTACGAAGGGCCGGGACGGTCGCCTGACCGGGCCGATGCGCTGGTGTGGGCGCTTAGTGAATTGATGCTTGGGCTACGATCCAATCCACGAGTGCAGCGGATGTGAGAAGAGAAAAAGCTAACGCACGATATTTGCGACAGAGCCGTCAGGTTTGATAACAAATCTCCCTCCGCCATATCCGGCTGCGCCTGAGACGGTGTGCACTTCGTATTCGACACCAGCACGCAAAGGCTTGGGAGAGACCAATCCTGTCTGTCGATCAGCATCCAAAGGCTCGCCCACAAGCGGTTTGCCGTACGCCACTGGAAACCTGTTCTTGCAATGATAGCCCACAAGGTTGCGCCAATATGTTCCATACGAAACACGCGAGAGGTCATCTCCCGGCGCGGCTTCGGGGGGCTTCTCGCGCGAGGTGGCGACGACCTCGACCACACGAACACACCGCTCGCGAAACCAATCCTTATCGCTTGCGAATACGAGCGCCCCATCAACCAAGGTCGCTCGAACTTCATAGACATATGAACAGCTTGAAAGGCTCAGCAGTGGGCCAAGCAACAAGATAAGACGACCAAACATTTATGCTGTTTCCGTCATTCACGCGGGCGGAGCAAGCGGTAGTCCCGACCAAAAAACTTCGAAAGGAAGAGCATGTCCTTCATCGACACGCTCCGCTCCGCCTTCAAGGGCGGGGACGGGGCTCGCGTGCCTTTGGCACACCGTTACACTTCGCCATGGGCGCTCGCCTACGGCGAAACCGCCGAACGGCCTCGCTTCGATTACACTGCCTCGATCAGGCGCGGCTATATCGAGAACCCGGTCGCCCAGCGCGCGGTGCGGATCGTCACCGAGGGCGTCGGCAGTGTACCGTTGGCCGAGGCCGATCCCGCTGCGCTTGCGCTCGTGCGTTCCACCAGCGCGGGGCAGTCGTTGCTCGAAACGCTCGCCGCGCACCTGCTGCTTAACGGCAACGGCTACGTGCAGATTGCCCGCGATTCCTCGGGCAAGCCAAGCGAGCTTTTCGCCATGCGGCCCGAACGCATGAGCGTGATTCCCGGCGCTGACGGGTGGCCCACCGCCTATCGCTACACCGTTGGCGACAGCAAGGTCGACCTGCCGCTGGAGGACGAGGACGGCTGGCCCTATCTCATCCACCTCAAGACCTTTCATCCCACTGACGATCACTACGGTGCGGGCTGTCTGGCCGCTGCCGAACAATCGGTCGCGATCCACAATGCCGCTGCGACCTGGAACCGTGCGCTGCTCGAAAACGCCGCGCGGCCCTCCGGCGCGCTGGTCTACGATACGGGCGAGGCCTCCACGCTCACCGCCGAGCAGTTCGGCCGGCTGAAGGAGGAACTGGCCGCAGCCTATCAGGGCGGCGGCAATGCGGGCCGTCCGATGCTGCTGGAAGGCGGGCTCAAGTGGCAGAGCCTGTCGCTGTCGCCCGCCGACATGGACTTTGCCGAGCTGAAGGCCGCCGCCGCGCGCGACATTGCGCTCGCCTTCGGGGTGCCGCCGATGCTGCTCGGGCTGCCGGGTGACAACACCTATGCGAACTACAAGGAGGCCAACCGCGCGCTGTGGCGGCTCACGCTGCTGCCGCTCGCGGCGAAGATTTTGGGCGGGATCGCCGAGGGGATGCGACCTTGGTTCCCGGGCCTCACCCTCGGGGTGAATCTCGACCGGATCCCCGCGCTGTCCGAAGACCGCGAGGCGCTCTGGGCGCAGGTGACTGACGCCGACTTCCTGTCTGACGCCGAAAAGCGCGCGATGCTCAGCCTCCCTCCCCTGCCCGAACAAAACACGAACGGAGATAGCAAATGACCCGTGAAGACATGCTGGCAGCCCTCATCGCGCAGGCGCAGACCAGCGGTGCCGATCTCGTGACCATGCGCGCCATCGTCGAGGAGGCAAGCGAGCTGGGCGCTGACCGCGTGCTCACCCGCATCGGGCTGGAAGACGACCATGCACAGGATGACATCGACGAGCTGCGCGAACTGCTCGACGCCTGGCGCAGCGCCAAGGCGAGCGCCTGGAAGGCGACCGTCGAATGGGTCGTGCGCGGGGTGCTGGCGCTGCTCCTGATCGGCATTGCCGTGCGCCTCGGCGCTTTCGGGCTGCTGCGTTGATGGTGCGGCTGGCAGGCTATGCCGCGCTGTTCAACGTGGCCGATGGCGCAGGCGACACGATCCGCAAGGGCGCTTTTGCCCGCACGCTGGCGGATCGGCGCGAGCCTCTCCCCCTGTTCTGGCAGCACCGGCCGGACCAGCAGATCGGCACGGTCGATCTGGCGCAGGAGGACGACAAAGGCCTGCGCGTGATCGCCCGGCTCGACAACCCGCACAGCCGCGCTGTGAGCGAGCTTCTGGGCAAGCGCGTGAACGGCCTCAGCTTCGGCTACCGCGCGCGCGGCTATCGCCGGACGCTCGATGGCCGTGTGCTTGAAGATATCGACCTGTTCGAGGTGAGCCTCGTGACCCAGCCGCTCCAGCCCGGAGCGCGCGTGCATTTTGTTGTCTAGATCCTCGCTTCCTGCCGGCTGACGCCGGCATCACTGCGGGCGGCCAGTCGGCCTTGCGGTTGCCGTGCAACCGATTGGCCGGACCGCCCATCCTGAAAACCCACTCCCCCCTCGACCGGCCCCACTCAGGGGGGCGGTCTGTTTTGTCGTGCCCCCCAACCGAAAGGTAAGTTGCTATTATGGATATGGAAATCGAAACCGAAGTGATCGCGCAAAGCTTCGATCTGGTCTCGCGCCAGGACGAGGCCGAAAAGGCGATCAAGGTGCTCCGCTCGGATGTCGACGAGGTGAAGGCCCGGCTCGACCGTGTCAGCCGCGCCGCTTCGCGCCCCGCGCTCGATGGCGCGGCCAAGACCGAAAGCCCCGAAGTGAAGAGCTTCGTCACCGGCTACCTGCGCCAGGGCCGCGAGACCGAGCTGAAGTCGCTCTCGGGCCTTACGCCGGGTGACGGTGGCTATGCCGTGCCGCGCGAGATCGACGCGATGATCGCAAGCGAACTGAAGGACATCTCGCCGATCCGCCAGATCGCGCAGGTGGTGCAGGTCGGCAGCGCCGGATATCGCAAGCTGGTCGCCACCGGCGGGGTCGCCTCGGGCTGGGTCGGCGAGGGCGACGATCGCCCCGAAACCGCCAGCCCGACCTTCGCCGAAGTCGCCCCGCCGTCGGGCGATCTTTACGCCAACCCGGCCGCCAGCCAGGCTATGCTCGACGATGCCGGGTTCGACCTCGAAGGCTGGCTCGCCAGCGAGATCGCGATGGAGTTTGCCGCCGCCGAGGGCTCTGCCTTCGTCTCGGGCACGGGCGTCAACCAGCCGCTCGGCTTCCTCGCCTCGTCCACTTCAATGGCGGGCGACGCGGTGCGCCCCTTCGGCAGCCTGCAATATATCGGCTCGGGCGATGCCTCCGGCTTCGACGCGAAGGACCGGCGCGGGCGCGAAGTGCGCGTCGCACTCGAACTGCACCTGCGCGGCGAGGAGGCAGGCGAAAGCGCCGATCTGGCGGCGCTGGTCGCCGACCGAATCGAAGCCATGCCCGCCGCGCACAGCAGCTTCCGCCTCGTCTCGACGCAGTTCCTGCGCGGCCGCGCCGAACAGCGCGCCAACCTCAAGCGCGCGGTGCTGCTCGAATACCGTTTTCGCCTCTTCGAAGCCTGATTTCATTCACGGAGACCATGCCCATGACTGCCCAAAAAGGCTCTGCCTTCCTGCTCAAGATCGGTGACGGCGGAGCGCCGCCCGCCTATGCCACCGTCGCCGGGCTGCGCACCACGCAGCTTTCCATCAACGGCGACGCGGTGGTCGTCACACACAAGGAATCGGGCGGCTGGCGCGATCTGCTGTCGGGTGCGGGCACGCGCTCGGTTTCGGTCAGCGCGGCGGGGATCTTCCTCGGTTCGAGCGCGGAAGCCGCCGTGCGCGCCCATGCGCTGGCGGGCACCATCGAAGACTACGAGCTGAGCTTCGAGGACGGCGAGAAACTGCGCGGACGCTTCCTTGTCCAGCGGCTCGACTATGCGGGCGATTTCAATGGCGAGCGCAACTACACGCTGCAGCTCGAAAGCTCCGGCCCGGTCGTCCCGGCATGAGTGAGGCTCGTCACAATCCCGCACGCGGCGAAGCGACACTGGTGGTGGCGGGCAAACCACGCCTGCTGCGACCCAGCTTCCAGGCACTGGTGCTGGCCGAAGAAGAGCTTGGCCCCCTGTTCGCGCTGGTCGAGCGGGCGGGCGAAGGCCAGCTGCGGCTGGCGGAGATCGCCGCGCTGTTCTGGCATTGCCTTGCCGAGCAGGGCGACGTCACCCGCGAACAGGTGGGCGAGGCGGTGATGGCGATGGGCCTCGCCGCCGCTGCCGCACCCTTGCGCACGATCCTGCGCCAGATCCTGCAAGGGCGGATGTGAGCGAGCGCCTCGCCGACAGTGCCCTGCGCCTGTGCGGCGAGGTCTGCCGCGCGCTTGGCTGGCACCCGCAGGAGTTCTGGCAAGTAACCCCAGCGGAACTTTCCTGCATTTTCACGAACCACGATGGCAGCCCGGCGCAGGGCATCACGCGCGGCGACCTCGCCGCATTGCTGGAGCAAGACAGGCATGAATGACGATCTCGAACCCCTGCTGGTGGAAGTGCGCGCCAGCACCGGCGATTTCCGCGCCGATATCGAAACCATGCGATCGAGCGTCGATACCTCGCTGATCGGCGGGTTCGAAAAGGCCGGATCGGTGCTCGAGCGCGGGCTGCTTGGGGCGATCCGGCGCGGCAGTCTCGGCTTCGACGACCTCAAGCAGGTAGCTCTTAGCGCGATGAGCGAAATCGCCGCCAGCGCTGTGCAGAATGGACTAGGCGCGCTGCTCGGTGGAAGTACGTCAAGCGGCTCGACCGGCGGACTAGGCAACCTGCTGGGTAATACGCTGGGTTCGCTGCTGGGCTTGCCCGGCTGAGCCACCGGCGGGCCGGTTGCGCCGGGCACGCCGTTCCTCGTGGGCGAGCGCGGCCCCGAGATGTTCGTGCCGACCTCCGCGGGCCGCGTCGAAACGCTCGACCGGCAAGGCCGCGGCAAGGACGTGCGCGTGTCGATCAACCTGGCCGCTCCGCGCGGGACCGACAGCCCGGTGATGCTGCGTCGCTCGTCGCGCCAGGTCGCCAGCGCCGTGGCCCGCGCGCTGCGCGGCGCCTGAGGGAGGCAAGCACATGGCATACTGGCTGGCGCACAAGCGCAACGGACAGGACTACGACTATCTCCAGCGGTTCGATCCGCGCTTCTGGACCGTCGATTTCCCCCGCCCCGAAATGGCGAGCCTCACCAGCACCGCGCACGACGGCCTGCGGATCGACTGCGAGTTTCACCACCGCGACGCACTCGCCGGGCTGATCTGGGAGAGCGAGGATCGCTACGATCACCCCCTGCTCGCCTATGCCACCGACCGTGACTATACGCACACCAGCTTGCGCTTTCGCTGGCGCTCGGCGGGGGTGATGGCGCTCGATGAGGTCCATGGCCCGACGCTCACCATCGAGGGCCGCGATGCCAGCGGCACGGCGCGCACCTGGTATGTGCGGCTGTGGAACTATGCCGAGGGCGCGCCCGACGATGCCGTCATCGTGCTGCCCTTTTCCCAGCTGCGCGAAGGCTGGCTGGCCGATGGCGATGCTGTCCATCCCTCCGACATCGACCGGATGTTTGTCTCGCTGGTCCCGCCCGGCCACGATCCCGATGAGCACGTGCTGCTCCCCGCGCGCGCCGATGGCTGGGTCGAACTGACCGGCATCGCCTGCGAGGGCCACCGCGCGATGCTCAAGCTGGGCGACGTGCTGGTGCCGCCGCACGATGTCGGCATGGCGACGGCGTACGACGACAGCTACAACCTCACCCCCGCGCGGCTGCTGCGCAATGTGCTCGGCCTCGGCTATCGTGGGGCGATCGTGCACTACGTTGGGATGAGCCATTTCTACCGGCTCGCCCAGCACTTGGGCGGCGAGCTGCTGGTGGCAGAGCCCGCGCAACTTTGCGGGCCGTGCGAGGCATGGCACCGCGCCTTCCTCGCCGAGTGTGCGCGGCTCGACTACCAGCCGATTGTCTCGCTGTCTTACGAGCTGTTCGCCGAACACTGCCCGCCCGAATGGAGCCAGCGCGCTCATGACGGCTCGCGCGCGTTGACCGGATGGGACCCGCCCTCTAGCCTGCTTTCGCCAGCGAACGATACGGCGATGGCCTATCTGCGCGCGATTGCCGGGGCGTTCACGGCGCTGGTGGTGGCCGAGGGCCTGCCCGTCCACTTCCAGATCGGCGAGCCGTGGTGGTGGCTCACCTTCGACGGCAAGATTTGCCTTTACGACGACGCCGTAATCGCTGCGCGCGGATCGGCCCCCGAAATTCCCGACATGACCGCCCCGCTCGACGCCGCGCAGCTCGACCTGCTCGACTGGGCCGGAGCCACCCTTGCCGCATCGACCGCCGCACTGCGTGACCATGTGCGCACCGCGGCGGGCGGCGAGGCGACGGTCTATCTGCTCGTCTTCACCCCCACGCTGCTTGACCCCGCCCGCCCCGAGCTGCGCCGCGCCAGCCTGCCCGAAGGATGGGCCTGGCCCGCCTACGACCGGCTTCAGGTCGAGGACTACGACTGGCTGACCGCAGGCAGCGAGGGTGCTCGCCGCGCGGCTTACAATACGGTGCAGGCGCGGCTGCACTATCCGCTCGACGTGCAGGACTATCTGGCCGGCTTCGTTCTCAACGCCGCCGATGCGGACACCTACTGGCAGCGCATCGACCGGGGCCTCGACGAGGCCCACGCGCGGGGGGTGGATCGCCTGTTCGTCTGGGCGCTGCCGCAGGTCACGCGCGACGGATACACCCGCCTTCCCTCCAGCGAGGACCATACCATGCAAGCCTTCGACGACGTTCTCTATCCGCTCGCTCCGGGCCCCGACCTGGCCGTCAGCCCCGAGTTCTCCACTTCGGTGGCGCTCACCGCATCGGGCTTCGAGCGGCGCAACAGCCACTGGAGCGATGCGCGCCTGCGCTACGATGTCGGCCCCGGTATCCGCTCCGAGGCGGAGCTTGGCGTGCTGCTCGAATTCTTCCGCGCCCGGCGCGGCGCGGCGCGCGGCTTCCGCCTCGCGGATCCGTTCGACTTCAGCTCCAACAGCCAGACCGGCACGGCGGCCCCCGGCGACCAGTTGCTGGGCCTGGGCGACGGCGAGACGGTAAGTTTTCAGCTGAGGAAGAGCTATGGCTCTGGGGTCGATCCGCAGGTCCGCCCGATCACCCGCCCGCGCTTGGCCTCGATCACAATCAGCATCGACTACGTCCAAACGAGCGATTGGACCTATGCCGACGGCGGCTGGATCACCCTGTCCGAGCCGCCGCCTGAGGGCGCTGAAGTGCGCGCAGGCTTCCTGTTCGATGTCCCCGTCCGCTTCGCCGAGGACCGGCTCGATATTTCGGCCAGCAACTTCGCTGCGGGTGAGGCGCCATCGGTGCCGCTGATCGAGATTCGGGAGGCAACATGAGCCGGATCTTCTTTGCCGAGCCGCTCGAAACCGTCGCAACCTACTGGCGGATCATGCGCCGCGACGGGTGGTGCTCGGCTTTACCAGCCACAACCGCGACCTGGCCTTTTCGGGCATCACCCATCTGGCCGCGCCCGGTATGGTCCCCTCCTCGATCCGACGCTCGGCCGATCTGGCGAGCGAACTGGTGGAGATGGAGGGCATCCTCTCGCACGGGGCGATCACGCCCGCCGACCTCAGGATGGGCCGCTATGACGAAGCGACCATCGAGGTAGGCGTGGTCGACTGGGAGAGCCACGAGCACAAGGCGCTGTTCGCGGGGCGGGTGGGCAGCATTTCGGAGAACGGCGAGAGTTTCGAGGCCAGCCTGCAATCGGCCAAGGCGCTGTTCGAGCGCGATCTGGTGCCGCGCACCAGTCCCACCTGCCGCGCCCACTTCTGCGACCGTGATTGCGGGCTTAGCCCGGTCTGCTTCACCCATCTGGTGCGGGTTGTGTCGGTCGATGCAGAAAGCGCCGCGATTACCTTTGCAGGGGTGCCCGCGCCCACCACGATTGTCGGCGGTCGGCTGCGCTGGGTCGATGGGCCGCAGGCGGGCGTGGAGATGCGGATCATGGCCGCAACGGGTTCCGACCTGACGCTTGATCGCGACCTCGATTCCGCGCTGGCCGCCGGGCATCGCGCGCTGGTCGTCGAATCGTGCGACCACACGATTGCCACCTGCGCCGCGCGCTTCGGCAATGCGGCGAACTTTCGCGGCGAGCCGTTCCTGCCCGGCAACGATCTGCTCACCCGCTACGGAACGGGGGGCGCGTGATGGCCATCGGGCAACAGCTCCTCGAAGCGGCGCGCGCGCTGGTGGGCACACCTTTCCGCCACGGCGGTACGAGTCGCGAACAGGGAGTCGATTGCGTCGGGCTGGCGGTGCTGGCCCTGCGCGCGGTGGGCCGCGAAACCGGGCCGCTGCCGCCCTACCGGCTGCGCCAGACCACGCTCGCTGGCTTTGCGCCGGTGCTCGACCGTGCAGGCCTGCGCGACGTGGCAGACACCCCCCAACCCGGCGACGTGCTCGCCCTGCGCCCCTCGCCCTCGCAGCTGCACCTCGCCATCGCGGGCGAGCGAGACACGCTCGTTCACGCGCACGCTAGCCTGCGCAAGGTCGTCTACGGCCCGCGTCCCACCGAATGGCCGCTGCACTGTAGCTGGCGGCTGGCCCCAAACGGAGACTGACCATGGCCACCCTTATCCTCACCACGGTCGGCACCGCGCTCGGCGGGCCGATCGGCGGCGCACTCGGTTCGCTGCTTGGCAACCAGATCGACCGCGCGGTGTTCAAGCCATCGGCACGCGAAGGCCCGCGCCTCAAGGAGCTGGTCGTCACCAGTTCGAGCTACGGCACGCCGATCCCGCGCTATTTCGGCACCATGCGCGCGGCGGGCAGCGTGATCTGGGCGACCGACCTCGTCGAAACCAGCGAAACCACGGGGGGCGGCAAGAGCAGCCCTTCGGTCAAGACGTTCAGCTATTCGTGCAGCTTCGCGGTGGCGCTGGCTAGCCGCCCGATTGCCAGCCTTGGCCGGATCTGGGCCGACGGCCGCTTGCTGCGCGGGGCGGCGGGCGATCTCAAGGTCGGCGGCGTGCTACGCGTGCATCATGGCTATGGCGATCAGACGCCCGATCCGCTGCTGGCCAGCACCGAGGGCGCGCTTTGCCCCGCGTTCCGGGGCCTTGCCTATTGCGTGTTCGAGAGCCTGCAACTGGCCGAGTTCGGCAACCGCATCCCGACGCTCGCCTTCGAGATCACCAGCGACGAAGGCGAAGTAAGCCTGGTCGAACTGCTGGAGCCGCTGGAAGCCGATGCCGCGATCACTCGCGGTCTCGAGGGGCTGCGCGGTTTTTCGGATGAAGGCGGGCCGGTGTTGTCATCGCTCGAATTGCTTGACCAGGTCTATCCGCTATCGTGCGACGTGGGCGCAGGCCCCCTGTCGATCCGCCCGCGCGATCCTGCCTCTGCATCGGCGGCAATACTGCCCGAAGCAGTGGTCGACCCGTCCAACGAGAGCTTCGGCGGGGCCTATGGCCAGCTCGCTACCCGCCGCACTGATCACAGCAAGGTGCCCTCGGCCCTGCGATACTACGACATCGCGCGCGACTATCAGCCCGGCCTGCAGCGCACGGGCGGACGGGCGCAGGCCGGACAGAACGCCGTCATCGACTTTCCCGGCGCGCTGCAAGCCGGAACCGCGCTGCACCTGATCGACGCCATGGCGACACGCGAAGGCGTGGCGGGCGACCGGCTGCAATGGCGCATGGCCGAGCTTGACGAGCGGATTGCGCCCGGCGCCGTTGTCACCGTGCCCGGTCGCCCCGGCAAGTGGCGGGTGGGAAGCTGGGAATGGCGCGAGACGGGGATCGAACTCGAACTGACGCGCGAGCCGGGCTCTGCCCTGCCTCCAGCGATCAGCGATCCCGGTCGCAACCTTGAAACGCCCGACGAGGTGGCGACGCCGACCCTCCTGATGGCAAGCGAGCTGCCGTGGGACGGGCTTGGCTCGCGCGACGAGCGGCAGGTGATCGCCGCCGCCAGCTCGACCACCAGCGGCTGGACCGGAGCCATGCTTTATGCCGATCATGGCGGCAGCCTCTCTCCGATCCGGGGGACCGGTCGGCAACGCGCGATTGTCGGCACATTGACGACCCCACTGCCGCCTGCCGATCCTGCGATCATCGACCGGACGGCGGCTTTCGACATCACGCTCACCTCGCCGGATTTCGAACTGGCCTCGCGCCCGCTCGAAAGCCTCGCGGCAGGCAGCAATCGGCTGCTCGTGGGCGCGGAGTTGCTGCAATTCGCCCATGCCGAGAGCCTCGGCGGCGCTGTCTGGCGGCTGTCGGGCCTGCTGCGCGGGCGCGGAGGCACCGAGGCGGCAGCGCTCGACGGCACGGCGGCAGGGGCCAAGGTCATCCTCCTCGACGGCCGACCGATCCGCCTTGACGCCGCCGACCTTGGCGCAGCCAGCGCGATCGCCGCCATCGGCCTTGCTGATGATTCGCCAGCCGAGGCCGCCATCGCCAATGCCGGACTGACGCTGAAGCCGCTCGTGCCGGTACACCCGCGTGTGACTGTAGCCGCCGACGAGAGCGTGACACTAGAGCGGTTTCCACACGTTCTGACTCGAAAGGGATTCCCTTACGGTCGCGGTTCTGATTCAAGCTTCCTGCTGGAGGCAGGAGGCCAGCATGGATGGCACGAACGCTTTCACAGGACCTTCGGGATCGGGTTGTTGCT
>DAICXZ010000028.1 GCA_027311945.1 Erythrobacter sp.
CGCAGCCCAGAACCTCCGGAAACTGGCCAAGATGCGGCCCATGCCGGGCCTCGCCACCGCCTGAGAGAGGCAGCGGCCTCACTCGCGCTCGATCCGGAACCTTAAACCAGCGCAGCCAGCGGCGACTTTTTCAACGGAATAAAGCCAGAAGCAGACTTTCGCCTGTTGGTCTAAGACAGGCGAAAATCTGCCAATCTGGAAATGGGAACCCGCCAGATAATCGCGGCGTTCGCTGCAACTGCTTGCCACCGAATAGTGATTTCCATAGTTGCCGCTGCTGATGAGGTCGGCTCAATGGGAATCAATTCTGGGCGAGCGCGCCCTGTTCTTCTGGGCGGGTTGCATCGCAATCAGCATCGGCGTGCTGCTGCACTTGCCGATGTTGGCGATGGCGCATGAAATGGGCAATCACCTTGCCGGCATGCCGATGGACACGGGCATGTGGTTCGGAATGGCGTTGATCGTCATCGGTGCCCTGCTGGCGTGTTATGGCGCACTGCCGAAAAAGCGCGCACCGCATGGCGATCATGCGGGAACCAGTTTCGAAGCACCCGACTCGACCCCCCTCAACCGCTGGCATGCGGCAACTTTGGCAGTTCTTACCCTCGGCCTCGTGATTGACGTGATGAAGCCGGCCACACTGGGCTTCGTCCTGCCCGGCATGGCGTCAGAATATGGGATTGACCGGACGCAAGTGGCGCTCTTGCCACTTGTCGCACTGACCGGGACGACGATCGGGTCCTTTCTCTGGGGCTGGCTGGCCGATATTTATGGCCGCCGGGTTTCCATCCTGTTGTCGACGATCCTGTTCGTCTCGACCGCGGTTTGCGGCGCGATGCCTGAATTCGCATGGAACCTGGTGATGTGCTTCCTGATGGGGATTTCGGCTGGGGGGATGCTTCCTGTGATCTATACCTTGCTGGCAGAGGTGATGCCGCCGCGCCACCGCAGCTGGGTGCTCGTCCTTGTGGGAGGAACTGGTTTGGTGGGTGGCTATCTCGCCGCAAGCGGTGCCGCCTACGTGCTGGAGCCGATCTACGGCTGGCGAGCGCTGTGGCTGCAGGGTTTTCCCAGCGGTCTCCTCTTGCTTGCACTCGCACGCTTCATTCCCGAAACACCGCGGTTTCTGGCCGAGCGCAACAGGGTTGGAGAATTGGCCGACATGCAGCGCAAGTTCGGTCTGGTTCTCAAGCCCAGGCCGGCGCTTCCTCCGGCAGATACGCCGTCCCGCGCAGACCATCGCCGGATAACGGTGGCGCTTACCATCGCGGCCCTTTGCTGGAGCTTCGTCAACTTCGGCTTGCTGCTATGGTTGCCATCGGACCTCCAGGCGCGCGGATTTAGCGCGGAGATTGCCAGCGGCATCCTTGCCAAGTCATCGCTTCTCGCTTTCCCAACAATCCTGCTGGCAGCTTTTTTCTATGCAAAGCGCAGTAGCAAATGGACGCTTGTGGGCACGGTCTGCCTTACCATGATGGGCCTGCTTGGCGCTCTGCTGCCCGCCGAACTGCTGAGCTGGGAGCCGTTGCTTGTCGCGGTCATTGCCGTTTTGATCGTGGGCACCAACGGGACCATTGCAGTCCTGCTTCCCTATACAGCGGAAAACTACCCCCTCGGCACGCGCGGCAGGGCGACTGGGCTGGTGGCAGGAAGCAGCAAGTTCGGCGGCGTGGCCGTGCAGGTGGCCGCGCTTGCAGGATTTGCGCCGACATTGGTGGGCGCATCATTGTCGCTTTTGCTTCCCACGGCGGTCTCGGCAGGCATGATCGCATGGGCCGGACGAGAAACCCAAGGCCGCAGCCTGCGCGAACTTGAAGCTGACTAGCTGAATCTTGGATACTGTCTCCATCCCGATTTGATGATTGGCGCCCTGAACCCGATCTCGGGAATGCGGCGCGTATGGGAATCAGGCCGCGAATCCGCGCACAGAGCCATGCGGACGGCGAAAAACGAAGAAAAGCCGCATTTCTGCGGGTTTGAGGATTGTAAGGGATTGTCTGGGAAAAGGCCGGTGGCGGAGACGGAGGGATTCGAACCCTCGATACCCCGATAGGAGTATGGTTCCTTAGCAGGGAACTGGTTTCAGCCACTCACCCACGTCTCCGGACCCAGCGGCAAGCCCGGGCCTATAACCGTGCCTTGCTCGCTCTTCAAGGGCGTCCAGCACCTAATTTTCGCATTGGCCGCGCGGCAGGCACCAGAGCGGTCGGGCCGATTCGGTTCACCGCAAAAGAGACTCGCCCTACCGCGCGTTCATTGCCGCTTCAGTCGCAGGGGATTCTTGTGAGAGGCACAGAAGATACACGCGCAATTTGAAGAGGGCGCCACCATGAACATCGCTATTGTCACCCGCTGGGCGGGCCTTGTGGCCGCGAGCCTGGCGCTCGTCGCGGCCCCGGTCAGCGCGCAGCAGATCGAGACGGTCGACCCGAACCTGGTGATAGACGGCGACCTCGAAGGTGAAACCACCACGCCGCCAGTCCCCGCTGACAACCAAGTCCCCGCCGACAATGGCGATGGCTGGATCGCGCCCGAATACGACAGCAGCACCGAATCGCCCGACACGCCGCGTCCCTCGCTCGACCTGCCGTCGAGCCGCTATGACAGCCTGCCCGAGGAGAGCGCTACGACGACCGTGCCGGCAACCACCGCTGCCGCCAACCCGGACACCTATGCCGAGGACGACCTGATCGGAGCGGCCGAAGGCCTGTTCGGCAAGGGGGCCGAGGGGCTTGCGCGGCTGATCGAGGATATCCTCGCCAAGCAGGGCCAGCCCAACGGCTATATCGTCGGGCGCGAAGGCGGCGGGGCCTTCATCGTCGGTGTCCGCTATGGTTCGGGCACGCTGCACCACAAGATCGAAGGTAATAAGCAGGTCTACTGGACCGGCCCCTCGATCGGGCTCGATGCCGGGGCCAATGCGGCCAACACCTTCGTGCTGGTCTACAACCTCTACGACAGCGAAGAGCTGTTCGAACGTTTTCCGGCAGGCGAGGGGCAGGCCTACTTCGTCGGCGGGTTCAACGTCAGCTACCTGCGGCGCGGCGATATCGTGCTTATTCCCATCCGGGTCGGCGCCGGTCTGCGGCTTGGCATCAACGCGGGCTACATGCGCTTCAGCCACAAGCAGCGCTGGTTGCCGTTCTGATCGCAAAACGGCCTTGCCCTCAGCCGCGGTGAGCGGCAAAGGGCGGCCACTATGCTGGACAGACTCGACCAACAACCGCCCGACGCGCTGCTTGCGCTGATCAAGCTCTATGACGCCGACCCACGGCCGACCAAGATCGACCTTGGCGTGGGTGTCTATCGCACCAGCGACGGGGCGACCCCCGTGTTCGGCGCGATCAAGGCCGCCGAGCAGCGGCTGGTCTCGGAGCAGCCGAGCAAGGCCTACCTCGGCCCCGAAGGCGACATGGGCTTCGTCAAGGCGCTCATCCCCCACGTGTTTGGCGAAGCGGGCGACATGGGTGGCCGGATCGATGGCATGCAGACCCCCGGCGGCACCGGCGGTGTGCGCATCGCTGCGGGCCTCGCCAAGAAAGCGGGCGTTGCCAAGGTGCTGATGGGCACGCCGAGCTGGCCCAACCACGCGCAGATCTTTGCCGACCTCGCGATGGACATCGAAGGTTTCGACCACCAGGCAGCCGACGGCAGCGCGAACATGGATGCGCTGCGCACGGCCCTGCAGAATGCGGGCAAGGGCGATGCGGTCCTGCTGCACGGGTGCTGCCACAACCCGACCGGTATCGACTACACGCCCGCACAGTGGGACGAGATCGTCGGTCTGCTGGTCGAGCGTGAGATCCTGCCGATCGTTGACCTGGCCTATCAGGGCCTGGGCGATGGGATGGACGAGGACGCCTATGGCCTGCGCAAGGTCATGGCCAGCGTGCCCGAGGCGCTTATCGCCTACAGCTGCGACAAGAACTTCGGCCTTTATCGTGACCGTGTCGGTGCGTTCTACGCGCTCGGCAAGACGGCTGACGACACCGTGCGCATCATGTCGAACGGCTGTGCGCTGGCGCGCGCCAACTGGTCGATGCCGCCCGATCATGGCGCTGCCGCCGTGCGCCTGATCCTCGAAGACGAGGCGCTCACCAAGCAGTGGCTTGAAGAGCTGGCCTCGATGCGTGCGCGCATTGGTGAAGTGCGCAGCCAGCTGGCCGCTGCTGGCAAGGCTGGCTCGGTCGACCTTACTCCGCTGGGCGAGCAGAAGGGCATGTTCGCCATGCTCCCGCTCACCAAGGAGCAGATCGGCGCGCTGCGCACCGATCATGGCGTCTACATGGCGGGTTCGGGCCGCATCAACGTGGCGGGCCTGACCAGCGGCAACATTGGTGCTTTCGTGAAGGCGCTGGAGGCGGTTGCGGGCTAAGCGCCCGCGCCCGCGCGCAAGGCCTGCATCCGCTGGAGGTAGCGCGCGATGGTGTCGATCTCGAGATTGACGCTATCGCCCTGCCGCAAGTCGCCCAGCGTGGTGACTTCGGCGGTGTGCGGGATGATATTCAGTCCAAACTGAACCGAGCCGTCGCTCTGGTCAGTCACTTCGTTGACCGTCAGCGATACGCCGTTGACCGTGATCGAACCCTTCGCGGCGATGAACGGTGCAAGCTGTGCGGGCGCGGAGATGGTGAGGCGGGTCGAATCGCCATCCGGGCGCAGCTCAGTGAGCGTGCCAACCGCATCGACATGGCCGGTCACGATGTGGCCGCCCAGTTCGTCGCCCAGCCGCAGCGAGGGTTCGAGGTTGAGCTTGCCGCCCTCGCTCCACATGCCAGAAGCGGTGCGCGATACGGTTTCGCCCGAAATGTCGACCGCGAAGGTCATTGAACCAATTGTACCGCTCTTGGCGACCACGGTGAGGCAGACACCCGAACAGGCAATTGAGGCGCCGATGTCGACCGTGGCCGGGTCGAACGGGCAGGCGATGACGGCGCGCAGGTCGCCGCGTTGCTCCACGCTCTGGATGGTGCCGATGGCGGTGACGATGCCGGTGAACATGCTCGCTTAGATCCCTTCGTTGCGGGCGCGGGCATAGACTTCGAGCCGGTCGCTGCCAAGTTGCTGCGATTCGGTGACATGCCAGCGTTCGTGGGCATCGGCGAGTGCGCCAAGGCCGATGTCGCCGATGCCGGGGAGGCCACCGCCGATAAGGATCGGTGCGCGGTAGATCAGCAGTCGGTCGACAAGGTCGGCGCGCAAGAAGCTCGCGGCCGTCGCCGCGCCGCCCTCCAAGAACAGGTAGCGCACTTCGGCCATGTCAGAGATATCGGCAGGCGAGGAGAGCCTTTGCCATCCGGCGGGGACTTCGCCCGAAGTCAGCGCCCAGCGTGCGGGGGAGCGGGCCTCCAACCCCGGCAGGCGCACGTCGAGCCTAGGGTTATCCGCGCGCAGGGTCCCGCCGCCGACCAGGATCGCATCGGATCGCGCACGTTCACGGTGGCAATGGGCGCGGGCGGCGGCTCCGGTAATCCAGCGGCTCTCGCCCTGCGCGGTGGCGATGCAGCCGTCGAGTGAGAGCGCGAGCTTGAGCGTTACATGCGGGCGACCCAGAGCCAGCGCGCAGGCGTGGCCTTCGAGCCGCATGGCAGCGGCGCTGCTGTCCGTCTCGGTGACTGCGATGCCCGCTTCGCGCAGGCGTGCCGCACCCTTGCCGCAGGTGCGTGGATCGGGGTCGGCCATGCCGATCACCACCCGCGCGACGCCGGAGGCCACGATAAGATCGGCGCAGGCTGGCCCTCGGGCCGAGATATGGGCGCAGGGTTCGAGCGTCACATATAGCGTGGCCCCGCGCGCCTCATCACCCGCTTCGGAAAGCGCAACGGCCTCCGCATGAGGGCGGCCTCCCGCCTGCGTCCAGCCGCGCCCGACCACGCGGCCATCGCGCAGGATCAGCGCGCCGACGCCCGGATTGGGGCGGGCCGCAGGGCGCGCCCGTTCGGCCAGCGCGGCGGCGGCGGCGAGCCAGCGCGCATCGTCAGCCAGCTGCACGCGCGCAGTATTCCTCGACGCTTTGGGCGACCTCTTCCTCGCTCGGCCCGATTTCGCCCGCCGCCTTGGCAGCGGCCTCAGCGGCGGCCTTTTCAGCCTCGATCTCGGCCTGCATTTCATCGACGTCGACAAAGGTTGCCCGGCCAAGTGCGGCATAGGCTTCCTTGCGCGCCTCCTCCTGCTGTTCGAGCCGGGCTTCGAGTTCGTCCTTCAGCTTCTGATTGGCGCAGTTCGAGGCGATGATCTCGGCATCGGTGCGGTTCTCGTCGAGCGTCGAGATATAGACCACCTCGGGTGGGACAGGGGCGATGCGCACACTATCGGGGATGAACAGCATGAAGATGGCGAAGGTCAGGGCCATCGCCACGCCGAGAATGTGCCAACGGTAGGGCGTCTCGGCGCTCCACTGGCTGGCGAAATCCTGCGCCGCGTGCTTGGGCGAAATCCGACGGAAAAAGCGTTTCATGCCGGCCCTTGATAGGGCCTTTGCAGCAAGACCGCCAGTGCCCCCCCGCGCTCAGACGAAAGCGGCGTAAAGTTTCGGCCCTTCGGCCTTCAGCCAGCGGTCGGCGGCGGCGACATCGCCTTCGAACAGGCGGGCCAGATGCGCGTGGAAGGCGGGCGAATGGTCGAAGTGGGCGAGGTGCGCCACCTCATGCGCGACGACCGAGCGGCGCACGAAGTCGGGCGCCATGGCCAGCCGCCAGTTGATGCGGATCGTGCGGCCGTTCTGGCGGTCGCCCGAGCAGGAGCCCCACCGTCGCCGCGCGCGCGTCAGGCCGAGCTGCGGCAGCGCCTCGTCCGCACGCTCGCAATAGAACGCGAGGTCATCACCTGCTAGCCGCAGCGCCTCGCCCTCTAGCCAGCGCTGGATGCGGGCTTCGATCCGCTCTGGCGGGCCGCCCAGCAAGAGCGCGCCATCGTCGGGCACGGGGTTGCGCGGATAGGTCTTGTCCCAGGCGATTCGCAGCGTGTCGCCGCGAAAGGCGATGGTGCTGCCGTCGATCACCGCCACCGGAGTGACGGCCCTGGTAAGCTGCGCCGCGATCCAGTCACGGCGGGCATGGGCGAAGGCTAGCGCATCTGTGGTGCGCGCCCAGGTCGGCATGGTGATGCGCACCTCGCTGCCATCGCGCGCCAGCCGCATGGTAAGGCGGCGCGCCTGCTTGTGGCGGCGGATGGCGAGGGGAAGGCTACGGCCGGCGATCTCGATCTGCGGATCGTCGAGCGGGTGAGCCGGACGATTGCGCAGCCAGTCGATCATTCTTCGGGCCAATCCACGATATGATGCTCGATCGGCCCGGCATCGGTCTCGCTGATGCAGCGCCCGGCAACGCTTGCGCCAGATGCTACCATGGCGTCCCTGCTGCCGGTCAGCAGCGGGTGCCATTGCGGGATCGGCCGGTTATCGGCGCGCCGTTTGTAGGCGCAGCTTTCGGGCAACCATGGCACCTGCGCCACCAGCTTGGGCGTCAGCCGCATGCAATCGGGCACGAAGGCCTTGCGATGCGCATAGTCGCTGCATCGCGCGGTGCCGGTATCGAGCAGTTTGCAAGCGACGTTCGTTTCGATGATCGCGCCTGAGTCCTCGTCTTCCAGCTTGTGCAGGCAGCAGCGGCCACAGCCATCACACAGCGCCTCCCACTCGTCACGCGAGAGGCTGGCGAGCGGCAGTTCCCAGAAGCGGTCCCTCAGCGCACCCATTTCGCCAGTTCCGCGGCGACTGCCTGCCCCTGATCCTTCACGTCGACTGGCATCAGGGCGACGGGATTGCCCTCAGGGTCCATCAGGTAGGCGGCGTTGGAATGGTCCATCATGTAGCCGCCGTTATCGTTGACCTCGCCCTTGGCGAAATAGACCGAATAGGCATCGGCGGCGGCCTTCACCTGCTCGGGCGTGCCTGTGAGGCCGATCAGATCGGGCGAGAAGTTGGCGGTGAACTCGGCCAGCACTTCGGGCGTGTCGCGCTCAGGGTCGATGGTGATGAAGAGCGGCTGCAGGTCTTTCGCGAGATCGGGATGCTCGGCGGCATACAGCTTCAGGCCCTGGCCGAGCCGCTGCATGTCGAACGGGCAGACATCGGGGCAATAGGCATAGCCGAAATAGACCACCTTCCACTTGCCGTCATAGTCCGACGCGTGGACCGTCTTGCCGGTCTCGTCGACGAGCGTGAAGTCGCCCCCGATCGAGGAGCCCCACAGCGCGCCCTGCTCGAGCGGCGGCTGGCCAGGGTCGCAGGCAGCGAGCGGCAACATGGCGGCGAGGGCGAGCAAGGCCGGAGCCAGGCGTTTTGAGGCCCGGCACTTAGGGGCCAGGCGCTTGGGGGCTGGGCGTGCCGAAAGTTTTGTGGGCATGACGGCGGGTTCATGCTCTGCTAACGCGCCACAGGCAAGAGCCGGATGCCATGAAATGCGCGGCTTTTGCGCAGAAGCTTGGTACAGCAACAGGAGGACGGCGTGGCACAGCCCGCTTTTCGCAAATTTATCATAGCCCTTGCAGCCTTGGCGCTGGGCGCGGTCCCCGCTTCGGCGCAACTCTATTCCGATGGCTACAAGTTCCTTCAGGCGGTGAAGGACAAGGATGGCGATGTCGCCACCTCCATGCTCAACGAGCCCGGCTCGACCGTGGTCAACGCGCGCGATCTTTCGTCCGGTGAAACGGCCTTGCATTACACGGTGCAGCGCCGCGACAACATGTGGACGGGCTGGCTGCTGCAACAGAACGCCAACCCGAATATTGCCGACAAGAAGGGCGTGACCCCGCTGGGGCTGGCGATTCGGCTGAACTTCCTCGAAGGGGTGGAAACGCTGATCGCCGGCGGCGCGCGCGTCGATGAGACCGACTTTACCGGCCAGACCCCGCTGATTTCCGCCGTGCTGTCGCGCAATGGTGAACTGGTCGAGATCCTGCTGAAGGCCAATGCCAATCCTGACAAGACCGACAATGCCGGTCGCAGCGCGCGCGACTATGCCAGCGAGCGCGGGGCCGAGCGGATGCTGATGTTGATCGAGGAGCACGACAGCGCCGGGAATGGTAACGGCGATGATGGGCGCATCTATGGTCCGAGCTTCTGATGGGCGCTGTTGCTGACAGGCTCGAAGAGGCCGGTTCGCTGGCCGATGTGCGCATTGCACTGGCTCCGGCGCTGGCGCAGGCGGCGGTGTTCGACGGCTGGACCGAGGCAGCGGTGGATGCCGCGGCCGAGGCCGAGGGCGTCGATCCCGCAATCGCCCGGCTCGCCTTTGCGGGCGGCCCGATGACGATGATCGAAGCCTTCGTTGCCGCGACCGATGCCGCCATGCGCGCGCATTTCGCCGATGGGCGGCTTGGCAACATGAAGATTCGCGACCGCATCGGTGCGCTTGTGCGGTTCCGGCTCGATCAGGCCGCCGGGCTGGAGGAAGCGCTTTCGCGGGCGCTGGCTATTCAGGCCATGCCGACCAATGCCCCTCGTGCCCTGAAGCTCGGCTGGAGCAGCGCCGACGCCATGTGGCGACTCGCCGGTGACACCGCGACCGACTACAACCACTATACCAAGCGCGCGATCCTTGCCTCGATCTATGCCGCCACGCTGGCCGTGTTCATAGAGGACCAAAGCGAGGGCAAGGCCGAGACCAACGCCTTTCTCGACCGGCGGATCGACGGGGTGATGAAGTTTGAGAAGGTCAAGGCGCAGCTCACCAGCAAAAGAGAGCATTTCGACATTGTCCGCTTTCTCGGGCGCTTACGCTATCCGCAAAGCTGATCTCGATCGGTCTTAATGACAATCAGTTGCAACAGCCGAGCGCTTCTGGCACGGCACCATTCGTGGATACGCAACTGACACTTGACCAGATCGCCCCCGGCGCCCGCGCCGAGATCACTGCCGTTGCCTGGGAGACCCTCGCTCCCGAGGAAGCCAAGCGCCTGCGTGCGCTTGGGCTCGACGAAGGGGCGCGGGTGGCCGTGGCCCACCGGGGCATTTTCTTCGGCAGTGACCCCATGGCCATCATTCTTGGCCGAACCACAATCGCAATTCGTCGCGCCCATGCGCGCGCCATGCAGGTGAAGCACCCATGAGCCGGGTTCCCGTTATCGCCCTGGTCGGCAACCCCAATGCCGGCAAGTCCGCCTTGTTCAACGCGCTGACCGGCGCGCGCCAGAAGATCGCCAACTATCCGGGCGTCACGGTGGAACGCAAGGCAGGCCGTGCCACGCTGCCCTCGGGCCAGCCGATCGAACTGGTCGACCTGCCCGGCTCCTATTCTCTCGACGCGGCCAGCCCCGACGAGGAAGTGACCAGCGAGGTCGTGATGGGGCGTTTTCGCGGCGAGGCCATGCCCGAAGTGCTGGTGGTGGTGGTCGATGCCGCCAACCTCGAACAGCACCTTGTCTTCGCGCAGGAACTGATTGCGCTCGGCCGCCCGGTGGTGGTCGCGCTCAACATGGTCGACCTTGCCGAACGTGATGGGCTGGTGCTCGACGCCGCTGCGCTCTCCACCGCGCTTGGCGTGCCCGTGGTGCCGACCGTGGCGGTGCGCAAGCGCGGGCTGGATGCGCTGCTGGCCGAGATCGAGAAGGCGCCGCAGCAGGATCGCTCGCTGCGCCATGAGGTTGCCGCGCTGTCGCTGCCCGAACGTCGCCTCAATGCGCACAACATGGCTTCCGGCGCGATCCTATCCGAAACTGCTGCCTATCGCTGGCACTCACGGCTGGACAAGGTGCTGTTGAATCCGTGGGCAGGGCCGGTCATCCTGCTCGGCCTGCTGTTCGTGATGTTTCAGGCGGTGTTCGCCTGGGCCGATCCGTTCATCGCGCTGATCGAAGGCATGATCGAGACCATGATCGGCTTCGTGGAGGCCACCTTGCCCGATGGCATCCTGCAGGATTTCCTGACGCAGGGCGTGCTGAGCGGGGTTGGCTCGGTGATCGTCTTCCTGCCGCAGATCATCATCCTGTTCGCCTTCATCCTGGCGATGGAGCAATCGGGCTACATGGCGCGCGCGGCCTTCCTGATGGACCGGCTGATGGCCTATGTCGGCCTGTCGGGGCGCAGCTTCATTCCGCTGCTTTCCAGCTTTGCCTGTGCCATTCCCGGCATCATGGCCACCCGCGCGATTGCTGATCCGAAAGACCGGCTGACCACGATCCTGATCGCCCCGCTGATGACCTGTTCGGCGCGGTTGCCGGTCTATGCCGTGATTATCGGCGCTTTCATCCCTGCGCGCAGCGTCGGGCCGGGCATCGGCCTGCAAGGGCTGGTGCTGTTCGGGCTCTATCTGTTCGGCATTGTCGGTGCGATGCTGGTGGCGCTGGTGCTGCGCCGCACGGTGACCAAGGGTGCGGCTTCGGGCTTCATCATGGAAATGCCGCGCTATCAGGTGCCGCCCTTGCGCGATCTGCTGATCGGCCTGTGGCAGCGCGCCTTCATCTTCCTGCGCCGCGCGGGCACCATCATCTTCATGGCGACGGTGATCCTGTGGGTGCTGCTCAGCTTTCCCAAGGCCGATCCCGGCGAAAGCCAGGTCGAGGCGAGCATTGCCGGGCGCATTGCCGATGGCCTGAACGTCGTGATGGAGCCGATCGGCTTCAATCACGAGATCAGCCTCGCGCTGATCCCCGCCATGGCGGCCCGTGAAGTGGCGGTCTCCGCGCTGGCGACCACCTATGCCATCGACGGAGACGAGGATGAACAGGCCGCCGGGCTGACCGAACGGCTGGCCATGAACTGGAGCCTGCCCACGGCGCTCGCCTTCCTCGCCTGGTTCGTGTTCGCACCGCAGTGCCTTTCGACCATCGCGGTTGCCCGGCGCGAGACGAACGGGTGGAAATGGCCGCTGGTCATGATCGCCTACCTGTTCGCTCTGGCCTATGTCTTTGCAGGGATAACCTACTGGAGCGCGGTCGCCTTGGGATTATAGCCCCCAGCGCGCAATGACGATGTGGGAAAACCCGGCGAGGACTGGCATCTGTCCGATGCCTTCGATAAGCCGTGACCTCACCAGATTCGAGAGGACATTCGAGACATGGCGGGAAGCCTCAACAAGGTAATGCTGATCGGGAACCTGGGCGCCGATCCCGAGGTGCGCACGTTCCAGAACGGCGGCAAGGTCTGCAACCTGCGCGTCGCCACCTCGGAGACGTGGAAGGACCGCAACACCGGCGAGCGGCAGGAACGCACCGAATGGCACACCGTGGCGATCTTCAACGAAGGTCTGGCGGGTGTGGCCGAGCGGTTCCTCAAGAAAGGCTCGAAAGTCTATCTCGAAGGCCAGTTGCAGACCCGCAAGTGGCAGGACCAGAACGGCAATGACCGCTATTCTACCGAGGTCGTGCTGCGCGGCCCCAATTCGGTGATGACCATGCTCGACGGCGCGTCCGGCGGCAGTGGCGGCGGCGGTGGTGGCGGAGCAGGCTACGGCGGCGGCGCGGGTGGTGGCGGCTATGGCGGCGGCGCGCGCAGCGGCGGCGGTGCCAGTCAGGGCGGCTGGAACCAGGGCGGCGGCGGCCAAGGCGGCAATGCGCCTGCCAGCGGCGGCTCGAACTATGACGATCTCGACGACGACATTCCGTTCTGAGCCAGTGTGGCCGTTCTGAGGCGGGCGGCTCTTGGCCGCTCGCTCAGTCCTTCTTGAGCTGAGCCAGCGCCTCGGCCAGCGCGCCGCCCTTGGCCGGATTGTCGAGCCCCTTTTCACTGCGGACCTTGTCCGCATCGGGGCCGGTGGCGAAGGGATCGATGGCGAGCGCAAGGCTCTGCGCAACTGCCTCGCCCAGATCGAAGCTGGTGCCGTCGTAGGGCAGGGCGTCCAGATCCTCGGCGCCCAGTTCAACCTCCTCGGCCTCGTAATCGGCCCAGTCTGCCTCCGGCACGAAGCGGAGCGAGAACTCCTCCGCGATGGTGGCGGGCAGATCGTCGCCACTGACGGCGCAGCTCTGGACCACGTCGGCGCGCAGGGTGCCTTTCGCCAGTACATCCTTGCCCGCCAGGTCGAGCACGATATCGGCCTCCAGCCGCAGCACCGAGACCAATCCGAATCGCTTGGCCAGTGCCGCGCATTCGGCTTCGCTCGCGCCGATTCGCACCGGCGCCTCGCCGACCGAGCGGCGGTCGACGATACGTGAGAACTCAGGGGTGGCGATGTCGCCTTCGCTCATGGCCGCACCTTTCCTGCCAGCAGGGCCTCATCTGTCTGTGCTGCAAGGTCGGCGTGCAACGCGCGCGTGCGCACGGCGAGTTGGAAGGGCTTTTTCTCCTCGTCTGCCAGCGTAACATTGCGCGCGAGAATCACCGCCAGCGTCGCATCGCTTTCTATCATCGCCTCGCGCAGCGCGCCCATGCGGCCGCCCAGCGCGCTCATGATCTTGCCCATGCGCTTGCCCACCATCAGGTCGCCCACGCCGGTTTCGCGCAGCTGTCGGTCCATGTCGGCAACGAACAGTTCGGTCAGAAGCGCGGTTTGCGGGGTAAGCTTCGGGCTCTTCTCCATCCGCAGCAGCACAAGCGAGAGCACCAACGTGATCATGTCGAAGCGCCCGTCGACAGAGTCGGCGACGCCGCAATGGGCATACCAGTCGCGTTCGCGGCTGACGAAGACCAGGTCGTGCCACAGCGGTCGCAGCGCCTCGCGCGGGTCGGCGGCGGGTTTGAGCAGGCGGGAAATCAGCGACATCTTCGGTGGACAAGTCCTATCGTTAAGCCATGGTTCAATCCACGGACCGCACGCGGTGGGTCCGGCTGCCATTGCGCAAGCGGGCAGGCTTGCTTAAGGCGCAGATGCATCCAATAGAGTAACCGCCGGGGCGCTGGCAATCGCGCGCGGTGACAAAGGAAGTGAGACTTATGGCAGGGTTGTTGCGAGCAGGTGGACGGATCGGCATGGTCGCCACGCTGGCAGTGCTGGCCTCGGCTTGTTCCTCGATCACCAATCATCGCGGGTATATCATCGACGAGACGCTGGTGGCGTCCGTCGCGCCGGGGCTCGACAACCAGCAATCGGTGCGCGGCACGCTGGGCGAGCCGACCATGGTCAGCGAGTTCGGCGATCCGGTGTGGTACTATATTTCCAGCCGCACCACGCAGGCGCCGTTCACCCGTCCCCGGATCGATGAACATACGGTGTTTGCCGTTCACTTCGATTCCGCCGGCACGGTCACGGCCGCCGATCGGACCGGAATGGAGCAGGTTGTCCGCCTCGACCCCGAAAGCGACGAGACGCCGACTCTGGGCCGCCATCGCGGCTTCCTCGAAGACCTGTTCGGCAATATCGGCACGGTCGGCGCGGGCGGTCTGGGCGGCGGCGGCGCGGGTAGCTGATCGCAGACGCTTGCAGGCGGCAGGCATCCTGCCCATATCCGCCGCATGAGTGACGATAGGGCGAGCCACGGCCTGATCCAGTGGCACGGAACCACCATCATCGGTGTAAGGCGCGGCGAGCAAACCGTGATCGCGGGCGATGGTCAGGTCTCGATGGGCAACACCGTGATGAAGCCCAATGCGCGCAAGGTCCGCAGGCTGGGGGAGGGCGGCAAGGTCATTGCCGGTTTCGCAGGGGCGACGGCCGATGCCTTTACCCTGTTCGAGCGGCTGGAAAAGAAGCTCGAACAATATCGCGGCCAGCTTTTGCGCGCGGCGGTGGAGCTGGCCAAGGACTGGCGCACCGACAAGTATCTACGCAATCTCGAAGCGCTGATGATCGTGGCCGACAAGGATGTGCTGCTGGTGCTGACCGGCAATGGCGACGTGCTTGAGCCCGAGGGTGGGATCGCGGCGATCGGCTCGGGCGGCAACTATGCGCTCGCCGCCGCGCGCGCCGTCGCAGACTATGAAGAGGATGCCGAGGCAATTGCCCGCAAGGCGATGGCCGTTGCGGCTGATATCTGCGTTTTCACCAATGGCAACGTGACGCTGGAACGCGTTTGAACAGGAGAATCCGCTCGTCCTGAGCTTGTCGAAGGACTGTCTTTCCTTTCTGAAAGGAAGGGCGATGCTTCGACAAGCTCAGCATGAGCGGAAATTGGATGATTATGGACAACCTCACCCCCAAGGCGATTGTCGCCGCGCTCGACGAGCACATTATCGGCCAGAAGGAGGCCAAGCGCGCGGTCTCGGTGGCGCTGCGCAACCGTTGGCGGCGCCTGCGCCTGCCTGCCGACCTGCGCGACGAGGTCACGCCCAAGAACATTCTGATGATCGGCCCCACCGGCTGCGGCAAGACCGAGATCAGCCGGCGGCTCGCAAAGCTGGTCGATGCGCCGTTCGTGAAGGTCGAGGCAACCAAGTTCACCGAGGTCGGCTATGTCGGCCGCGATGTCGAACAGATCGCGCGCGACCTCGTCGAAGAGGCGATCCGGTTGGAGAAGGACCTGCGCCGCGAGAAGGTGCGCGAGGCCGCCAGCGCCGCAGCGATGGAGCGCCTGCTCAACGCACTGGTGGGCGAGGGCGCAAGCGAGGCCACCCGCGCCAGCTTCCGCCAGCGTATCGTCGAGAATGCGATGAACGACACCGAGGTGGAGATCGAGGTGGTCGACCAGCCCAACATGCAGATGGATATTCCCGGCATGGGCGGCGGCGCGACCATGATCAACCTCTCCGAGATGATGGGCAAGGCCTTCGGCGGCCCGCCCAAGAAGCGCGCCAAGTTGAAGGTGCCCGAAGCGTGGGACCGGCTGGTCGATGAGGAAGTCGACAAGCGCACCGATTCGGACGATGTCGCCCGCGTGGCGCTTGCCAATGCCGAGACCAACGGGATCGTGTTCCTCGACGAGATCGACAAGATCGCGGTTTCGGACGTGCGCGGCGGCTCGGTCAGCCGCGAGGGCGTGCAGCGCGATCTGCTGCCGCTGATCGAGGGCACCACCGTCGCCACCAAGTATGGCCCGATGAAGACCGACCACGTGCTGTTCATCGCCAGCGGCGCGTTCCACGTATCGAAGCCGAGCGACATGTTGCCCGAACTGCAGGGCCGCCTGCCGATCCGGGTCGAGCTGCGCAGCCTTACCGAGGAGGACTTCATCGCCATCCTGTCGGAGACGCGGGCGAACCTCGTCACGCAGTACAAGGCGCTGCTCGGCACCGAGGAGGTGCAGGTCGAACTAGGCGCGGAGGCCATCGCCGAGATTGCGAAGATCGCCGCGCAGGTGAACGAGAGCGTCGAGAACATCGGCGCGCGGCGTTTGCAGACGGTGATGGAAAAACTGTTCGAAGAGCTTTCGTACGAGGCCGAGGAGCGCAAGGGTGAGACCGTCACTATCGACGCCGCCTATGTCCGCGAACGGCTCGGCGCGCTGGCAGGCGATGCCGACTTGAGCAAATATATCCTGTAGAGAGGCAAGCCATGGCCAGCAAACCACCCGAGGGCGCGCTTCCCTATCGCCTGATCACCGGCAAGGACGACCGCGCCTTCTGCGAGCGCGTGTCGAAGGCGCTTGAGGACGGCTGGCAGCTCTACGGCCCGCCGCGCACGCACTACGACTGGTGGCGCCGCGAGAACAAGTGCGCGCAGGCGGTGGTCTGGCCGGGCTATGAGCCGAAGGGCTAAAGTCTCATCACATTGCATTGATCCACCTTGCCCCCCCTCCCCTCGGGGAGGGGCTGGGGGTGGGGGCTCGACACTTGCGGGCGCGGAACCCCCATCCCAACCCTTCCCCAAGGGGAAGGGCTTTGTGCGTCAATGTTAAATCATCCCGCTCCAAGACCCTACGGATGCGGCGCGAGGCCGATCTCGACGCCGGTCTTGTCGGTCAGCGCGAACTTGTCGACGAGGTCGGCGCTCGCTTCGTTGAGGCCGACCACCTGCACGCTGCGCCCGTGGCGGCGCATCCGCTCCACCACCTTGTCGAGCGCGCCAACCGCCGAGATGTCCCAGAAATGCGCCTTGGTAACGTCGATCACCACGTGGTCGGCGGCATCGGCATGGTCGCCCTCGGGGCCAAGCTGGGCGTAAAACCGGCTGACAGAGGCGAAGAAGATCTGCCCCGTCACCCGGTAAACGGCCTTGTCGCTCTCACGCACCCGCTCGACCGAGAACATGCGCTGCACCTTGCCGGTGAAGAAGATGCCCGACAGCAGCACACCCGCGATCACGCCGAGGGCGAGGTTGTGCGACCAGACCACGATTGCCACGGTCGCCAGCATCACCACGCTGGAAGGCCACGGATGGTGGCGGATATTGGGAATAGAGTTCCACGAGAAGGTGCCGATGCTCACCATGAGCATCACCGCCACCAGCGCCGCCATCGGGATCTGGCCGACAACAGGGCCGAGCAGCGCGAGAAGGATCAGCAGGGTGAGGCCGGCGGTAAAGGTCGAGAGCCGTCCGCGTCCGCCACTGGTGACGTTGATGACCGATTGCCCGATCATTGCGCAGCCACCCATGCCCCCGAAGAACCCGGTCACGAAGCTGGCAATGCCCTGACCCGCCGTTTCGCGCTGCTTGTTGCTCTCGGTATGCGTCATGTCATCGACGATCTGCGCGGTGAGCAGTGATTCGAGCAGGCCCACCGCCGCCATGGTCAACGCATAGGGGGCGATGATCTGCAGCGTCTCCCAGGTGAATGGCACCTGCGGAATGTGGAAGAAGGGCACGCCTTCGGGCAGCTCGCCCATGTCGGCCACGGTGTTGACCTCAAGGTCGAGCCCGATGGTGATGAGCCCGATCACGATGATCGCCACCAGCGGGCTGGGCACCACGGTGGTGAGGCGCGGAAGCAGGTAGATGATCGCCAGCGCCCCGGCGACGAGCGGGTACGTAACCACCGGCACGTCGATCAGCTGCGGCAATTGCGCCACGAAAATCAGGATCGCCAGCGCGTTGACGAAGCCGGTGATGACCGAGCGCGAGACGAACTGCATCATGAGATCGAGCCGCAGCACCGCTGCCACGCCCTGTATCACACCCATTAAAATGGTGGCGGCAAACAGGTATTCGACCCCGTGATCGCGCACCAGCGGCACCACCACCACGGCCACCGCAGCCGTCGCCGCCGAGATCATGCCCGGCCTGCCCCCGGTAAAGGCAATGACCATGGCAATCGTGATCGAGGCATAGAGCCCTACGCGCGGATCGATGCCCGCGATGATGGAAAAGCCGATCGCTTCGGGTATCAGCGCGAGGGCGACGACGATCCCGGCGAGGATATCGGCACGCGGCTGGCCGAGCCAGTCACGCTTAAGCGCGGCGGTGTTGATCATGGGGCATGTCCGTTGGTTGGGCGCACCCGCACCGGCGCGCCGCTTCATTTACGGATGCGCGCCTGCCTCATTGTGCGCCGCAATGCAAGGTGTGGCCCATCCGGTTCATTCCTGTTCGGGATACCAGAACACGTCGTGGCACGATTTGCAGCTGGGCTGGAGGTCGTTGACCAGCTGCGTGACCCTGCTCGCGTCCTGCGCCTGCGCGGCGAGCAAAAGCTGCGCGGTTTGCGCGCGCATCGCGGTCGCCATGGCGCGGAAGGCCTGCGGTGAGGTGTCGAGCCGCTGCTGAATTGCGGCAAGATCGGTGCCCTCGGGCGCTTCGGTCAGCTCGCCCTCGGGATCTGCGGCCACGAACCGCTCGGCCCCGGCCATTTTCGCGGTCTGGATATCGAGGTTGGCGGCATGGCTCTTGAGCGCGGCCCAGGTGTCGGCGGTCATGAGCGCGGGGTCGAAGTTGCCTTCGTCGTCCATCACCTCCACCTGCATGTCCCATATGGCGGTGATCGGCGGGTTGATCTGATTGACCATGCCTTCGCGCACGAAATAGGTGGCTTCGCCAGTGGTGGCGGCAGGCACGGTGGCGCAGCCGATCAGGGCGGCGACACTGGCGGCAAGGGCGATATATCCACGGTTCATGTATATTCTCCTGCCGGTTGCGGTGCTGCCGAACCGAGTAAAACCTTACGCATCCTTGCCTCTCCTATTCGGCGGCATCCTGTAGTTCGGCCGCTTCGCTTTGTTGCCGGTTCCACATCTCGGCGTATAGCCCGCCAAGGCGCAACAGTCCTGCATGATCGCCTTGCTCGACCACGCGGCCGTCATCCATGACATGGATCAAATCGGCATCGGCAATGGTCGAAAGGCGGTGCGCGATGGCGATGGTGGTGCGCCCCGCCGACACCCGGCGCAGCGTTTCGAGAATGTCCTGCTCGGTCCGGCTGTCGAGCGCGCTTGTCGCTTCATCCAGCAGCAGGATGCGCGGGCCTTTTAGCAGGGTGCGCGCAATCGCCACGCGCTGCTTTTCGCCGCCCGACAGCTTCAGCCCGCGTTCGCCGACCTGCGTCTCGTATCCGAGCGAAAGTTTCTCGATAAAGGGCGCAATCGCGGCATCGCGCGCGGCCTGCTCGATGTCCTCATCGCTGGCACCCTCGCGGCCATAGGCGATGTTGTAGCGCAGCGTATCGTTGAACAGCACGGTATCTTGCGGGACGATCCCGATCGCGGCGCGCAAGGATTGCTGCGAGACTTCGGCAATGTCAGTGCCGTCGATCGTGATGCGGCCTTCCCACGGATCGTAGAAACGGAACAGCAGCCGCCCGACCGTGCTCTTGCCCGCGCCCGAGGGGCCAACCAGCGCGATATGCGCGCCTGCCTTTGCCTCGAAGCTCAATCCCTTGAGGATTGGCCGTTCACGATCATAGCCGAAGGTGACATTGTCGAACACCACGGTCGGCTCGCGCAGCACCAATGCGGGGGCGCCAGGCTTGTCCTCCACCTCCACTTCGCGGTCGAGCAGCTTGAACATGTCGGCCATGTCGACCAGCCCCTGCCGGATCGTGCGATAGACCCAGCCGAGCATGTCGAGCGGGCGGAACAGCTGCATGAGGTACGTGTTCACCAGCACGAGATCGCCCGGAGTCAGCTCGCCCTTGCTCCAGCCCCACACGGTCCAGGCCATGGCCGCGCCCATCATTGCCTGCAGGATCAGTGACTGCACGATGTTGAGCAGCGCCAGCGAATTCTCGGTCTTGATCGCGGCTTCGGCATAGGCGCCCGTGGCCGAGGCAAAGCGGTGCTTCTCGCGCGCTTCGGCACCGAAGTACTTTACCGTCTCGTAGTTCAGCAGCGAATCGACCGCGCGGGCCATGGCCGTGCCGTCGAGGTCGTTCATCTGCTTGCGCAGGCCCACGCGCCATTCGGTGATGGCTTGCGTGATCCAGATGAACCCCACCACCGTCACGGCCGTTGCCGCCACCAATTCCCAGCCGAAGATCGACCAGAAGATCACGCCCACCACCACCAGCTCGACCACGGTCGGGGCGATGTTGAACAGCAGGAAATAGAGCATCTGGCTGATCGAGCGGGTGCCGCGCTCGATCACGCGGGTGATCTCGCCCGTCCGGCGCGACAGGTGGAAGCGCAAGGAAAGCTGGTGCAACCGCTCGAACACGTCCTCCGACAGCCCGCGCACGGCATCCTGCCCCACACGGTTGAAGATGATGTTGCGGGTCTGGTCGAACAGCACCGTGGCAAATCGCCCGGCGGCATAGGCAAGCACCAGCCCCAGCGCGACCCACAGCGCCGGATCGCCCTCGGCGGCCATGGTGTCGACCGCCTTGGCATAGGCGAGGGGGAGCGTGAGCACGACGACCTTGGCCAGAAGCACGAACAGGGCCGCGCCCCCGATCCGGCGCTTGAGATCGGGGCGGCCTTCGGGCCACATATAGGGCAGGAAGCGCCGGATGGTGGCCCAGTCGGCTATCTCTCCGGTGGCGGGGGTCTGCATATCGCGCATGAACGGCCCAAGTGGGGCCTCGCGCGCGCGCTGGCAAGTTTTACCGGAACAGGCCGCGGTCGCCGATGTGAGTGTTGTCGGGCATGTCGAACAGCACGCGGCGGCTTTCGAAGTCGATCGCCACGCGCTTGAACAGGCGTAACTCGCGCATCCCCAGCACCATTGCCGGACGCTCGTTGAGCCCGAGCGCGGCGAAGGTCGGCGAATCGGTGAAGGCGATCACGATATTGTTGATCACAGCCCGCTCAAGCTGGAGCATTCGCGCGAGCCGCGTGTTCCCGATAATGGTCACGCCGTTGACGTCGGTCATCTCCGAATTTTCGAGTGTACGGGCACGGCGCAAGCGGTTTTGCAGCGCGAGGTTGCCGAACGAACTCTGCGCCCCGGTGTCGATCACCACATCGACATCGATACCGTCGATCTTGGCCCGTTGCACGATCAGTTGGCCATGCTTCCGGCGCGCACGAACAACGATATCGAACCCGCGATTGCCGCCCAGCTCATCGGCATGGGCGACCGCGATATGGCTGTTCTCGAAGTCGAACAGCACGCGCTGATCCTGCAAGGAATCCAGTCCGAGAATCCCGTCGGCATCGCCGATATGCTCGGCCTCGAGAATGGCTGCGGCAGACAGATCGAACTCGCGGCTGCCAAGCGTGATGGTGCGAAGCGGCGTGGTCTCGACCTGCCGCCGGCTGGCCATGGCGACCAGTGTCACCGTGTTGCGGTCGAACAGTTCGAGCTGGTCGGCCACATTGCGCGTGACCACGGTCGCCTCGGCGCCGGTATCGACGAGGAAGCGGAACGGCCCTTCGCCGCGGATTGTAACCGGCACGGTCATGCGGCGATAGCGCTCGGTCTCGAAGGCGATGATCTCGGCCAGCGTGGGCTCGCGCTCTACCGTGCCGGTGGCCTCGGGGACGGGGTTGGCGATGGTGGCGACAAGCGCGCTCGCCATGGCGATCAGGCTCATGGTCTTTCTCCCGAACGGCAGGTCTGTGCCTGTCGTTTCCTGATTGTGGTCATACCACCGATTGCGCTGCGGCCAAAGCGACGGGAACCGAGGTATGGTCAACGCTTTGTTGAGAAGCGGACGCTATGCTTTGAACGCACAGCCGCGTGCCGCGCCCCCAACTGGCAAGAGACGATGACGAGAAGGTATCCGATTTGAGCAGCTTGCCCGCAAGGATCGTGCGCCGCCTGCGCGAGAAGTTGTTCCCGAAGCGGATCGCAGGCATTCTGGCGACGCCTCCGGTCACCGCGTGCGATGACGGGCTGGTGCTCTTCTCGATGATCGGCACGCGCGTGCTGCTGCCCTATCTGGTTGCCGCCAAAAGCCTGCACGCCCAGCTGGATGCCGGGCGGTTCGTGATTCTCGATGACGGAACGCTGACCGGCAGCGACAAGGCGCTGCTGGCGCACCATTGCGATAATCCGGAGATTATTCCGATTGCCTCTGTCGACACGGGGGCGTGCCCGCGCGGTGGAACCTGGGAGCGATTGCTGACGATCCTCGATCTGCGCCGCGACAACTATGTCATTCAGATCGACAGTGACACGGTCACCACCGGCGCGGTGCCGGAAGTGGCGCAAAGCGTTGCCGCGAACCGCAGCTTCACGATTCGTGGGGACGCCGATGCGCAGATCCTGCCTGTGGCCGAGATCGCCCGGCGGCATCAGGGCCACCCGACCGAGCACGTCCAGGCCGCGCTTGAGGGGCGGATGGGCGAACTGGTCGTGCCGAGCCTTGCCGATCCGCACTATGTGCGTGGCTGTTCGGGCTTCACCGGCTTTGCAAAGGAGCCTGCCGGACGCGCGCTGGCGGTGGAATTCTCGCAAGGGGCTGAGGCATTGCTTGGCCGCGCGAAGTGGTCCGAATGGGGCAGCGAGCAGGTGACCAGCAACTTCGTCGTCGCCAATGCCGAGGACGCGCTGCTGCTGCCCTACGATCGCTACATGAACTTCTGGGATGAGGGCATCCCCACCGACGTGCGCTTCATCCACTTTATCGGCACCTACCGTTTCCATCGCGGTGCCTACGTTTCGGCTTGCCGTAAGGTGATTGCCCAGCTCAAGCGCTAGGCGAGCGCTCCGGCGATGGCTTCGGCCATGTCGCGCACCTGTCGTTCCATCGAGTATCTCTCCACCACCCGCGCCCGCGCAGCTTTGCCGTGTGCCGCGCGCAGAGAAGGATCGCGTAGGTAGGCCTCGACCGCCTCGGCAAATCCATCCTCGTCGTCGAGCGCGACGAGCCTTCCGGTGCTGCCATCGGCGACGATCTCGCTCGGCCCGGCGGCGGCGCAGGCGACCACCGGCACTTCGCAGGCCATTGCCTCGGCGAGCACGAGCCCGAAACTCTCGCGCTCTGCTGCGTGGACCATCAGGTTGGCCGACTGGAAGAAGGGCAGCAGGTCGGCCCGCGCACCGACGAAGCGGAAGCGTTTGGCAAGGCCCATCTCTTTCGCCAGCTTCTCCCACTGCGTGCGCATTTCGCCGTCGCCGACATAGGTGAAGCTCACATTGGCGAACTCCGGCTGCGCCAGCACGCGCTCTGCGCAGCGTAGAATTAGTTCAATCCGCTTTTCCCGGCGCGCCTGCCCGGCGCAGATCACCTGCACTCTGCTATCGTCCCGCGCATCGGGGGGCGGCACGAAGTGATCGGTATCGATGCCATTCGGAACGATCACCAGTCGTTCGGGCGGTATCTTGGTGTAGCTCTTCAGCCATTCGCCTTGCGAGGTGGAGTTGGCGATGTGCAGATCGTGCAACTGCCGCTTCAACACGCGGCGCACCACGAACTTGGCGAGCTGCCGGGGCAGCGAATCGCGCACCCGGTGGTCGAAACTGTCCTGCTCGGTGTTGATCGTCTTCACTCCGAGCGAGTGGAGGAAGGCCATGTCGAGCGAGGTGGGCAGGGCGCTCATATAGACGATGGCGGCAATGTCGTTTGCGGCGACGAACTGTGCGAGCTTTGCCTTGTTGGCTTCGTTGAGGTTGTAGCAGTCCAGCTCCACCGGCTGCATGTGTTGGATCTTGTGGACCGAGCGGCCAGTCAGCTTGGGGAAGGCGACGTGGGAATCGTAGTCGGTAAGTTGGCCCGCGATCCGGTCGCGTACGCGCACCACAGTGCGCCAGACGAACCCCTGATCGTCAGGGTAGCGCATGCAGAACAGGATACCCTTGCGGCTCATGCAGTCTTCTCGATCCCAAGCGGAGAGAGCGGGATGCCCAGCTTGCCCGCCAGCATCGCCACCTCGTTGAACAAAGGATGGCGCAAGATGCGAAGCATTGCCAGCCAGCACGCGGTTACGGGCACGCCCAGCACCAGCAGCCGCAGGATCGGCCAGCCGATGCCGAACTGCGCGATGGCGAGCTGGCTGATATAAGCAACGCCCGCGCACACCGCCGCGACCACGACGCCCGGCAACAGCATTCGCGCAAAGGAGCCCAGTCCGCAGCCCAGGTGCTGCCTCTGGAGCGTGAGCCACACGCCCGAACTTGCCAGCGTCGCCAGCATCATCGCCCAGCCGAACGAAACGATATCGCCGTTCCATAGCGCCAGCCCCAGTCCGATCCGGAACAGTGCCGTCCCGAGCAGCGGCATCGAGGCAAGGTAGGGGCGTCCGATCGCATTGAAGGCGGCGGTGTGATAGTGGAAGGTGAGGTCGATCGCAGCCATCAGGGCCAGCGGCGCGATGGCAGGGGCAGCGGGCAGCCAGGTATCCCCATAGAGGCCGACCACCATGTCCTCGGCCACGATCATCGTCACTGCCAGCAGCGGCCAGCCAATCGCTGTGACGAGGCCGATGGCCCGATGCAGCAGCGGTTCGAGCGATTCGCCTGCGTGGTGAGCCTTGGCCAGATAGGTCTGGGAACCGAAGGTGATCGCCGAGCCTGCCACATACATGAAGATGGAGACGGTCGAATTGGCGCGGCTGAGCAGGCCCACCTGCCGCGCCGAGCCGATCTTGCCGAGCATGAGGTCGGGCAGGGCGTTGTTGCCAGCCTTCACAAGGTTGGTGAACAGCGCACCGGTGCCGAAGCGCAGGATTTCGCCAGTTTCGCGAAAGCGCGGAAGATAGGCCATGTGGAGCGGGCGCAGTGCTATATAGACGAGGCCGGTCGACACGACGTTGGCCAGATTTGCCCACGCGAGGCTTGCCGCGCCGAAACCGGTCAGCGCCAGCCCGATCGCGGTAGCGGAATAGGCGGCAGTGCCAACGGCGGTCCCCACCGCAATCTTCTTCGCATCGTATTCGCGCAGCAGCAGCGCGAGCGCGACCGAACTGAACGGGATGAACAGGAAGCTCACCGCAAGGATGCGCATTACCGGCCCGATTGCATCATAGCCGAACCAGTGCGCGACCCAGTCGCTCGCAAGCCAGACCAACCCTGCCACCGTCCAGGTGATCGCATAGGCGACACCCAGGGCCGAGCGCACCCGCGATCTAGTAAGGCCATCGGCCCGCTGGAGATAGGAGCTGACCCCGAACTCGCGGAAGACGTGCGCGATGTTCACCAGCACGATGGCGATCGAATAGATGCCGATCTCGGCTGGCGTGAGGATCCGCGCCACAACGAGAGAGACGACGAACATCACCAGGGTCGCCCCGGAGGAGGCCATGAAGTTTATCGCCAGAGATTTGCGGAACGTGCTCATGGGCCTGGCTTTAGCGGGCGGCGGCTGCGGGGTCGCGCTTGGTATGCAGGGAAGGGGGCGAAACTGTGAATCATCGCGGTCTTATGCCGCCGCGGCCTTTAGATGGCGTAAAGCAGAACGGGCCGCTCGAACGTCGCTCTTTTCCTGGTTCGCCAAGGGGACAGTTGGAGGGAGAATCTACCGATTCTGGCCGTTCGCTGGGCCGTCGCCCGAAGCCAGGCATCGCTTGCGGCCGGGGAAATGAAGGAATTTTCGTTTTTCGACAAAGCCTTGCAGAAAAGCGAAACAAAACTGCAAAAACGGTGTTGACCGAATCTCGGGTGGGGCCTAGATGGGCTCCACCGACGCGGTGAAGCGGACTTGTTCTGCTACTGGGTTGGTCGCCAATTTTGACGGATAGCCGGCTCCCCCGGTGTAAATCGGGGA
>DAICXZ010000008.1 GCA_027311945.1 Erythrobacter sp.
ATATCGACCACCGGCTCCAGAGGCCGTTCCATCGCCAGTGTCGCCCTCCGGTTCCGCTTCGCTCCACCTACGGCCGACACTGGCGATGGAGGCGTCAATGCACTAACAATCCCCGCGGACCACTCGGTGGGGGCCGGTCACTTCTCTCCAAAAACGATATAAAAACGGCGGGCAAGGCAGGCTTGCCCGCCGTCACCTGCTTCAGAACCCGGCGCGCAGGCCAACCGCGATCGTGCGTCCGATCGGGCTGTGCGCGTTGGGATCGAACGCAAGGTTGCCATTCTGTACGTATGGCGGGTCGTTGTCGAAGATGTCCTGCACGTCGAGCGAGAAGGTAATGTTCTCGGCAAAGGCGAAGGGCTGCTCCAGCTTGTAGCGCAACGCCAGGTCGAACTCGGTATGCGCGGGCACATCCTGGATCGGCGTAACGGAATCGTTGTCGTAGCTGCCGTAGTGATTGACGAACACGGTGCCCGACAGACCGCCTACTTCCGCCCCGGCATAGGCACGGGCGACGAAGGACGCCGGGTTGTTGATCGTGTCGAGCACGTCACGCAGCGGCGTGCCGGAGATGATCGTGCGTTCAAACGACAGGATCTTGGTGGCGTTCACGCCCAGGCGCCACGAACCCCAGTCGGTGAAGCCTTCATAGCTGCCGATGAATTCGAGCCCGTCCGTCTTGTTCGCACCCAGGTTCACCTTGCGCCCGTCGACGATTGCGAAGACGTCCTCCGCCGCGGCAGGCGGCGCGCTGAACAGGCCGCCGGCAACGATCTGGTTCACGAGATCGATCGGAGGGTCCAGCGTGACGATCGTCGCCAGTTCGGGCTTCTGCAGCGCAAGGCGATCATTGCCCGGCGTGAAGATGCGGTTGGAATAGTCGACATTGTAGTAGGTGACCGACAGGCTGAGGCCTGGAACGCTATCAGGCTGCCAGTCGGCACCCACCGACCACGTGGTGGCCTCTTCCGGTTCCAGATCGGCATTTCCGCCGCGCAGGAACAGGACGTTGCGCTGCACATTGCTGCCGTCCACGAACTGCGTGTACTGGTTGAACGGCAGTCCCGTATCCGAAAGCGTCGGCGCACGGAACGAGGTGCCGTAACTGCCGCGCAGCGTCAGCGATTCCACCGGACGGAAGGTCACGCCGAGTTTCGGGTTCAGCGTGTCGCCGACGTCGTTGTAATCGTCGTAGCGCACGGCCGCTGAAACGTTCAGTTCCGGGCCGTCCCCGCCAATGACCGGCACGAAGACCTCGCCAAAGACAGAGTTGATCGTGCGGTCGAAATCGCTCTGGAAAGGGGCGAGATCCTGGAAATTGATTTCCTGCCGGGACGCGCCCAGCGCCAGGCGGATTTCGCCTGCAGGAAGGCTGGTGACCGGCCCGTCAACCGAAACGCCGTATTCGTGGATGCCGTAATTGGTGTCCACGCGGAAACTGCCACCGGCTATGGCCGCGATGGTGGCGGGGTTGTTGTTGCCGGTGGAACTGAACGGGTTGAAAGCCGTGTCCGGATCGGTGTCGGCCAGCGCTGCGGTCAACGCGGCATTGTCGATCTGGCGGTTGAACGAACGTTCCTTGTCGTGACCATAGGCGTAGAAAACGTTGCCCGACCAGTCGGCGCCGAGCTGCGCATTCAGCCCACCCGTGATGTGATAGGCTTGCTGGGAGGAGACGGTCCGCTCGAATCCCAACTCGTTCAGGAACGAATAGGATACTGTAACGCGCTCCCCCGGTGCGCCCGGATTGACATAGAAGGGGTTGCTCGTCGGCACATCGAACTGTGCTGCGAGCGCGCTGGCGGCCAGAACGCCGTCACGTTCCGCGTAGAAACCCTGCGCATAGAATTCGATGGTGGAGGTGATTTCCTGCTCGAACGTTGCAGCCGCGCTGTAGCGTTCCTGTGCCGGAAGGGCGCCCGCGCCGAGGTAGGCGCTCTGCAGGTTGCGTGTGCCCGCAGTGAAATCGCCCGCCGTCAGGTTCTCGCCATCGCCCGTGGGGACAGCGTAGGTGACACCGCCGACCGTTACGTTACCCGGCGCTGCGTTTGCGGAGCGCAGGTCCGGCCCGCCGAACGGCCGCAGATCGTCGGTGTAGAAATCGCGATCCGCCGCGAACAAAATTCCGCGATCGTTATACTCGCCTGCCACCATGATCGACCCGGTGTCCCAGGTTTTTCCGAGCACGAGGCCAGCCTGGTATTCCTCGAAGCCATCGGCGAACTTGACCCGGCCCATCGCCTCGGCCCCGTCAAAGTTCTTGCGCAGCAGTATGTTCACCACGCCGCCCACCGCGTCCGAACCATAAATGCCGGAGCTGCCATCGGCCAGCACTTCAAGCCGCGCGATTGCCATCGTCGGTATAACCGATGGATCGAAGAACTGGCTCTGTGTGCCAGCTGCAGGCAGGCGCCTTCCGTCAAGCAGGGTCAGCGTGGATTCCGTTCCCAGCCCCCTCAGGTTGATACCGGTGCCGAACGTGCGGTTGGCGTTCTGGTTGTTGGCCGAAGTGAACGAGGCATCGGTCGCGCCGAAGTTGAAGACCTGTGGCAGTTCCGAAAGCAGTTCGGTCGTGGTCGAGGCCGAGCTTGCCTCGATATCCTCACGTCCCAGCCCGATCACCGGCGAGCCGGTTGGCTCGATACCGCGGATGCGGCTGCCGGTAACGACAATCGCCGTCTGCGCGTCTTGCTCAATCCCCGCGTCCGCATCCTGAGCCAGTGCCGCAACCGGCAGGCACAGGGCAACCATCGAGCCACTTCCAAGCAGGGCACCGAATTTCGACTTGATCTTCCTACGCATGAATTCTTCCTCCCAACAGGCCGCGCTATCTGACGGGCCAATTTGGAGGTCGCATCTCTCGATTGGTTCGCGAAAAACAAGTGACAACTGTTCAACAATATTGTCGACAATCTGACGGGTGCCTGGCTTGGTCTTCAATCGGTCAGAAAATGAAACTTGCGCGTCCCGTATACCTCAGGAGCGGCAGGCTGATGGGAGTCAGGCAGTCCCTCAATCGCGCAACCACAGCTCATGCGCGTCGATCCGCAGCTTCGTGATCGCCCGCTGCGCATCGGTGCGCGCCACCACTTCGGCGCTGAAGGCATCGTGAACCATACGCTCGCCCAGCAGCAAATCCGCCAGGCCTATCTCGCCCAGCTCGTTGCCCCGGCGCAGTTTCACCAACACCTCCATCTGCGCGGATAGGCTCTCGCGGGCGCGTTGCCAGGCCGACAGGCGGAAGCGCGCTTCGGCAAGGTCGGCGCTGGCCATCTCGTCCACCGCGAACCGCGCCAGCCGCTCATCGGCCAATGCCGCGCTGGCCGATGATCCCGCTTCGTCGGCCAAAGCAGAGCGATGACGTCCGCCGAGCGGCATCGAGAAGACCAGCCCTGCCCCCTGCTCCTCGCCGCCGCGTTCCGAGAACAGGCGCACGCCAATCGAAGGGTCGGCCACCCGGTCCAGCCTTAGCCGGTCGGCATAGGCGGCGGCGCGGCGGGCCTCGGCCTCAGCGGCGGCGATCTCGTGGCTGTTGGCGATGATCTGGTCGCGATAGTCGGCAAGCGCGGCCTCGGCCATTGCAGGCGGCGGGATCGCGGGGGCCTCGGCGGGCAGCGGCAGCGAGGGAAACTGCGCACCCAGCCGCGCCTGCGCCAGGTCGGCGCGCCCGGTGGACTGTTCGGCCCTGATCCGCGCCGCGCCGAGCGCCGCTCGCGCCTGATCGGCCTCCAGCTGCGGCGCATCTCCCAGCTCCACGCGCCGCGTCACTGCCGCCAGCGCCTGCTCGAAGTTCGTGACCGCTTGCCGGTCGACCTCGGCTTCGGCGGAGGCGCCGAGCCAGTCCCACCAGTAGCCCGCCAGCAAGAGCGCCGCCTGATGGCGCACGTCTTCAGCCATGTTCTCGGCAACATCAACCGCATGAGCCCCGATCTCGCGGTCGAGCCGGGCCTTGCCGGGCAGGCGAACGGGGCGGGTGAGCTGCGTGTCGAACTCGTCGAAGGTGCCTTCGCGGTCGATGGTGCGGTGGCTGTAGCTGCCCGAGACGGTGACTTCATGCGGGCCGACCGCGCGGGCATCGGCACCGGCGCGGGTTGCGGCAAGGCGCTCGCGGGCAGCGGCGACTGCGGGGTGGTCGACCAACGCGCCGGCGACGGCGGCTTCGTCGGGAAGGCCCGGCTCCGCCGCCAGCGGTGCGGCGAGAGCAAGCGCCAGGAGAGGCAGCGTGAACAAGCGCATGTTATCGGCCCTCCCTTGTGGCC
Organism: Erythrobacter sp.; assembly: GCA_027311945.1. Taxonomy (GTDB): domain Bacteria; phylum Pseudomonadota; class Alphaproteobacteria; order Sphingomonadales; family Sphingomonadaceae; genus Alteraurantiacibacter. The sequence goes on from DAICXZ010000008.1 coordinate 4,260, forward strand.
TGGGCAAGATCGCCCGCCTCGCGTTCGGCGCGGCTTTCGCCGAAGCGTTCGTAGAGAATGGGCAGCATGATGAGCGTAAGCAGCGTGGCAGAGACCAGCCCGCCGATCACCACGATGGCGAGCGGCTTCTGGATTTCCGAACCCGGCCCCGTTGCAAACAGCAGCGGGACAAGGCCGAAGGCGGCGACCGAAGCGGTCATCAGCACAGGCCGCAGCCGCCGCTCTGCTCCGCGCCGCACCGCATCGGGCAGCGTCATTCCGCCTTCGCGCAGCTGCCGGATGTAGGTCACCATCACCAGCCCGTTGAGCACGGCGATACCGAGCAGCGCGATGAAGCCGACCGAGGCCGGAACCGACAGATATTCGCCCGACAAGGCCAGCGCGATCATCCCGCCGACCATGGCAAAGGGGATGTTGAGCAGGATCAGCACCGAGGCCCTGAGCGAACCGAGCGTCAGGTAGAGGATCGCGAAGATCAGCAGGATCGAGATCGGCAGCACCACCGCCAAGCGGGCGCTGGCGCGCTGCTGGTTTTCGAACTGCCCACCCCAGACCAGCCGATAGCCGGGCGGAAGCGGCACGTTGGCGGCGATGTCGGCGCGCGCCTCCTCGACATAGCCGACCAGATCGCGCCCGGTGACGAAGGCCTGCACCATGGCATAGCGCGAGCCGTTCTCGTGTTCGAGCTTCACCGGACCTTCGGTGCGGGTGATCCGGGCCACGTCGCTGGCGCGCACGAGCTGGCCCGAAGGTGCGCGGTAGAGCTGGTCGGCAAACACCTGCGGGCTCGCCTCGCGCATCCCGTCGGCGCGCAGCATGATCGGCACACGGCGCACGCCCTCGGCCACCACTCCCGCATCCACGCCTTCGACCTGCGCGCGCATCATATCCTGCACATCGCTCACCGGCATGCCGAGCCGCCCGGCGGCCACACGGTCGATATCGAGCTGGAGGTAGTCGACCTGATCGTTGGCCACGGTCATGGCTTCGCTGGTGCCGTCGAGCATCTCCAGCCGGGCCTGAATCTCGCCTGAGAGGCGGGAAAGCTCGTTCAGATCGGGGCCGAACAGCTTGATCGCCAGATCGCCGCGCGCGCCGGTGAGCATCTCGGAGGTGCGCATGTCGATCGGCTGGGTGAAGCTCGGCTCGATGCCGGGGAAGCGCGCCATCACCCGGCGCAGCTGGTCGACCAGCCATTCCTTGTCCTGCACCCGCCATTCCTCGCGCGGCTTCAGCTGGAGGAAGCCATCGCTTTCGTTAAGGCCCATCGGGTCGAGCCCAAGCTCGTCAGAGCCGACGCGCATAATGATCGCCTCAACCTCGGGCACTTCGGCCATGATCGCGCGCTGCGCCGCGAGATCGCCCTCGATCGAATGGTCGAGCGAGATCGAGGGCAGCTTGGCGAACTGCATCACCACCGAGCCTTCGTCCATCACCGGCAGGAAGGTCTTTCCGGTCACCGTATAGGCAAAGGCCGTCAGCCCCAGCGACAGCCCGGCGATCCCGAACACCCACTTCTTGCGCGAGAACGAGCCAGCGAGCGCACTCGCATAGCGGGGCGACAACTTGCGCATCAGCCACGGCTCATGCGTGCCGGCCTTCACCTTGAGCAGGTAGAACGACAGCACCGGAATCAGCGTGAGCGAGAGCAGCAAGGCCGATGCCAGCGCCAGCACGATGGTGAGCGCGACGGGCGAGAACAGCTTGCCTTCGAGCCCCTCCAGAGTCAGCAGCGGCAGGAACACGATAGCAATGATCGCCAGCCCCGAAGCGACGGGCTTCGCCACCTCGGCGGTCGCGACGAACACGTTGTGCAGCTTGCTGCTCCTGACGTGGTCTTCGTCGGACAGCCGCTCGACGATGTTTTCCACCACCACCACGGCCCCATCGACCAGCATCCCGACCGCGATGGCAAGGCCGCCAAGGCTCATCAGATTGGCCGTGAGTCCAATCGAGCGCATGAAGATGAAAGTAAGCAATGCCGACATTGGCAGCGCCAAGGCCACGATCACCGAGGCGCGTACGTCGCCGAGGAACAGCAACAGCAGGATCACCACCAGCAGCGTCGCTTCAAGCAGCGCGCTCTCCACCGTGCCGACTGCGCTGCCGATCAGGTTGGAGCGGTCATAGAACGGGGCGACGCTCATGCCCTCGGGCAAGGTCGCCTCGATCTCGGCGAGGCGTTCTTTCACCCCGGCCACCACCTTGGAGGCATCTGCCCCGCGCAGGCCGATCACCAGCCCCTGCACCGCCTCGCCCGTACCGTTCTTGGTGACAGCGCCGTAGCGGGTGAGGCTGCCCATGCGCACCTGCGCGATATCGCCGATGCGGATTGCCCCGCCCGCCCCGGTGCGAACGACAGTGTTGGCGAGATCGTCAAGCGTGCGGATCGCGCCGGTGGAGCGCACGATCAGCGCCTCTTCGCCCGTGGTGAGGCGGCCTGCGCCATCGTTGCGGTTGCCAGTATCAATGGCGGCTGCAAGGTCGGCGGTGCTGAGGCCCGCCGCCGCCAGTGCGGCATTGTCGGGGGCGACCTCGAAGGTCTCGACAAAGCCGCCGAGCGCGTTGACATCCGCCACACCCGGCACCGTGCGCAGCGCGGGGCGGACGATCCAGTCAAGCACGCGGCGCTTTTCCGCCAGGCTCTGCGGGCCTTCGAGCGTGAACATGTACATGTCCGACAGCGGGGTGGAGATCGGGGCCATGCCGCCCTGAACCGTGGGCGGCAGATCGGCCATCACCGCAGTCAGACGTTCGGCAACCTGCTGGCGCGCCCAGTAAATGTCGGTGCCGTCGGCGAAGTCGATGGTGATATCGGCAATCGCATATTTGGCGACCGAGCGCAGCACGCTCTGGTCGGGGATGCCGAGCATCTCCATCTCGATGGGCGTGATGACGCGGGTTTCCACCTCCTCGGGCGTCATGCCGGGGGCCTTGAGGATGATCTTCACCTGCGTGGTGCTGATATCGGGGAAAGCGTCGATCGGCAGGGTGGCGAAGGCCCAGGCACCGATCCCCGCCAGCACAGTGGCAAGGCCGATAACGGCGAGGCGCAGGTCGAGCGCTTTTTCGGTCAGCTGGCGCAGCATCGGTCTACTCCGCTGTCGCCTTGAGTTCGGCAATGCCGCTGGTGGCGACGACTTCGCCCGCCTTCAGCCCTTCGGACAGCACCGTGCGGTCGCCCGCTTCGGCCAGCACCGTCACGGCACGCGGTTTGAAGCCTTCGCCGCTGCGCACGAAGACGGTGGGCACGCCGCCAATCCGGGTGATCGCACGGCTCGGCACCGACACGCCCTCCTCGCTCGCGGAGCCGATGATGACCGCCATCACATTCTGGCCGGACACGAGGCCGGGTGCGGCGCCGATGCTGGCCTTGGCCATCACCGAGCGGGTTTCCGGGTCAATCGACGGGGCGACCGAGACGATCTGGCCGCCCACGGTCAGCATGTCACCGCCATCCTGCGGCAGACGCACCTCGATGGCCATGCCGGGGCGGACCGCGCGGGCGAGCCGTTCGGGCAAGGCGAGGTCGATCTGGTAGCTGCTGGTTGCCTCGATCACGAAGGGGGCGCTCATCAGGTCGACCGGGCCGCCGGTTTCCACTCCGACATGCGCCACCCGCCCGCCAATCGGCGCGCGCAGCGTCATCGTGCCGTCCGGGCCCGCCCCCCGCAAGCGAGACGAGGCGGCGATTCTCGGAAGATGTGACCCGCGCCTGTTCAAGCCGCGCGCGCGCTTCGTCGGCGCGGGCCTGGGCGATAATGCCCTCCTCGGCCAGTTGCCCGAGGCGCGCGGCCTGCGCCTCCGCCAACCGGACCTCGCTGTTGGCGCGCGCCAGATCGGCCCCGATGCGCAAGGGTTCTGCCGCACGCACTATCGCCAGCGGCTGCCCGCGCGAAACGCCCTGCCCCTCGATCACGAACACCCGTACCGCCGCACCCGGAAAAGGCGAGGTGACGGCCACGCGCGCTTCTGGCGGCAAGGTCACCGTACCCGGCACGGTGCCAAGCGGCTGCGAACTGGTGGCCTCGGCTGTCGCGGTCTCGATCTTCGGAGCCTCGGCGGCGGGGGCAGGCTCAACCACTGCATCAGCAGGAGCCTCATCGGAGCACCCCGGCAGGGCGACTATCGCGATCAGAGCGGCGAGCGGGAGGAGGCGGTGCGGTTCCATGCCCCGCGATGTGCGCGGTCAAGCTGACAACAACTTGTCAGACTGGCAGCTTCTTGTCAGCTTGATCGCGCATTCGCCCCATGGTCGGTGCAGGAGACAAACAATGCGCGTGCTGCTGGTGGAGGATGACCCGGAACTGGGCCGCAGGCTTGGCGACCGGCTGCGCGCTGCCGACTATGCCGTCGACCTCGCCACCAATGCCACAGAAGCTCGCCACTGGCCCGATCTCGACCGGATGGCAGCGATCATCCTCGACCTCGGCCTGCCCGACGGCGACGGCATCGATCTGCTGAAAGCCTGGCGCAGCGAACGCATCGGCTGCCCGATCCTGATCCTCACCGCGCGCGGAAGCTGGCAGGACAAGGTCGAAGGCCTCAACGCCGGGGCCGACGACTTCGTGGTCAAGCCGGTGCGGTTCGAGGAGTTGCAGGCGCGCCTTCACTCGCTATCACGCCGCCATCTCGGCAAGCGCGACTCGGCGCTGGAGGTAAATGGCTTGCGGCTCGATCCTGTCGGAAGGACGGTGGACGATCACGGCACGCCAGTTGCCCTCAGCCGCAAGGAGTTCGGGCTGCTGCACCTGTTCATGCGCCGCGCCGGGCAAGTCCTGCCGCAGGGCGACATCCTCGAAGACCTCTATGATCTGGAGGCCGAGCGCGAACTGAATACGGTCGAGGTGCTGATCGGCCGCTTGCGGCGCAAGATCGGCCGCGACCGGATCAGCACCATTCGCGGCATGGGCTACAGGTTCGAGAAATGAGCGTGCCGCATATCTCCACCGGCAGCTTGCGGCTGCGCTTCCTGCTCGCGGTGATGCTGTGGGTGGTGCTGGGCGTGGCCGGCATCTGGTTCACCGCCAACCGCGTGTTCGAAAAGCATATCGAGCTGATGTATCACGAAGAGCTGGAGGTGCATGTCCGCGAGTTGGCGCGCCTCACCGAACTGGACAATGATGGCCGCCCGCAGCTCCAGCGCCCGCTGTCGGACCCGCGCTATGAGGAGCCGCTGTCCGGGTTCTACTGGCAAGTGACCGTGCCGGGACAGCCGACCCTGCGATCTGACAGCATGACGCGCGGCCAGCTCGACGAAAGCGTCGCGCACTCGCCCGGCATTGCCCATGCGGTGGAAGCCGGGCCGACCGGTCCGGCGATCACCTATGGCCTGCTCGAACGGGGTCCGGCAGGGCAGACTATACACATTGTGATCGCCACCGATCAGAGCGAACTGGATGAGGACATCGCCTCGTTCACCGGCGAGCTGGCGGTCTGGCTGGCGGTGCTGGCACTGCTGCTGCTGGCGACGGGCCTCGCAATCATCAGTTTCGGCCTCAGCCCGCTGAACCGTCTCGGCCAGGCGATTGCCCGGCTGCGAACCGCGCAGGCCCAGCGGCTTGAGGGGCGCTACCCGTCCGAGATCGCTCCGCTCGTCACCGACCTCAACGAATATATCCGCCAGAACAGCGAGATCGTGGCCCGCTCGCGCGTGCAGGCGGGCAACCTGGCACATTCGCTGCGGACCCCGCTGGCGATCCTGACCGACGAAGCCGAAGGCATCATGCAGAACGCGCAGTCTGCCGCTTCGGGCCGGGTGCTGCTCGATCAGGTGGAGAAGATGCGCCAGCAGATCGACTATCAGCTGGCCCGTGTACGCTCCGCCGCCGGAGCCAGCGGTCCGGGCAGCCGCTCGATGCTGCCCGAGGTTGCAATACCCGTCATCAATGCGATGCGCCGCCTCCATCCCGAAAAACAGTTCGTGCTCACTGGCCCGGATGCGCCGATAGTGGTGGCTGCCGACCCCGTTAACCTCGCCGAGCTGCTGTCGATCCTGCTCGACAATGCGGGCAAATGGGCGGCACAAATGGTGCAACTGGAAGTGAGCCGGCCAGCCGCCGACCGGGTCAGGATCGAGATCAGCGACGATGGGCCGGGAATGTCGGAGGACCAGATTGCCAAGGCCTGCGAGATCGGCACGCGGTTCGACCACACCAAGCCGGGATCAGGTCTCGGCCTTGCGATGGCGCGCGACATATGCGGCGATATCGGCACCCAACTGGTGCTGCGGCCCGGCGCCGAAGGGCTGATCGCAAGCGCCGAACTACCGGCGGGCGATACAAGCGCTCAACCGGGAGGCTGACCAGGAGTGCGGGCCTGTCAAGCCGAATCGTCCAGCCCCAAGGTGCGCAGGAACAGGGCAAACTCCGCCTCCACCTGCTCCGGCGTGCGCTTGTGGAACATCTCGAACCGCGCCACCGCGGTGTAGATGTCGAACGAGATCATGGCGAAGAACATCCGCGCCAGCACCTCGGGATCGGCTGAAGCGATCTGCCCCTTCGCCTGCAGCTGAGCGAACATCTCGCTCAGCTCGGCAATCGCATTTTCCAGGTGCTCGCCGCGGAACTGCTGGGAAAACTTCTCGTCGCGGATCGACTGCGCCACCATCGCCCGCACCAGCCGGATATTCTCCTCGGTCAGCGCCTTGGCGCGCAAGCGCAGCAGCATCTCGCGCAGCATCTGCGCTGGCGGCAGCCCCAGCTCGCGCACTTCGGCGATCACCGCGCGCGCCTGATCGGGGCGGCGTTGCAGCACCTGCGCCAGCAGCCCCTCTTTCGTCTCGAACAGTTTGTAGAGCGTGGCCAGAGAGCCGCCGGACCGCGCCACAATGGCGCCCAGCGTCGTGTCATCAAACCCTTGTTCGCCAAACAGTTGCTCGGCAGCGTCGAGCATTGCCACGCGTCGCGCCTGCAATCGCTGGTCCTGCAAGTCCTCGGTTCGATCCACTCCTAACTACTCCTTAATGATAAAAAAATCTATCATGCCTATCTTGAATGTGTAAGAGGCAATACACAATTTTGCGCCGCACAACAGAACGGATTCCCTCATGCGTGCCTTTAAAATCGTGCTTCCCTTGCTCCTTTTGTCCGCTTGTGCGGGCGAAGCGGAACAGCCTGCGCCGACGCCGCTTGCAGTAGAAGCGGTCACGATCAAGAGCGAGGCGATTCCCAACGTGATGGAGCTGCCGGGCCGCGTGACGGCCATTCGCAAATCGGAGGTGCGCGCCCGCGTCACCGGGATTCTCGAACAGCAGATCTTCACGGACGGCAGCGACGTGCGCGAAGGTCAGGCGCTGTTCCTGATCGATCCGCGCGAACTGCGCGCCAGTCTGGAGCAAACGCAGGCGAGCCTCCAACGCGCCCAGGCAACCGCCGCCAATGCCCGCGCTGTGGTCGAACGCTATCGCCCGCTGGTGGACGAAAACGCCATCAGCCGACAGGAATTCGACGCCGCCGTGGCCACATCGCGAGCCGCTGACGCCGACGTGGCACAGATACGCGCACAGGTGCGGGCCGCTTCGCTCCAGCTCGGCTATACCAATGTCCGCGCACCGATCTCGGGCCGCGCTGGCCGCGCGCAGGTGACCGAAGGCGCGCTCGTCAGTGCGAGCGAAGCCACCTTGCTGACCACCATCGAGCAGATCGACCAGGTCTATGTCGTGTTCTCGAATTCGGCACAGGATGTGCTCGCAGTCCGCCGTTCGCTGGCGGACGGTTCGCTGGTTCTGGCCGAGGGCGGAGTGGTTCCGGTGACACTCACCCTGCCCGATGGAACGGACTATCCCATTCCCGGAACGATCGACTTCCTTGACGAATCCGTCAACCAGGCCACCGGCACGGTTGAGCTGCGAGCCCGCTTCGCCAACCCCGAGAGCATCCTCCTGCCCGGCCAGTTCGTGCGCGTGCGGGTCGAGGCAGGGCGCTATGCCGATGGCATTGCCGTACCGCAGGTGGCGGTGACCATGACCGAGACAGGTGCCACCGTGTTCGTGATCGACGAGGAAGGCATGGCCCAGGTGCGTCAGATCAAGCTTGGTGCGATGTTCGAAGGCAAGTGGATCGTCGAGAGCGGTCTGAAAGCTGGCGACAAGGTGATTACCAATAACATTCAGAAGCTGCGAGCGGGCACACCGGTGACGCTTGCCTCAGCTTCTCCCAGCCCTGCCCCCACCTCGGCCTCCGGCGCGAAGGCCCCGGCTTCGGCGCGGGCGAACTGATCCATGATCGATTTCTTCATCAGGCGGCCCATCTTCTCGTGGGTGCTCGCAATCGGAATCCTGCTTTCGGGCATTCTCGCGCTGCGGTCGCTCGCGATCGAGCAATATCCGGACATCGCCCCGCCCTCGCTGACCGTTAGCGCGACCTACACCGGCGCTGACGCCGCCACGGTCGAGCAGAACGTCACCCAGATCCTCGAACAGGAGATCAACGGGATCGAGGGCCTGCAATATATGTCGGCCACCAGTTCCTCGAACGGGTCGGCCAGCATCAATGTCACCTTCGCGCCGGGCACCGATATCGATATCGCGCAGACGCAGGTGCAGAACCGCCTGAGCAGCGTCGAATCGCGGCTGCCTGCATCGGTCCGCCAGATCGGCGTGAGCGTGCGGCAGGCCAGCAACAGCTTCATGCTGGTGGTGGCGCTGACTTCGAAGAGCGGCGAGCTGAGTTCGCTTGACCTCGGCAACCTCGCCTCGACCTATGTCGTGGACGAACTGCGGCGCGTTCCGGGCGTTGGCGATATCAGGCAATTCGGATCGTCCTATGCCATGCGCATCTGGCTCGACCCGCAGAAGCTCGCCTCCTACGGCCTCGCTCCGAGCGACGTGACCGCCGCCATTCAGGAACAGAACGCGCAGGTCGGTGCCGGTGCCATCGGCGACCAGCCCTTTACCGACGGCCAGCAGATCACCGCCTCGATCGTGACCGACGACCGCCTGTCGACGGTGGAGGAATTCGAACAGATCATCCTGCGCACCGAAACGGGCGGCAACACCGTGCGGCTTGTCGACGTTGCGCGCGTGGAGCTGGGGGCCCAGACCTACGCCAGTGACTTTGCCCTCAGCGGCGCGCCGGCCGCGGGTATGGCAGTTCAGCTGTCCACCGGGGCCAATGCGCTCGATACGGCTGCGGCGGTCAAGGCGCGGGTGGAAGAACTGCGGCAGACCCTGCCCGATGATGTCGAGGCCAGCATCCCCTACGACACCACGCCGTTCATCGAACTGTCGGTGGAAGAGGTCGTCGTTACCCTGGCCGAAGCGATGGTGCTCGTCTTCATCGTGATGTTCCTGTTCCTGCAGAACTGGCGCGCGACCATCATCCCGGCGCTGGTGGTGCCGATTGCATTGGCGGGTGCCTGCCTCGGCCTGTGGTTATTCGGCTTCACCATCAACGTGCTCACGCTGTTCGGTATGGTGCTCGCCATCGGCATCCTGGTCGACGATGCGATCGTGGTGATCGAGAACGTCGAGCGGATCATGTCGGATGAGGGGCTGCCCCCGCTGCAGGCCACGCAAAAGGCGATGAAGGAAATCACCGGTGCGATCATCGGTATCACTCTGGTGCTGATCGCGGTGTTTGTGCCGATGGCCTTCTTCGGCGGCTCGGTGGGCGGCATCTATCGCCAGTTCTCGGTAACGCTGGCCTCGTCGATCTTCTTCTCCGCCGTGCTTGCGCTCACGCTCACACCCGCACTGTGCGCCACTTTCCTCAAGCCGGTCCATCGCAAGGATGGCGGCGAAGCCGAATTGCCGATCACGCGCTGGGGCAAGCTCAAGGCGAAGGCCGACGGCTTGTTCGGCGGCTTCAACCGCTGGTTCCAGCGCATGACGGGCAGCTATGGCCGCACCAACGACAAGATCCTGTCCAAGCCTTTCCGCGCGCTGATGGCCTTCGTGCTTATCTGTGCTGTGACCGCCTTCCTCTATCTGCGCCTGCCCACCGCCTTCCTGCCCCAGGAAGACCAGGGCGACGTCATCGCCGTGGTGCAGACCCCGCCCGGTGCCACCGACGCGCGGACGCAAGAGGTGCTCGACGAGCTCCAGGCCTACTGGGACAAGCAACCCGAAGTGGCGAACGTGATCACGGCCAAGGGTTTCAGCTTCTTCGGCACAGGCCAGAACAACGCGATGATGTTTGTCCGGCTGAAGGACTGGTCGGAACGTACCGCACCCGAGAACAGTGCGTCGGCTCTGGCCGGACGCGCGATGCAGCGGTTTGCCGGGATCTCCGATGCCACGGTGTTCGTGATCCAGCGCCCGGCCATTCAGGCACTCGGCAATGCCAGCGGTTTCACGATGAAGATCGAGGACCGTGCGGGGCTTGGGCGCGAGCAGCTTGAGGCAGCGCGCAACCAGTTGCTCGGCGCGGCCATGCAAAGCAAGGTCGTGACCGGCGTCCGCCCCGAGGAACAGGCCGACAACCCGCAACTTGAAGTGAGTGTCGACCGTGTTCAGGCGCGTGCTCAGGGCCTTTCGATCACTGCGGTTAACTCTGCGCTCGCGGTCAACTTCGGTTCGTCCTACGTGAATGACTTCCCGCGCGACGGCCGCATCCAGCGGGTTATCGTGCAGGCCGATGCTGCCTATCGCATGACGCCGGAAGATATTCTGGCGCTGCGCGTGCCCAATGCCGAAGGCGGGCTGGTGCCGTTCAGCAGCTTCGCGCAAGTTAAATGGAGCGCCGGGCCGCCGAGCCTTGCCCGCTACAACGGCTACCCCGCGATGACGATTTCGGGCCAGGCCGCTCCGGGCTACTCCTCGGGTGCAGCGCTGGCCGAAATGGAGCAGTTTGCCGAAAGCCTGCCTGCAGGCATGAGCTACGAATGGACCGGGCTCAGCTACGAGGAGAAGGAAAGCGCGGGCCAGGTCGGCATCCTGCTGGGCCTGTCGCTGCTGGTGGTGTTCCTGTTGCTGGCCGCGCTTTACGAAAGCTGGGCCGTGCCCTTTGCCGTGCTGCTGATCATTCCGGCGGGTGTGCTGGGATCGGTGCTGTTCTCGATGCTGCGCGGCTTCTCGGCGGACGTCTACTTCAACGTGGGCCTGATCACGATCATCGGCCTGGCAGCCAAGAACGCGATCCTGATCGTCGAATTCGCCATCGAGCGGGAGGCGCAGGGCAAGTCCGTCCTGCAGGCGGTCGAGGAAGCAGCCAGGCTGCGCTTGCGACCGATCCTGATGACCTCGCTCGCCTTCGTCGCCGGCATGATCCCGCTGGTGATCGCCTCGGGCGCTGGCGCTGCCAGCCGCGCGGCGGTGGGCACTGGCGTGATGGGCGGGATGATCGCCGCGACCGCCATCGGCATCTTCCTGATCCCCGTGCTCTACCTGCTGGTGCGCAAGCATCTCAGCCGTCATAAACCCGCGGTGGCAGGCGCGGCCACCGTTTCAGAGGAGACCTCGGAATGACGCGCCGCCTGATCGCCATCACCCTGCTGGGCACGGCCCTCACGGGCTGCGTGAACCTCGCGCCCGAGAACGTTCGGCCCGACCTCGCCAGTGCGAGCGACACCGCGTGGGAAACCGACTTGCGGCCCGACGGCACACTGGTCGCCAGCACGCTCGCCTGGCAGGACTACTTCGTCGATCCGCGCCTGCAGACGCTGATCGCGACGGGCCTCGCCAACAACCGCGATCTGGTCGCCGCCACCGCGCGGATCGATCAGGCGCGCGCGCAGTATCGTATTCAGGATGCCGAGCGCCTGCCCAGCCTCGACGCCAGCGGGTCGGTGGCAAGAAGCCGTTCGCAGGTGTCCGACGCACAGGGCGGAAGGACTGCGGTTGAGGCCACCTCCTATCAGCTCGGCGTGGCGGTGCCGGCGTTCGAGCTGGATTTCTGGGGCCGCGTGGCGAACCTCAGCGAAGCAGCACGGGCCAACTATCTGGCGACCGAAGCGGCGCAGCGTGCGTTCTATCTCTCGCTGATCGGCAATATCGCCAACACCTATTTCGAGATCGCCGAAACCGACCAGCAGATCGCGCTGGCCGAGGCGACCGCCGAAAGTCGCCGCGATGCCCTGCGGATCGAACAGCTCCGGCTTGAAGCAGGCGTCGAATCGGGCCTCTCCAGCGAACAGGCGCGCTCGCTGCTCACCACTGCCGAACAGCAGCTCGCGAGCGAACGTCAGAACGCCGCTACCCTGCGCAACCGCTTGCGCGTGCTGGTGGGCGGGCGCATTCCGGGCGATCTGCCCGAGGGGCGCGAGCTGACCGATCAGGTGAACTCTGCACCGCTTGCCGCAGGACTGCCTTCAGACCTGTTGCTGGCCCGGCCCGACATCGTCCAGGCCGAGCAGGAACTGCGCGCGGCGCGGGCGAATATCGGCGCGGCGCGGGCCGCCTTCTTCCCGTCGATCAGCCTCACCGGCAACGCGGGCTATGCCTCGACCGATCTTTCCGACCTGTTCGATCCGTCGGGCTTCGGCTGGTCGTTCGGGCCGAGCATCAACCTGCCGATCTTCGACAATGGCGGACGCGAGGCAAATCTCGATCTGGCCAAGGCAACCGAGGTCGAAGAGGTCGCGAATTACGACAAGGCAGTGCAGACCGCGTTCCAGGAAGTGGCCGATGCCCTTGCCGGTCGGCGCTGGATCGCGGAACAGATCGCCGCGCAGGAACGCAACATCGCGGCGCTCGAACAGATCGCCCATATCGCGCGGCTGCGCTACCGCGAAGGCGTGGCGGAATATCTCGAGGTGCTCGATGCAGAGCGCAACCTGTTCTCGGCGCGCCAGACACTGCTCTCGACTGAGCGCGCGGCAGACCAGAATGCGGCCAGCCTCTATATCGCGCTAGGCGGCGGGATGCTGGTCAGCGCCGAGGAGAACTGAGGCTCAGGCGAGCCGCGCGAAGTTCGCCGCTCCGGGTGACGGGCTTGGCGTGCGCGCGGCAGGCCTCTCCTCGTCCTTGGCGCAGATCGTCGTCAGGCATTCGAGTATCTGGCGGAAGGCTGCTCGCTCCACGCCATAGAAGACGAGCTTGCCATCACGCCGGGTCGTGACCATCCCGGCTTGCCGCAGGATCGCCAGTTGCTGCGAAAGGCTCGGCTGGCCGATGCCGCCGATCTCCTCGATCTCGCCAACATTGCGCTCGCCCTCGCACAGGATCTTGAGGATCTTCAGACGCACCGGGTGAGCCAGCGCCTTCAGTTCCTCGACCGGAAGCTCCTCCTCGCTCATTGCACGCCTCCATTCAGGAACCAATCGGTCGGATCGGCGGCGGCAAAAACATCGTCGAGCGACACGCTGGCCGGCTTGAGCAAAGCATCTCCCGGTTGCCAATCGGCCGGAGCAAGCTGCGTTTCGCCTGCCGCCTGCAAGGCATCAAGCGTGCGCAGCATCTCGGGGATCGAGCGTCCGACATTTGCCGGATAGCAGGTCATCGCGCGGATCGTGCCGGTCGGGTCGATGAAGAAGGTGGTGCGCACCGTGCCGCTATCGGCATCGTCGGTGCCGACCATGCCATAGGCGCGGGCGATCACCATGGTCGGATCTTCGATAATCGGGAAGCGCACCTCCACCCCGGTTCGGTCGCGGATCAGCCGCAGCCACGCGAAGTGCGAAAACAGGCTATCGACCGACAAGGCCATTAAAGCACAGTCGCGCTTGGAAAAATTATCCGCCGCGCGCGCCAATGCGACGAATTCTGTGGTACATACCGGAGTGAAATCCGCCGGATGCGAGAACAGGATCAGCCATTTCTGGCGGAAATCGGCCAACCGCACGGGGCCCGCCGTGCTGCGGGCGGTGAAGTCGGGCGCGAGGTCGCCAATGCGCAGGCCGGAGCATGGCCCATTCGAAAGATTATCATCGCTCATGCTCCCCTCCTTAGCACTTGACAGGCGAATAGCAATACATATACATAATACGTGTATCTGACTAACTGAGGAGCTGGTCATGGAGAATGCAGACAAGGCCCTTATCGCCGCCGCCAACCAGGTCGAGGCCACTCTTGCAGGCAAGGCCCCGCGCCCCGAAATCGCGAGCTTTTTCGACGATCCGACCAACACTGTGAGCTATGTCGTGTGGGACGCGGAAACGCGCGAGGCGGCTATCGTCGACTCGGTGCTCGACTTCGATCCTGCCTCGGGCCGCACCAAGTTCGAGTCGGCCGACAGGCTGATCGCCTTCGTGAAAGAGCACGAGCTCACCGTCACTTGGCTGCTCGAAACGCACGCCCATGCCGATCACCTCTCGGCCGCGCCCTATCTCAAGGAGCAGCTGGGCGGCACGGTCGCCATCGGCGAACATATCGTCACCGTGCAGGGCGTGCTCGGCAAACTGTTCAATGCGGGAACTGAGTTCCAGCGCGACGGATCTGACTTCGACCGGCTGTTTGCCGATGGCGAGACGTTCCAGATCGGCAAGTTGCCCGTCACGGTGATGCATGTGCCCGGCCACACGCCTGCCTGTATCGCCTATGTCGTGGGCGATGCGGCCTTCGTCGGCGACACCATGTTCATGCCCGACTATGGCACCGCACGGGCCGATTTCCCCGGCGGCGATGCGCGCAAGCTGTTCCGCAGCCTGCGCCGCATCCTCGAACTGCCCGAGGCGACACGCCTGTTCATGTGTCACGACTATCTGCCCAAGAACCGCAGCCACTACGTCTGGGAAACCACCGTGGGGGCCGAGCGCGAAGGCAATATTCATGCCCATGACGGCGTGAGCGAGGACGAGTTCGTGGCGATGCGCGAAGCGCGCGACGCAACGCTCGACATGCCGCGCCTGATCCTGCCCTCGGTGCAGGTGAACATGCGCGCCGGGCACATGCCGCCCGCGGAAGACAACGGGGTGACTTACCTCAAGATTCCGCTGAACGCCGTCTGATGCTGCCCGGTTTCCCTCATGCCGAGCCGCTCGCCGGGCTTGCCGGCGGCATTCTGATCGGGCTCGCAGCGGCGGTGATGCTGCTCGGGTCCGGGCGGATCGCGGGTGTCTCGGGCATTTTCGCCCGCGCCACCGGCGTCGCCAGCAGCTCGTTGCCGCGCGTCGCCGCCTGGGCCTTCGTGCTTGGGCTGCCTGTAGGCGCACTGGTGATCATGGCGCTGAACGGCCCGCTTACGCCGAGCTTCATGTCGCTGCCGTGGATTGCCGTCGCCGGCCTGGTGGTCGGCGTGGGAACGCGGCTCGGCTCGGGCTGCACCAGCGGCCATGGCGTTTGCGGTGTTTCGCGCCTGTCGCCGCGCTCGCTGGTGGCAACGCTCACCTTCATGGCCACCGGCATTGCCACGGTGGCGATCGTCAACGCCCTGAACTGAAGAGGAGGTTACAATGCCGAAGAACATGGGATCGCTCGACAAGACCTTGCGCCTCGTTGTCGCCGTGGCGCTCGTCGCCCTCGCAGTCAGCGGGACGATCACCGGCACCCTCGCCATCGTCGCCTATGTTGTGGCCGCGGTGTTCGTGGTGACCAGCCTCGTCTCGTTCTGCCCGCTCTACCTGCCCTTGGGGATCAGCACGTGCCGCAAAAACTGACCTCCGAAGCGCTCGTGGCGCTGGTTTCGGGCGTGCTGTTCGGCGCGGGGCTCGCGCTGGGCGGCATGACCGACCCGGCGCGCGTGCGCGGGTTCCTCGACCTGTTCGGCAACTGGGACCCGACGCTGGCCTTCGTGATGGGCGGCGCGGTGCTGGTAATGGCGGCGGCATGGCTGATCCAGCCGCGCATGATCCACCCGCTCTTCACCAACGTGTTCAGCCTGCCCAAGGTGCGCGACATCACCCCGCGCCTCGTGATCGGTGCCGGGCTGTTCGGGATCGGCTGGGGTCTGGCCGGACTATGCCCCGGCCCGGGCATCGCAGCGCTGGTAATCGAACCCGTTTCTGCGGCAGTGTTCGTGGCGACCATGCTCATCGGCATGGTTCTGGTTCGCCTGTTCGAAAAGGACGCATAATGGATATTCGCCCCGTTTCCGCCAACGTCGCCGTTGCCCCCCAGATCCAGCCCGAGGACATGGCTGAGCTGGCCAAGCAAGGCTTCGTGGCGGTGATCTGCAACCGCCCCGATGGCGAAGAACCCGGCCAGCCGGATGTCGCCACGATGCGCGCCGCAGCCGAAGCGGCGGGCCTTGCCTATCACCACATCCCGATTTCCAGCGGCCAGTTCACCCGCCCTGCCGTGGAGGCCTATGCCGCCGTGCGCCGGGGCACACCGGGCAAGGTGCTCGCTTACTGCCGCTCTGGCACGCGCTGCGCGACGCTGGAAACGCTCGCCAATCCCGATGGCCTTCCGCTGGCCGAGCGCATCAGCAACGCCGCCAAGGCGGGCTACGATCTATCCCCCCTCGCCGCGCAGCTCGAAGACTGAGCGCGCCACCAACCCTCATCAGGAGCCGCCCCATGCCATCGCCCCATATCTATGACGTCGTTATAATCGGGGGTGGCTCCGCCGGTATTTCCACCGCGTCCTCGCTGCTCAAGCGACGGGGGCTCGATATCGCGATCGTGGAGCCTTCCACCGACCATTACTACCAGCCCGGCTGGACCATGGTCGGCGGCGGGGTGTTCGATGTGGCCGTTACCCGGCGCGATATGGCCAGCGTCATGCCCAGGGGTGTGACCTGGGTGCGTCAGGCGGCGGCCAGCTTCCAGCCCGAACACAATCAGGTGACGCTGGCGGACGGCACCACGCTTGCCTACCGCCAGCTCGTCGTCTGCCCCGGCATTCGGCTCGCGTGGGAAAAGATCGCCGGGCTTGCCGCGACACTCGGCAAGAACGGCGTAACCTCGAATTACCGTTACGATCTCGCGCCATACACGTGGGAGCTGGTAAAAAATCTCAAGTCGGGGCGCGCGATCTTTAGCCAGCCGCCGATGCCGATAAAGTGCGCCGGTGCGCCGCAGAAGTCGATGTACCTATCGTGCGACCAGTGGCTCGACGAGGGCGTGCTCGGCGATATCGAGGTCGAGTTCCGCAATGCCGGCGGCGTGCTGTTCGGGGTCGAGGCCTATGTCCCGGCGCTGATGGACTATGTCGAACGCTATGGCATCCAGCTCAAGCTGGGCTCGAACCTGATCGCGGTGGACGGCCCGGCCCAGCTGGCCACCTTCGCCACGGCCGAGGGCGAAATCACCCGCGAATTCGATATGCTGCACGTGGTGCCCCCGCAGGTCGCGCCCGACTTCATCGCGCAGAGCCCGCTGGCTGCCGAAAGCGGCTTTGTCGACGTCGACCAGTTCACGCTTCAGCACGTGCGCTACCCCAATGTCTGGGGCCTTGGCGATGCGGGCTCGATGCCCAACGCCAAGACCGCAGCCGCCGTGCGCAAGCAGGCGCCCATCGTGGCAGTGAACATGCTCGCCACACTCGACGGCAAGCAACCGGTGACCGACTACGACGGCTATGGCTCGTGCCCGCTGACGGTGGAGCGCGGCAAGATCGTGCTCGCCGAATTCGGCTATGGCGGGAAACTGTTGCCCAGCTTCCCCACCTGGCTGATCGACGGCACGAAACCGGCGCGGCTGTCGTGGCTGCTCAAGTCCGAGGTGCTGCCGTGGATCTACTGGAACGGCATGCTCAAGGGCCACGAGTGGCTGGTGAAACCAACCCCGCGCGCCGCTTGATCGAGCGACAACGCCATGGCCGATACATCGCCTGACACCCCTGCTGACCAGCAAAGGCAAGCCACCATTCCCGGCGCGCTGTCGCGGCTGTTCCCGATCCTGCAATGGGGCCGCGTCTACACCACGCAGACACTGAGCGACGACCTCGTCGCGGCGGTGATCGTCACGATCATGCTGATCCCGCAAAGCCTCGCCTATGCGTTGCTGGCGGGGTTGCCGCCGGTGGTCGGGCTCTATGCCTCGATCATGCCCTTGGTCGCCTATGCGGTGTTCGGCACCAGCCGGACTCTGGCAGTGGGGCCGGTCGCGGTGGTCAGTTTGATGACCGCTTCGGCTGCCGGGGCCATCGCCGCTCAGGGCACACCCGAGTATCTTGAAGCGGCGATTACCCTTGCCGCCTTGTCAGGCGTGATGCTGGCCGTGCTCGGGTTCCTGCGGCTCGGTTTCCTTGCCAACCTGCTTTCGCACCCGGTCATTTCGGGCTTCATCACTGCCTCGGGTGTCCTGATTGCCACAAGCCAGCTGAAACATGTGCTGGGCGTAAGCGCGAGCGGCGACAACTGGCCAGCCATGCTCGGCGCACTCGCTTCGCAGATCGGCAGCATCAACTGGATAACCGTCGCCATCGGCCTGCCGGTCACTTTGTTCCTGTTCTGGGTGAGGAAGGGCGCCAAGCCTTTGCTGCTTTCCTTCGGGCTTAAACCACGGCTGGCCGATGTTATCGCCAAGGCCGGGCCAGTGGTCGCCGTGGCGATCACGATTCTGGTGGTGATGGGCTTTGACCTCGGCGAAAGTGCGGGCGTGAAAATCGTGGGCGCTGTGCCCCAGGGCCTGCCGCCGTTTTCACTGCCATCCACCGACCCCACGCTGCTCGGCAAGCTGTGGGTGCCCGCGCTGCTGATCTCCATTATCGGCTTTGTCGAAAGCGTCTCGGTCGCGCAGACGCTCGCGGCCAAGCGCCGCCAGCGCATCGACCCCGACCAGGAGCTGATCGGCCTTGGTGCATCGAACATCGCCTCGGCATTGAGCGGCGGCTATCCGGTGACAGGCGGCTTTGCCCGCTCGGTGGTGAACTTCGATGCCGGCGCGCAGACCCCGGCGGCGGGGGCCTACACCGCCGTGGGCATTGCGCTGGCCTCGCTGTTCCTCACCCCGCTGCTGTTCAACCTGCCCATCGCGACGCTGGCCGCGACAATCATCGTCGCCGTGCTCAGCCTGGTCGACCTCAAGACACCGGAGCTGCTGTGGCGCTATTCCAAGAGCGACTTTGCAGCCCATGTCGCCACCATCGGCGTCACCTTGCTCGCGGGGGTCGAGCTGGGGGTGATTTCGGGGGTCGCGGTCGGCCTGCTGCTGTTTCTGTGGCGCGCCAGCCGCCCCCATGCAGCCGTGGTCGGGCGCGTTCCCGAGACCGAGCATTTCCGCAATGTCGAGCGGCACAAGGTCTTCACCGCGCCGCATATCCTCTCGATCCGCATCGACGAGAGCCTGACCTATCTCAACGCCCGCTGGCTGGAGGAATATGTGCTCGAACGCGTGGCCGAGCGCCCTGCCCTGCGCCACGTAATCCTGATGGCAAGCGCAGTGAACGAGATCGACGCCTCGGGCCTCGAAAGCCTCGAAGCGATCAACCATCGGCTCGCCGATGGCGGCATCCGCCTGCACCTCTCCGAAGTGAAAGGCCCGGTGATGGACCGGCTCCAGCGCACACACTTCCTCGATGAGCTGGGCGGCAAGGTCTATCTCAGCCAGGCCCGCGCCTTTGCCGAATTGCTGGACGATGACGGCAGCGCGCCCGTTCATAGCGCCGACTGGGCGCGCGGAATGATCTGATGGCCACCATCCCCGACAAGGACGCGCGCTGCCGCGCCATCGAAGCGCTGATCGCTGCGGGCGCCGGCGTGTGCGAGAGCTGCCGTAAAATGGGTGTGTCGGAGAAGACCTTCTACCGCTGGCGGAAGGCGCAAGCTGCCTTGCCACATAACAGTTAAACGATTACTATAATCGTATATTCGAGTTGGCCAAGTGAGTCGCCCACGCCTAGTTCGGACTCACCAATCAAGGAGACCAACGATGAGCCTGCACATTGCCGACACCGCCCCCGATTTCACCGTCGATTCGACCATGGGCCCGATCAGCCTGCACGAATGGGCCGGCGATTCCTGGGTGTTCTTCTTCAGCCACCCGGCCGACTTCACCCCCGTCTGTACCACCGAAATGGGCATGACCGCCAAGCTTTCCGCCGAGTTTGCCAAACGCAACGTCAAGCCGCTGGGCCTTTCGACCGACACCGTTGAAGAACACCGCGCCTGGGTCGGCGACGTGGAGGAGACGCAGCACACCACGCTCGATTTCCCGATCGTGGCCGATCCCGATCTCAAGATCGCTGCGCTTTACGACATGATCCACCCCGGCCAGAGCGAGACCGCCGCCGTTCGCTCAGTCTTCATCATCGATCCCGACAAGAAGATCCGCCTGATGATGACCTACCCGATGAGCGTGGGCCGCAATTTCGACGAGATTATCCGGGTGATCGATTCGCTCCAGCTCACCGACCGCGCCCGGGTCGTCACCCCGGCCAACTGGGTGCCGGGCGGCGATGTCATCATCCCGCCCTCGATCGACGATGCAGCTGCCACTGCCATGTTCCCGCAAGGCTTCACCACCCTCAAGCCATACCTGCGCCTGACCAAGGTCGATTGAACGCCTCCCAGCCCGCCACTGCACAGCCCAGTGGCGGGCATAACCCTTTCCACCGACCCAACGAAGGTCTAGAGCCGCTCCAGCCCTCACTCAGCCCTAGGTGAGCCTTATGTTTGAAGCCTCCGACGCGCTCCTCCTCGCGCGCATCCAGTTCGCCTTTACGGTGAGCTTTCACTTCATCTTCCCCGCCTTCTCGATCGGGCTGGCGAGCTATCTCGCGGTGCTGGAAGGGCTGTGGCTGAAAACGGGCCGCCAGGTCTATCTCGACCTCTTCAAGTACTGGCTGAAGATCTTCGCCATGGCCTTTGCCATGGGCGTCGTCTCCGGCATCGTCATGTCCTACCAGTTCGGCACCAACTGGTCGGTCTTCTCCGACAAGGCCGGGCCGGTGATCGGCCCGCTCATGGCCTACGAGGTTCTGACCGCCTTCTTCCTTGAGGCGGGCTTCCTTGGCGTGATGCTATTCGGGATGAACAAGGTGGGCAAGAAGCTCCACTTCTTCGCCACACTTATGGTGGCGGGCGGCACCTTCGTCTCGGCCTTCTGGATCCTCTCGGTAAACTCGTGGATGCAGACGCCCACCGGTTTCGAGATGGGCGCCAACGGCCAGTTCCTGCCGGGCGAGAGCTGGTTCGACATCGTCTTCAACCCCAGCTTTCCCTACCGCCTCGTTCACACCGTGATCGCGGCCTATCTCACCACCGCCTTCGTGGTCGGCGGCGTCGGGGCCTGGCACCTGCTCAAGGACAAGACCAACCAGCACGCGCGAAAAATGTTCTCGATGGCGATGTGGATGGCCGCGCTGGTTGCCCCGGTGCAGATTTTCGCTGGTGACATGCACGGGCTCAACACGCTGGAGCATCAGCCCCAAAAAGTCATGGCGATGGAGGGGCACTATGAAAGCCACCCCGACGGCGCGCCGTTCTACCTTTTCGGCATCCCCAACGACGAGACGCAGACGCTCGACTACGCGGTAGGCATACCCAAGCTCTCCAGCCTGATCCTCAAGCACGACCTCAATGCACCGCTCGCCGGGCTCGACACCATTCCCGATGACGAACAACCGCCGGTCTTCATGGTGTTCTGGGCCTTCCGGATCATGGTCGCGATTGGCGTGGGCATGATGCTGCTTGGCTTCTGGAGCCTGTTCGCGCGCTGGCGCGGCACGCTATACGAATGGCCCCTGTTGCACCGCGCGGCGATCGTGATGGGGCCGACCGGCTTCGTGGCGGTGATCGCCGGGTGGATCACCACCGAGGTCGGCCGCCAGCCCTATACGGTCTATGGCCTGCTGCGCACCGCGCAATCGGCCAGCCCGCTCGATGCTCCGGCAGTCGCTGCCAGCCTGCTTGCCTTCGTGCTGGTCTATTTCGCCGTGTTCGGGGCGGGCGTGTGGTATATTCTCAAATTGATGCAGAAGCCCCCGCATAAGGGCGAGAAGGGCGTCAAAAGTACTGCAAAGGGGCCGGTCCGCACCGCAGGCATAACGCCAGGCCCATCGCAAAACCCCAACGATCCCACCGCCCTGCCGCAAGACCACGAGGAGGCGACCGATGGCCGTTAACGTCGATCTCACCACCGTCTGGGCCTTCATCATCGCCTTCGGCGTCTTCGCCTATGTGGTGATGGACGGGTTCGATCTGGGCATCGGCGTGCTCTTCCCCACCTTTGAGCCGGGGCCGGAGCGTGACCGGGCGATGAACTCCATCGCGCCGGTCTGGGATGGCAACGAGACCTGGCTGGTGCTCGGCGGCGGCGGGCTGTTCGCGGCCTTCCCGCTTGCCTATGCAGTGATCCTGCCTGCAACCTATCCGCTGATTATCGCGATGCTGCTCGGCCTCGTATTCCGCGGCGTTGCCTTCGAGTACCGCTGGCGCGACCCCGGTCACCGCGCGTTCTGGGATAGGGCCTTCACCGGCGGCTCGCTCGTCGCGGCCATGAGCCAGGGCATGATCCTTGGCGCCATCCTGCAAGGGATCAAGGTGGTCGACCGCTCCTATGCCGGAAGCTGGTTCGACTGGTTCACGCCTTACACGCTGCTCACCGGTCTCGGTGTGGTGGCAGGCTACGCGCTGCTCGGCAGCACTTGGCTGATCTGGAAGCTCGACGGCCCCGCACAGGCCCATGCCCGCAAGCTAGCCATAGCGGCAGGCGCGGCGACGCTGATCCTGATGGCCGGGGTGAGCCTTTATAACGTCGCGCTCAATGCGGAATATGCCGAGAAGTGGCTGACCGCGCCGGAGATCTATTATGCCGCCCCGGTGCCGATCCTGACCACGATCGTCGCAATCTCTCTGCTGCGAGCGATCCTCAAGGCGCGCAACTCCAAGCCGTTCTGGCTGTCGATTGCACTGTTCTTCTTCGGCATGGCTGGCCTCGGCTTCACCATCTGGCCGAACGTAGTGCCCCCCGGCATTACCATCTGGGACGCCGCCGCGCCCGAGCGCAGCCAGATCTTCATGCTGGTGGGCGTTGCCATCACCATGCCGCTGATCATCGCCTACACCGGCTGGGCCTACTGGGTGTTCCGCGGCAAGGTCGGTGACGAAGGCTACCATTGATGAAGCCCGAGGAAATCCCTGCCGACCGGATGCCGCTGTGGCAGCGACTCGCCTGGCTGGCCGCGATCTGGGCGGGCAGCGTGGCGGTGCTGGGCGCGGTTGCCTATGTCCTGCGGCTATGGATTGCGCCCTAGCACATTTCGCTATTGCAGCAGAACCGATGCCGCGCCCCTTGTAATCCTCCCGTAACATCGCCATTGGGAGGTCGCCCGCAGCTACCCCCACGGACCCCATGATCACGACGCATCCTTTTTACGACGCGGACGGCGACAAATTGCGCGAGGAATGCGGCGTGTTCGGCATTATCGGCGCTGCCGATGCCGCCGCCGCCACCGCGCTTGGCCTCCACGCCCTGCAACACCGTGGCCAGGAGGCCGTCGGTATCAGCGCCTTCGACGGCACGGAAATCTACACCCGGCGCGGCCTCGGCCACGTTGCGGAAAACTTCTCCTCCGAGGAATCGCTGGCAGAACTGCCGGGCCACATGGCGGTGGGCCATGTGCGCTATTCCACCACCGGCGGATCGGGCCTGCGCAATGTGCAGCCGCTCTATGCCGACCTTGCCAGCGGCGGCTTTGCCGTGGCGCATAACGGCAACATTTCCAACGCGATGCGGCTGAAGGCTGACCTCGTGAAGAACGGCGCGATCTTCCAGTCGACCTCCGACACCGAGGTCATCATCCACCTCGTTGCCACCAGCCGCTATCACACCATGCTGGATAAGCTGGTCGATGCCCTGCGCATGGTCGAAGGTGCCTATGCCCTGATCGTGATGACCCCGCGCGGCATGGCCGCCTGCCGCGATCCGCTGGGCATTCGCCCGCTGGTGATGGGCAAGCTGGGCGACGCCACCGTCTTCGCCAGCGAAACGGTCGCGCTCGACGTGGTCGGCGCGGACTTCGTGCGCCAGATCGAGCCGGGCGAACTGGTCGAGGTCGATCCTGATGGCACGGTTCGTTCGCACCGCCCGTTCGGCAACCCGGCCCCGCGCCCCTGCATCTTCGAGCACGTCTATTTCAGCCGCCCCGATTCGGTGTTCAACGAGCGCTCGGTTTACCAGAGCCGCCGCAGCATCGGCATGGAGCTGGCCAAGGAATCGCCGTGCGAGGCCGACATCGTCGTGCCCGTGCCCGATTCCGGCGTTCCCGCCGCCATCGGCTATTCGCAGCAGTCGGGCATTCCGTTCGAGCTGGGGATCATCCGTTCGCATTATGTCGGGCGCACCTTTATCCAGCCTTCGGACGGCGCGCGCCACGCCAGCGTGAAGCGCAAGCACAACGCCAACCGCGCGCTGGTGGAAGGCAAGTCGATTGTGCTGATCGACGATTCGATCGTGCGCGGCACCACCAGCCTCAAGATCGTGCAGATGATGCGCGATGCGGGCGCCAAGGAAGTGCACTTCCGCGTTGCCAGCCCGCCCACCGGCTATGGCTGTTATTACGGCGTCGACACGCCCGAACGCTCCAAGCTTCTGGCAGGACGGATGGATATCGAGGCGATGTGCAAGCACATCCAGGCCGACAGCCTCGCCTTCGTCTCCATCGACGGGCTCTATCGCGCGGTGGGCCTGCCCGGCCGCGACAAGGCCTGCCCGCAATATTGCGACGCCTGCTTCACGGGCGAGTATCCCACCGGCCTTACCGATCTGGAAGCCCGCAACGGCGAGTCGGCACAACTGACGCTCCCGGTCGGAAAGGTCGCCTGATGGCAGACAACAACAACGCCCCTCGCTCGCTCGAAGGCAAGATCGCGCTCGTCACCGGTTCCTCGCGCGGGATCGGCGCGGCGACAGCCAAGGCGCTCGCTGCCGAGGGTGCGCATGTGGTGATCATCGGGCGCAAGGTGACCGACCTCGAGGCGGTGGAAGATGCGATCCATTCCGCCGGTGGGAATGCCACCATCGCACCGCTTGACCTCACCGAAAGCGACTCGATCGCCCGCCTCGCCGAGGCCGTGGCGCAGCGGTGGGACAAGCTCGACATTCTCGTCATCAACGCTGCCACGCTGCCCACGCTCACCCCGGTGACGCAGATCGACCGCAAGCAATTGAACCAGGCGCTGACGCTCAACGTGCTGGCGACGCAGGCACTGCTCTCGGCTTTCGACCCGCT
This sequence comes from Erythrobacter sp., assembly GCA_027311945.1. Classification (GTDB taxonomy): domain Bacteria; phylum Pseudomonadota; class Alphaproteobacteria; order Sphingomonadales; family Sphingomonadaceae; genus Alteraurantiacibacter. Next base: position 29,194 of record DAICXZ010000008.1, read on the forward strand.
GCTCAAGCGATCCGAGGCTGGCCGGATTATCGGCGTGACCAGCTCGGTCGGCGCCGAGCCGCGCGCCTTCTGGGGTGCCTATGGCGCGACCAAGGCCGCCTTCGACAACCTTCTGATGTCGCACGGGCAGGAAATCGCGCGTATCTCCGAAACGCGGGTGGCACTGCTCGATCCGGGTGCCACGCGCACTGCGATGCGCGCCCGCGCCTATCCGGGCGAAGATCCGGAGTCGGTCAAGCCGCCGGAAGCGGTGGGGACTTTCATCGTCGACATGCTGCGCGACGACTTCCCCAATCTCCACAGGACGCGAGCGTCAACAACGGCTTAACCGTCTTTGGTAACCTCAGGGTAAGTGTCATTCCGGATACTGGATGATGGACAGCCGTCAGGGCCGAGTCCATGCCGCGACCATCACCGGAGCAGCCCGATGAGCTTGCAGAACCGTTCCGATATCTACTACCTCGCCGCGCAGGAGGATCGCAGCGCGGAGCGGGTGCAGTTGATGATCCCGGCGCAACTGCGGGTGCCCGGCGCACGCGCATTCCAGACGGTGGTGAAAGACATTTCACTGTCCGGTTTTGCAGCCACGGCGATAAACCGCATGCATCCCGGATCGTTGTGCTGGCTCTCCCTTCCCGATCTCGAAACGCAGCAGGCCGAGGTGATCTGGTGGGAAGACGCACTGGTCGGTTGTGCCTTCGTTAACCTGCTTTCGCCTATTGTGCATGACACGATCCTGGCGCGCTATCGCGGCGAGAAAATACCGCGCGGCTCCTAGCATCCTCCCAATCGCCGCCGCGATGGCTGGCCATTGTCTCCTTCGTTTAGCAACCCGGAAGCTTTGGCCTGCCTTCGCGGCGGCGACGGGTAACTAGTCCCGTTCGACCGCCTTGGCCTTGCGGGTCGAGAACATGCCGGTGGTGTCGACGATGGCCTTGGCGAGGAAGCTGTCGGCATCCATCCGCTGGAACTGGCGATGGCTCACGAGGAAGGCAACGATATCCGCCTGCTCGCGTGCCTCTTCGGCGCTGGCGAGCTTCACATTGGGCAAGTCGGCGAGCACCTTGGGCAATGCGCCGAGGTTGGGTTCGACCACCAGCACCTGCGCCCCCTCGAGCCTTGCCACAGCCTCCACAATCTCCAACGCCGGGCTTTCGCGCACGTCGTCGACGTCGGGCTTATAGGTAATGCCGTAGCAGGCGATGGTCGGCACCTTGAAGCGGTTGGCGAGCCGTTCGACCTGCGCCACCACCCGGTGCGGTTTGTCGTCGTTGACCTCGCGGGCCATACGGATCAATCGCGCCTCTTGCGGAGCGCTGTCGATGATGAACCAAGGGTCGACCGCGATGCAGTGCCCGCCCACGCCCGCGCCGGGCATCAGGATGTTCACGCGCGGGTGCTGGTTGGCCAGCTCGCGCACTTGCCACACGTCGGTGCCGAGCTTGTCGCAGATGATCGACAGCTCGTTGGCGAAGGCAATATTGACATCGCGGTAAGCATTTTCGGACAGCTTGCACAGCTCGGCCACGCGGCTGTCGGTGACGTAGCAGGTGCCCATCACGAAGCTCTGGTAAAGCCGTGCGGCCTTGTTCGCGCAGTCGATGGTGAGCCCACCGATGATGCGGTCATTGCTCACCAGCTCGCGCAGCATCTGGCCCGGCAGGATGCGCTCGGGGCAGTGGCACAGGGCCACGTCGGCGCTGCCGTCCTCGTCGCGGTAACGCGGGAAGGTGAGGTCAGGGCGTTCTTCGGCGAAGATCTCGGCCAGCTGCTCGGTGCTGCCGACCGGCGAGGTGCTTTCGAGGATCACCACGTTACCCTTGGCCAGCACCGGCGCAATCGTGCGCGCGGCACCTTCGACAAAGCTCATGTCGGGAGCCTGATCGACCATCGGCGTGGGCACCGCGATGATGAAGTAGTCGGCCGGTTCGGGCGTGGTGGTGGCGCGCAGCCGCTTGGTCTCGACCGCCGCGCTCAAGAGCATCTGCAGGTCCGGCTCCTGAAAGTGCGCCTGTCCGGCGTTGATCAGGTCGACCACGTCCTGCTTCACATCGAGGCCGATAACCTCGTGGCCACGGCTAGCCAGCATGGCGGCGGTGGGCAGGCCGATATAGCCGAGGCCAACAGTGCAGACTTTCATCGGGCAGAACTCACGAATTGCGCGACAGAGGCGGCGATTTTCTGCGCCGCCGTGCCGTCGCCATAGGGAAAGACCGCGCGCGCGCGGCTGGCGTAGTACGTCTCATCTTCGATCAGCCGGGCGACCTCGCCCGTGATCACGCTCACATCGGTGCCGACCAGCGAGGCAACGCCGGTGGCCACGGCTTCGGGCCGCTCGGTAACATCGCGCATCACCAGCACCGGTTTGCCAAGCGCTGGGGCCTCTTCCTGAATCCCGCCGCTGTCGGTGAGCACGAGATGGGCGGCCTTCATCAGCGCCACCATCTGAACATAGTCGACCGGCGGGATCAGATGCACTGCGCCGGTATCGCCCAGCCGCGCCTCGACCACCTCTTTCACCTGCGGATTGAGATGGACCGGATAGACAACCTCGGCATCGCCGCGCGCAGCAATGGCAGCGAGCGCATCGCAAATGCGGGCAAAGCCATCGCCGAAGCTCTCGCGGCGATGGCCGGTGACCAGCACCAGCTTCCTGGCCGGGTCGAGGCTAAGGCCAAGCTTGCTGATCTCGTCCCCATCGAGACGGCCTGCCACATAGAGCAGCGCATCAATCCCGCTGTTGCCGGTGACTTCGATGGCGCGCTTGCCCGGGCGTTCATTGCGCAGGTTCTGCGCCGAGATATCGGTGGGGCACCAGAGAAGCTCGGCCACCGCGTCGATGGAAATGCGGTTATATTCCTCGGGCCACGGGCGGTGAATGTCGTGGCTGCGCAGGCCCGCCTCGACGTGGCCTACGGGAACGCGGGCATAAAACGCGGCGAGCGCGGCCGCCATGGCCGAGGTCGTGTCGCCATGCACCAGCACGAGGCCGGGTTGGTGCTCGGCGAAAAGGTGCTCCATTTCCTTGAGCACGCGCGAAGTGATGTCGCCCAGCGTCTGGCCGGGTGTCATCAGGTCGAGGTCGATATCGGGCTTCTCGCCGAACACCGCGAACACCTGATCGAGCATCTGGCGGTGCTGGCCGGTGGTCACGACCTTCAGGTCCACCTGGGGCACTTCGCGCAGCGCGCGCACCACGGGCAGCATCTTGATGGCCTCGGGCCGGGTTCCGATGACGAGCAGGACTGGGGTCACGCGGCGGGCTCCGGCATGAGACGTTTGGTCGAGTATGTCACGCAGATGCGCCTAGCAAAGGCGTGTTAAAACAGTCCTACCCGGCGGTTCAACTTATTGGGAAGCGGCACCATTGCGCGCGTCCACAGCGGCCTGCACCGCCTCGTAGAAACGAGTGCGTTCGGCCATCACGCCTTCGTTAGTGCTGGCGACCGGCCAGTCGGCATTGGTGGCGATCACGAGGCGGCGCGCCGGATCGATGAAAATGCCCTGCCCGAAGATCCCGCTCGCCCCGAAACCGCCGCCCGGATAGGTCCACCACTGATAGCCATAACCGCGCCCGCGGTCGGTATCGAAGTGCTTGGCAGTCGCTTCGGCGAACCAGTGTTCGGGCACCACGCGCTTGCCGCCTGCCACGCCGTTATCGAGCACGAACTGCCCGAACCGCGCCATATCGCGGGTGCGTGCCTGGAAGCAGCAACCGCCCATCTCGCGCCCCGTGGAGTTCAGCAGCCACGAGGCGTCGGCCTCCATCCCGTAAGGCCGCCAGATCTTTTCCGACATATAGTCCGCCAGCGGCTTGCCGGTGGCGGCCATCACCAGCGCCCCGATCATGTTGGTCTCGCCGGTGTTGTAGTGCCAGCGCTCACCCGGCGGCGCGGCGCGGCCCAGCGTGCGCATGTAGGAGACGGTGGCGTCCATATCCCCCTCGGGCTTATGCGCGTTGAACCGGGCGACGTCGGAGGCGGGGTCGGTGTAGTCCTCGTTCCAGGCCACGCCCGAACTCATGGTCAGCACCTGCCGGATGGTGACGCCATCGTAAGCCGAACCGCGCAGATCGGTGATGTAGTCGGTGATCGGATCGTCGAGGCTGGTGATCGCGCCATCCTGCAAGGCCGCGCCGACCAGCGTGGAGGTGAGGCTCTTGGCGACCGAGAAGCTGGTCCACTTGCCCGCTGCATCGAAACCGAGGCCATAGCTTTCGTAAACCAGCTTGCCATCGACGAGGATCACGATGGCGGCGCTGCGCTGGCTGGCCTCGAAGGCGGCCATATCCATGCCGATAGCAAGCGGCCCGCCCTTGGGCAGCGCGTGCACCTTGCCGCCCGCTGCGACCACGTGGCTTTTGGCGAGGAAGGCAAACTGGTCCATCGCGCGGAACATCGCGTCGCGTGTGTCCTGATCCCAGAACAGCACGTCTGTGTTGGTCGGCGGATGGAGCAGCACCGCACGCTGTTCGCGCGTAAGCAGGGTGAGCGCAGCGAGGATGGCCAGTGCGATCACCAACAGCGCAAGGCCGGCCGCCTTTTTCATCGCTTCACCAGCGTGACCTGGCTGACCTCGATCCCGCCGCCGCGAAAACCGCCTTCGCAATACATCAGGTAATAGCACCAGAGCCGGATGAAGCGCTCGTCAAAGCCTGCGGGCAGGCGCTGCTCGGCAACGGCGGCGTCGAAACGCTCGCGCCAAGCCTTCAGCGTCTCGGCATAGTCGAGCCCGAAGTCCTCCTGATCCTCCCACGCAAGCCCGCGCTCTTCGGCCAGCTGGCGAAATTCGCTGGTGCGCAGCAGCATCCCGCCGGGGAAGACATAGGCCTGAATGAAGTCGGCGCTGGCGGCATAGGCATCGAAGATGTCGTCGCGGATGGCGATGTACTGGATCGCCGCGCGGCCGCCGGGGCGCAGCACGCGGGCGACGCAATCGAGAAAGGCGGGCCAGTATTCGCGGCCCAGCGCCTCGACCATTTCGACGCTGACCACGCCATCGAACTGGCCCTGCACGTCGCGATAGTCGCGCTTGTGAAAGGCCACCGCAGGCCAATGTTCGCGGGCATAGGCCAGCTGCTGATCGGAAATACTGATCGCCTCGACATGCGGAACGCTGCGCGCGAGATAGGCCGCGAGCGAACCCCAGCCGCAGCCTATCTCAAGCACGCTGGTGGGATCGCCCAGCCGCTCCGCCAGCCTTTCCCACTTGCGCCGCTGCGCCGCTTCGAGCCCGTTGTCGCCCATGAGGTAGGCCGAGGAATAGGTCATGGTCGGGTCAAGCCAGGCGCCGTAGAAATCGTTGCCGAGATCGTAGTGCGCGTGGATATTCTTTTCCGCCTGCGCGCGGGTGTTGCGCTTCAGCGTGTGAAGCATCCGCGCCGCCAGCCGCCACGGGCCCTTGGCGCGGGCGGTGTCGCCAAGGCTCGCGGCATTGGCCATGAACAGCGCGAACAGTGGCACCGGATCGGGGCTGTCCCACTCGCCCGCTTCCCACGCCTGATACCAGCCGACCGACCCTCCCGTGGCCAGCCGCACCAGCGCCCGCCAGTCCTTCAGGTGCACCTCGCACTCGAAGCCGGGCGCATGGCCGCCCAGCGTGCGCCGCGTGCCATCAGGCAACACGGCATGGATCGCGCCGCTGGTGAGGCGCTCATCAATGCGTTCGATGATGCGGACAAAACCGGGGGCGAACAGCTTAGCAAAGAAGCCCGGACGCGCACCGAACTGCGCTCCCGCGCCGAGCAATTCCGTGCCTCTCGCCTCGCTCACGCCCATGGCCTTCTTATGGACAAGCGCCCGATGCGGGGCAAGCGGCGAAGCTAATCCTTGACCTCACGATAGGCGCTAAGCGCTCGCTCGCGCGCTTCCTTATGGCCGATAATTTTCGCCGGATAATCGCCGCGTTTGTCATCCGCCGGATCGTGAATTTCGCTGTCAGGCAGGTCCGCCAATTCGGGCACCCACTGGCGGATATAGCCTGCCGCATCGAACTTCTCCGACTGGCTGAGCGGGGCCATGATCCGCACAAACATGTTCGAATCGACCCCCGTGCCGCTCACCCACTGCCAGTTCACCCCGTTGCTGGCATAGTCGGCATCGACCAGCGTATCCCAGAACCAGCGTTCACCCTCGCGCCAATCGATCAGCAGGTGTTTCACGAGGAAGCTGGCTGCGATCATGCGCACGCGGTTGTGCATCCAGCCGGTGTGCCAGAGCTGCCGCATCCCGGCATCGACAATCGGATAGCCGGTGCGACCCTGCTGCCAGGCTTCAAGCTCCGAGGCGATAACATGACCCCGATCGGGGTTGCGCCAGAGGTCATCGTCATAGCCGTCGCGGTAGCTTTTGACCGGATAGTCGGGGAACTGGCAAATCACGTTCTGCGCATAGTCACGCCACAGCAGTTCGGAGCGATAGACCCGCGCGCCATCGGAGGTGTAGCGGCGCATCGCCTCCCACAGCATGGCGGGCGAGACCTCGCCGAAATGGAGGTGCGGACTTAGCTTGGAAGAGCCGTCTATCGCGGGCAGGTTGCGGTCCTCGTCATAGTTGCTGACCACCTCCAGGAAGCTTTCGAAGCGGTCCATCGCGGCGCTGGTGCCGGCCTGCCATTCCTCGCGCATTCCGCCCGCCCAGTCCGGCTTGGTGGGGAGCAGGTTCCAGTCCGCGAGGCTGTCGCTGGCAGGCCATGTTTCGGGGGCGGAGAGCGAGGGTTCGGGGAGGATGTCGAACCTGTCGATGGCGGCGAGGCTCGCCTTCATGAAGGGGGTGTAGATCTTGTAGGGGTCGCCCGAGCCGGTCGTCACCGCGCCGGGAGGCAGCAGGTAGTTCCCATCGTAGAGCTTGAGTTCGAGCCTGTCCTTGAGCGCGCCTTGCGCCTTGCGCCACCACGGCTCGTAATGGCGCAGGGCGTGCACGGTCTCGGCGCCGGTCTCTTCGGCGAGCTTGCACATCTCCGCCACCGCATCGCCGCGCCGGAGGATCAGCTTCGAATGATGGCGGGCAAGGTCGCGTTCCAGCGCCTCCAGCGACTGGTGCAGATACCAGCGCGAGGCACCGCCATACTTGTGGCCCTTCGCCACTTCATCGTCGAGCACATAGACCGGTATCACCGGCCCGGCCCCGGCAGCAGCGGTGAAAGCGCGCTGGTCGCAAAGGCGCAGGTCGCGCCGGAGCCAGACGATCTGGGGCTTGGTCATTCTACCTCACTTCCGCTCATCCTGAGCTTGTCGAAGGATCGTCTTTCTTGTTCTGCAGCGACGAAAGAAAAGGCGGCCCTTAGACAAGCTCAGGGCGAGCGGATCGTGGAGGAAACGTTAGTCTACCGCAGCTGGTTCCTCGCAAGCCACATCGGGCAGCGCGAGCGTGAAAGTGCTGTTTCCCGAATAGCGCGCATCTTGGAGCACCACCGAGCCATCCTCCGCCCGCATGGCAAAGGGCGCGCGCGACCAGAACAGGAAGGCGTCAAGCTGGCTGTTGGTCTGGCGCAGCGTGTCGGTATCGGGCCAGGCGCAGCGCCGGTCGGTGATCGGTTCTAGCGCGCCCGTTTCGGAATTGCGCGCCCACCAGTCATTCGGCACCCCGACAATCGTCGCACGACGCCAAAATGCAACCGGCGGCGGGCTGCCGATTGCAACCTGCCCCGGCAGATAGGGCGCATCGTACCGCGCCATTTCGGCGGCGTAGGTCACACCGGCGTTCACGCCGATATAGGCCAGCACCCCGGCCAGCGTCACCCGCGCCACTTTGCGCCAATCGCCGCCCCGCTTCTCGCGCCGCAGCGACAACCACAGGCCCAGTCCCATGCCGAGCCATAGCCACACATCGATGATGAACAGCACGTCCCCGTAGAACCAGCGGCTTGAGAACGGCTCAAGCAGGCGGATGCCATAGGTGTTCATCCAGTCGAGCGCCGGATGGGTGAGGCAAGCTATGAAGGCGAGCGCGAACAGCCAACCGAAATGCACCGGAAGCCGCCCCTCGGGCCGCTTGCCGCGTTTCGCCTGCCAGCGATCATAACCCCACAGAATGCCCGCCAGCGCCACGGGCAGCAGCACCAGCGCGGGCGGCGCCATGGGTGATGCCGCGGCGAAAGGCCAGATGCTCCAGCCCCGTGGTCCAGGCAAAGCAGGTGACATCCACATCGGGCAGATTCGCGCCGATAATCAGCGCGGGCATGGCAAGGCCGGTCTTCTTCTTGAGACCGGCTTGCCCGATCAGCGCGCCGACGAGCGAATGGGTGAGATTATCCATTCGCCCGTGGCTAGCAGGTTCAGACCAATTCGCCGAGCATCTGCGTATCAAAACCGCGCAGGGCATCCTGCCGCCCTTCGCGCACCTTGTTGGCGAACTCCGGGTTGGCGATCAGCGCGCGGCCCACCGCGATCAAGTCGAACTCACCTGCGTCCATGCGCCGCTCCAGCTCGCCAAGGTCGGCAACCTTGCTGCTTTCGCCCGCAAAGGCGGCCAGGAACTCGCCATCGAGCGCTACCGAACCGACGCTGATCGTCGTCGCGCCGGTCACCTTCTTGGCCCAGCCTGCGAAGTTCAGGCCCTTCTCGCCGTCGATCTCGGGGAACTCGGGCTCCCAGAAACGGCGCTGCGAGGCGTGGATCACATCGGCCCCGGCAGCCACCAGCGGGCTGAGCCAGGCTTCCATCTCGGCAGGCGTCGTGGCGAGCTTCACGGTGTAATCCTGCTGCTTCCACTGGCTCACGCGCAGGATCAGCGGCATGTCGGCAGGCATGGCTGCGCGGACCTGCTTCACCACTTCGGCGGCGAAGCGACTGCGTTCAGGCAAGGTCGGGCCGCCCCACTTGTCATCGCGGCGGTTCGTTTCACCCCAGAAAAACTGGTCGATCAGGTAGCCGTGCGCGCCGTGCAGCTCGATGGTGTCGAAGCCCAGCTTCACCGCATCGGCAGCGGCGCTGGCGAACTTCGCGACGGTGTCGGCCACCTCCTCCTCGCTCATGGCCTTGCCCAGGTCTCCGCCCTTGCCGTCGATGCCGGAGGGGCCTTCGGGTGCGCCGGGGCGCGGAGTATCGGGCTTTTGCGCCGGCACAAGGCCAGTGTGCCACAGCTGCGGAGCGATCTTGCCACCTGCGCCGTGGACAGCCTCGACCACATGGCCCCAGCCTTCGAGCGGCTCCTCGCCATGAAAGGCGGGAATATCGGGATGGTTGCGCGCTTCGGGGCGGTCGATCCCGGTGCCCTCGGTGATGATCAGCCCGGTCCCGCCCGCCGCGCGCTTGCGATAGTATTCGGCCACGTTATCGCCGGGCACACCCTCGGGCGAGAAGTTGCGCGTCATCGGCGCCATGACGATACGATTGGGCAGCGAGAGGCCCTTGATAGAAATGGGATCGAAAAGGACGGACATAGAGGGATGCTCCGGTTGAGGGACTGTTACGGCAAATCTGGGGAACACGGTTGCAATGGGCAACCCATGTTGATCGCCCCCAAGAATAACTTCGCGCGGCAGTTGGCGGCACCCAATCCGCACTTGTGCGTTCATGCAGCGATGGGAATTTTCCGGTGAACGCCTTGCTCGATCCACGCCGCTGGCTGTTTCGCGAGCAGCGCTTTCTCGCGCTTTTCCTCGCTGGCGCGGCGCTGGTCGCCGGGTTCGTGGCGCTGGCGGGCGAGATGCAGGAGGGCGAGACCCACGCTTTTGACATCACCATTCTCCAAGCGCTGCGCCAGCCAGGCCAACCGGCGGAGTTGATCGGGCCGCACTGGCTGCAATCGGCCGCCACCGACATCACGGCGCTTGGCGGGGTCACGGTGCTGGCGCTGGTGAGCGTGCTGGCGATCGCTTTCCTGCTGCTGCGCAGGCGCTGGCGGCAAGCGATCTTCACCATCTTTGCAACGGCGGGCGGCGCGGTGATGGGCTCGCTGCTGAAAGACCTGTTCGCGCGCTCGCGCCCCGAGGTTGTGCCGCATCTGGTGGAGGTGACCTCGCTCAGTTTCCCGAGCGGCCATTCGCTGAACAGCGCGATCGTTTACCTGACGTTGGCGGTGATGATCGCGCGCAGCTTCACCGACCGCACCAGCCGCGTTTTCACCGTGGCCGCGGCGGTGCTGCTGGTGCTGGCCATCGGCTGCACGCGCGTGTTGCTGGGCGTGCACTATCCAACCGACGTGCTCGGCGGGTGGACACTGGGTGCGGCCTGGGCGCTACTGATGGGGATGATCGCCGACGTGCTGCAGAAGCAGCATCGGATCGAAGAGCCGAGCGAGGGCGAGGCCGATGCCCCGCCCCCGCATTCCTCGGTTTAGACCGGGTCTTGCGCGGTGCCGCTGACGGTCCAGGTCTGGCCCTTGGCGAGCAGCCTGGCGAGGTTGTTGTCCTTGCCCTCGACCGCCTTGGCGCGCTCCGCAATCACGGCGCTTTCGTAAGTCGGCTTGGGATCGTCGTAGATCACGCCGAGCGGCATCGGATAGGGTCCGAACTCCAGCTCGATCAGCATGTGCGCGAGCATCCGGTTCTTCGCGTCGTGCACGCAGACGCCCGCCGCCTCCCAGTCGCCATCGACCACATCGACCACCTCGAACGAGAAGGTCTCGGGCACAAGCTTCAGGCCCTTCATGTCGCCCTTCTTGGCATTGCCGAACAGCATCGGCTGGCCGTGTTCGAGCCATAGCTGGCGATCTTCCGCGCCCTTAGGGGCGGCGAAGTCGTCGAACACGTCCTTGTTGTAGACGATGCAGTTCTGGAAAATCTCGATGAAGGCCGCGCCCTGATGCGCGTGGGCGGCCTTGAGCACGTCGGGCAGGTTCTTCGAAACGTCGAACCCGCGCGCCACGAACCGCGCGCCTGAACCAAGCGCAAAGGCGCAAGGGTTGGCCGGGTGGTCGACCGAGCCCAGCGGCGAGGTCGGCGTGCGGGTGTGCTCGCGGCTGGTGGGCGAATACTGGCCCTTGGTGAGGCCATAGATCTCGTTGTTGAACAGCATGATCTGCATGTTCACGTTGCGGCGCAGCACGTGCATCATGTGGTTGCCGCCGATGGAAAGACCATCGCCGTCGCCGGTGACAAGCCACACGTCGAGATCGGGATTGGCCAGCTTCACCCCGGTGGCGAAGGCAGGCGCGCGGCCGTGGATCGTGTGGAAGCCGTAGGTCTCCATGTAATAGGGGAAGCGGCTAGAGCAGCCGATCCCACTGATGAAGACGGTGTTCTTCGGATCGGAGCCGAGCTGCGGCAGCGTGCGCTGCACGGCCTTGAGGATCGCATAGTCGCCGCAACCGGGGCACCAGCGGACCTCCTGGTCGGTTTCCCAGTCCTTGAGGGTGGTTTCGATTTTCGCAACTTCAGTCATATGCCAAACCTAAAAATCCGCTCGTGCTGAGCTTGTCGAAGCACTGTCCTTGCCTGAGGCAAGCGCAGTGCTTGAAGAAAAGAGCAGCCCTTCGACAAGCTCAGGGCGAGCGGGTCTTAGGGGCAAGGTCACGGTCACTACTCCGCCAGCGCCAGTTCGATCGCCGCTTCAAGCTCGGCGATCTTGAACGGCTGGCCGCTCGTCTTGGTGTAGGGCTGCGCATCGACCAGCAGCTGATCGCGCAGCACGGTCTTGAACTGGCCGGTGTTCATCTCGGGCACCAGCACCTTGTCGTACTTGCGCAGCAGTTCGCCCGAGTTGGCGGGCAGCGGCCAGATGTGGCGGAAGTGGATGTGGCTCACGTCCAGACCCTTCTTGCGGCAGTTGTCGACTGCGCGGCGGATCGGGCCGAAGGTCGATCCCCAGCCCACCACGGCAAGCTTGCCGCCCTCTTCACCCAGCGTCACCCCCTGATCGGGCACGGTGATGCCGTCGATCTTGGCCTTGCGGGCGTCGGTCATCAGCTGGTGGTTTTCGGGCGAATAGTCGATATTGCCGGTCCCTTCCGCCTTCTCGATGCCGCCGATGCGATGCATCAGGCCCGGCGTACCCGGCTTGATCCACGGCCGCGCGCCCTTGGCGCCGCGCTTGTAAGGCAGCACCTTTCCATCGGGATTATTGTTCTCAGTCAGGAACTTGGCGGGGAAAGGTGTGAAGCTATCGACATCGGGCACCTTCCACGGCTCGGCCGCATTGGCGATATAGCCATCGGTCAGCAAGATCACGGGGGTCATATATTCAACCGCGATGCGGCAGGCCTCGATCGCGCATTCGAACACGTCGCCGGGCGAGCTGGCGGCGACGACCGGGATCGGCGCATCGCCATTGCGGCCATAGACCGCTTGATAGAGGTCGCTCTGCTCGGTCTTGGTCGGCAGGCCGGTGGAGGGGCCGCCGCGCTGCGAGTTGACGATCACCAGCGGCATCTCGGTCATCACGGCAAGGCCCATCGCCTCGCCCTTCAGCGCAATGCCGGGGCCGGACGACGAGGTGACGCCGAGCTGGCCAGCATAGCTCGCGCCGATGGCTGCGCAGATCGCGGCGATCTCATCTTCCGCCTGGAACGTGGTAATGCCGAATTCCTTCAGCCGCGTCAGGTGGTGCAGGATCGAGCTGGCAGGCGTGATCGGGTAGCCGCCGAAGAACATCGGCAGGCCAGCCAGCTGCGCGCCAGCCACGAGGCCGAGCGACACCGCTTCGGCGCCGGTTATGGTGCGATAGAGGCCTGGTTCGCTCTCAACCGGAGCTACGTGCAGCTGCTTGAGCGGGCCCGAAAGCTCGGCCGTCTCGCCGTAGGCGTGGCCTGCGTTCAGCGCCGCGACGTTGGCGGCGGCAATGTCGGGCTTGGTCTTGAACTTGGCGTTCAGCCAATCGATCAGCGGCTGGCGATCGCGGTCGAACATCCACAGCGCAAGGCCGAGCGTCCACATGTTCTTGGAGCGCAGCGCATCCTTGTTGCCGAGCCCGAAGTCCTTCACCGCCTCGATGGTGAGCGCGGAAATGTCGAAGGCGAGCAAGTCCCACTGCGCGAGGCTGCCGTCTTCGAGCGGGTTGCTCTCGTATTTGGCCTTTTCAAGGTTGCGCTTGGTGAACTCGCCGGAGTCGGCGATGATCAGGCCGCCCGGCTTCAGCGACGAGAGGTTCACCTTCAGCGCCGCCGGGTTCATCGCCACCAGCACATCAGGCGCATCGCCTGCGGTGCTGATTTCGCGGCTGCCGAAGTTGATCTGGAAGGCCGACACTCCGAACAACGTGCCTTGCGGGGCGCGAATTTCCGCCGGAAAATCAGGGAATGTCGCAAGATCGTTACCCGCCAGCGCGGTCGACAGGGTGAACTGTCCGCCGGTGAGCTGCATGCCATCGCCGGAGTCGCCGGCAAAGCGCACGACCACCGAATCGGGGCTGGCATTGTGGGTAATAGGATCGGCGTTCTGGGTCGCCATAAAGCAAAAGGCCTTCGTCATTGGATCTCTTGGGCCTGCGACCTAGGTTCGGTAAGGCCGCGAGACAATCAAGATTTTCTGTACCTGCACAAATGCCCGTCTCAATTGATGCGGCGCAAATGCTGGAATTGGCGCGGCCATACTACTAAGTCGGCCCGATGAGCAAACCAGACTCCACCCAGTACCGCCCCTGTGTCGGCACCATGCTGATCAACGCCGAAGGCCGCGTGTTCGTCGGCAAACGGATCGACACCAAGGAGGGCGACTGGTGGCAGATGCCCCAAGGCGGCGTCGATGAGGGCGAAGACCTCGATCAGGCCATGCTGCGTGAACTGCACGAGGAAACCGGGCTGACCGCCGACAAGGTGGAACTGGTCGCGCGGATGGAAGAAGAACTGTTCTATGACCTGCCCGACGAACTGAAGGGCAAGCTGTGGAAGGGCCGCTATGTCGGCCAGCGCCAGCGCTGGTATTGCGTGCGGCTGACGGGGAGCGAGGCCGATATCGACCTCGAAGCGCACAAGCATCCTGAGTTTTCGGACTGGAAATGGATCGACGCCGAGCAGCTTCCCGCGCTCATCATCCCGTTCAAGAAACCGATTTATGAAGCCGTGGTGGCGGCCTTCGCCAAATACACCGAGGCCTAGTTCTGGGTAACGCCGTTGTCTGCGGGGCTCGCCTCGGCGGTCATCACGGCGGGACGGGCTTCGATCGCAGCGGCAAGCTGGCGCGTCTCAACGCAAGTCTCGCCGCAACGTTCTTCCAGCTCGCTGAGCGCCTCGCGCGCAGCGGTCATCGCGCCCTTCTCGACTAGCGCCTCGCCCTCGCCCGAAATGGCAGCGAAGTTATCCGGATCACGCTCGCGCGCCTCGCGGTAATAGCGGATGGCCTTGCCCTGCAAGCCGTCGGAGCGGGCCGCCTCGGCGAGGTCGAGGAACACCGAGGTCATCGCTGGGTCGACCGCCAGCGCCGCTTCGAAAGCATCGATCGCGGCCTGCGTATCGCCGCCGTTCAGCAGTTGCCGCCCCTCGGCCACCAGCGCAGTGGCGCGCGGATCGTCTGCGCGCTCGCCAGCGGCGCTCATGCTCGCGGTTACGGCGAACAGCAGCGAGAGGGCAGCGGCAGCAGGGGCAAGGCGCATGATCTTCTCCATCAGTGCGGACCGGTTATCACTTCGTCGGACGGTCTTCGCAGTCATCTGAGCAGAGCTATCACGGCTTAGATATACAGGCGATGAAAAAACCATCGGTCTCATCGTGCAACGGATCAAGCCGCCAGCCGGTTCCGCGCGCGCGGCCAAGCGGCAGCTCAGGGGCCTTGGCCTGCCAGCCGGGATGTGCGCCGAGGAAGGCCTCGACCTGCCCTGCCCCTTCCTCGTCGAGCAGCGAGCAGGTGACATAGGTGAGCTGGCCGCCGGGCCGCAGCAGCTCTGCCGCAACGCCCATAAGCCGCGCCTGCAATTGGGTGAGCCGCTCAAGCTCGCGCGGGGTCAGCCGCCAGCGCGCCTCGGGATTGCGCCGCCAGGTGCCGGTGCCCGAGCACGGCGCATCGACCAGCACCCGGTCGGCCTTGCCCGCGTAGGCCGCCAGCGCCTCTGCCTCGCGGCCCGGATCGAGCAGCACTTCGGTCACGTTCGTGGCTCCCGCCCGTGCTGCACGCGGGGCAAGCTGCGACAGGCGGCGGCGGTCGGTATCGGCGGCGACCAGCGTGCCCTCGTTCGCCATCTGCGCCGCTAGCGCGAGCGTCTTGCCGCCCGCTCCTGCGCACAGATCGATCACGAGTTCGCCCGGCTTTGCGCCAACCGCCGCGCAGGCGAGCTGGCTGCCCGCGTCCTGCACCTCGATCAGCCCTTGCGTATAGGCGTCCCACTGTTCAACCCGCGTGCCGGTGGTGAGCCGCAGGGCATTGGCAAAGCCAAGCGCCTCGCCCTCTTCGGGCAGATCGAGCGCATCAGGAGCGGCCTTGAGGCTGTTGATGCGCAGATCGAGCGGCGCGCGGTCAAGCAGCGCCATCGCGTCTTCGGCCTCAAGCCCTGAGGCGGCGAGCCGTTCCTCCAGCCATTGCGGCGCAAAGCCGGTCTCGGCCACCTTCTCGCCCTCAGCGGGAGCGGCGGGGCCATAGTTCGAGCCGTCAAACAGTTCGATGAGCCAGTCATGCTCCTCGCTTTCGGTGGCGAGCGCCAGCATTGCCGCGCGGCCGGTGGCGGGCACGGGGCCGCAGAAGCGGATCGTGTCGTAAACCAGCTCGCGGATCGCGCGCTTGTCTTTCGAGCCGGCAAAGCGGTGGTTCTTGAACCACTCGGCGAGAATGCGGTCAGCAGGCGCGCCCGCATTATTCGCGGCGGCGATAACGAGGTCGAGCACCTCGATGGCGGATTGAACGCGGGCCGAGGGGGTCATCGCTTCTGCTCCTGCCACATTTCTTCGATGTCGTGCTGCGTCGGCGCCTCCAGGCAGAAATAGCGCCGGTAAGCCCCATTGCTGTCGACCAATGCCCGCTCGCCCGCGCGTTCACACTCCAGCTGGTTGGGCTGAAGCAATTGGCTGGCGGTCATCGAGCCGTCAACATCAGCGGGCTGCCAGCCGATGAGAACCAGCAGATAGGGTGCGAATTCGATCATGACGCCGCCCCATAGGCGAGTATTGGATCGCGCCGCACCGTGCCGTCAAAACCGACCGCACGGGCAATTGGCACACCCAAAAACATATCAGCGTGTCGGATAGTTCGGCGCTTCGCGTGTGATCGACACGTCGTGCACGTGGCTTTCGGACAGGCCCGCATTGGTGATGCGGATGAACTTGCCGCGCTCGCGCAGGTCAGCGATGGTGGCCGAGCCGGTGTAGCCCATCGCCGCCTTGATCCCGCCGACCAGCTGGTGAACCACGTCACGCGCCGGGCCTTTGTAAGGCACCTGGCCCTCGATGCCCTCGGGCACCAGCTTCATCTGATCCTTGATGTCCTGCTGGAAGTAACGGTCGGCCGAACCGCGCGCCATCGCGCTGACCGAGCCCATGCCGCGATAGGCCTTGTAAGCGCGGCCCTGAAACAGGAACGTATCGCCCGGCGCTTCCTCGGTGCCCGCCAGCAGGCTGCCGACCATCACGGTCGAAGCGCCCGCCGCCAGCGCCTTGGCCGCATCGCCCGAAGTTCTGAGGCCGCCATCGGCAATCACCGGCACGTCGCCCGCAACGCTGGCGGCATCCATGATCGCGGTCAGCTGCGGCACGCCGACGCCCGCCACGATGCGGGTAGTGCAGATCGAGCCCGGCCCGATCCCCACCTTCACCGCATCGGCGCCGGCATCGATCAGCGCACGGGTCGCTTCTGCGGTGGCGACATTGCCAGCCACCACCTGCACCGCGTTGGAAATCCTCTTCACCCGGTCAACCGAGCGCGCCACTTCCTTGTTGTGACCATGCGCGGTGTCGATGATGATGACATCGCACCCGGCATCGACCAGCGCCTGGGTCCGCTCGAAGCCCTTGTCGCCCACCGTGGTGGCCGCCGCCACCCGCAGACGTCCGGCGTGGTCCTTGGTGGCATTGGGGTTGAGCACGGCCTTCTCGATGTCCTTCACCGTGATCAGGCCGACGCAGTGGTAGGCATCGTCAACCACCAGCAGCTTCTCGATCCGGCGGGCGTGGAGCAGGCGGCGCGCCTCCTCCTGGTTCACACCTTCGGAAACGGTGGCGAGGTTCTCGCTCGTCATCAGTTCGCGCACGGGCTGATCGGGGTTGGCGGCAAAGCGCACATCGCGGTTGGTGAGGATACCGACCAGCTTGCCGCTCGCATCGACCACCGGAATGCCGCTGATGCGGTTGTGGCTCATGATCGCCTGCGCTTCGCCAAGCGTGGCCTCGGGCCGGATCGTGATGGGGTTCACCACCATGCCGCTCTCGAACCGCTTCACGCGGCGCACCGCATCGCACTGTTCATCAATGGTGAGGTTGCGGTGAAGCACACCGATGCCGCCCATCTGCGCCATCACGATGGCCATTTCGGCCTCGGTCACGGTGTCCATCGCGGCCGACAGCATCGGAATGTTGAGCGCGATTTCGCGCGTCAGCATCGTCTTGGTGCTCACCTGCGAGGGCAGGATATCGCTCTCGGCCGGCCGCAGCAGGACGTCGTCAAAAGTAAGGCCGGTTTCGATTTCCATGGGTGCCACCAGATGTTGTGCGTTTCGATTCGTGGCGGCCCATGTAAACGCACTATGCGTCATTCGCTAGGGCAGCGGCGCGGAATTTGCCCCGCCGTGTGCAAACGGGCACAACCGGCATCGAAAGCGAGGGATCATGGACACCGCTCCCTTCCTGATCCGCACCCCCGTTCGTGCTGAGCTTGTCGAAGCACTGCTCTTCTTGGCGGCGGGGAGAAACAAGGGCGGCCCTTCGAAAAGCTCAGGGCGAGCGGATGTGGTGAAATGGGCAACGGTGCGCGTCCTTTGAGACAGACGCACCCCGTGCTCGGTCAGGCGGTCCAGCCGCCATCGACCGACCAGTTCGCGCCGTTGATGTTCTGCGCCTCGTCGCGGCACAGGAACACCGCCATCGCGCCGATCTCCTCAGGCTGGACGAACTTCTTGGTCGGCTGGCTGTCGAGCAGCACCTTGTTGATCACATCGTCGCGGCTCATGTTCCGCGCCTTCATGGTGTCGGGGATCTGGTTCTCTACCAGCGGGGTCCAGACATAGCCGGGCGAAATGCAGTTGGCGGTGATGTTGTGCTCAGCCAGTTCGAGCGCCAGCACCTTGGTCAGGCCCGCAAGGCCATGCTTGGCTGCGACATAGGCCGCCTTGAACGGGCTCGCGACCTTCGAATGCGCGCTCGCCGTGTTGATGATCCGGCCCCAGCCCGCCTTCTTCATATGGGGCACCGCGTGGTGCGCGGTGAGGAAGGCGCTGGAGAGGTTCAGCGCGATGATCTTGTTCCACTTCTCCGGCGGAAACTCCTCCACCGGCGAGACGAACTGCATCCCCGCATTGTTGACAAGAATGTCAATGTCACCCGCTTCTTCCATCAGTTGCGCCACACCATCGACGGTCGAAAGGTCCGCGCCGCTGTAGGGGGCGGCAAGCTCCTCCTGCAATTTCGCGATCTCGGCCTCGTCGCCAAAGCCCGACAGCACAACCTCGGCCCCTTCCGCGTGCAGCGCCCGGGTAATCGCGAGGCCGATGCCCGAGGTGGAGCCAGTAACGAGAGCGCGCTTGCCGGAAAGGAACATGGAAACCTCCAGAAGATTGTCTACAAGACTGCGTGCACAGGGCACACGGGACAACTGGCGCGACGTTCGATTGTGCGCCGCATCATAAATGGGGACTGACCTGTGAAACTCAATCCTTTCGATCCGAGCAAGATCAACGTCCGGCGTGGCGGCGGCGGGGGTGGCGGAATGCCCGGCGGCAAGCTCGGATGCGGGGGCATTGTGGTGGTGCTGATCGGGGTGTTCGTGTTCGGAATGGACCCGGCACAGATGCTTGGCACGGTGGAGCAGATGCAGGGCGCGGGCCAGCAGCAGTCAGCCCCCGCCAACCCGAACGAAAGCGTTGCCGACATCTGCGACGACAGCAAATATTCGATGGAAGCCTGCTCTGCGCTCGCCTCGCTTGACCAGACCTGGCAGTCCCGCTTCACCGAAGAAGGCCTTGGCGACCGCTTTACAAAGCCCACGCTGGAACTTTACCAGGGCGGCACGCGCACCGCTTGCGGCGCGGGCTCGGCCTCGATGGGCCCGTTCTACTGCCCCGGCGATCAGACCATCTATATCGACACCAGCTTTTACGACACGCTCGAACGCCAGCTTGGCGCGGGCGGCGACTTCGCGCGCTACTACGTGATCGCGCACGAGTATGGCCACCATATCCAGACTATCACCGGCATTTCTGATCAGATCCGCAGCGCGCAGCAGAGCGATCCGCAAAACGCCAACCGCTATCAGGTGCTGATGGAGCTTCAGGCCGATTGCTACGCGGGCGTCTGGGCGGGCCTCAATCGCAATGCGATCGAGCCGGGCGACTTCGAGGAAGGCATGACCGCTGCCTCGGCCATTGGCGACGACGCGCTGACCGGCGGCCGGGTGAGCGAGGACAACTTCACCCACGGCACCAGCCAGCAGCGCATGGAAGCTCTGCGGTTGGGCCTGACTACCGGCGACGACACACGCTGCGACGAGATCGTGCAGGTGCGCTAGGCGGCACGCGCCTCAGACGGTCTGTTCGGCCTGCACTGCCTTGGGCTGCCCTACACCGGGCATGAGAGTGACCGGAACGGTGAAGCTGAACACCTGCGCCTCTCCCTGCCCCGTCACGAACCGCAGGGTGGCAGTCACCGCCCCCGACATGCTGATAAAGGCGCCGAGGGTGGTGGACTGGACGCTGGCCACGGGTTGAACCCCGGCTCCTGCGCTGGCCGCCGCAAAGACACCGCGATTGCTCGACACCGCAGAAACGCGCCGCGGGTTCTGGAGCCGCTCGATCTCGCGGTCGATATTGCGCAGCGATTCCGCGCGCACCTTGGTCGGCAGGTCGGGCTGGCTCGCCAAGGCTGACCGCGCCTGCTGCAGCCCTTGGCTGGCCTGCCGGGCGATCGCCTGATGACAGATGCGCCAGACGGTCCGGCCATCGGCCCGCCTGCTCTCGCTGACCATCTCGTCACCGTTGCAGGCTTCCTCGACCACGGGCGCATAGGCCACCGCCTCTGCCGCTGCGGCTCTCGCTTCGGCGCGCGCCTCGGCGGCAGCAGCCTGAGCTTCGACGCGAGCCTCTGCCGCAGCAGCCTGCGCTTCGGCGCGGGCCTCCGCCGCAGCAGCTTGGGCTTCCGCACGGGCCTCCTCCGCAGCAGCCTGGCCTTCCGCACGGGCCGCGATGGCTTCCGCGCGAGCTTCCATTGCTTGCGCGCGCGCCTCTGCCTGATCGGCCAGCGCTTCGGCCTGATCCGCCCGCATCTCGGCGATCGCAGCGAATGCTTCGGGGTCCATACCTTCAAGATCGGCAAAGTCGTCGGGCACATGCGCGTCCGGGGCCTCTGGCGGCAAAGGTGCGCTTGGCGCTTCGGGCGGCATCGGCGCGCGCGGTGCCTCGGGCGGCAGCGGCGCAGCAGTCGGCTCGGGCGGGCTGGCGTAGCTGACCGAAGCCGTCAGCGGCAGAGCCACCGCGCACAGCGCCAGCGCCGAAACCCCGGCTAGCCGCCGGCTTTGCGCATAGTCGCCGCGCGTAAGGCTCTTGAGCCGGTGAACAATCGACTTGTCGCCCAGCATCGGGCTGGCCATCGGCGCGGCCAGCGCAAAGTCCTGACCGCGCGCGAACCCGGCGATCACCTGCGCATAGGCGGCGCGCTCGCCGCGGGTACGCCCGGCCATCACCCGCGCATCGCAGGCCGCCTCCTGATCCGAGCGCATCGCGCGCCAGCCCAGCCAGGCGAGCGGGTTGAACCAGTGCAGCGCCAGCACGCCCTGCGCGGCCATATTGGCCAGCAAATCGTGGCCGCGATGGTGCGCCAGCTCGTGCGCAATCGCAAGGTCGCGCGCGTCGCGGTCGTGGTGCGCCATGAAGTGCGGCGGCAGCGCCACCACCTTGTCGAGTACGCCGAAGGCAACCGGAGCGCTGGCAGCGGGCGTCTCAACCAGACGGACCTTGCCCGCCTCGCCCACCGGGCGCGCCTCGGCCAGAAGGTGCGCGCGCATCCGGCGATAGTCTCGCACACGAAAGGCGAGGAACAGCGCCGCGCCGCCCAGCCACAGCGCCAGCAGCAACGGCTCGACCCATGCAAAGGACATCTGCGATGCAGGTGCCTCGATGACGAATTCCGTGACGGGAACGGGGGCCATCACCGCCTGCATCTCCGGCGCAGGAGCCATGCTCGCGGGCAATACCAAGGGTGGCAGCAAAAAGCGCAGCAACACCAGCCCCCACAGCGAATAGGCCAGACCCGGTCCGAAGCTGCGCGCAGCAGGGCCGCGCAGTAGCAGCACCGCAAAGATCAGTGCGCCGGTCCAGAAAAAGGTGTCGACCAGCCATCCGGCAATCTGCGCGCTCACTGCTTCAGCTCCTGCAGCAGACTCTCGATCTCGGCAATATCCTGAGCGCTCAACGCCTCGGCCTCGGCCAAATGCGCGAACAGCGGGGCAGCGCGGCCTCCGAACAGCCGGTCAACCAGCCGCCGCGATTCTCCGCCCACATAGTCGGCGCGCTCGATCAGCGGAGTGTAAAGAAACCGGCGGCCATCGGCCTCGGTTGCCAAAGCGCCCTTGGTGACGAGCCGCGAAAGCAGCGTCTTGACCGTGGCCAGGCTCCAGTCGCGCTGGCCGCCGATGGCTTCGCCAACCTCGGCCGCCGACATCGGTGCGCGCGCCCATAGCGCTTCCATCACCGCATGTTCGGCCTCGCTGATGCGTTCACCGCCCAGCAGCCCTTTCGCCTTTGACCCACCCATTTGCCGGCTCCCTCAAGCAGCATTGCGATTACATGTGTAGCTGATACGATTACGCTTGTAAACTGAACTCGGCTTGAACAGCGGCTGGATCGCGCCGAAGCGGCTGCTAAACCCGGCAGGATGACGCTCACGCCCTATAGCCCGCCGGTCCGCAAGCTGGCCGATTGCCAGAAGATCGCCGACTTCCGCGAGCTGGCCAGACGCCGCCTGCCCTTCCCCGTGTTCCACTATATCGACGGCGCCGCCGACGACGAGGCAACCCGCCGCCGCAACACCGAAGCCTATGGCGAGGTTGACCTCGTGCCCGACGTGCTGGTGGGCGCGGACAAGGTCGATCCCTCGTGCACGATCATGGGCCGCAAGTCGTCGCTGCCGCTGATGCTTTCGCCCACCGCGCTGCAACGCATATTCCACTGGCAGGGCGAGCACGCCGTGGCGAAGGAGGCCGAGCAGCACGGGCTGTGGTTCGGCATCTCGTCGCTCTCCACCGTGAGCATCGAGGAAGTCGGCGCGAACTATGGCGGGCCGAAGCTGCTGCAATACTATTACCACAAGGATCGCGGCCTCAACGCAGCGCTGGTCGAGCGGGCCAAGGCCGCGAAGTTCGATGCCATCGCGCTGACGGTGGACACCATCGTCTCGGGCAACCGCGAGCGGTGCAAGCGCACCGGCTTTTCGACCCCGCCGCGCTTCACCCCCGCCAATGTGCTGTCCTACGCGATGCACCCGGCCTGGGCGCTCAATTTCCTCTTCCGCGAGAAATTCGACCTGCCCAACCTCTCCACCCACGTGGAAGCGGGCAGCGGCAAGGCAGTGTCGATCCAGGACTATTTCAACACCATGCTCGATCCGGCGCTGAACTGGCAGGCCGCCGAACAACTGCGAGACGATTGGGGCGGCAAGTTCTGCCTCAAGGGCATCATGTCGGTGGGCGATGCTCGGCGCGCGGCCGACATGGGCGTCGATGCGATCATGGTCTCGAACCACGGTGGCCGCCAGCTCGACGGCAGCCGCGCACCGTTCGACCAGTTGGCCGAGATCATCGACGCGGTGGGCGGCCGGGTGGAGGTGATCTGCGACGGCGGCGTGATGCGCGGCAGCCATGTGCTCAAAGCGCTCGCCATGGGGGCAAAGGCGGCCAGCGGCGGGCGGCTCTATCTCTACGCATTGGCGGCGGCGGGGCAGGCGGGCGTGGCCCGCGCGCTCGACCTGCTGGAGGCCGAAATCCGGCGCGACATGCAGCTGATGGGCGTTAGCCGTGTGGACCAGCTTACCCGTGACCATTTGCGCTTCCGGCGCGGCGCGGCATGATCGCGGGCATGGTTAACCGATTCGCTTTGCTCGCCGCCCTGTCGCTCGCCATGCCCGCCGCGGCGCATGCCTCCGACTCTGCCGAACTGCCATCGCTCGAAGAGACCGCGCACGAATTCGAGACGGTCGACGTGGTGCTCGAAACCGCACTCGGCCCGATCACGATCGCGCTGGAGACAGAACGCGCGCCGATAACGGCGGCCAATTTCCTGCGCTATGTCGACGAGCACCGGTTCGACGGAATCGTGTTCTATCGCAGCATGCCCACCAACTGGGGCGAGCAGCCCAACGGCCTGATCCAGGGCGGCACCCAGTGGGACCCGGAGCGCATCCTTCCCGGCATCGCGCACGAGCCGACCACCCTCACCGGCCTCACCCACAAGCGCGGCGCGCTGTCGATGGCGATGAACGAGCCGGGCACGGCGAACGGCGATTTCTCGATCATGCTGGGCGACCAGACCGGCCTCGACGCGAAGCCCAATGCCGAGGATCCGGTGTGGCGGCATGGCTATGCGGTGTTCGGCTATGTGACCGAGGGGATGGATGTGGTGGAAGCGATCTTCAACTCCCCGCGCGACCCGGAGAAAGGCGAAGGCTGGATGAAAGGCCAGATGCTGGCCGAGCCGGTTAAGGTGTTGTCCGCCCACCGGGCCGAGGTTGAGGAATAGGCAACGAAGCGTCTGGCGGATTTCTCGTCGGATTCAGGAGTTTCTGTGTCATAGTCTGCCATCTGCTTGAAGGGGTGAAAGCATGACCGACACGCGATACTGGGAAATCGATCGGTTGGCGGCCACCAGTCTGCTTGGCCGACTGGGAATCGAAACCAACCCAACAACAGTCGAACAGGCCGCCGCAGCCTTTGCCGAGCACCGGATGGAGGTGCAGCAGTGGACAGCAAACCGCGTTCAATCGCGGATTATCGGAGCGCTCGAAGCCCAATCCATGCAAGACTTTGGTCAGAAGGACTCCACTTGGGCGGACGGCTTTATCGCGGCCGAGCAATTGGTCGCCAGGTTATCGACCAATGAGCTGCTCGACCAACCCAACGGAACAGCCCAGTCGAAGGGGCAGGTGTTGCGTTCGCTGGTCCGTGGTGCCCGCCAGCGCTCAACTTTCGTCGAGAGGCACTCTGAATAAATAGTCTTAATACCGCTCCCCCGCCAGCCGCGTCATCAGGATCGCGGCGCGCTTGGCCTGCCTCGGAAAGCTCGACAGGTCGACCCATTCGCCCGGCGCATGGCCATTGCCGCCCGCTGCGCCAAGGCCCACCAGTCCGTCGACATAGGGCGCGACGAAGTTGATATCGCCCGCCCCGCGCATGATCGGCGGCAGCACTGCCATCGCTTCAAGCCCCAGATCGGCGTTGATGGCGTTGAGCCGGTCAAGCAGCGCGGCATTGCCCTCGGTCGGGGCCATCGGCGGATAGCCGCGCGAGACTTGCAAGGTCGCCGTGGTGCCGGGCAGGTTCTGCGCCACGATCGCTTCCATTTTCGCCGCCACCCGCTCGGTCTGTTCGGGTGAGATGGTGCGGAAATCGCCCCGCGCCACGGCCACCGGGGAAATGATGTTGCCCTTGCCATAGGCCGTGGCCGAGAGCCGGTCCTCGCTCAGCACCGCCTCGCTGCCACCAGCGATGATGCCGACATTGTAGGTGAGGTCGTCCTCGGGCAGTTCCTCGCGGAAGGCATCGAGGATGCGCACGAGCTCGTAGATCGCCCCATAGCCCACACTATCGGAGAAGATACGCGAGGAATGGCCCTCGGTGCCGGTGGTATCGACCTGCCACGAATTCGACGAACGGCGCGCGATCGAGCCCATGTCCTTGCCGTCCAGCCGGGCCAGCCCCTCGAAATCAAGCGCCACATCACTTTCCATGGCGGCGGCGGCCAGGTCGGCGCGGGCCTCGTCGCGCGGTGAGCCGACCGCCTCCTCGTCGCCCGTCAGCGCGACGATAATGTTGGCGCCATCCAGCGTTCCAGCTTCGTGCATGGCGCGCAAGGCAGCGAGCATGATCGCGACCCCGCCCTTGTCGTCCTCGGCGCCGGGGCCGGTCACGCGGTCGCCCTCACGGGTATAGTCCTGAAACGGCGCGCCTGGTTCGAAAACGGTGTCGAGATGTCCGATCAGCAGCATACGCGTGGTGCCCGGCGCGCCCGCGTGACGCGCAAACACGTGCCCGGCGCGGCCCTGCGCCGACTGGTCGATCCATTCGACATCGAAGCCCTGCGCTGCCAGTTCAGGCATCACCACGTCGGCAACGGCGCGCACGCCCGGCGCGTTATGGGTGCCCGAGTTGATCTCGACGATGGCCTTGTGGAAGGCGACCACATCCTCCTGGCCCGCATCGACGGAAGCGACAATGGCCTCCTCCTGCGGCGAGAGCTGCGCGGCGGCAGGCGTGGCCGAGGCGAGCGCGGCGGCTCCGGCGAGCAGGCTGGCAAGACGGCGGAAGAGGAGCAGATGCGACATGGCGCGATGCTGCATTGCAGCAAGGCCGCGTGTCAAGCGATGTGGCGTTGCGTCCACCGCTGGATTTTCGGCCGCACACGCAGGAAGCGGACATAAAGCGCCTCAAGCCCGCGCAGCACCAGTGGATTGCGTGCAATGAAGCCCAGCGGCTTGAGCAACGGCAAGACACGCCACATCGCGGCAAAAGCCGCTGCGCCGGTGAGCATTTTGCCGTCCACCTCGGCATGGAACCGCTGGAGCATCAGCGCCGGATCGAGCGGGCAGGTCTGCGGGGCATCGGGCGCCGCAGCGTCTATAAGGTGATCGCGCCGCGCTTGTCGAGCCGACGCATCAGCGCGATCTCGCGCTGGCACAGCGGGCAGGCACCGTCATGCCAGACGGTCACCTGCCCCTCAGGCATCAGTAAACGCGCGCCTTCGGCTTGATGTACTCGATATCGTCGGTGAGCGTGTATTCGTGCACCGGGCGATAGTCGATCCGCACCTGGCCGCCGCTGCCGCCCCAGCCTTCGAACCAGGCGGCGGTGTGCTTCATCCAGTTGGCGTCGTCGCGGTTCGGGAAGTCCTCGTGCGCGTGGGCGCCGCGGCTTTCCTTGCGGTTTTCCGCCGAGTTCATCGTCACCACGGCCTGCGCCATCAGGTTGTCGAGTTCGAGCGTCTCGATCAGGTCCGAGTTCCAGATCAGCGAGCGATCCGTCACCTTGATGTCCTGCATCTTCTTGTTCGTCTCGGCGAGCATCTGCACGCCCTCGGCCATCAGCGCAGAATCGCGGAAGACGGCAGCGTGCTTCTGCATCGTCTGCTGCATTTCCTTGCGCACTTCGGCGGTCGAGGAACCGCCATTGGCATTGCGGAAATGGTCGAGGCGGGTCAGCGCGAATTCGGTGCCCGCGCCCGAGATTTCCTCGTGCGGAGTGCCGGGCTTGATCGTTTCCTTGAGGCGGAAGCCGGTCGCGCGGCCGAACACCACGAGGTCGATCAGCGAGTTCGAGCCGAGACGGTTCGCACCGTGGACCGAGACGCAAGCCGCCTCGCCCACCGCGAACAGGCCGGGCACGATCTGATCGGGGTTGCCGTCAGCACCGATCGTCACGACCTCGCCGTGGTAGTTACAGGGGATGCCGCCCATGTTGTAATGGACGGTGGGCGTCACTGGCAGCGGCTGGCGGGTCAGGTCGACACCGGCGAAGATCTTGCCGCTCTCGGTGATGCCGGGCAGGCGCTGCGCCAGCGTTTCGGCCGGGATATGGTCGAGGTGAAGGTAGATGTGGTCGCCGTCGGGGCCGACACCGCGCCCTTCGCGCATTTCGAGCGCCATCGAGCGGCTCACGACGTCGCGGCTCGCCAGATCCTTCGCCGAAGGAGCATAGCGCTCCATGAAACGCTCGCCTTCGGAGTTGGTGAGATAGCCGCCCTCGCCGCGAGCACCCTCTGTAATCAGAACGCCCGCGCCATAGATGCCGGTGGGGTGGAACTGCACGAATTCCATATCCTGCAAGGGCAGGCCAGCGCGCAGCACCATGCCGCCGCCGTCGCCGGTGCAGGTGTGGGCCGAAGTGGCGGTGAAGTAGCAGCGGCCATAGCCGCCCGTCGCCAGCACAACGCCGTGCGCGCGGAAGCGGTGGATCGAGCCATCGTCGAGGCACATCGCGATCACGCCGACGCAGGCGCCGTCCTTCATGATGAGGTCGATCGCGAAGTATTCGATGAAGAAGTCGGCCGCGTACTTCAGGCTCTGCTGGTAGAGTGCGTGAAGCATCGCGTGGCCGGTGCGGTCGGCGGCGGCGCAGGTACGCTGCACCGGCGGGCCTTCGCCCATGTTCTGCATGTGGCCGCCGAACGGGCGCTGATAGATCGTGCCATCGGCGTTGCGGCTGAAGGGCACGCCAGCGTGCTCCAGCTCATACACCGCCTGCGGGGCTTCGCGGGCGAGATATTCGATCGCGTCCTGATCGCCCAGCCAGTCCGAACCCTTTACGGTATCGTACATGTGCCACTGCCAGTGGTCGGGCGTGTTGTTGCCCAGCGAAGCGGCAATGCCGCCCTGCGCTGCCACGGTGTGCGAGCGGGTGGGGAAGACCTTGGAGATGTTCGCGGTCTTCAGGCCCGCCTCGGCGGCACCCATCGTGGCACGCAGGCCAGAGCCGCCCGCGCCAACAACCACGACGTCATACTGATGGTCGATAATCGGATAGGCCTTGCCGCCGATTTCGAAAGTTTCGCTGCGGGCCATTACGCGGCTCCTCCAGTGGCAACGGGAACAAGCGCGAGACGCGCGATACAGAACAGGCCGAACACGGTGCCGCCAATCCAGGCGAGGTTCAGCGCGAGCATGACGCCGAAGCGGCTGCCGCTGTCGTGGACATAGTCCTCGATCAGGACCTGCAGGCCGATGCGGGCATGCCAGAAGGTGGTGAGCACCAGCAGCGCCATCATCACCGCCGGGATCGGCTGACTCATCCAGCCCGAAACGGTGGCATAGCTCATGTTCGGGAGCGTCAGCAGCGAGACGATCAGGAAGATCAGCGTGATCAGGTTGCCGACCGCGGTGAAGCGCTGCAACAGCCAGTGGTGCGCGCCGGTGTGGGCAGAGCCGAGGCCCCGCACGCGGCCGATGGAAGTTCCGTTACCCATTGAGAATGCCCCTCAAAGCAGGAAGATCGCGGCCCAGAAGGCCAAGGTCAGCACCACGCCGCCCGTCACCGAGACGATCGACCACATCTTGTTGGCGTCCAGCTCGTAGCCCGCGCCGGTGTCGAGCACGAAGTGACGCAGGCCCGAACACAGGTGCGAGAAGAAAGCCCAGGTCAGGCCGATCAGCACCAGATAGCCGATCGGCGTGGTCATGGCCCAGTGAAAGGTCTCATAGGCTTCAGGCCCGCTGGCGAGCGCGCCGAGCCACCACAGCAGCACGCCAAGGCCGACAATGGCCATGCCGTCGCCGGAGACGCGGTGAAGGATCGAGACCAGCATATGCGGGCCCCATTTCCAGATTTGCAGGTGCGGCGAGAGCGGGCGGTTGGCCATGTTCTGTCCCGTATGGTGCGTTGCGATGCCCCCCATCTAGCGTCTCACGCCGAGGACACAAGCGCGCTGGGCAACAAGTGTGAGGCTATCGCGCCGGGCCTGGCCGGTATAGGCTGGGCCAATGACCAATATTCTTGTTACCGGAAGCAGCCGGGGAATAGGCCGAGCCACCACGCAAGCGCTGGCCGCGCGCGGCGCAAAGGTGGTTGGCCACGCCACGCAGAGCGCCGATTCGAACACCATCGCCGCCGACTTTCGCGATCCGCTCGCGCCGCCGATGCTGTGGCAGGAGGCGCTCGCCGCGCATCGCGGCAAGATCGACGTGCTGGTGAACAATGCCGGGCTGTTCTCGCCAAGCCCCATAGATGGCAGCGACATCGAATGGATGGATGCCTGGGAGGATACCTTGCGCATCAACCTCACCGCCGCCGCACAGTTGAGCCGGTTTGCGGTGCGCCACTGGCAGGAAACGGGCCGCGTGGGCCGGATCGTCCATGTCGCCAGCCGCGCCGGGCACCGGGGCGATTCGCCTGCTCACTGGCACTATGCCGCCGCCAAGGGCGGGATGCTGGCCATGCACAAGACGATCGCCCGCGCCTATGCCGCTGAAGGCATCCTGAGCTTCGCCATTGCGCCGGGCTTCACCGATACTGTGCAAGAAGGCGACTATCTCGCCAGCCGGGGCGGCCCTGCCCTGCTCGCCGACATTCCGCTCGGCCGCGTGGCCGAGGCGGAGGAGATCGCGGCAATCGCCACCTTCTGTGCACTGGATGCCCCGGCCAGCATGACGGGCGCGGTGATCGATGCCAATGGTGCGAGTTACGTCCGCTAGAGTCTGAAACAGTACCCCCCTCCCCTCGGGGAGGGGCTGGGGGTGGGGGCTCGACGCTGGTTAGCGTGGCCCCTCCATCCCAACCCTTCCCCACAGGGGAAGGGCTTTGCGAGGCGGTGCTATGTCAGCCCGCTCTAACGCGGCCCGCATCTTTGCCGCTGTCCTACAGGGCGGGTGGTGGGCTATGCGGCGGCAGATCATGGCAGGCGGGTAATCCATCTTTATTCCGCGAGGGTGTCAACTTCGACGAGAAGGCGCAAGGCAATGCAATTATTGAGATTCTTCCCCGGAATGCTGGTCGGCATAGTGTCAACTTTGTCACTTTCGGCCTGCGCCGCTGCCAGCGAACCTGCGGCTGACCCTGCGCAAAACAGCCGCGCCGACGTCGCCTTCCCGCCCTCGGCATGGCCGCAAGCCTGCGAGGACTTCGACGAGTGGGACAAGCCAGGCCCGCCCTTCGCGCTGGCTGGCACCGATAGCTACTATGTCGGCACCTGCGGTATCGCCGCGATCCTGATCGACAGCGGCGACGGCCTGATCCTGATCGACAGCGGGACCGATGCAGGCGCCAATGTGGTCCTCGCCAATATCGCTTCACTCGGGTTCGATCCGGCGGATGTAGAACTGATCCTCACCAGCCACGAGCACTTCGACCATGTCGGCGGGGTGGCAAGGATCCAGCAGGCAACCGGCGCACGGCTGGTGACGTCGGAAGCGGCGGCGGAGGTATTCTCCAGCGGTGAAGTCTCACCCGACGATCCGCAGTTCGGTACCATCGACGGGGTAAAGCCCGCGCGCGTCGACCGTATCGTGGTTGACGGCGATGTGGTTGAGCTGGGCAACAAGCGCCTCGTCGCCATCACCACCCCCGGCCACACCCACGGTGCGCTGAGCTGGTCCTGGCAAGGCTGCAACGCCGAAGGCCAGTGCCGCAGCTTCGTCTATGCCGACAGCCTGTCGCCGATCAGCGCTGACGGCTATCGTTTCTCCGACCACCCGGACTATATCGCCGCTTACCGTGCGGGGATTGCGCGCGAGGCGGCGCTCGATTGCGATGTGATGGTCACGCCGCACCCCTCGGCCAGCGAAATGCGCGACAAGTTGCTGGCGGGCGATATCGCCTCGGGCATGAATTGCGCACAATATGCGGCCAGCATCACGACGCGGCTTGACGCGCGCCTCGCCGAGGAACAACCCCCGCGGCCATGAGCTGGAAACTGTCTGCCGTCACCTCGCGCGAAGCTGTCGAACAAGCGCTGGACCGCGCCGAAGGCTGGGACGAGGCGCTCGTCCTCGCCGCCTTCGAAGTCGATCCCGACAAGCCCGACGTGTGGCAGCTCGACGCCTATTGCGAGGATGAACCCGGCGACAGCGAACGCGCGGCGGTGGCGGCGCTGTTCGAGGGCGATGTGCCCGAGATCAAGGCCGAAGAGTTGCCCGATGCCGACTGGGTGAGCGAAAGCCAGAAGGGCGCGCAGCCGATTCGCGCCGGGCGGTTCTATGTCCACACGCCCGAGCATCCGGCGAGCAACGAGGCGGGCGTGACCAGCTTCTGCATTCCGGCGGCACAGGCTTTCGGCACCGGCCAGCATGCGACCACGGCTGGCTGCCTCGAAATGCTCGACACGATGCGCGCCGATGGCATCATGCCGCACACCGTGGCCGATATCGGCACCGGCACCGGCCTGCTCGCCTTTGCCGCGCGCGATCTTTGGCCAAGGGCGCGCTACACCGTCAGCGACATCGACCCACTTTGCACCGAGGCGGTGATCGACAACGCGCTGCGCAATCGCATCCCGCTCGGCACCGAGCCGGGCAAGGTCGCCGCCATGACCGCCGAGGGCATGGACCACGATCTGCTGCACGCGCGCGCTCCTTATGATTTGCTGATCGCCAATATCCTTGCCGCTCCTCTGATCGAGCTGGCGCCCGATTTCGCCGCTGCGCTGGCGCCGCGCGGGTCGGTGCTGCTGGCGGGCTTGCTGGCGACGCAGGAAAGCACAGTGCGCCGTGCCTATCGGCGCCATGGCCTGCGGCTGCACAAGCGCATTCAGCGCGGCGACTGGAGCATCCTGTGGCTCAGAGCGCGCTACGTCGGCTAGGGCGCGCTATCGGGCGCGCTCTTGCTGTCATCCTGATGCTGCTCTCGGCCTACCCGGTCGCAGGCTGGCTCGGCAGCACCATCCCGCGCGGTTCGGGCGAGGATGACCAGCCGCAAGAGGTCACGATTCTGGTCGAGACCAACGGCACGCATACGGGCGTGGTGGTGCCGGTGGCCAACACAGTGAAGGACTGGCGCACCACCTTCCCCAGCGCCGCCCGGCCCCGGCCTCAGGACGGCCAGCTGCCGACCCACCTCGGGATCGGCTGGGGCGAACGCGAGGTGTTCCTAAGTGTCGCCGAATGGAGCGACCTCAAGCCCGCGACCGCCGCGCGGATCGCGCTCGACGGCGGGGAGCCACTCATGCGGGTGAGCCCATATGTCCACCCCAAGCCGAGCGCGAGCTATCGCCCGGTCATGATCAGCGCAGCAAACTATCGCCAGCTGGTCGAGCGGATCGAGGCGAGCCTGCCGCCACTCGCCGAAGGCGAACAGCGGCAAGAACTGCGTGCGAGCTACACCAATGATACCTACTATCCAGCGCTCGGCACCTACACCCTGATCCAAACCTGCAACAGCTGGGTGGGCGATATGCTGGCCGCTGGCGGAATAGAGATGGGGGCATGGACGCCGTTTGCCGGCGGGGTGACCAAGTGGATCCCCGTTCCCGGCGCCAGCGCCGATGTGGCGATCTGAGCCGGGGCCGAACCGCACATCAAGTGGCGACGGACAGCAGCATCCACAGCGCCATGGCGATCATCGCGAGGTTCTCGCTCAGCGACACGAAGCCGAGCGGCACGTTCGATCCGCCGCCCACACAGGCGCAATTGATCTCGCGCTTCTGCACATAGACCGCATAGAACACACTCACCGCGCCCACCATGCCGATGAACAGCGCCACCGGGATCGACAGCCAGAGCAACCAGTGCCCCGCCATCAAGACCGCCGCCAGCGCCTCCAGCCAGGGGTAGGCATAGGCATAGGGAACGAAACGTCTGCCGAGCAGGTCGTAACCTGTAAACATGGTTGAGAATTGCTCGACATCCTGCAGCTTGAGCATGGCGAGCATCGCCATCGAAAAGGCCACGAACCACTCGGCCACACGCATCGTCAACACAGTCCCGAAAGCCCACAGCCCGAGCGACAAAGCCAAGGCCAGCGCCACCCCAAACACCGCCAACACCGGGCGATAGGAGGTCTCGGCGCGCTCACTCTCGGGCTTCCAGTCGCTGAAATGAACGCGCAACGCGTCATATCCGCCGATCCGCTCGCCATCAATGAAGGTCTGCGGAGTGGTCTGCACGTCATGCTCGGCCTTGAAGGCGTCGGTCTGCTCACGCGTGGTCAGCCAATGGTCCTCGACCTTGTAGCCCTTGCGCTCGATCAACCACTTCGACTTCACGCCATAGGGGCAGACGTGCTTGTCCATCACCATGCGATAGAGCTGCGCGGTTTTTGCATCGGCCATAAATGAATAGTGCGCAAAAGGCCCAAAAGGTTCCGACGCTGCCTTTCGCCCGCATCAATAATGCCTACGTTCCATAAGAATGTGCAGAATGCCGCATGGAGTGAGCGATGGAATGGCTTGTTGCCGGTCTGGTATTTTGCGCAGCCCTCGCAGTGCTGCCAGCCTTGCTGCGGAAAAGCCGTAAGTCCGCCCGCAAGGGCACGGCGGGCGGGGTGATGATGGGGGTCGGCCTCGCCTTCATGACAATCTTCGATCCGGCCAAGGCCGAAACCGTTGAAGAAGTGCGCGAGCGAAAGGATCGGGGCGAAGCCGATCAGGGCGAAAGCGGTGGCACCCCTGACTAGCCTGCCGCCGCCACGATCTGTGCCCAGCCCGCCTCGTCTATCACTTCGATCCCGAGTTCGGCCGCCTTCTTCAGCTTGGAGCCAGCACCTGGTCCGGCGACCACAAGATCGGTCTTGGCGGAGACCGTGCCCGCCGCCTTGGCGCCGAGCCGCTCGGCCTGGGCCTTGGCCTCGTCGCGGCTCATCGTTTCGAGCTTGCCGGTGAAGACCACCGTCTTGCCAGCCACCTGGCTATCGACCGTCGCCACTTCGTAGAGCGGCGGACTGACCTCGCTCAGCAGGTCGTCCCACACCTTGCGGTTGTGCTCTTCGTGGAAGAAGTCGGCCAGCGCGAAGCCCACCGCGATGCCGATGCCATCGGTGCGCACTTCGAGGATCGCCTTGATCTGCTCGACCATGCGCGCGGTGAACTTTCCTTCGCTCTCGTCCTCGCCGCGCGGGTGCTCGTCGCGATAGGTCGAAATCTCGCGCGCCTTCTCCGGCAGGCGATGAATGTCGCTGAGCCCCTTCAGAAGATCGCGCGCCGTAACAGCGCCGACATGGCGAATGCCCAGCCCGAACAGCAGCCGCGCGGCATCTGGTTCGCGCTTGGCCTCGATTGAGGCGAGCAGGTTGTCGACCGACTTTTCCTGCCAGCCTTCGAGCGCGAGGATTTTCTCTCGACGCTTCCTGAGGCGGAAGATGTCGGCGGGGCTTTCGAGCCAGCCGAGCGCGAAGAACTGGTCGATGGTTTTCTCGCCCAGCCCCTCGATATCGAGCGCGCCGCGGCTGACGAAGTGCTTCAGCCGCTCGGTGCGCTGGGCGGGGCAGATAAGGCCACCGGTGCACCGCACATCGACCTCGCCCTCCTCGGCAACCGCTTCGCTGCCGCATTCGGGGCAGTGATCGGGGAAGATGTACTTAGGATGCTCGACTGAACGTACTACTCGATCAACGACCTGTGGGATCACGTCGCCCGCACGTTGAATAATAACTCGATCACCTGGGCGCAAATCACGACGCCCAAGCTCGTCGCGATTATGTAATGTCACGTTTGACACCATTACTCCGCCGACACTGACCGGTGTAAGTCTGCCGACGGGAGTGAGCTTCCCGGTACGTCCAACCTGTATGTCGATTGCCTCGAGTGTTGTCTCGGCTTGTTCAGCTGGAAACTTGCGAGCGATCGCCCAACGAGGTGCCTTCGTTTGAAATCCAAGCCGCTCTTGAAAATCCAATCTATCGACTTTGAGTACTACACCATCAATATCGTACGGGATTTCAGCCCGATTCCGCTCAATTTCCCGGTAGGCTTGCAAAGCCTCCTTCAAGCTTGGCGCAAAGTAAAATCTAGCGCTAACTGGAAAGCCGAACCTTTTAATTACCTCCATGCCATCAGATTGGGTGTC
The DNA here is from genome assembly GCA_027311945.1 of Erythrobacter sp. Taxonomy (GTDB): domain Bacteria; phylum Pseudomonadota; class Alphaproteobacteria; order Sphingomonadales; family Sphingomonadaceae; genus Alteraurantiacibacter. Next base: position 63,888 of record DAICXZ010000008.1, read on the forward strand.
CCAGGTCCTCTCAGAAACCTTGCCCCAACCATGCGCAAAGAACCGCAAGGGCCGCGCCTTAGTGACATTGGCGTCCTTTTGCCGCAGCGATCCCGCAGCGGCATTGCGCGGGTTGGCGAAGAGCTTTCCGCCGACCTCTTCCTGCGCCGCATTTAGCGCAGCAAAAGCCTGTTTTTCCATATAGACTTCACCGCGCACCTCGAACAGTTCGGGCACGCCTTCAGGCAATTGCTGCGGGATGTCTTCGATATAGGCAACGTTGGCGGTGACGTTCTCGCCGACCTGGCCGTCGCCGCGCGTGGCGGCCATCACCAGCTTGCCCGCCTCATAGCGCAGCGAGCACGAAAGGCCGTCGATCTTGTCCTCGGCGGTGAAGGCGACCGGCTCGTCCTCCGCCAACGACAGGAAGCGGCGCACGCGGGCGACGAAGTCCTCCACCTCCTCGTCGGAGAAGGCGTTGTCGAGGCTCATCATCCGCACCTCGTGCGTAACCTTGCTGAGCGGCGAGGAGGCAACCTCGTGCCCCACCACTTGCGATGGGCTGTCGGCCCGGATCAGGTGGGGGAAGGCTTCCTCAAGCTCGGCATTGCGGCGCACCAGCGCGTCGTACTCGGCGTCCGAAATCTCGGGCGTGTCCTCGGCGTGGTAAAGCCGGTTATGCTTTGCGATCTGCCTGGCCAGCCGCATCAATTCGTTGGCGGCATCGGCTTCGGGAATCATAGCGTGTCCTGTGCCTACTTGTACTTAGCCAAAAGGCCCATAAGTGGTAATTGATCGGATTGATGTCTGGAGATGGGTTCGAAGTTGCTAACACCTCTCTTTTCTTCCGGGTCAAAGCCAGCGCGCCGGATCGATGAAAAGATCCTCTCCTCAATCCATTCAGACGCCTGAGCCAACAGCGCGACTGAATCGAAGCCTTCGTATTCTCCGCCTTTCATCAACAGACTGGGCGAGACATCGCTAGACGCCACCAATCGCCCCAAAAGGGTTGGTGGGCTCTGAATCGCACCGTCGGGACTCAGCCAAGCTTCATAAGCCGACCATTTGTATTCATGGATAATATTATCGCGCTCCTTTTTGAGGAACTCCCAATAAATCGGATGCAGTTCGGCGCGCTCTTTTATCCCTTCCCACTCCGCCTTCAATTCATTCCGGATATTTTGCGAAAGGCATGATTGAGCATCCACCCTAAACAGCTCCACCGCGCTCCGAAGCGTCGCACATGTACCAATCCAAACAACCTTCCACTCTGAAATGAGAAAATCTTCATCTTCCAAAAGTTTCTTCAGCTGCTTTATTCCAAACCTTCCGTCGCTTAACGCCCGATAAGATGACAGAAAGTACTTAATTGGGATGAAGTTTTGTCTATAACAATTTGGTGTTGTCACCCCAGAAATCTCCACAATCGAAATTAATCCATCACTCTATATCTCGCTCATTCAGCAATCCGCACCGGCGCCGGAGCAATAGCCCAACCATTCGCGCCCCACTCCAGACCGAAGCGGTTGGTGGTCATGCCATCAATTCCGCGCACCTTGCGAACCCAGCCGGTGCAGGAAAACTCATCGGAGCAGGTGAAGTTCGCCAGCTCGACCACCATGGCCTCTTTCGGAGCACCCTCCTCGGCCTCGGCGTCGATCCAGTTGCCCTCGCTCAGCACGCAGCGCGTGAACGGGGCGAGCCGCGGATGGCGTTCCATCAGCGCGGTCTCGCCCTCGGTATCAAGCGCCTCGGGGGTGCGTCCGTCGTTTGCGGCGACGCAGGTCGTCGGCTTGGGCAGGGTCGCGAAATGATCGACCAGCGCATAGTCGAGCAGCGCGAGTTGCGGCGTATCCTGCTGCTGCGAGAGCTTCGGCAGCGGTGCGGGCATAGTCTCGCCGCCGCCGTCCACCGCGACGCAGCCGGACAGGGCCACAAGGCCTGCGATCATGATAGGTCCGCGCATCATATTCCCTCCAGCAACCGGTCTGCCTGGGCGCGCGCCTCGGCGGTGATTTCCGCGCCCGACAGCATTCGCGCAATCTCTTCCTGCCGCCCCTCAGGGTCAAGCAGAACGACCGAGGTGCGCGTGACCGTGCCCTCGCTCGACTTGGCGATCATGTAGTGCGTGCGCCCGCGCGCAGCCACCTGCGGCGAGTGCGTGACCGCGAGCAACTGCCCGTCTGCGCCCGCGAGGCGCGACAATCGCTCGCCGATGGCCGAGGCGACCGCCCCGCCCACGCCGCGGTCGATCTCGTCGAAGATCACCGTCGCCGCCCCGCCCTGCTCCGCCAGCGCCACTTTCAGCGCGAGGATGAAGCGCGACAGTTCGCCGCCGCTGGCGATCTTGGCGAGCGGCGCGAAATCCGCACCGGGGTTGGTGGCGATCAGGAATTCCACGCTATCCAGCCCGTGCGGGCCCCAGCGTTCCTCGTCCAGCTCGGTGACGGCGGTGCGGAAGCGCGCGGCATCGAGCTTGAGCGGTGCCAGTTCGCCCGCCACCGCCTCATCCAGACGCATCGCAGCGGAAACGCGCGTGGCGTGGAGCGCCTCGGCGCGGGCGCGATAGACCTGCCCTGCCTGCTCCGCAGCCTTTACCAGCTCCGCCTCGCGGCTGCCTGCCAGTTCGATCCCTTCGAGTTGCTCGCGCAGTTCCTGCATCTTTGCGGGCAGGTCGTCGACCTGGCAATCGTGCTTGCGGGCGAGCGCGCGCAGTTCGAACAGGCGGCGCTCGATCCGGTCCAGTTCGGCGGGATCGAAGGAAAGCGCATCGGCCGCACCCTGCAACTTCTCCTCCGCCTCCCCAGCCTCGATCACGGCACGATCAAGCGCGGCGAGCGCCTCGGCCAGCAGCGGGTGTTCTTCGGCGATCCGGTCAAGCCTGCGCGCCGCGCTGCGCATCTGGGCGAGCGCCGAATCCGAGCCGTCCCACAGCAGCCGCAGCGTGTCGAGATCGCCTGCCAGCTTTTCGCCCTTCTGCATGTCGGCGCGGGCACCGGCGAGCTCCGCCTCCTCATCGCCCTCGGGCGCGACTTCGGTGAGTTCGGCAAGGTGCGCGAGCAGCAGATCCTGCTCGGCCACCAGCGCGGCATGGCTTGCACGCGCCTGCGCCAGAGCATCTTCCGCCGCGCGCCAGCTATTCCACGCCTCGGCCACACCCGCGCTGTCGCTTCCGGCATACCGGTCAAGCAGCATCCTATGGCCGCGCGGGTTCACAAGGCCGCGATCGTCGTGCTGTCCGTGCAGCTCGACCAGCGCCGGGGCCAGCGCGCGCAGCAGCGCCACCGAGGCGGGCTGGTCGTTCACGAAGGCCTTGGAACCGCCATCGGCCCGCACCTTGCGCCGGATCATCAGCGGCTCGCCCGGCTCCACCTCGATCTCGGCATCGGCCAGCGCTTCGGCGATGGGTTCTGGCAGCGTGGAAAACTCAAAGCTCGCGGTCACGCTCGCCTCAGCCTCGCCCGCTCGCACCAGCACGGTTTCGGCGCGGTTGCCGAGCACCAGACCCAGCGCATCGAGCAGGATCGACTTACCCGCCCCGGTCTCACCGGTGAGCACGCCGAGCCCGGCGCCGAACGACAGGTCGAGCGCCTCGATGAGGACGATATTGCGGATGGCAAGCGAGGTCAGCATGGGCGACCAGCCTTATCGGGCAGCGCGGCCCGCCGCAATGCTAGCCGCCGTTGACCCGCGCAGGTTCGTATTCCTGCATCAGGCGATAGGCGCGCTCGTACCACTCATTGCCGGGATAGTTCGCACCCAGCACTGCGGAATAGCGCTGCGCCTCTTCGGGGATGCCCAGCGCCAGCGCGGTTTCCGCAAGGCGATAGAGCGCCTCGGGCGTGTGGCTGGTGGTCTGGTAGTTCTCGGTCACGTTGCGGAAGCGCAGCTGCGCCGCGAGCCACTGGCCCGAACGCTCGTAAAACCGGCCGATCTCCATTTCCTTGCCCGCGAGGTGATCGTTGACAAGGTCGATCTTGAGACGCGCATCGGCGGCATATTCGCTGCGCGGATAGCGGCGCGTCACCTCGGTCAGCGCGGCGAGCGCCTGACGGGTGATCGCCTGATCGCGTTCCACATCGCTGATCTGCTCATAATAGCTCATGCCCATCAGATAGTAGGCATAGGGTGCATCGCGGTTGCCCGGATGGATCGACAGGAACCGCTGCGCCGAGGCGATGGACTTGGTGTAATCGCGGTCTGCATAATAGGCGAAGGCGCTCATCAGCTGCGCGCGACGGGCCCAGGGCGAATAGGGGTGCTGGCGCTCCACCTCGTCGAACAGGCCGGCGGCGAGCTTGAGGTCGCCCCGGTCGAGCCGGTCCTTCGCCGCACGATAAAGCGATTCGACATCGCGCGCGACATAGGCGGTATCGCCCTCGGCGCCGCCGGTAGAGGCGCAGGCCGAAAGCAGCGTGGCCGAGGATAGCAGTGCGGCCATCAGGGCCTTGCGCAGCACAGGGCGCGATACAGAGCGAGTGGTCATGGACCGAGGCTATAGCCAAGAGCGTCATGAACGCCAAGTGAAGTACGTGAGGCTTTCCCCCTTGCGATGATGGCAAAGAAAAAGGGCGGCAGGTTGCCCCGCCGCCCTTCTCTCATTTCGGTTCAGGCGCGAACTAGAACTTCACGCGCGCGCCGATGTAGAAGCGGCGACCGAACACGTCGTAGACGTCCGCAGCCGTATCCGTACCCGTCGTGTTGAACGTGGTTTGGGTCAGGATGTTCGGCGCTTCGGTGTCGAGCAGGTTGTCGATACCGCCGTAAATCTCCATCTCCTCAAGCACTTGCACCGAAGCGTTCATGTCGAGGTAGAAGAAGGCGGGGACAGATTCGACCTTCGGCTCACCAAAGAACTGATCGTCTTCGTACGACTTGCCGATGAAGGTGCCGGTGAAGCCAACGCGGAACATTTCGGTGCTGTAGTTCAGGTTCGCGGTGAAGCGATCCTGCGCCGTGCCGATTTCACCCGCAGCCGGATCCGCATCGGCATCAGGCAACGAGAAGAAATCGTTGTTGATGACGTGGGTGTAGGCAACGCGCATCGCCAGGCGGTCTGCTTCCATCAGGCCCAGATCGGTCCACCAGTTTGCAGTCACATCGACACCCTCGGTCTTCCAGACCGCAGCGTTGACGTCCAGCGCATTGATGAACTCGATCGAGCCCGCGCTGTTGACTGCCGTTGCGTCAGCGCGACGGGTGATCAGGTCACAGAACGTCTGGTTGCCCTGACCATAGCACTGATCGAGCGTGAACTGGCGGGGGAAACTCGAAATCACGTCATCGATTTCGATGTTATAGTAGTCGACGGTCAGCGTGAACCGATCGAAGACGCTCCCCAGCGAGCGCGGCTGAATGACCGTGCCCACAGTCCAGGACTTGGCAGTTTCCTCAAACAGGTTGGGGTTGCCGCCGTCGAAGCCACTGATGCCCTGAAGATCGCTCTGGGTGAGAGTGAACTCCCCGTTTGCGTTCACATTGGCAGAAACGCCCGGAGCAGCAAGGCAATTGGTCGCCAGCGCTGTGCCGTCAGCGGCGGTCACACCTTCGCAAGGATCGCTCAGACCACTCGGGAAGGTTTGCGAGAGACCAGCGAACAGCTCACCGATATTCGGTGCGCGGACCGACTGTGCATAGGTCGCCCGGAAACGCACATCCTCAACCGGCATCCAGGTGCCGGTGACGTTCCAGCTGGTGACACCGCCGACCGTCGAATAGTCGGCATAGCGCACCGCGCCGCCGAGTTCGAGCAGCTCGAAGCCAGGGGTCTCGGCCAGGATCGGGATCTTCACCTCGCCGAACACTTCGGTCACGTCGAACTCGCCGCTGGTATCGGGCAGCTTGTTACCGGCGTTGAGACCGGCGTTGGTCAGCGCATCGTTATCCGAATAGGAAGATTCCTTGCGGTATTCGATACCGGCTGCAACGCCGACCGGGCCAGCCGGAAGTTCGAACAGCGAGCCCGAGATGTTGCCCTGCAGAACCTGCTGCTTGATGCCGGTCCGATAGGTGCCCTGGGCCGCGATGTAATCAACCGCAGCCTACGAAACGTTGCCAGCACCGAAGACGTTGGCCGGCACACAGCCGTTGGCGCGCGCTTCTGCACTGATACAGATCGATTCGCCAGCAATGCCGTTGCCGTTCTCGTCACCGACCTCGGAGCGGACAGCCAGCGCATCGCGGAAGTTCACGACGTTTACCTGGCCATTCGAAACCTGGTTTTCGATAACCTGACCGTAGTTGTAGCTGACATCCCAGCGGAACCGGTCTTCCATGAACGTGCCGTCGAAGCCGACAACGAAGCGATAGAAATCGCGTTCGGTCGAACCACTACGCGGACCGAACTCGGACAGACGGCGAGCAAAGCCAACGTCGCGCAGGCCGTCACCATCGGTGTCGGTGGCTGCATTGAGGATTTCGGTCGGAACCAGCGGGTTGGCGACGATGGTCGACGTGCCCGGCAGATAGTTTTCGACAGGCATCACGCCAGAGGAAGGATAGACACCGGTCGTACCGCCGGTCTCGAGCGCGAAGGGCTCGATGATGCGCGACGAGGAAGTCTTGTTATACGTGCCTTCGAAGAAGAAGTTGATGCTGTCGCCCAGCGCATATTCGCCCGCAGTGGCGAACAGGTAGCGCTCGACCGGCACAGCGATGGTGCGGAAGGCCTGACGGTTGAACCCGTTGGGGCCGGTGCCCGAACCGATCGTCGCCTCACAGGTCGCCGCGTTGCTGGTGAAGCAATCCTGCAGGTTGCCGGCCGGATCATAGGTGAAGGTGCCGTTCTCCGTAATGAAACGGCCCTGCGGCGGGAAGCTGGAGTAGAACGGCTCGCTCGGCACGCCCCACTCACCACCGGTGTAAACGCCGTCGATATCGTCGATCTGGGTGTTCGGCCGGGCGGAAGAGGGCAGGCCTTCTTCTTTCGAGTAGCCGAAGTGAACCATCACATTGCCGTCGCCCTGCGCGAAGTCAGTGCCGGCAGTCACGTTCAGCTGATAGCGCTTGTCATCGCCATATTCGATGTTGCTGCCATACTGGGCATTGGCTTCGATGCCGTTGAGGTTGCGCTTATAGACGAAGTTCACCACGCCCGCGACAGCGTCCGAACCGTAAAGCGAGGAAGCGCCACCGGTGAGGATGTCGACACGGTCAACGAACTGGGTGGGGATAACGTTAAGGTCGACCGTGGCCGTACCGGCGACCGAGGCAACCACGCGGCGGCCGTTGATCAGGACCAGGGTGCGGTCCGAACCGAGGTCGCGCAGATCGACAGTGGCAACGCCCGTGCCTGAGGTCAGAAAGGCGGAGTTGGTGCGGCTGAGAGCCGGAGTGCCGAAAACCGGGTTTTCGAGCAGCAGCTCCTGCACGTTGGTGACACCGGCATCGTCAATTGCCTGGGCATCAACGATCTGCAGCGGCGCGGTGGATTCGGCGGTCGGCTGCGCGATGCGCGAGCCGGTCACGATGATCATGCCATCGGTGTCTTGGTCGGAAATCGCTACGTCCTGCGCGAACGAAGGCGCGCTTGACAGGCCGACTGTCAGGGCCAGCAGTGCGGCTCCCGAACGAAGGCGGCGCTGCCGCAAGAGGTTAGTGCTCATGGATAGTCCCTTTTTTGGTGGCTTAGCAACCGAACCTGCCACCCTTGGAGCAGCAGTGGTCGCAGTGCTTAAGGGGCATGATTTCGCGTGCAACCGTATGAGTACATATGAAATTACTTTGTCTTTTTGGTGATGCCAAACTGCAACATTTCTGCAAGGAAGATGTGGCAAAAGAACAGCTTTGTATCAGCGATCACAGAATTAAAATTCAATTAATTTTCAATGGCTCAGCGTTACCCTGACCTACTGCCCTCACTCCGGCCAATCGCCACGGCCAATGGTTCGTGCAAATGCTAGGGCGAACCGCGCGACCTAAGCTGAAAATCCGATTCCCGCCGCGTAAACAGCACGCCTGATCGCGCCTGACGACCCAAATGCGCAAGCGTTTGGGGGGATTCTCTGCCCCGCGCAGATTGTCATGCCCATCGGTTTTCCCGCACCTCTGTACACCTCCTGACGCGGTCCCGGACGCATGCTATCACTAACCAAACGCCAGAGGAGCCGCGCCTGCCATGCCCATCCCAGTCGTCCGCTGGATCGCTTCGCTATGCGCTGCTGCGCTCCTCACGTTTACGCCATCGGCCTCGGCGCAAACGGGCGAACGCGCCGAAGGGCTTTGGATCGGCACGCTCGCCGCAACGCCAGCGCTCTCACTGCGCATCGTGGTCGAGATAACGCGGCAGGCCGATGGCTCGCTGGCAGGGATGTTAGACAGCCCTGATCAGAATAGCTTCAGCGTCCCACTATCCGCCGTCGAAGCAAGCGACACCGCGCTGGCTTTCGAACTGCCCGCCGCCGGGGCGAGCTACGCGGCGAACTGGTCGGCTGAGGCGGAAGGGTGGCAGGGCACCTTCACGCAAGGCCCGCAAGGCTGGCCGCTCACGCTGCGCCGCCTCGATCCTTCGGAACGACCAAAGCCCACCGCCCTTCCCGCCAACTGGCAGATCCCTTCGAACGCGGTGCTCGCGCCGCTGCTGGAGCGCCGCGTGGCCGAGCGTCCGGGTGCCGGGTTTGTGCTCGGTATCAGCGAGAACGGCGCGCGCGGGATTGTTGTCGCCCAGCCGCAGGGCGGGCCGCAATTCGACGGCGATACCCTGTTCGAGATCGGCTCGATCACCAAGGTGTTCACCGCGTTGCTGCTCGCCGACATGACGCTGAAGGGCGAGGTCGCGCTTGACGATCCGGTGGAGAAATACCTCCCAGCAGGCGCGCGGATGCCGCGCGGTGCCAGTGGCGGCGAGATTACGCTGCGCCACCTTTCGCTGCAAACCTCAGGCCTGCCGCGCCTGCCCGACAACATGCCCTACGGCGATCCGGCCGATCCCTATGCCGACTATACCGAGGCCATGCTGCTCGATTTCCTCGCCCACTTCGAACTGCCGCGCGAGGTGGGCGCGCGCTACGAATATTCGAACCTCGGGGTCGGCCTGCTCGGCTACGCACTCGCCCGTGCGGCGGGGACCGACTACGCGAGCCTCGTGAGCGAGCGCATTCTCGATCCGCTTGGCATGGACGATACGACCATCGCGCTTGATCCCGACACGGAGGCGCGCTTTGCCGTGCCGCATGACGAGTATCTGCGCGTTGCCAAGCCGTGGAACATGTCCGTGCTGGCCGGTGCTGGAGCGCTGCGCTCGACCACCGACGACCTGTTGACCTTCGCCGAAGCGACGATGGACCCGGCCTCGCCGATTGCCGAGGCCATGGCGCTGACGCTGTCGGAGCGGACCGATCAAGCGGGCACGGACAACCAGACCGCGCTCGGCTGGATGATCCTGCCTGCACCGGGCGGCGAGGTGCTGAACCACAGCGGCGGCACCGGCGGCTTTCGCAGCCATCTGGCCGTGCAGCCGGGAACGCGCCGGGCGGTAATCGGCCTCAGCAACTCCGCTGCCGAGCCCTCGGCGGCCGACCTTGCCTTCCATGCGCTTATCGGTACCCCGCGCTCGGCCGAGGCTGCCATTCCACCCCCGCCCCAGCCCGCACCCCGGCGGGAGGAGGTTGCCCTCACCCCGGAGGCACTCGTCCCGCTGGTGGGCACCTATCGCATGGCAAACAATGCCCGGCTCACGATCACCCGCGAGGGCGACCAGCTGTTCGCGCAGCTGACCTCGCAGCCGGCCTTCCCGATCTTTGCCGAGGGGCCGCGCGCTTTCTTCCTGAAGGTGGTCGATGCGCGGCTGGTGTTCACCGGCGAGGGCGACACCGTCACCGGTGTGACGCTCTACCAGAACGGCGCGGAAGTGCCGTTCGAGCGGATCGACTAGGAAGCGGTCAGGCCGAGACGCGTGGCTTCTTCTTGCGCCGGTTCCACACCAGCGTCGACGACACACCGAAGTTGAACACAGAGCCCATCAGAGCGCCGAGCACACCTGCCACGTTCCAGTTGCCGAACTCCTGCTGCGCGAAGTTCGCCACGCTGAGGTTGGCAATCGCGCCGACCGAGCAGACCGCGATGAACACCACCAGCCCCACGATCATCCGCACTCCGGTGAGCCGCTTGTCGCGGAAGGTGAACTGGTTGTTGAGCGCGAAGTTGAACACCATGGCCACGAAGGTGGCGGTGGTCTGCGCCACCAGAAAGTTCGGCTGCAAGGTGCCCATCAGGTTCAGCACCGAAAGATGCACAGCCAGCCCCAGAAAGCCGACAATCGCAAACAGCACGAAGCGCGGCGGGATGAGGCCCTTGGTCAGCTTCTCGATCAGCAGGAACAGGAACTCGGCCAGCACCATCAGCGTGAGCTTGCTTTCGCCCTCGGTGCGTTCGCGGAAGGTATAGGGCACCTCCTCGATCCGCGTGGCGGGCGGCGCCGAGGCGATCAGGTCGAGCAGGATTTTATACCCCTGCTGCGACAGGTCGTAGACGTGGTTGTTCACCAGATCGCGCCGTGCCATGAAGAAGCCGCTCATCGGGTCTGAGGTAGCATTGCCGATCAGCAGCTGGCTCATTTTCGTGGCCAGCTCGCTCATCCGCACCCTGCCCTCGCCCCAGGTGCCGGTCGAACCGCCAGAGGCATAGCGCGTGCCGACCACCAGATCGGCCCCTTCGTCGATCTTGGCCAGCATCTGCGGCAGCACGGTTTCATCGTGCTGCATGTCGGCATCGATCACCGCCACCACCGGCGCGGAGCTGGCCAGAATGCCCTCCACCACCGCCGACGACAGCCCCTTGCGCCCGACCCGCCGGATACAGCGCACGCGCGGATTGACCGCACCGATCTTCAGCACCTCCTCGTAGGTGCCGTCGGGGCTGTCATCGTCGACGACGATCAGCTCCCACTCGATGCCCTTCAGCGCGCTCGCCAGCCCATCGGTGAAGGCGCACATGTTGTCGCGCTCGTTGTAACTCGGCGAAATGACCGACAGGACCGGACGGCCCAAGCGTTCGTGTGCAATCGCCTCTTGTACTGCCGTCACTGCTGCAAACCTCGTTCGACCATCCCGCTGCGGGTGACGCAGGCCCCTATGACCGGTGCCGGGCCGAGGCAAGGGTCTTCACCTCGGCCCGAGCCGTTGGGGTGATGCCCTGGTGAGGCAAGGAATGGGGCCTGCCCATGGAGAGGGCAGGCCCGCTTGTCCTACAGCAGCGCGATCGCCCCTCCCACCAACACGAGGATGACGACAGCGATCAGGGACAGGTCGAACTTGCTAAACCTGTCGACGTGATCGGCCCGAAATTTCTCGTATCCCGCCGGGTTCTTGCTGGCGAGGCTGGCAACTTCGAAGGCACTGGCCTGCTTCCTGAACCAGAGTTTCAGCTCGGCGAGCTGCTCTTCACTGACGTTCGGATAGGCGTTCAACAGCTGTTCGACATGATCGAAGCGCGCGGAAGGGTCGGCAGAAACTGCCTTGTTGTTGTCCATGGAATTTTCACCTGATTGAAATGATGGGGTCCGCCTGGCGGTGGGCGTCAGATCAGGTGAAGGATGGTGGGCCCCGCAACGGTGGAGCCAAGCGCCATGGCGCAAGCGGCGGAGGGCCTTTCTGCCGTGGCGGCCAGCCGAACGGGCGGAACTGCGGCAGGGTGACCACTTCGGACAAGACGAGCGGCTCCAGCGGCCAGCGCGGCTCGGCGATAAACGTCTGGCGCGCGACCTCGCTCTGGTGGGTGAGCACCACCACGTCCATCGTCTCCGCATCGAAGGCAGAGCCCCGGCCCGAATAGACGGAAAACGGCGCCGTCGGCGTCGCCTGACCGAGGATTGCGGCGAGAAGTGCGATCAATCCAAGGCGGAACAGGTAAGGGCGAAGCTTGGGCAGGGTCACGCGCGGCAGGTAGATCGTCCTCGCCGAATGGACAAGGGTCGGCGCGACAGGATCTGCCGCCTGCGGCTCGGTGCGCGCGGCGGCCAATGCCGCGGGGATGACGCCCGAAAGCGCCTGCTACCTGCGCCGCCAGCCGGGGGCCGCGGCTCGAAGCGGAACGCGCGGGTGTAGGAAAAGCGCGCAAGGTGGCGAAGGAGGAAGGGCCGCGGGTGCGGCGGCTGAAGGATGATGCGTGGCGAGGCCCTACTCGCGAACGCTTGAGCACCGAGGTCCGCACAGCCAGCGAAACACAAGTCGGGCTAACACTCTTGTTGACGCAAGACGTACCGCATCATACGTCTCTTGTGGAGACACTCAAAATAACAACACAATTGCTGAAGGCATTTACGCTATGAGCGATGAGATTTTCTATTATCCTTCTACGGGTGAAGATAACTTTTTTCGTAAACTGGAAGAGATCTGCGAAAAATACCCTCACGACCTTCGGCATTATTTGAATCTCTTCCCCGTCTATGCCAGCAGGCGGAGCCTTATCCGTCAGCTTGCCCACTATGAACTGTTCAAGAATACGATAGATCTGCCCGGCCATTATCTGGATTTCGGTGTCTACTTCGGGAACTCGTTCTTCTACTGGCACAAGCTGATCGAGGTGCTGACCCCCACCGCCACCCACAAGAAGGTCATCGGGTTTGACACCTTCAGCGGGTTCCCGTCTTTGGCGGACGAAGACGGCGGCGAAGACTTGTCGGTCCAGAAGAAAGTGGGCGGCCTGAATTCGGAGAGCTTCCTCGAGGAATTCCGCCTTCTGCTCGAACTCCACAACGACGACGCGGTCATCCCTGCCAAGCGCGGCCATATCGTGATCGGCGATATCGCCGCCACGCTACCCAGTTGGCTGGAAGAGAACCCGGAATCCCGCTTCTGCCTGATCAACATCGACGTGGACATCTTCGAACCCACGACGACCATTCTCGAACTGTGCTGGGATCGGCTGGTCAGCGGGGGTGTGCTCATTCTTGACGAATATGCGACCAGCAAGTGGCCCGGCGAAACGCGCGCCTGGGATCAGTTTTCCGCAGGCCGGGGCGGACTGGGCGCGGTGAAGCGCTTCCCCTGGGCCAATGCGCCGGGTGGGTATGTGATCAAGGAATAGCTGGCGGGGCTTCGCTGTATAGGATGCGGCGACGCGGCTCGAAGCGGAACGCGGCCCCCGCCTGGCGCCCGAGGAAGAGGAAGCGCGCGACGAGGCCGAGTTCGAGGCGATGCTGGCCGATATCCGCGCGCAGGCCGAACGCGTGGGGGTCGGGAAAGCGCGGAAGGTCGCGAAGGAGGACGGGCTGAGGGTGCGGCGGTTGAAGGATGATGGGTGGTGAGGCACCAAAGCCGCCAGCGGTGGCGGATGCGGGGCGTATATGCGGCTGTCGGCATCGGAAGCTACAGATGGTACAGGCTTGGGGCCGCATGCCGTTTAGAAAGATACCAATGAAAAAGAAGCTTACTACGTCCTACCTCATAGCAAATGGGTTCAGTGAAGCAGGAGTCTGGAGCGCGACTGAACAGAGGCTTGGCGTGCCGCCTGAGCTACCACAAAAACGAGGGGTATATGCGTTCGCGGTAGATGAGAGAGTTCTTTACGTAGGGCTCGCTTCTCGTTCGCTGCGACAGAGGCTCAATTTCTATGCACGGCCAGGAGCAAGCCAACGAACGAACGTGCGTCTTAATGGATTGATTCGAAGCTTGATCGGCGAAGGATCGATTGTTCGTATCTTGGTTGCGCATCCGCAAGACACCCAGTGGAACGGTTTTCGCTTGAGCGGCCCCGAAGGGCTAGAAGCTGCCCTTATCGAAGATTTCGACATTCCTTGGAATCTCAAAGGTTCTACGCCGACCATGGGGTTGTCCGAAGTAAACCGAGCAAGCGCTGTGGCAGGCCGTCGTCCGCCCGGCAGCGTTCCTTACGCAATATTGGATTTTGTCGCGAAGAACCCGCGCTGCACTGAGCTTCAGATCGCCAAAGGCGTTTTTGGAGCGAATGCAGCGCAGCCGCAGGCAAATCCCTACTGCAGAAAGTTAGTTGAGCTCGGTCGCATTAGGCGCTTGCCGACAAGGCCCGTGACGTATTTGGTCAATGATCAAGACAACTGATTTGGCCACGTGCTTCGAATCTTAAACGAACTGGACGGAGGCCAGACTGCTGAACTGGTAGCACGGGCGGCGATCGCCTAAGACCGGCGCAGGTGTTTTTGACAATAATTGCCAAGCGGCCAAGTTTGGTGTGTGTGGGGAGGGGAATTGCTGCGATAAACGCACCTTAAGTCCATCTCTGCGAGTCTGGAGTGGGCGGGGGAGCGAGCGGATGTGGGCAAGCGCGGAAGGTTGCGAAGAACTAGGAACCAATTGGCCGAAGGCGCGGCGATTGAAGGTAGACACATGGGGTAAAGAGGCGCTCTAGGTCGCGACTTATTCTCGAAAGGTCCCGTTCCAAACAGCAGGGAATACCCGCGTCTTTCATTAGAATAAATACAGAATTATATTAGTTATTTATCAATAATTCAATTACAAATATTATATTTTAAGACGATATTTGTGGATATATAAGAGCAATTCGGATGAGTGAATATTTTGAAATTGCATATGCTTCTGTAAATAATGGACTTTGCCTTTTTACTGGAACTGGATTCTCCAAAGCGGTCTCCAGCAATACAGCACCAACGTGGAAGGCCCTTTTACTGGACTTATGTGATTTGTGCGACAATTCTACGGCACTAAAGGATGCCCTCTTTCCTCCGGGCGACGATGCTACTCTCTCCATGGAGGAGGCAGCGCAAGTCATTGAAATTGAGCTGTCAAAAAAGGAAAGCTCATTGACGACGAGATCTCGAGCCTGATCAAATCTATCGACCTCGACGGCGATAACAGCAAGGCGGAAGAGTTTTGTCAGTCTCACAGCTTTCAAGTTGTGACCACAAACTACGACAAACTCATGGAAAAGCTGTGCGGTGAAGAACATTGCCAATCACTTACGCCCGGACTACCGGTCCCCCGATCCGACGCTCGGGTAAAAGTATATCATGTCCACGGTTCAGTTGATGTTCCTGAAGGCATGATTGTCACCGCAAATGACTATTTCTCGTTCCTAAACTCTCACACATATTTTTCACGCAAGCTAAGCACAATCTTACACGAAAACACGGTCGTTATTCTCGGATATTCACTTAGCGATACCAACCTTAAAGCCATTCTTAGCGACTACAAAGGGTTTTCTAGAAGTAACATTATTGGCTCTAATATATTTCTCGTATCTCAGTCAAAAGTTAATAATTATATCAAAGATTATTACTCCAATTGCTATGGAATAAGAGTAATAGACGATACAGAGATTGAAGATTTCTTTGCGGGGGTGTCGGAAAAAATTCCAGCTGCAAAAGAGTGCGTCGATACAGCCATGAAAGCCCTGACAAACGTTCTGTCTGGGAAACATAAATTCACAGATCGCTTTATAAAGCTTGAAAATTCCTTCTATGAAATCGTGGCCTCACTATCTGCAAAAGGACACAGCCTGAATTCTGAAAATGTTGTAAAAATGATTGGTCAGGTGATTGCGCAGAAGCAGAAGCTCACTCAAGAGAATGGCGCTTGGGCGCAATATACTCACCTCGCAAAATGGCTGGTTTATCTTGGGGCAATCATGGAACTGAAATCGACTTCAATTGAAAAAACATACTTAGAAGCTGTTAAAAAGTCTATGGAAACAATGAGCAAAAGGTATCTATTGGGATACTCATGGCATGCTTATAGAGCATGGGAATCGAAGTGGTTGTCATTGATACCTGAAAACAGAGTGATGATTAAAGAATATATCACAGATCATCTGAGTGACGATGATTCTATGAGTATCGTCAATCTCGGATAATTGTGTTGTTATCAGCAGCAAGCACGTTGTAGGTGCAAGGTTCCGCACTTTACAGCTCTACACACTTCCGTTCGCAGCTTAGCGATTGTTGTAAGCCGACGGCCACGTGCCCCTTCGACAAGCCCATGCGGAACGGCGGCTGAAGAACTACTCCTCCCCCATCCGCAGTGCCGCAATAAACGCCTCCTGCGGAATGCTCACATTCCCATACTCGCGCATCCGCGCCTTGCCCTTTTTCTGCTTATCCAGCAGCTTCTTCTTGCGCGAGATATCGCCGCCATAGCATTTGGCGGTCACGTCCTTGCGCAGGGCGGCAATCGTCTCGCGGGCGATGATCTTGCCGCCGATCGCGGCCTGGATCGGGATCTTGAACAGGTGGCGCGGGATCAGATCCTTCAATCGCTCGCACATGCCGCGGCCGCGTTCTTCCGCCACGCCCCGGTGCACGATCAGCGATAGCGCGTCGACCGCTTCGTTGTTGACCATGATGTTCATCTTCACCAGATCGCCCTCGCGCAGGCCGATCTGCTCGTAGTCGAAGCTGGCATAGCCGCGGCTGATCGACTTCAGGCGGTCGTAGAAATCGAACACCACCTCGTTCAGCGGCAGCTCGTAGGTCACCTGCGCGCGGCCGCCGACATAGGTGAGTTCGGTCTGGATGCCGCGCCGGTCCTGGCACAGCTTCAGGATCGCGCCGAGATATTCGTCGGGGGTGTAGATCACCGCCTTGATCCACGGTTCTTCCACCACCTCGATCCGGTTCACGTCGGGCCAGTCGGCGGGGTTGTGGATGTCGACAATCGCCGCATCCTCGTTCTTCGTGTGCGCGAGGTGGACGCGGTAAACCACCGAGGGCGCGGTGGTGATCAGGTCGAGGTCGTATTCGCGGCTCAGGCGCTCCTGAATGATCTCGAGGTGCAGCAGGCCGAGGAAGCCCGCGCGGAAGCCGAAGCCCAGCGCGGCCGAGCTTTCCATCTCGTAGGAGAAGCTGGCGTCGTTGAGGCGCAGCTTGCCGATGGATTCGCGCAGCTTCTCGAAGTCGGCGGCATCGACGGGGAACAGCCCGCAGAACACCACCGGCTGCACTTCCTTGTAGCCCTTCAATGGCGTGGTCGCGCCGCCCTTCACCGTGGTGATGGTGTCACCGACGCGGGCCTGTTCGACCTCCTTGATCTGCGCGGTGATGAAGCCGATCTCGCCCGGCCCGATCTCGGGCAGGTCGGTGCGCTTGGGAGTGAAGCAGCCGACGCGGTCGACCAGATGCTCGGTCCCGCCTTGCATGAATTTTACGTGCAGGCCCTTCTTCAGGACCCCGTCGATCACGCGCACGAGGATGACCACGCCAAGGTAGGGGTCGTACCAGGAGTCGACCAGCATCGCCTTCAATGGCGCATCGCGGTCGCCGCTGGGGGCAGGAATCTTGGCGACGATCTGTTCGAGAATGTCCTCGATGCCGATGCCCGACTTGGCGCTGGCCAGCACCGCCTCGCTCGCATCGATGCCGATGATATCCTCGATCTCGGTGCGCACCTTTTCGGGCTCGGCGGCGGGCAGGTCGATCTTGTTGATGACGGGCACGATCTCGTGGTCATGCTCGATGGATTGGTAGACGTTGGCGAGCGTCTGCGCTTCCACGCCCTGCGCCGCGTCGACCACCAGCAGCGCGCCCTCGCAGGCGGCGAGGCTGCGGCTGACCTCGTAGGCGAAGTCGACGTGGCCGGGGGTGTCCATGAGGTTGAGCTCATAGGTCTCGCCGTCTTTCGCCGTGTAGTTGAGGCGGACGGTCTGGGCCTTGATGGTGATGCCGCGCTCGCGCTCGATGTCCATGTTATCAAGGACTTGTTCGGACATTTCGCGCTCGGTCAGGCCGCCGCAATGCTGGATCAGCCGATCGGCCAGCGTGGACTTGCCGTGGTCGATGTGGGCGATAATGGAAAAGTTGCGGATCTTCGAAAGCTCGGTCATCGCCCGCCCTTAGCCGCGCCGCGCAAGACTGTCAGCAGACTATCTTTCCGCAGGCCTTCACCGGTCAACCGGACTTGCTGCGGACAGGTACTGGCGGCGCGCCCTGCGTGCCGATGAGGCGACCTGCGCTGTCCCGCCCAAGCGGGCGATCGAATTCTACGCCCATGCGATCCTCGTCGCACCAGCGCGCGGTGCACAGGACCGAATGGTCGCGCGAAAGGCGCAGCGCGAAGACCGTGCCTACGGGCACGTTCCATAGCCCCTCAATCATCGCCCCGGTGGCGGAGATATTGCGCACCGTGCCGTTGTAGACCTGCCCCTCGTGATCGAGCACGACCTTGCGCAGCACCTTCTGGCGCGATGCACGGGCAGAGCGCGGCCCGCGGGCAATTGCCTGCAGTCCGCTGGCAAGGCGGTCGGTCGCCTCCGGCGCGCTCAGCGGCTTGGCATAGATAAAGCCCTGCACATGGCTGCACCCGTGCAGGCGTACCAGGTCGAGCTCATCCATCGTCTCCACGCCCTCGGCGGTGGTATCCATGCCCAGCGCATGCGCGAGGCTGGTGATCGAGGCGATGATGGCACCGTTGCGGCTGCCTTGCTCGGTTGCCCCGCGCACGAAGCTCTGGTCGATCTTGATCTTGTCGAACGGCGCTTTCTTCAGATAGCCGAGCGAGGAATAGCCGGTTCCGAAGTCGTCCAGCGCGAGGCGAACACCGATCCGTTTGAGCGCGGCGAACATCGAATCGGTGCCCTCATCGTCTGACAGGAACACGCTTTCAGTGATCTCCAGCTCGAGCTGCTCGGGACTGATCCCCGCAGAAGCGATTGCATTGGTCACCATGGCCGGAAGCTGCGGGTTCGAGAACTGCAACGGCGAGACGTTCACTGCCACACGAACATCTTCAGGCCACTTGGCAACGTCCATGCAGGCCTGCCGCAACGCCCACTCGCCAACCTGCGTGATGAGGCCCGTGTCCTCGGCGATGGGGATGAACTTGGCAGGACTGATCCATCCCTTCACCTTGTGGTTCCAGCGCAGCAGCGCCTCGAAGCCGGAGATGGTCTCGGAGGCGAGGCTCACCACCGGCTGATAGTAGAGTTCCAACTCGCCATTGGAGAGGGCATCGCGCAAGTCCTCTTCCAACTGTGCGCGCTCCTCCGCCTCAGCATGGAGATCGTCGGCATAGAAGTGATAGCGTCCGCGCCCGCCATCCTTGGCGGCATAGAGCGCCAAGTCCGCATTGCGGATCAGGGCTTCGCTGGTTGTGCCGTCAGCGGGCGAGACAGCCACGCCGACCGAAGCGCCGATCACCACGCGCTGGCCCTCGATCGAATAGGGCTGCGACAGCGAATAGATGATTTCTCCCGCCAGAGCGCCCAAGTGATCGCGCGCCATCGATTGCGGAATGATAACTTCGAACTCATCACCGCCGAGGCGACCGACCTGCCCGTGTGTACCCACGGCGCGTTCGAGCCTTTGCGCCACCTGCATCAACAGCGCATCGCCTGCCGGGTGGCCCAAGGTGTCGTTCACGTGCTTGAACCGGTCGAGATCGAGCAGCATCACCGCACAGTCGCGATGGTGGACCTGCGGCGAGCCAAGAATCTTCTCGAGGCTCTGCGACATCTGGAAGCGGTTGGCGAGCCCGGTGAGCGAATCGTAGTGTGCCAGCCGGCTGGCATGTTCCTGGCTGCGACGGCGTTCGGTCAGATCGGTGCCTGACCCACGAAATCCGACGTAGTTGTTGAACTGATCGTAGATCGGCCGCCCCGAGACCGACCACCAGCGCGCCTCCTCGTCGGTCGCAGCGCGCATGTCGAGTTCGCTGAAGGCGGATCGGGCCGAGAGGTGGAATTGCAGGCTCCGCTCGCTCTCGTCGCCCGACTGGTCCATGTCGAACAGGCGGGTGAGCGGCTGCCCGATCAAATCTCCGACATCGAGCCCCAGAACTTCGGCCACGGGGGGTGAGACGTAGGTCAGCTGCGCGCGGCGGTCGATTTCCCAGAACCATCCCTGGCCGGTCTCTTCGTAGTCCGCCAGAATATCGCGGGCGCGGGTTTGCGCACGCTCGTTCGCTTCAATCTCCTGCTGATCGCGCAGCTGTTCTTCCCACTGCTCCTTGCTGACAAGTGTAGAAACCAGGAGCGTCAGTCCAAGCGCGCCCCATCCGGCGAGGCTGCTGAAGCTGATCGTCACCGCCATCCAGGTCGCCAGGTGCACCGCAAACATCAGCGCGGGCCGCCGCCGCAGGTAAGCTCCCGCGACGAGGCTGGTGCCAACCACGGCCGCCATCATCGCATCCTCCGGCAGACCACCATGAACAGTCCAATGCGCCATGCCGAGCGCAAACAGGAACGGTGGCAGAGCAACGAACACCACGCACACGGCGAGTTTGGCATAACCCTGGCTGTGACTGGCGATTTGCCGGGCAGCCCTGCGCGGCAAGACCCCGAGCATTGCCGAGGCCAGCAGAAAGACCACATGCCAGTCGGGCAAAGTCGTAGAGACAACTTGGCAGCCGCACACAGCAACCAGCATGGCAATAGCCAGTGCGGGCCACCGCCGTGGCAACCAGCCATGCGCTGTGTGCAAAGGTTTGGGCGGCGTAAAAGCACGCGACTTGCGGGCCATGCGACGGTTGCCTGAACGACGATCCGGCTCTTGTTCCGAGGACGCAACAGCGGGCGATGATTCAACCCTGCCCGCATCAGTTTCACCGACAACGGCGGCTCTGCCTCTGGCCTGATTAAAGACAGCAGGCCTCACCACTTCAGGAATAGCGTTCTGCGCGCCGGAATCAGTCCGTGTCGACTCAGTCTCGGAGCCAGCCTTCATGCGCGCAGAGGTCATGCCGCCTGCTTTCACCCGGTTGCCTTTGAGAAAGCGTTAATTCTTAGCTACCTAGGGGATTCAACTAGGTAATTTTTTCGGTCGCTCAATGCACCTGAGAGGCCGGATTGGCCGCGATTGGCAATTGGGCTAGAGTTTACGCCACATTTGATCGGGAGAAAGCGAAGCGCATGCGACATCTGGCGATCATCGGCTCCGGCCCTTCCGGTTACTATACGGCCGAGGCCGCGCAGAAGGCTTTTGGCGAAGACATCCGAATCGATGTGTTCGACCGCCTGCCCGTTCCCTACGGCCTCATCCGCAGCGGCGTGGCGCCCGATCACCAATCCATCAAGGGCGTCTCACGGCGCTATGAGAAGGTCGCGCTGAGCGAGAATGTACGCTTCGTGGGCAATGTCGCCATCGGCAACGATGTGAGTGTGGACGAATTGGCCGGGCTCTACGATGCGCTGGTCTTCGCCACCGGAGCGCCGCACGACCGCGAACTGGGCATTCCCGGCGCGAACCTCGCCAACGTGTTCGGCAGCGCGCGCTTCGTGGGCTGGTATAACGGACATCCCGAGTTTTCGAAGCTGGCACCTGACCTGAGCGGGTCGACCGCGGTGGTAATCGGCATGGGCAATGTCGCGCTCGACGTGGCAAGAATTCTCTCCAAGACGCGCGCCGAATTCGCCGACAGCGACATCGTCGGCCATGCCCTCGACGAGCTTGCAAGCGCAGGGATCGAGCGCATCGTCCTGCTCGGCAGACGCGGACCGCATCAGATCATGATGACCCCCAAGGAACTGGGCGAGCTGGGCGACCTCGTCCGCGCGGTGCCGGTCGTCGATGCGGCCGACCTTCCGCCGGAAGCCGAAGACGCGATGCTCGAACCGGGTCTCAGGAAGTCGGTGACGATCCTGCGCCAGTTTGCCGCAGCCGGTGCCTCGGCACGCGCGGGCAAGTCGATCGCGATCGAGTTCGCCTTCTTCGCCCAGCCCCACGCGCTGCATGGCACGGGCAAGGTAGAAGCAATCGAGATCGAGCGCACCGTGATCGAGCGCGGGCGCGCGGTTGGCACCGGGGAGTTCGCGCGCCTGCCTGCCGACCTCGTGGTCAGCTGCATCGGCTATCGCTCCAGCCCGATCCCCGGCCTGCCGTTCGACGAGCGGGCCGGACGCTTCGCCAATGACGATGGCCGGATGCTGCCCGGCATCTATTGCGTGGGATGGGCGCGGCGCGGCCCCACGGGCACCATAGGCACCAACCGGCCCGACGGCTATGGCATCGTCGAGAAGATCGCCGAAGACCTTGCCAGCGGCGCGTTTGGTGCAGGCGGCAAGCAGGGGCGCGCCGGGTTCGACGCGCTCGCCCGGAGCAAGGGTCTCGACCTCGTCACTTTCCGCGACTGGAAGAAGATCGAGCAGGCGGAGGAACAGGCTGCCCGCGAAGGTGCACCGCGCGAAAAGTTCGTCGATCTGGCGGCGATGATGGAGGCGCTCAAATAGGTCGCTCCATCAGGTCCACCGTAGGCATGCGTTAATTATGCTCGGCTAGGGCACGGGTATGGTCCCGCCTGCGCGCCATTTCCGCACTCTCGATGCGCTGCGCGGTGTCGCGGCAGTGAGCGTGATGCTGCTGCACGACGACCAGTTCGGCGCCTCACTGCTGCCCGGCGGTTACCTCGCGGTCGATCTGTTTTTCATGCTGAGCGGTTTCGTTATCGCCAATGCCTACAGCGAAAGAATGGCCGAAGGGCTCAGCGCCCGCGCCTTTCTCTATCGTCGCGCGATCAGGCTGTGGCCGATGCTGGCAATTGGCGCGCTGCTCGGCATCGTCCTCCACGGCGGGCACGCTGGCAGCTTGATGCTGCTGCCAAATTTCAAATCGCCCACCAACCTGTTTCCCACCAATCCGGCGCTGTGGAGCCTGCTGTTCGAGGTTCTCGCCTACGCGGCATTCGCGTTCGGCGGACACAAGCTGCGCGTGCCCCTGCTGGCCACGATAGTGCTGATCAGCGCTGGAGCGCTCGTGGTGCTGGTCGGTCGCGGAGGATTGTTGGTTGAGTTCGGGGCTCAGTGGCAGGCGCTTGGCGGCGGATTTGCCCGGCTTGGTTTCGGCTTTGCCGGCGGCATGCTGCTGTGGCATCTCCACGCTCGCGCGCATATCCCGGCGCGGCGAGTAACCAACCTGGCCTGGGCCGTGCCCGCCTTGTTCGTTGCTCTCGTGATGGCCGCGCCGGGCCCACCGGCAGGACTAATTCCGTTGGCCACCCTGGCGCTGTTTCCGGTTTTGGTCTGGTTTGCGCTGCGCTGGGAAATCCCCCAGCAATGGCTTGCAAAGCGGCTGGGGGATCTGTCCTACCCGCTCTACTGCATTCACATGCCGCTGCTGGCGAGTTTCGTCCACGACCTCAGCAGCGCCGTGGCCATGGCCGTGTGCCTGCCTTTCGTCGCACTGGCGCTCGACCGCTTCGTCGACCGCCCTGCCCGCGCCGCGCTCAGCCGCTGGCTGGCGCGCGACGCCGGGCTTGCCGATCAGACGCGCATCGGCATCAACACGTAAAGCGCCGGGCTGTTCTCGTCCTTGCGGATCAGCGTGGGAGCGCCCGCATCGGCGAAATGCAGTTCCACCAGGTCGCTGTCGATCTGGCCCAGCACGTCCTTGAGATAGGCCGCGTTGAAGCCGATCTCGAGCGGCTCGGAACTGTATTCGGCGCTGACCTCTTCAGCCGCGTTGCCATTATCAGGGCTGGTCACGGTAAGCGTGACTTTATCAGCCTCCAGCCCCATCTTCACCGCGCGGGTCTTCTCGGTGGCGATCGTCGCCACGCGGTCGACACCCGCGAAGAACACCTTGGGATCGACCTTGAGCAGCTTGTCGTTCCCGGTCGGGATCACGCGGTTGTAGTCGGGGAAGGTGCCGTCGATCAGCTTCGAGGTCAGCACTACCCCGCCCTCGCCGCCAAGCGTGAAGCGGATCTTGCTCGGCGACAGGTCGATCTCGACCGCGCCTTCCATCGCTTCTTCGAGCAGCTTGCGCAGTTCGGCCACGGCTTTGCGCGGCACGATCACGTCGGGCATGCCTTCGGCCCCGGCGGGCCGCTCCATGGTGAAGCGGGCGAGGCGGTGGCCGTCGGTCGCCGCCGCCTTCAGTACGCCGCCGTCTTCATCGGACACGTGCAAGAAGATACCGTTGAGGTAGTAGCGCGTTTCCTCGGTCGAGATCGCGAAGCGCGTGCGGTCGATCACCTCGGCCAGCAGCTTGGCGGGCAGTTTGAAGCTGGTCGGCAGGTCGCCTTCCACGATCATGGGGAAGTCGTCACGCGGCAGGGTCGGCAGCTGGAAGCGGCTGCGACCGGCCTTGACCACCATGCGGTTGTCCGCCGTTTCAATGCTGACCTCGCTGCCATCGGGCAGCTTGCGCGCGATATCGAACAGCAGGTGCGCAGAGACGGTGATCGCGCCGGGCGCTTCCACCGCGTTGGCGCGCATCGATTCGACAACCTGCAGGTCGAGGTCGGTCGCCATGACCTTGACCATACCGCCCGCGTCGGCCTCGATCAGCACGTTGGAGAGGATCGGAATCGTGTTGCGCCGTTCCACCACCGATTGCACGTGCGACAGGCAGCGCAGCAGTGTCGCCCGTTCGATCTTGGCTTTCATCGCGTTTCAAACCTCTGCGTTCAAGCAGCCCGTCCCACGGGCAATTTCACAGGCCTATCCTTAGCAAGGGTCGCTTGCGCGGCAAGGATTCCCTGCGGGAATCGCCCTGTTCGGGGCGATTCCTTGGGGAAAAGTGGGGCAAATCACCCCAGCCCATCATCCCAGCATGGCCATTCCGCCGTTCACGTGCAGCACCTGGCCGGTGACATAGCCCGCCTCGTCGCTGGCAAGATAGGCGACCGCGCCGCCGATATCGTCGCCCTCGCCCATGCGGCCCATCGGGATGCGGGCGTTGATCGCATCCTTCTGCTTGTCGTCGAGCGCATCGGTCATGGCCGAGCGGATGAAGCCGGGCGCCACGCAGTTGACGGTGATGTTGCGGCTGGCGAGTTCAGCGGCAAGGCTGCGGCTCATGCCCGCAACGCCTGCCTTGGAGGCGCAGTAGTTCATCTGTCCCGGATTGCCCGTCGCGCCTACCACGCTGGTGATGTTGATGATGCGGCCGTGGCGTGCCTTCATCATCGGCCGGGTGGCGGCGCGCATCAGGCGGAAGGTGGAGCTGAGGTTCACCGCGATCACGTCGTCCCACTCCTCGTCCTTCATCCGCATGGCGAGGTTATCGCGCGTGATCCCGGCGTTGTTGACGAGGATATCGAGCTTGCCGAGCGTGTCGATCGCGGCGGGCACAAGTTCCTCGACCTGCGTGGTGTCGGACAGGTTGCAGGTGATCTCGACGTGGTCATGACCGAAGTCGTCGTTCAGCTCCTCGCGGAAGGCGCGCAGCTTGGCCGGGTTCGAGCCTGAGAGAGCAAGGCGGGCACCTTGCTTGGCGAGCGCACGGGCAATGGCCGAGCCGATGCCGCCACTGGCGCCGGTGATGAGGGCGGTTTTTCCTTCGAGTGAGAACATTGTCAAATCTCCTTCGCCAGCGCGTCGATGTCGTCCATTGATAACACACTGCTGATGCGCGCATCGGGCGCGATTTTCTTGATCATGGGGCCGAGCACCTTACCGCCCAGTTCCACGAAATGGGTGATCCCCGCATCGGCCATCGCCCCGACGCTCTCACGCCAGCGCACGCGGCCGGTTATCTGCTGCACCAGCAGGTCGAGTTCGGTCGCTGCGTCGGTCACGGGCGCGGCGGTGACATTGGCATAGAGCGGCAGGCGGAACGCCTGCGGCGGAGTCGCCGCCAAGGCTTCGGCCATTTTCTCTGCCGCCGGCCCCATCAGCGAGCAGTGGAACGGTGCCGACACCGGCAGCTTGATCGCGCGCTTGCAGCCATGGTCCTTCGCCAGTTCGACCGCCCGGTCAATCGCAGCGAGGTGGCCCGACAGCACGACCTGCCCCGGATCATTGTCGTTGGCGACCTCGCACACGTCACCCTGCGCGGCAGCTTCGGCAAGCGCGGTGGCCTTCTCTATATCCGCGCCCAGCAGCGCGCACATTCCGCCCACGCCCACCGGCACGGCGGCCTGCATCGCGTCACCGCGAATGCGCAGCAGACGGGCCGTATCGGCAAGGCTGAACGCGCCGACCGCCGCCAGTGCCGAGTACTCGCCCAGTGAATGTCCCGCCACGGCTTCGCCCTTGGCCGACAGGCTCACCCCGCCCGCCTCAAGCACGCGCGCGATGGCCAGCGCATTCGCCATGATCGCGGGCTGCGCGTTAGCGGTCATGGTCAGTTCGTCTTCAGGCCCTGTGGCCATCAGCGCCGACAGCTTCTGCGACAGCGCATCGTCGACCTCCTGGAAGGTCTCGCGAGCGATGGAACTGGCGGCAGCGAGATCGACACCCATGCCGACCTTCTGGCTGCCCTGCCCCGGAAATACGAATGCGATCATGGGATAGCTCCTTTGATGGGGGTGCGCGCTTATGCCCGGCGCGCGCGCGCGGCAAGTCCGAAGGGCACCAGCTTGTTGGCAGCATCGTGCCCGATGTCGGCCTGCCCGAGATAAGCGATGCCGTTCTTGGCGCACCAGTAGCGCACGATCTGTTCCTCGTCGTAGCCGAACGGACGGTCGTTCTCGGGCACGGCGGACACGCGCCCGAGCCTGATCCCGGCAACGCCCCTGAGGTGCTGCGTGACGTGGAAGAACAATCGGTCGACGGCATAGAGATGCTCGGCCACTTCCTCGACCAGCACCACATGGCCGGTGAGGTCCGGCATGAACTCGGTGCCCACGAGCATGGCCAGCGTCATCAGGTTGAAGGCCACCGCGGGCCGTTCATCCAGCCCGTCTTCAAACCCATCTGCTGCGCCCGAGAAATAGCGCAGCACCCGGCGCACCGCCTCGGCACCACCTTCGCGGCGGATGTCGCCCGCGAGCGGTCCGTGGACCTGCTGCCCGATCCCGTGCCGGTACAGCGCACCCATCAAGGTGCCGCAGTCCGAATAGCCGAGATAGGTCTTCGCTCGCGCAGCCTCGCCAAGCCCCGCCAGCGCCTCGGGCGTGATCCGGTTCGAGCCATAGCCGCCCATCGCGAACCATACCGCATCGACCTCAGGGTCGTTCGCCACGTCCAGGAAGGCTGTGAGGCGCTGCGCATCATCGCCCGCGAAATGGCCATGCTCGGCAAAGCACTGCGGGTGGAAGCGCAGGGAGAGGGTAGGAAATTCTTCTTCGGCCAGCGCCACCACCCTTGCCGCACGGTCGGGCTGGATGGGCTTTCCGGGGCAAACCAGGGCAATGCGCGTCATGTCATGGTGTTAATGCGACGGGCGAAGGCCGTCACCCCTAATGCAGCAATTGAATTGGGGACCATTCGCGCATACCGCTTGCCGCCATGACCCAATCGCTTCTCTCGCGCCCGTTCTTCTTCTGCGGCATCGGCGGCTCCGGCATGTTGCCGCTCGCCGCCATCGTGAAGGGCCTTGGCGCGGAGGTGGCCGGGTCGGACCGCAGCCGCGAACAGGGGCGCACGCCGGAGAAATTCGCCTGGCTCGAAAGCCGCGGCTTTGCGCTGTTCCCGCAGGACGGCAGCGGATTGACCTCGGGCGAGCAAGTGTTCGTCGCCTCGGCGGCGGTGGAAGACAGCGTGCCCGATGCCGCCCGCGCCAAGGCGGTCGGCGCAACCCGGATGACGCGCGCGGAACTGCTTTCCTCGCTTTTCAACGAGGCCGAATGCTCGCTCGCGGTGGGCGGCACCTCGGGCAAGTCTACCACCACCGCGATGCTCGGCTGGATTCTCCACGCCACCGGCCGCGCGCCCACGATCATGAACGGCGCGGTGATGAAGAACTTCGTCAGCGAGGATGAGCCATTCGCCAGCGCCGTGGTCGGGGACGGCAAGGTGTTCGTTTCCGAAGTTGACGAAAGCGATGGCTCCATCGCACTCTATCGCCCAAGCGTCGCCGTGCTGCTCAACGTGAGCCTCGATCACAAGAGCATGGACGAACTGCGCGGATTGTTTGGCGATTTTCTCGAAGTGGCGGGCCGCGCGGTGGTCAATGCCGACGATGTGGAAGCCTTCCGGCTGGTCGCGCGCGGCAACGAGCCGATCACCTTCGGTATCGACAACAGCTGCGCCGCGCTCGGGATTGCCGAAGGCTCCATGGCCGAAAGCGCCGTGAGCCAGAGCGCCACGGTGATCGACCGCCGCGACGGCAGCGAACACGCGCTCACCCTCGCCATGCCCGGCAAGCACAACCTCTCGAACGCGCTCGCGGCCATTGCCGGAGCCAATGCGGCGGGCATTGCGGTGGCGGAGGCGGTCGCCGCGCTGGCCGATTTTGCGGGCCTCGCGCGCAGGTTCGACATTGTCGGCACCACCGCAGACGACATCACCGTGATCGACGATTTCGGCCACAATCCCGAGAAATGCCGGGCCACGTTGAAAACGCTCAAAAGCCAGCCCGGCCGTGTGCTCGCGTTCTTCCAGCCGCACGGTTACGGCCCCTTGCGCCAGATGGGCGTGGAACTCGCACAGACCTTCGCCGACGAACTCGGCCCGGAGGACCACACGATCCTGTGCGATCCGGTCTATTTCGGCGGCACAGTTGATCGCTCTGAAGGCAGCGAGCGCATCGTCGATCTGATGCAGGAGGCCGGGGCCAGCGCCGAGTATATCCCGGCCCGCGAAGACTGCGCCAGGCGACTCCAGCAATTGTCGCGCCCCGGCGACCGGATCGTAATCATGGGTGCGCGAGACGATACACTGACGCTGTTTGCGCGCGATCTGCTCGCGCGGATTGAAGCCTAGTGTCCCAGTCGAAAGACCTTGTGCAGCACAAACACGATTACAGTTCCCAGCACCAACCCCAGCAGCGCCGATAGGCTCGCAAAGCTCAACCAGCCGAGCGCGCCGCCTGCAATGGCCGAAACGCCGTGCTCGATGCCTTCGACCAGGTGCTCCGGGCCGGATACGCCGATCCCGGCCAGCCCGTGCAGGATAATCCCGCCTCCGACCCACAGCATCGCCACCGTCCCGATCGCCGACAGCGCCACCAGCAACCGGGGCATGGCCCGCACCAGAAAGCGGCCGAAATTGCGCCCCGTCGAGGTCCGCGCCTCTTTCGCGAGGTGGAGGCCGATGTCGTCCATCTTCACGATCAGCGCCACCACGCCATATACGCCCAGCGTCACCCCAATACCCACCAGCGCAAGCACGCCCGCGCGGGTGAGCAGCGTCTCCGACGCCACTTCGTTGAGCGTGATCGCCATGATCTCGGCCGAGAGGATCAGATCGGTGCGGATCGCGCCCGCAATACGCTGCTTCTCGAAGGCGACCGGATCCTCGATCTCGTCGTCGAGTGTCTTGCCGTGCTTCTCACCGCCAAGGTATTCGAGCACCTTCTCAGCCCCCTCATAGGAGAGGTAAGCCCCGCCCAGCATCAGGATAAACACGATCGCCTGCGGCAGGAACTCGCTCAGCAACAAGGCACCGGGAAGGATGATCGCCAGCTTGTTGATCAGGCTGCCCTTGGTGATGTTCCAGATGATCGGCAGTTCGCGCGCCGGAGACAGGCCGCTGACATAGCTTGGCGTAACCGCCGCATCGTCGATCACCACCCCGGCCGTTTTCGACCCCGCGCGTCCAGCGGCGGCGGCAATATCATCGACGCTCGCAGCGGCGGTGCGCGCGATGATCGATACGTCGTCAAGCAGGGCGACAAGGCCACCGGGCATCAAAAGAACTCCTGTTATCGCGGAAGGTCCGCCGCTCTGCCAATGGATGGCACCGACAGACGGTTCCCCTGGGGGCGCGCCTGTCAGTTGGCGCGATAGACCGTGATGACCACGGCAGGCTCATCAAGCGTGGGATCGAACCCGAGGGTGCCGATATAGCCGCCCTTGCTCAGCCACTCGTATTTGCCAAGCGGCGCCTCGAACACCGGGCTGGTGCGCACGGGCGGCGGCGGTGTGCCATCCTCGCCCGGCCGGCACAAGGCGCCCGAGTTGACGACGTTGATGACCACGCCATCGTCGGTGCGCAGGAAATAGTCGGCGATGATCTCGGTGCAGCCATCGGCGCGGTCGAGCTGCCAATCCCAGCCCATCGGCAGGATCTCGCCCTTCATCTGCGGGCCTTCGAATGTGCCGCCGGTGATCGGGATGATGCGCCGCATGCCGCGACCCGTCTCACCCACCTCGATCGCCGGGCCGAGCGTGACCACCGAACGATAGAGCAATTCCAGCCCCGGCTCGGGCGCGTCCTGCGCCGCTACCGGAGCCGCCGAGGCCCCCACCGCGAAGGCGCTTATCGCCGCGAGCGCCGCGCGCTTGCCTGCTGATGTCATAATCGTTTCCCCTTGCCCGCGAGGCCCTGTTCGCCCCATGGTCACTGTCATGCCTCAACCGGGGTGATTTGCAACGCTTGCATTCATCGCCCGTTCCGCTATGAGCGCCGCTTCCGCGGGGCCGACGGGCCCCGTGGAAACCACTCCTGCGTGGGTGGGATTTGAAGAAAGCCGGAGGGGCCCTGCGATCCGCGCGGGATGCCAGCGATCGGCGGAAACATGAAAGGAAGCAAGCATGGCTCTTTACGAGCACGTGTTTCTTGCGCGTCAGGATTTGAGCCAGGCTCAGGTTGATGCGCTTGCTGCCGGTGCCACGGAAATCGTGGAGAAGATGGGCGGCAAGGTCGTTAAGACCGAAACCTGGGGCCTCAAGAGCCTCGCCTACAAGATCGACCGTAACCGCAAGGCGCACTTCGTCATGCTCAACATCGATGGTCCGGGCGACCTCGTGGCTGAGCTGGAGCGCCAGAACAACATCAACGAAGACGTCATTCGCTGGCTCACCATTTCGGTTGAGAGCCACGAGGACGGCCCTTCGGTCATGATGCGCAAGAACGATCGCGAGCGTAAGCGCCGCGAAAGCCGGGAGGATCGTGACTGATGGCACGCCCTTTTTACCGCCGCCGCAAGTCCTGCCCGTTCGCGGCCAAGGACGCTCCGCAGATCGACTACAAGGACGTGCGCCTGCTTCAGGGCTTCATGTCCGAGCGTGGCAAGATCGTGCCTTCGCGCATCACCGCCGTTTCCGCCAAGAAGCAGCGTGAGCTGGCCAAGGCGATCAAGCGCGCCCGTCACCTGGGCTTGCTGCCCTACATCGTGAAGTAAGGGAGAAAAGATCATGGATATCATTCTCCTCGAACGCGTCGAAAAGCTCGGCCAGATCGGTGACATCGTCTCCGTGCGTGACGGCTATGCCCGCAA
Organism: Erythrobacter sp.; assembly: GCA_027311945.1. Classification (GTDB taxonomy): domain Bacteria; phylum Pseudomonadota; class Alphaproteobacteria; order Sphingomonadales; family Sphingomonadaceae; genus Alteraurantiacibacter. The sequence goes on from DAICXZ010000008.1 coordinate 94,771, forward strand.
CTTCCTGTTGCCGCAGAAGAAGGCGCTGCGCGCCAACGAAGCGAACAAGAAGGTTTTCGAAGCCAACCGCGAGCGTCTCGAAGCCGAGAACGCCGAAAAGCGCGTTGATGCCGAGAAGCAGGGCGAGACCGTCAACGGCGAAGAGATCGTGCTGATCCGCTCGGCGTCGAACTCGGGCCAGCTCTATGGTTCGGTCAACGTTCGTGACGTCGCTCAGGCGCTCTCCGAGAAGGGCCACAAGATCGACAAGCGTCAGGTCATCATGGGCGCGCCCATCAAGACCATCGGCATGTTCGACGTGACCATCACGCTGCACCCTGAGGTTTCGGTCATCGTGAAGGCGAACGTCGCCCGTTCGGAAGACGAAGCCGAGCTGCAGAGCCAGGGCGTCGACGTCATCGCGCAGATGAACGAAGACGAACGTGGCGAGAGCGAGGGCTTCACCGAAGCGCTCGACCCGGATCGTGAACTCGGCGAACTGCCGAGCGCCGAAGCCGGAGAAGAAGAAGCTACGCAAGAGGGCGAAGCCTAAGGCTTCAGCGCTTCAAGCGGACAAAAAAGGGGCGTTGCCATCATCGGCAACGCCCCTTTTTTGCGCCTTGAGGCAGCGAGGAGGGCCTATCCTTCCATCTGCGCGGGCGCTGGTTCCTGCTTGCCGCTCTCACGATCCTCGTCAGGAATGAAAATAGCGCGCTGGTGCTTCTTGTCCCGAGCTGCTGGCTCATGCTGAGAACGATCGATCAACTCGTATTCCATCGCTTCTCTCCTGGCTTGTTTTACTGCAGAAGAAACGAAGGCCATGGCGAGCGGGTTCCGCCTCCGGCGACGAGCCGGGGCGAATATGCGCCATAAGCGCCAAGGCCTCAGGCCTCGGCGAGAAAGTCCCTGATCGCGATGCCGAGATCGGGTTCGGTCACGCTGCTCATATGGGTGCCGGGAATTTCGCGATAGCGGCCATCGGGCAGCGCCTGCACGAGGTCTTGCGGCGACCCGTTATCGCCATCCTTGTCGCCGCAGATCACGGCAGTGGGCACGGTGATCTTCTCCAGGTCGGCAGAGACAATGTCATCGACCGACTGGAGCAGCAGCCGCGCCGCCACCCGGTCGACCTTCATCTGTTTCATGAAGGCGACCGCCATGAATGCGGGGTCCCCGCGCTTTACCTCGTCGAAACGGTCGATGGCGTCGACAAAGAAGGCGCTGCGGCGTTGCCAGCCCGCAAGTCCCTCCAGCCCCATGCCGCACAGCGCCAGCCGACGCGGTGCAAGCCCGGCGATAACCGCCGCAGCAGCCGTGCGCGCGCCGAGCGAGAAACCAACGAGATCGTAGTCGACCAAACCTAGCTCAGCGACCACGGCGGCCAGATCCTGCGTCAACACGCCTTGCGGATAGGCTGCCGGATCGTGCGGTGCCGCGCTCTCACCGTGGGCGCGCAGGTCGGGCATCAGGCATTCGAAGCCCGCCTCGGCCAGCAGCGCGGCGTGGCCGAAGCGCAGCCAGTTCATCTGCGCACTGGAAAAAAGCCCGTGCAGCAGCAGCACCGGTTTGCCCTCTCCCAGACGGTGAATGGCAAGCGTAGTGCCGTCGAAGCTGGTGATCGTTTCGGTCTGGTGGTTGTCCATATCCCAGCGGTGGCAGGCCGTTTGCGTTTGCGCAAGGCCAGCGGCGCGCAGGTTGCTAAGTGCAACGTATCGACCTAGATGAGGCCGACCAGAGCAGGATCTGTTGCCGCAATGTCCGACTTTCCCGAACCGCCCCCCGCACCAGCGCCCGGCGCAGACAGTACCGTCGCCAACGACACCAAAGAAGATCAGAAACGGCCCAAGCGCCGCTTCGGCCGGATTGCACTGATGGTCTCGCTGCCAATTGCACTGATCGTTGCCGGCTTCATCTATTGGCAGGGCCTGCAGGGCAAGATCAGCACCGACAACGCCTATGTGAAGCAGGACATGGTCGCCGTCAGCGCCGAGGTCGGCGGTCGCATTGTCGAGACGATGGTCAAGGAAGGCGACACGGTCGCCGCAGGGCAACTGCTGTTCCGCATCGACCCCGAACCCTTCAAGCTGGAGATCCAGCAGGCCAATGCCGCCATCGCGGGGGCTCAGGCCAACGTCACGACGCTGGAAAGCGATACCGACCTCGCCGGCGTCGACATCTCCGCCGCGCGCGAGGACATCGCCTTTGCCGAAAGCCGGTTCGAACGCCAGCGCCAGCTGTGGGAGCGCGGCTTCACCACCAAGGCCGACTACGACGCCGCCCAGCATGCGGTCACGCAGGCACGCGAGTCGCTGCGCCAGGCCCAGGCCCGCCAACGCGAGGCCCGCGCGCGGCTCTCGAACGGAAGCGCCGTTCCGGGCGTGAACCCGCAGATCGCCGCCGGCGAAGCCCAGCGCGCCAGCGCCCAGCTCAACCTGCGCCGCACCGAGGTCCATGCCCCCGCCGCAGGCCGTGTTGCCGAAGCGGACCGGCTTCAGGTCGGCCAGCAAGTGCTGCCCAACCTGCCGGTGCTAACGCTGGTCGAGGAGCAGACCACCTACGTCGAGGCCAATTTCAAGGAAACCGACCTCGCCGACATGGCCGTGGGCCAGCACGCCGAGCTGCGCTTCGATGCCTTCCCCGGTGTCGTGCTGAGGGGCCACGTAGCCTCGATCGGTGCGGGCACCGGGAGCGAGTTCTCGGTCCTCCCGGCGCAGAACGCCAGTGGCAACTGGGTCAAGGTGACGCAGCGCGTGCCGGTGCGGATCGCAGTCGATGGCAAGAGCCCGCGTCCGCTGATCGCCGGGCTCTCCACCGAAGTCACGGTGTTCACCGACAAGGGCTCGGCCCAAGAGGCTGAGTAAGATGGCAAGCGTCGCCGGGCGCCGCACTGGCAAGGGCGTGGCGGGAAGCCCCCCAAACACTGCCGGACCCGCCTCCGCACCGAGCGACGTTGCCCAGTTGCCGGTCCGCAATCACTTGCTGCTGATCGTCGGGGTGATGATCGCCTCGCTGTTGCAGGTGCTCGACGTAACCATTGCCAACGTGGCGATCCCGCATATGCGCGCCTCACTCAGCGCGACGCCGGACACCATCAGCTGGGTGCTGACCAGCTATATCATCGCCAGCGCCGTGGCCCTGCCGATCACCGGCTGGCTGGCCGACCGGATCGGCTCGCGGCGGTTGTTCCTCATCTCGGTGGCGATCTTCGTGCTGGCCTCGATGCTGTGCGGGATTGCGCAGAACCTTGAACAGATGGTGCTGTTCCGCGCCATTCAGGGCTGCGGCGGCGCCTTCATCGCTCCGCTAAGCCAGAGCGCGCTGCTCGACACCACGCGGCCCAGCAAGCAGCCGCAGATCATCGCGCTGTGGGGCATGGGGGTGATCGTGGGGCCGATCATCGGCCCGGTGCTGGGCGGCTGGCTGACCGAGATCGCCAACTGGCGCTGGGTGTTCTTCGTCAATGTGCCGTTCGGCATCATCTGCATCATCATCCTGCTGGCCGAGCTGCCCAGCCGCGAAATCCGCCACCGCCGGTTCGACCTGTTCGGCTTTGCCATGGTGGCGCTGGCGCTGGCCGCGCTCCAGCTCCTGCTCGACCGCGGCAATACGGTGGACTGGTTCGCTTCGGCCGAGACCTTCATCTACATCGGACTGATGCTGACCGGCGCGTGGATCGGAGTGATTCACCTCTCGACTGCCTCGCGCCCACTGTTCGACCGGCGCCTGTTCGCTGACGTGAACTTCGTGCTCGCGGCGGTGTTCCTGTTCATTGTCGGCGTTGCGATGTTCGCCACCATCGCGATTCTGCCGCCGATGTTGCAGGGCCTGTTCGGCTACGACGTGATCGACACCGGGCTGGTCCTGATGCCGCGCGGCGTGGGCGTGCTGATCACGATGCAGCTTTCGGGCCTGCTGCTGAAGAAGGGTGTCGATGCGCGCTGGCAGGTCGCCTTCGGCTTCCTCATCACCTTCTGGTCGCTGCACGAGATGGGGAGCTGGACGCTCGATATCGCGCGCTGGGATTTCATGGTCACGGGCTTCATTCAGGGCTTGGGCATCGGCTTCGTGTTCATTCCGCTGAACACCACGGCCTTCGCCACCCTGCCCCCCGAACTGCGGACCGATGGCTCAAGCCTGCTCAACCTGTCGCGCTCGGTCGGCTCGTCGGTGGGCATTTCGGTGGTGATGACGCTCGCCGCCAACGAGACGCAGCGCAACCATGCCGAACTCGCCGCCCACGTGACGGGCGAGGTCACATCGGCAATCGATCTCTCCAGCCTCGATCGATACCAGCAATATGGACAGACCGCGCTGGCGGTCGCCGATGCCGAAGTAACCCGTCAGGCGGCCATGATCGCTTACCTCAACGACTTCCGCCTGATGAGCTGGCTATGCCTCGCCGCCGTGCCGCTGGTGCTCTTGATGCGCAAGTCGCGGCGCTATGGCACCTAGCTTGCCCAGCGAAACGCGCGCTTGAGCGTAGCTGGCACGTCCTCGGTGATCGGCTTGCCATGCGTCATGGTGACGCGCTCGATTGGCCATGCGAGCATCTTCGCCACCTGCTGGCGTACCTCGCGCATTTTAGGGCGGAAGGTCAGGCGCGCATCGTAAGGCAGGCTGCCGTTGGCGCGGAACAGCTGGATCGCCCAGCGTTGCAGCGGATTGCGCACCCGCTGCGGCTCGAAGTTCTCGATGAGGTCAACCAGCACCAGCAGCCGCGCCGACTTCACGAAGAACACCGCCTCGCTGAAGCTCGTGCCGGGGACCAACAACCAGTCGATCTCGTCGGACCAGGCAAAGCGCATGCCGTCTTCCAGCTTTGCGTCGATGCGAAACGGCCGCTTTGCCTTCACGTCTAGATCGGGCACGGCGAGCGTCTGCGCCTCGGGATAGCGTGCGTTCCAGTCGGCCATGAACCAGTAGTGGATTGAGTTGGGCGCGACCAGCCAGCGCACTTCGCCCAGCTTTTCGATGGCGGCAAACAGGCGCTCGTCAGGCGCGATGGGAGAGTGCAGCCACAGCCCGCCATCGGCGAGCCGGACCACGGTCATACGGGTGGGAAAGGACACCTTGAGCGGGCCGAGGTCCATGCGGATTTCCGGCCCGTCCACGATCCACACGTTCTCGCCAAACGGCTTCGGTTCGTTGAGCGGCGCATATTCGACATAGGCGCCCTTGTGGTCGGTGCTCATCCGGCTCTCCTTCGCGACACGTTATGCCGGTGCCTGTTGCACAGAAGGATTGCCAGACCAAGTCACCCGCCGCGCTGCCAGCAAGCCAGCGGCGCGGCGGGTCACAGAGGCTATATCAGCCCTTCTTGAGCTGCGTGCGGCCGAGCAGCTCGGCGATCTGCACCGCGTTGAGCGCTGCGCCCTTGCGCAGGTTGTCCGACACGCACCAGATCTGCAGTCCGTTGTCGACCGTCGGGTCTTCGCGCACACGGCTGACGAAGGTCGCATAGTCACCGGCGCACTCGGCCGGGGTGACGTATCCGCCATCTTCCCGCTTGTCGACAAGCATCACGCCCGGCGCCTCGCGCAGGATGTCCTGCGCCTGCTTGGCGCTGATCTCGTTCTCGAACTCGATATTGATCGACTCCGAGTGGCCGACGAACACCGGCACGCGCACGCAGGTGGCAGCCATCTTCACCTTGGGATCAAGGATCTTCTTGGTCTCGACCACCATCTTCCACTCTTCCTTGGTCGAGCCGTCATCCATGAACACGTCGATGTGCGGGATGACGTTGAAGGCGATCTGCTTGGTGAACGTGCGCGGCACCACCGGATCGTTGACGAAGATCGCACGGCTCTGCTCGAACAGCTCGTCCATGCCTTCCTTGCCCGCGCCCGAAACCGACTGGTAGGTGCTCACCACAACGCGCTTGATCGTCGCCGCATCGTGCAGCGGCTTCAGCGCCACGACGAGCTGCGCGGTCGAGCAGTTGGGGTTGGCGATGATGTTCTTCTTCTTGTAGCCCTCGATCGCCTCGGGGTTCACCTCAGGCACGATCAGCGGCACGTCGGGGTCCATGCGGAACAGCGACGAGTTGTCGATCACCACGCAGCCTGCTGCCGCGGCCTTGGGGGCATATTCCTTGGTCGGGCCGGAGCCTGCTGCGAACAGGGCAATGTCCCAGCCGGTGAAATCGAAGTGTTCGAGGTTCTTGCACTTGAGCATCTTGCCGGTTTCGCCGAACTCGACCTCGGAGCCGACGCTGCGCGAAGAGGCGACCGCGGCCACCTCGTCGATCGGAAACTCGCGCTCGGCCAGAATGGCGAGCATCTCGCGCCCGACATTGCCCGTCGCCCCGACCACAACCACACGATAACCCATTTGAACGTTTCTCCTTCGAACAGCGCGCTGCCTAATGCTCCAGCGCCCACATGCAATCAGAAATTCCTGCGCTCAGACCACCCCGGCCAGATGCAGGATCAATACGATGACCGAACCGAAGGCCCCGAAGGTGCCCGGAACGGTAATGAGACGGCGGCCGACATGGTGCTTCCACGCCAGCGCATTGAGCGTGCCGAACACGATCAGGAACACCACCGAAGCCGCGCTCACCAGCGAGCTGAGCCCGCCGATCACAGCCAGCACCAAGGCCAGTGCCGATATGCCCAGCACACCCCAATAGGGCGAACCATCGGCGTTGCGATGTGCCACCCGCGCCGGAAGGTCGCCCTCGCGCGCCACCTCGCGTGCAAGCCGCGCCGAGGAAAATAGCGTCGCATTGATCGCCGAGATGGTCGAAAGCGCCGCTGCCACGGTAACCAGCACCAGCCCCGGCATGCCGAGTGCGGCCTTCCCGGCATTGGCCAGCGCGATCTCGCCATCGGCGATCACTGCCTTGGTCCCGGTCAGCATCGGCACCGCCAGCGCCACCAGCACATAGATCAGCGCTGCGCTGCCAATCGCCCAGGGCATGATCCGGCCCATCTGGCTCTGGCGGTCTTCCATATCCTCGTAATCGTAGGCGAGCAGTTCGAAGCCCTCGTAAGCCATGAACACGCTGGCCGCGCCGATCACGATGCCGAACCAGCCGGGCGGACTGTCGGTGGCCAGCTTCGCCATATCGAAGTGCACGAAGCCGAACACGGCGAGGCCAGCCAGGATCGCCAGCTTGGCAGCGACGATGGCGATCTCCACCCCTGCCGCCTGCCCTGCCCCGCGCAGGTTCAACGCAGCCATGGCGACGATTGCTGCCGCCGCCAGCGCCTGAGGCATCCATACAGGTCCGCCGAGCACGTTGCCCGCATAGGCACCGAAGGTGAAAGCATAGACGGCGCTGGTGAGCACATAGCCGCCCAGCAGCAGCCACGCTGACAGGCGCGACACAGTATAGGCTCCGGCATCGCGCAGGAAGGTGTAGATACCGCCCGCCTCGTCCTTCTCCAGCGTAAGTGCGGCAAGCGAATGGCCGGTGGCGTAGGCGATCAGACCGCCCAGCACGAAGCTGAGTGCCGCCCATTTGCCCGCTGCCTCGATCACCACGCCCAATGTCGAGAAGATCCCGCCGCCGACCATGCCGCCCACAGCCAGCGCCCACGATGCGCCGAAGCCGATCTTACCCTCGCGCTCAGCCATAGCCTTTGGTTTCCAAAATGCTGCCGGCCCTGGCAGCGGCCAAAAAGAAAGCGGGGCGGCTCCGTAGTCTGGAACCGCCCCGCCAATCTCGTTTACCGAATGTGGTGCCAAGGAACCGGTGAAAGTTCTTACTGGCTAACATTCTCCCGACGCTCGGCGATGCGGGCGCGCTTGCCGGTACGGCCGCGCAGGTAGTAGAGTTTGGCCCGCCGCACGACACCGCGACGGACCACGGTAATCGAATCGATGTTGGGGCTGTAAAGCGGGAAAACACGCTCCACACCTTCGCCGAAGCTGAGCTTGCGGACGGTGAAATTGCTGTTGATCGAACGGTTCGAACGGGCGATCACGACGCCCTCGAAGTTCTGCACGCGGCTACGCGTACCTTCGATAACCTTCACGCCGACACGCACGGTGTCACCAGCGCGGAATGCGGGGATTTCTTTCCCCTCGGTGAGAGCGGCAATCTGTTCCGCTTCCAGTTCCTGAATAAGACCCATGGTCTCAATCCTTATGTTCACGCCGCGCACCAGAGGCAGACAGACCCGGATCGCCCCCATGGCGTTCCCAAAGGTCCGGCCTGCGTAGCCGTGTAGTCTCTTCGGCCATGTGCTTTCGCCATGCCTCGATCCTCGCATGATCCCCCGATCGCAGCACTTCAGGGATCGTGCGCCCTTCCCATTCATAAGGTCGGGTATATTGCGGGTATTCGAGAAGGCCGCTTTCGAAGCTCTCGTCATCCCCGCTAGAAGGCGCGCCCATTACGCCGGGAAGCAGGCGAATGCAAGCATCCAGTATGGCGATGGCAGCAGTTTCTCCGCCCGACAGCACGATGTCGGCAAGGCTCACCTCCTCGATGGCGGGCCGCGCTTCGAACAGGCGCTCGTCAAAGCCCTCGAACCGGCCGCAGATCAGGGTGACGCCGGGGCCTTGGGCGATGGCGCGGATGCGCTCCTGCGTGATCGGATTGCCGCGCGGCGTCATGGCGAGAATGGGGATGGCCCCAAGCGCAGCATGAGCGGATTTGGGTGGGTGAATTGAATCCAGCGCCCGTGCCAGCACATCGGCCTTCAGCACCATGCCCGCGCCGCCGCCCGCAGGCGTGTCGTCGACGGTACGGTGCTTGTCCTCGGCAAAGTCGCGGATCTGGACCGTGCGGCAGGTCCAGTCGCCCCGCTCGAGCGCACGCCCGGCCAGCGACAGGCCAAGCGGACCGGGGAACATGTCGGGGTACAGCGTCAGGACAGTCGCGGCGAAGGTCATGCGACTTACTCGAAGGTATCGGGCGGAGGGGATCGACGCGCACCCTCATCGAGCTTGCGCGAGACCAGCCAGGCCACGGGCAGAGCCACAAAGATGTAGAGCACGAAATAGGCCACCAGCAGCACGGTGAGCATGTTAAAGCCAAAGGCGGCGCCTCCCAGCAGCGGCACCAGCATGGGCAGGATCGCCCCGCCCATGGCCGCCAGCGCTGCCCGGCGCAGCGCGCTCGTGCTGCGCATGTGTCGCGAGAGCGCGAAGGCAAAAGCCGCGCTCAGCGCCGCCACGAAGACGACGAGGGCTAGAAATCCGCTCAGCACCTGTGTTTCCCCGCGATCTTGCCAATGCTCGCAGCCGCGCTAGCCCCGGCAGCGCGGTTGTGCAACCAAGCCCTCGCGCTCAGCTGTGCGACAGCGCCTCGATCCGATCGGATGCGGCGAGCGAATCGCTCTCTTCGGAAGAGCCTGCGTTCGGCTCGGCGCGTTCCATCCGGCGAATGGTCCACCAGGCGGCGGGAAGACCGCAAATGGCCCACAGCAGCACGTTCAACACAATCAGCGCCAGCCAAGCCATTATTCCATCTTCCGAAAGGCCCAGATCGCCGTCGAGGGCGAGGCCTGCATAGGGCAGCGCCATGACCAGCATGGTTGCGCAAAGCGATCCCGCCATAATCTTGCCCCGGCGCGACCATTGCGGCGCGAGCACATGCGTGCCAAGCGAGAGCCCGGCGGAAATCAGACCGATAACCGCAAGCCCGGCCAGTCCGCTCAGCGCATAGAGAACAAGATCCATCCATCACACCCTAAACAAGCGACGTTCCAAGGGTGTGTTAGCAGACCAATACGGTAGCATCAATCTTCGGCGAAGTTGGCGCTCACCACGATGCGTTCGGCGTTCCACTCCGGCACCGCTTCAGGTAGCATGGGCACCATGAAGCGCTGCGGTTTCTTGCCCTCTTCGGCGGGGCGCTCGATCTCAATAACGTCGCTGGCGCCGAAATTCTCGACCGCGACCACGCGGCCCAATGCTTCGCCCGTGTCGGATACCGCAGGCAGGCCGATCAGGTCGGCGTAATAGTATTCACCCTCAGCCAGCGGGGGCAGGCTATCGCGCGCCACGGCAAGCACGGTGCCGCGCAGTTTCTCCGCATCGGTGCGGCTGCTCACTTCGGCAAAGCGGGCAATCGCCCCGCCCTTGCCGTCGTCGCGCAGCTTGGTGAGCGTGAGCGCGCCTTCGTTGAAGGACTTGTGCTGTTTCAGCGAGGGCAGCCCCTCGCCAAACAGCTTCAGGCGGACATCGCCCGTTATGCCATGCGCACCGGCGATGGCGGCAAGGGTGATGGTCTGGGCCTGGCTTTCGGGCACTTGTCTAAGTTCCATCATCCGCTCGCCCTGAGCCTGTCGAAGGGCCGTTCTTCACTTCTCACGCGGTGCGAGAAGTGAAAGGCAATCCTTCGACAAGCTCAGGATGATCGGGTTTCCGAGATCAGCCCTCGGCCTTCTCTTCGGCTTCGTCAGCAGCCGGAGCTTCCTCGGCAGCTGCTTCCTCGGCAGCTGCTTCCGCGGCGGGAGCTTCTTCAGCCGGAGCGGCAGCAGCGGCCTTGGCCTCTTCCTCAGCAGCCTTGGCGGCTTCCTCGGCGGCAGCGATCTTGGCGGCCTTCTCTTCAGCGCGTTCCTTGGCGTTATCGCCCGGCTCACCCTTCTTCGGGTTGTTCTTGGCTTCGCGCTCAAGGATGCCCGCCTTGTCGAGGAAGCGGTGCACGCGGTCGGTCGGCTGGGCACCAACGCCGAGCCAGTAACGGATGCGGTCCTCGATCAGGCGCACGCGGTTCTCGTCTTCCTTGCCGAGCAGCGGGTTGTAGGTGCCGACCTGCTCGAGGAACTTGCCGTCACGGGCACGGCGGCTGTCGGCCACCACGATGCGATAGTACGGACGCTTCTTGGCGCCACCGCGGGCGAGCCGGATTGCAATTGCCATTGTAGATTACCTTTCTGAATTAAATTTCTGAAATTACTTCTTGTTCATCAAATTCGCAATGTCGGGTGGGAGACCGCCAGCACCGGCACCGCCGCCACCAAGCAATCCGCCCAGCCCGCCAGCACCACCGGCGCCGCCACCAGCGCCGAACATGGCCGCAAGGCCCTTGAGCCCGCCCATCTTGCGGATCTGCTTCATCGCGCGGCCCATTTCCTGGTGCATCTTGAGGATCTTGTTGACCTCCTGCACCGAGGTTCCCGAGCCCGCCGCAACGCGCTTCTTGCGCTTGGCGTTAAGCAGTTCGGGGCGCTCGCGTTCCTTCGGCGTCATCGAGCCGATGATCGCATCCATATGGACGAGCACCTTGTCGTCGACGCCCGAGGCCTGCATCGCGGCCTTGGCCTTCTTCATGCCCGGCATCATGCCTGCCAGCATGCCGAGGCCGCCCATGTTCTGCATCTGCTTCAGCTGCATGCGAAGGTCGTTCAGGTCGAACTTGCCCTTCATCATGCGGTTGGCGAGTTCCTCAGCCTCTTCGGCCTTGATGTTCTCCGCCGCCTTTTCGACCAGGCTGACCACGTCGCCCATACCGAGGATACGGTCGGCCATGCGCGCGGGGTAGAACAGCTCGATCGCATCGAGCTTCTCGCCCGTGCCCGCGAACTTGATCGGCTTGCCGGTGACGGCACGCATCGACAGCGCCGCGCCGCCTCTGGCGTCGCCGTCCATGCGGGTGAGCACGACGCCGGTCAGCGGCACTTCGCTAGAGAACGACTGCGCGACGTTGACCGCGTCCTGCCCGGTCAGCGCGTCGACCACCAGCAGCACTTCGGCAGGCGTCGCCACGCTGGCGACGGCCTTCATTTCGGCCATCAGCGCTTCGTCGACATGCAGGCGGCCCGCAGTATCGAGCAGCAGCACATCGACGTTCTGCAACTTCGCCGATTCGAGCGCGCGGCGCGCGATATCGACCGGCTGCTGGCCCGCGATGATCGGCAGCGTCGCCACCTCGACCTGCTCGCCGAGCACCTTCAGCTGCTCCTGCGCGGCCGGACGGTTGACATCGAGCGAGGCCATCAGGGCCTTCTTGCCCATCCTGGTCTTGATCAGGCGGGCGATCTTGGCGGTGCTGGTTGTCTTACCCGAGCCTTGCAGACCAACCATCATGATGACGGCAGGCGGGCGGACATCGAGATTGAGCGGAACGGCCTCGCCGCGCTCTGTGTCGCCGCCGCCGAGCATCGCCGTCAGCTCGTCGTTGACGATCTTGATGACCTGCTGGCCGGGGGTGACCGACTTCAAGACTTCCTGGCCGACCGCGCGCTGCGTGACCTTGTCGATGAAGTCGCGCGCGACGGGCAGCGCCACGTCGGCTTCGAGCAGCGCCACACGCACCTCGCGCATGGCATCGCGCACGTCCTGTTCGGACAGCGCCCCGCGCCCGCGCAGGCGGTCAAAGACACCGTTCAACCGATCGGACAGCGTATCGAACATGCGCGTCACAACTCCAAAAGGTGCGCCTGACCCCAAAATCACACGACGAGGGCCAAACGCGAAAAACGCCGGCGGACGAAACCTCGTCGGCCAGCGTGGGGCGAACCCCTATGAAACCCAAGCAATCGGGTATGTTGAGATCCGGTCAGGATCGAGGCGAAAATGGTGGCTTTCGAGAACCGGAGCGGAGCGGGCTTCTGCCCGTAAGCGCCGGAAGCGCAGAAAGCTGCCGTTTGCAGCCCGATAATGGCCGGATATCGACATATCCGGGAATGGTGGAGCCTAGCGGGATCGAACCGCTGACCTCAACACTGCCAGTGTTGCGCTCTCCCAGCTGAGCTAAGGCCCCGTTCCATTCAATGTCCCGGTCACTGGGTGCGTCCGGGAGGCAGCCCTCTAGAAGGGTACTGCCGATTGCGCAAGAGGGTTTTTTGGGTTTTGTTTCGCCCCGGAGGAAAAGTCTGCCTCGCCCCCCGGGAAGAAGCCCGACCCCGGATCAAGTCCGGGGTGACGAGCAAGGAGAGGAAGCCGCGCCCCTCGCCAAAACGGCCCGCAGGGCCGCAAGGGCGACCGCCCGCCCGCAGCTGCCCCGCACCCCGGACTTGATCCGGGGGGAGGGACCAGCAGCGAGGACGCTCACGCGGATGCGTGAGCGAAACGCAAATCAGGTATCATCTTCCTTGTCGTCGTCGCCGGTATCGACGCCGAGATCATCGTCGCCGCCGAGGTCGACGTCGTTGTCGGGCGAATCGTCGTCCTCGTCGATATCCTCGAGATCGTCATCGTCGCCGCTCAGATCCGAATCGGCTTCCTTGCCTTCGACTTTCTTCTCTTCCTCGAACGGGATCGGCTGCTTGGACTTGAGCACCGGCTCAGGCGTCCACTCGTTGCCGCATTCGATGCAGGTGACCGGGTCTTCCTTGCCCAGATCGTAGAAGCGTTCACCGCACTTGGGGCAGGTGCGCTTGGAGCCCCATTCTGGCTTGACCATCAAAGTGTCCTTGTCTCGCCCGGATATAGAGTAACGCCGGGTCGGGGGTAATCGGGTGACATGTTCCTGGCTGGAGGTACCAGCTCGGGAATCATTGGCGCAGCGCCTTGCCATAGGGCCATGCCACTGTCAAAGCGGCGCGCAATTCCCCGTCATTTGTGCAGGATCACGACCATTTCAAGCTCTGCCACCCCGAACCCGCACCGTTTCACCATATCCGGCCCGCTGACCGGCGCAATCCGCGTGCCGGGCGACAAGTCGATCAGCCACCGTTCGCTGATGCTCGGCGCGCTCGCCGTGGGCGAAACCCGCGTCACCGGCCTGCTCGAAGGCGAGGATGTGCTCGCCACCGCCGCCGCCATGCGGTCGATGGGCGCAGACATCGTGCGCGAAGAGAGCGGGACGTGGTCCATCCACGGCGTGGGCGTCGGCTCGCTGCTGCAACCGGATGTGGCAATCGAGATGGGCAATTCGGGCACCTCTACCCGGCTGCTGATGGGCGTGATCGCCAGCCACGCCATCTCCGCCGTTTTCACGGGCGATGCCAGCCTGTCGAAGCGCCCGATGGGCCGCGTGATCGAGCCGCTCTCGCAGATGGGCGCGCAGTTCGAGGCCTCGCCCGGTGGCACCCTGCCCCTGCGCCTTCAGGGCGCCTGCCCCGCCGTGCCGATCGAATACCGCCTGCCCGTCGCCAGCGCGCAGGTGAAAAGCGCGGTGCTGCTGGCCGGGCTCAACACCGCCGGGATCACCCGCGTGATCGAGCCGGTGATGACCCGCGACCACTCCGAACGCATGCTGCGCGGCTTTGGCGCCGAACTCAGCGTCGAGGAAGTGGATGGAGAGCGCGTGATCGAAATTCGCGGCGAGGCGACACTCAAGCCGCAGACCATCGAAGTGCCGGGCGATCCCTCGTCCGCCGCCTTCTTCGTGGTCGCCGCGCTGCTCACCGAGGGCAGCGACCTTGTGATCGAGAATGTCGGCCTCAACCCCACCCGCGCCGCCTTGCTGGGCGTGCTGCGGCAGATGGGCGGCTCCATCGAGGAGCTGAACCGCCGCGAGGTCGGCGGCGAGCCGGTGGCCGACCTGCGCGTGCGCCACTCGGCGCTCACCGGCATCGATGTCGACCCGGCAGTCGCCCCGAGCATGATCGACGAGTTCCCCGTGCTGTTCGTCGCTGCGGCGCTGGCCAAGGGCACAACGCGCACCAGTGGCCTTGAGGAACTGCGTGTGAAGGAAAGCGACCGCCTCGCGGCCATGGCCACGGCGCTGACGCTGGCCGGTGCGCAGGTTGAGGAGGCGGAAGACGGCCTCACCATCCACGGCACCGGCGGCGATCCGCTCCCCGGCACGGCAGAGGGCGCGCAGGTGACGACGCACCTCGATCACCGCATCGCCATGAGCATGGCGGTGACGGGGCTTGCCTCGCGCAATGGCGTGATGGTCGACGATACCAGCCCCATCGCCACCAGTTTCCCGACCTTCATGGCGCTGCTGGAAGAGGCTGCCGCGTGAACGCGCTCGACGCCTATGCCTATGTCGGCTTTGTCGGCACCGCCTGCATCATCGCCGCCTATTTCTATTTGACGGCGAGCAATGCGCCCAACCCGTTCCTGGTCCACGGCACCAATCTGGCCGGGGCGGCGCTGCTGACGGTGTCGCTGGTCAAACACACCAACTGGCCCAGCCTCGTGCTTGAAGGGTTCTGGGCGGCCATCGCGATCTGGGGCCTCACCAAGGCCGCCCGCAAGGAGAAAGGCGCATGATCATCGCAGTCGATGGCCCGACCGCCTCGGGCAAGGGCACAGTGTCCAAGGCGCTCGCCGCGCACTTTGGCCTGCCGCATCTCGATACCGGCCTGCTCTATCGCGCGGTCGGCTATCAGGTATCGCTGAACGGCGGCGATGCCGAGAACCCTGAGGATGCGCTGGCCGCAACCACCTTTCCCGACGACCTGCTCGACGAGCCGGGCCTGCGCAGCGAGGAAGTCGGCGGGCTGGCAAGCCGTGTTTCGGTCCATCCGGCAGTGCGCGCGGCGCTGTTCGACCGCCAGCGCGCCTTTGCCATGCAGCGGGGCGGCGCGGTGCTCGACGGGCGTGACATCGGCACGGTGATCGCGCCGGAGGCCGAGGTAAAGCTGTTCATCACCGCCAGCGTGACAGCGCGCGCGAAGCGCCGCTGGCTCGAAATGACCGGCCGCGAGATCGACATCTCGCTCGACGAGATCGAGGCCCAGATCGCGCGGCGCGACCTGCGCGACCGCAGCCGCGAGGATGCGCCGCTCCGTGCGGCGGAAGGGGCGATCGTGATCGACACCAGCGCACTCAACAAGGAAGAGTCGATTGCAGCAGCGATTGCGGCCGTGAACGAGGCGACCGGGCAGACGCCCTGCGCCTGATCGTTCGGCGGCACCTCTGGTTGTTGAACGAGGCCTAGCCTGCTCGCTGCACGCGTGGCTCACATAGGTCGGGGCTCTGCGCAGCCAAAAACGAGTCCACGCTCTCGAGCGGCGGCGACAATAGAAATCCCTGCCCAAAGCCGCAGTTTTTCGCTTTGAGCATATCAAGTTGGCAATTGCTCTCGATGCCCTCGGCGATGACAGGAATGCCCATTGCCTCGCACATGCCGAGAACCGCGCCAACGATGGCGCGTGAATGGCTGTTGTCCTCAAGGCTGCTAACAAACGAGCGATCGATCTTGATCTTGTCGAACGGGAAGATGTGCAGATAGCTGAGCGAAGCATAGCCGGTGCCAAAGTCATCGAGCGCGATGCAGATTCCCATCGCAGACAGGCGCCGCAGCACCAGCAAGGCCTTGTGCTTGTCCTCGATCAGCAAATTCTCGGTAACTTCGATCTCGAGCCGTTTCGGGGGCAGTCCGGTTTCCATCAGAACGGAATGCACCAGATGCGGCAAATCCGCTTCGTTGAGTTGAACCGGAGAGAGATTGACTGCAACGTGGAGATGGTCCGGCCATGCCTTGGCTACGCGGCACGCTTCATGCAAAACCCACTCCCCAAGATCCCCGATCAGCCCGCCCTGCTCGGCAATCGCAATGAATGTTTCAGGACTGATCGCGCCCAGTTCGGGATGATGCCACCGCGCCAGCGCCTCGAAACCGACCAGCCTGTTGTCCGCCAGCCTGAATTGCGGCTGATAGACCAGTCGTAACTCGCCTGACTTGCGGGTCAACGCAGCCCGCAAATCGTTTTCCAGACGGCGACGGCGCTCGATCTCGTCCATCATGGACACGTCATAGGCGCAGGCCTTGCCCTTGCCGCTCTGCTTGGCTTTGTACAGCGCAAGATCAGCATTGCGGATCAGGCATTTTGCATCGCCCGCATCGTCAGGGAAAAGAGCATATCCGATGCTCGCTCCCGTCGGAATAACTCCGTCGTCATTGTGAAGTAGCGCGCTGGAGACTTCGACCAATCTTGCAGCGCGTTGTTGTGCCGACTCCGCCGAAGGCAGATTTGCTTGAAGCAGCGCGAATTCGTCGCCGCCGAGCCGTGCGAGCGTATCGCCTTCACCGGCAACCGCACCGAACACATCGGCCAGACCAACCAGCAAGGCATCACCGGCGAGATGCCCATATCGGTCGTTAATCTCCTTGAAACCATCGAGATCGATCAGATGCAAAGCGAAGGGTTCGCCCGAGATCTTGGCCGCGGCAATTTGCTGGTTCAGTTCCTGCTGAAAATAGCCTCGATTGTAGAGCCCTGTCAGCGAGTCACGTTGGGCCAGGAAGGTCACGCGCTCCTGGGCAGCAATGCGCTCGAAGACCAGCGTGCAGACCTGGCTGCAAATGTCGACGATATGCCAGTGGAAGGCCCTGGGCGTGATCGGGCTCACCGAATAGAACGCAAAGACCCCTTTGACAGTCCCGTCGCTGCCCTTGATTGGCGTTGACCAGACGGATCGGTACTCGAGGCGAGCCGTAATTTCATGATATGGTGCCCAGAGCGGATCGGTCCGGATGTCCGATACATTGACCGATTCCCCCGTCCATGCGGCGGTGCCGCAAGATCCCGTCACCGGCCCGATTTCAAGGCCTTCGATTGCATCACAATACCATTCCGGAAGCTCGGGTGCTGCCTGCAGCCTCATGCGACCATCCTCGTCGATGAGGGTAATCGACATGTGCATATCGGGGATCAGTTGCTGAACTTCCGTGCACACCACGGCCATCATCGCCTGCAGATCCTTGCCGTGGACGAGATCGCACAGCAGCCTGTGCTGAAGCGTTTCATGGATCTTTGCGAAGGTAATGTCAGAAATCGTTGCGATAATGTAGGATGACTGGTCATCTTCGGCAGTAACGACATTGGCGGTCATACTGACCCACTTGGGTTCGCCGCGCACATCGCAGACGAGGATGTCGCCATGGAAAGCGCCCTCTGCATTAAGCGTGGCCAGCGCATGGGCCAGACTTGCCTTCATATTGCCGACGTCCGGGAGGCTTTCGCTAACCCTTCGTCCGAGGATGTCTGCAGGTTCCTGCCCGATCAGCCGCGTATATGCGGAATTGACGTAGGCGACGTAGCCATTCATGTCGGTTGCGACAACAGCTTGATCCAGGCTGTTGGTCGCCAGCCTAATCAGATCATACTTCTTCTGATTCACGTCCATCGGATGTCAATGGCATGGGTGTGTAAATATTTATCTAAAGCTTTGATTAATCAGCGCGGATGCGAATCTGACACTCGCACAAGCTAGCCAATACCCTCGATCTCGCGCTTCAACTCCCCGCACAAGCCAAGCGCAAAGGCCGCCTCGGCAGTGACGAACAGCGGCCCGATAAGCAGTGATCGCAGGTCGTCGAGAAAGGCGGGCTTGCGGCCCTCGAAATGGTGGCCGAGGAACTGGAACGCCCAGCCCAGCACGAACAGGCCGATCCCGCTGCCAAGCCACACGGCGGTCTCCATCTGCGCGACCTCCAGCCCAAACCGGGCCATGCCGACCAGCACCAGAGCCAGCGCCCCGCCCAGCAGTTTATCGAGCTTCAGATAGTAAAGCGCCGCTGCCACAGTCGCGATCACCGCCGGGGTCAGCGTGAAGCCGGGCAGCTCCCAGACCCGGCGCGACAGCAGGATCTCGACCGCGAGCACGATCATGGGAATACCCGCCGCATGGGTCGCCACATTGCGCCGGTCGCGGTGATATTGGCGATAATGCGCGAGGGCGTCGACCAAAGGGGCATAGGTTGTCATGGGGCTTTCCTACATCGCTACGCGGATGGCAGGAAGCGCCCGTCATGACCGTGCACCGCTTCCCCCTTCCCTGCCGCCACAAAATGCCCCGGTGCGAACGGGCGGTGTTTTTCCGCTCAGGACACTGTCACACCTGTAACACCTTGGGCCCGCCCACCCCAATTCGCTTGCCTTTTGCGCCCGTTTCGCCTAGGCGCGCGTCCGTTCCGAAAGGCTTTGGCTTCGAAGGACCCGTGCATGGCAACCGGCCTGCGCGGAAACGGCCCTCTTGCCCCGTTTGACCCCGCAATGGTGCGGGAGACGGGTAAAGACCCCGGTAAAACCGGTGGCCGGTAGCAAATGTGAACAGGATAGAGACTACTATGGCATCCAGCGCCAATCCTACCCGCGACGATTTCGCCGCAATGCTCGATGAACAGCTCGGCGGCGCCGAGGGCGGCTTCGAAGGCCGCGTCGTCAAGGGCACCGTTACCAACATCGAAAATGGCATGGCCATCATCGACGTCGGCCTCAAGAGCGAAGGCCGCGTCTCCCTCAAGGAATTCGAACGTGGCGAAGGCGACCACGGCCTGAGCGTCGGCTCGGAAGTCGAAGTCTTCGTTGACCGCGTCGAGAACGCCGACGGCGAAGCCATGCTCAGCCGCGACCGCGCCCGCCGCGAAGCCGCCTGGGACAAGCTGGAAAGCGAGTTCGGCGAAGGCAAGCGCGTCGATGGCCGCATCTTCGGCCGCGTGAAGGGCGGCTTCACCGTCGATCTCGACGGCGCCGTGGCCTTCCTGCCCGGCTCGCAGGTCGACATCCGCCCCGTGCGCGATGTCACCCCGCTGATGGACATGCAGCAGCCGTTCCAGATCCTCAAGATGGACCGTCGCCGCGGCAACATCGTCGTTTCGCGTCGCGCCGTCCTTGAAGAGACCCGCGCCGAACAGCGCAGCGAGCTGATCGACAAGCTGGCCGAGGGCCAGGTCGTTGACGGTGTGGTCAAGAACATCACCGACTACGGTGCCTTCGTGGACCTGGGCGGCATCGACGGCCTGCTCCACGTCACCGACATGAGCTACAAGCGCGTCAACCACCCGAGCGAGGTGATCGAGATCGGCCAGACCGTGACCGTTCAGATCATCCGCATCAACGCCGACACGCAGCGCATCAGCCTCGGCATGAAGCAGCTTGAGAGCGATCCGTGGGAAGGCGTTGGCGCCAAGTATCCGATCGGTGCCAAGATCACCGGCCAGGTCACCAACATCACCGAATACGGCGCCTTCGTGGAGCTGGAAGCGGGCATCGAGGGCCTCGTCCACGTTTCGGAAATGAGCTGGACCAAGAAGAACGTCCACCCCGGCAAGATCGTCTCGACCTCGCAGGAAGTCGACGTGATGGTGCTCGAGGTCGACAGCGAGAAGCGTCGCATCTCGCTTGGTCTCAAGCAGGCCCAGCGCAACCCGTGGGAAGAGTTCGCCGAATCGCACCCGGTTGGCTCGACCGTCACCGGCGAAGTCAAGAACGCCACCGAGTTCGGCCTGTTCATCGGCCTGCCCGGCGACGTCGACGGCATGGTTCACATGTCGGACATCGCCTGGGGCATCTCGGGCGAAGACGCGCTGGCGCTGCACCGCAAGGGTGAAGAGGTCCAGGCCGTGGTGCTCGATGTCGATGTCGACAAGGAGCGCATCAGCCTCGGCATGAAGCAGCTCGAAAAGGGCGCACCTTCGGCTGATGGCGTGGGCGACAGCTCGAGCCTGCGTCGTGGCGAAACCGTCACCGTGACCGTGCTCGAAGTCCGCGATGGCGGCCTCGAAGTGCAGGTTGGCGACGACGGCGCGACCGGCTTCATCAAGCGTTCGGACCTCGGCCGCGACCGCGACGAGCAGCGTCCGGACCGTTTCCAGGCCGGCCAGAAGGTCGACGCCATGGTCACCGGTTTCGACCGTTCGAAGAAGCCCAACTTCTCGATCAAGGCGCTGCAGATCGCCGAAGAGAAGGAAGCCGTGGCACAGTTCGGTTCTGCCGACTCGGGCGCCTCGCTGGGCGACATCCTCGGCGCCGCGCTGAAGAAGAACGACTAACTTTTGGGTTACGCCGGGCCATCCGGTCAGGCGTCCCAACACATTCAGGAAGGCCCGCTTGCCCCATGGCAGGCGGGCCTTTCCTACATCGGGCGAGCCGCCTAGACTGCGGCCATGCTAGCCCACTGCCAATGCGGCGCTCTTAAAGCCTCGGTCGCCGACGACGCCCAGCCCACAACGGTGCTATGCCATTGCGACGATTGCCAAAGGCGCAGCGGCTCGCCCTTCGGCGTGATCGCTTACTTCGCGAAGGAAGCCGTTACCGTTTCGGGCGAGGCGCGCGAATACCGGCGCGGCTCTTACAGCGGAACCGCGCTCACCAACGGCTTCTGCCCGCATTGCGGCAGCAGCGTCTATGTGCTGCTTGAAAAGTCCCCCGCGCTGATCGGAGTGCCGGTGGGCGCTTTTGCCGATCCAGCCTTCCCCGCCCCGGTGCGCGCAGTGTGGGAACAGCATCGCCATCCCTGGGTACGCACCCCCGATGGCATTCCAACCTTCGCAAGAGGAACCGACGGCAAATGACACTCGAACTCCACCAGTTCCCCTGCCTGTCCGACAACTACGGCTACATGCTGCACGACAGCGGCAGCGGCGAGACGACCTGCATCGATACGCCCGATGCCGAGGCCTACCTGCGCGAGGCCGAGGCCAAGGGCTGGCGCATCACCCACATCTGGAACACCCACTGGCACCCCGACCACGCGGGCGGCAACGAGGCGATCAAGGCGGCGACCGGCTGCACGATCTACGGCCCGCAGGAGGTCGCGGCGAAGTTCCCGCTCGATGTGGTGCTGGCGGGTGGCGATAGCGCCTCGCTAGGCGATTTTACCGCTTCAGTGATCGACGTGGGCGGCCACACCAAGGGCCATATCGCCTACCACCTGCCCGAGGCGCGGCTCGCGTTCGTGGGCGATTCGCTGTTCGCCCTGGGATGCGGGCGGATGTTCGAAGGCACGCCCGCGCAGTTCTGGGCCAGCCTTGAGCGGCTGCGCACCCTACCCGACGACACCACCATCTGCTGCGCGCACGAGTACACGCAGGCGAACGCGGCCTTCGCGCTCCACGCCGACCCCGGCAACGATGCGCTGATGGACTATGCCCGCGAAATCGAGGCCAAGCGCGCGGCGAGCGAGCCCACCGTGCCCTTCCCGCTCGCGCGCGAACTGGAGACCAACCCCTTCCTGCGCGCCGACGATCCCGATATGCAGGCCCGCTGGGGTGGTGAGAGCCCGGACGAGACCTTCGCTGCGATCAGGGCAGCGAAGGACGCGTTCTGAGCGAGGCTATCGAACTTGCGCCGTACGATCCGCATTGGCCCAATGCCTATGCGGAAGAGGCCGAGCGCCTGTCGCAGACCTTGGCACATGCCCTCTTGGCGCTCCATCACATCGGCAGCACTTCGGTTCCCGGCCTGATTGCCAAGCCTGTGATCGACATGCTTGGAGAGGCGCTGGATCTCGCCGCTGTCGATGCCTGCAAACCGGCTCTGGCCAACCTCGGCTATCTGGCGCGCGGCGCAAACGGCATTCCTGGACGGCGCTACTTCGAAAAGCGCGACGGCGCTGGGAAACGAACGCATCACCTGCACATCTTCGCCACAAGCTCGCAAGAGATTGGCCGTCACCTTACCTTTCGAGACCGCTTGCGAGCAAATCCCGCGCTGGCGGCAGATTATGGGGAGCTAAAGCTGGCAATCCTCGCGCGCGGAATTGAACGGCGCGAGGATTACCAGCAAGCCAAGGCAGACTTCATCGCCCGCGCAAGCCGGGCTCAGTAGCCGACGGTGAAGCGTGCGCGGCTGTGGTTGTGCGTTTCCAGCTCGTCGACCATGGCGATGGCATAGTCGGCATAGCTGATCTTGCTCTCTCCACTTTCATCGACCACCAGTTCATCGGTGCCGAGGCGGAAGCTGTCCGGCCCCTGCCGGTCGCCGACGAAGATCAGCATGGCGGGGGAGAAGAAGGTCCAGTCGACTTCCTGCTCTTCGCGCAGGGCATCGAGGAAGTGGATGCCGCCGATCACGAAGGGTTTGATGTTCTCGGGGAAATCGGGCGCATCGTAGAGCCGCACGCCGTCGGCATTCTTGAGGCTTGCAGCGCCGCCCATCACCAGCAGACGCGGAACACCCGCCGCCTTTACCGCGCCCAGCAGATGCTCGGCGGTGACATTGAAGTGAAGCGCGCTGATTACCGCGTCGACGCCCTTGATCGCTTCGGCCAGCGCCTCAGCATCCTCGGCATCGCATTCCTCTGCCGTGATGCCGTCAGCCGCCGGAATGTTCTCAGGGTGGCGCGACAGGCCGAGCACCTCGTGCCCCCGCGAGGCAGCTTCCTTGGCAATCTCCGAGCCGCCCTTGCCGCTGGCTCCCACTACCGCAATCTTCATCTCGTTCTCTCCCGAATAAGCGAAATTTGCAGCATTGCTAGCGAGGCGAACACGGCGTGGCAAAGCCCAAAAGAAAGCCCCCGCCGAAGCGAGGGTCTTCTTGGTCCGTCAGAGTTTGCGCGGATCAGATCGCGGCGATCGCCTGGTCGGCCAGCGCCTTGTCGGCAGCGGCATCGTGGCCTTCGGCAATGAGGCTCGCTGCGGCCTTGGTCGAAGCGTCGGCAGCGCGGGCCTTGAGTTCCTTGATAGCCTGACGTTCGGCAGCGGCGATCTTGTCGGTCGCCATCTGCTCGCGGCGGGCAATGGCTGCCGCCGTGTCGGTCTCAGCCTTGACCACAATCGCTTCGGCTTCCTGACGCGCCCCTTCCAGCATAGCCTCGGCATCCTTTTGCGCACCGGCAATCTTGGCCGAATACTCAGCCCGCAGCGCCTCAGCCTCGGCCCGCAGCTGCTTGGCCTCGTCGAGGTTCGCCTTGATCGCAGCGATCTTGGCATCAAGCCCGCTACCGATAACCTTGTGCACGCCCTTCCAGACGAGCATGAGCAGGAACACCAGCATGGCAAGGCCAACCCAGCCGCCCGGCGCCAGACCGAGCGCCATCGGCTCGACATGCTCGACGTGGGCGCCATGCGCTTCAGCCTCGAACACAGCGGGGCTTTCGGTCTCGAAGACCTTAGGAGCTTCGGGATTAGCCATGGGCCATTGCCTTCTTAACCGCACCAAGGGCGGCGTTCTGATCCACGTTCACGCCTGCAAAGCGCGAAACGATATCCTTGGCCGCATCGGCAGCCACGGCTTCGATTTCGCCGGCCGCCGCATCGCGGGCGGTGGCAATGCGGGCTTCGGCTTGGGCCATGCGGGCGTCGATCCCGGCCTGTACTTCGGCCAATCGCGCCTCGGTGCTAGCCTGAGCCTTGGCCTTGGCCTCACCCACGAGCGCCTGCGCCGAAGCGCGGTTGGCATTTTCGCGGGCACGCCAGGCTTCTTCCTCGGCATCGGCGGCATCACGCGCAGCTTGAGCAGCGGCGAGGTCGTCGGCGATCTGCTTGTCGCGCAGGCCCACCGTGTCCATCACCTTGGGCACCATGCCCTTGCCGATCACGAAGAACAGGATGCCAAACACCAGCAACAGCCAGAACAACTGGCTGGCGAAGGTCTCGGACATCTGGGCTATCTGAGGCATGGACGGATTCCGGCTATGGTCTGGTGAGGTGCGCTTGTTCGGTCAGGCCGGAGGTGCCCTGAGGCGCGCCCGGCCCAGCCAAATCAGGCGACGAAGATCAGGATCATCGCAACGACGAACGACAGCAGGCCGAGAAGTTCGGCGGCCGCGAAGCCGATGAACAGGCGGCCCTGCTGGCCGTCAGCCGCGCCGGGGTTGCGCAGCGCGCTTTCGAGGAACGAGGCGAAGACGTTGCCCACGCCCAGTGCAGCCATACCGGCACCAATCGCCGCGAGACCGGCACCCAACAGCTTTGCAGCTTCTGCATCCATGATAAAACCCTTCCTTTAGAACTTGATAAACGAAAAACGTGCGAACTTAGTGCAGGTGCTCGGCGTCGTTGATGTACAGCGACGTGAGCAGTGCGAAAACATAAGCCTGGATGCCGGCGACGAGCAGTTCGAGCGCGCAGATGGCAATCATCAGAATGAAGCTGGGGCCGCCGATCAGCACGCCATAAGCGGGGCCGGCATTGGCGGCGTCGATCACGAAGCTGGAGAGCACCTCGAGCAGCACGTGCCCGCTCATCATGGCTACGAACAGACGCAGGCCAAGGCTGAAGGGGCGAAACAGGAAGCTGATCAGTTCGATCACGAAGATCAGCGGAATCATCAGCGTGGGCGTGCCGTGCGGAACGAACAGGCTGAAGAAGTGCAGCCCGTGCTTCCAGAAGCCGACCGTCAGCACGATCGCGAAGGTCATGATCGCTAGCACACCGGTGACGGTGAAGTGGCTGGTGAAGGTGAAGGCATGCAGCCCTGCCATCGCGAGCGGCAGCGGGATCAGGCCCAGCAGGTTCGCAAACAGGATGAACATGAACAGCGTGAAGACATAGGGCACATATTTGCGCCCTTCCTTGCCCATGTTCGCCTCAAGCAGGTCGTCGATGAAGCCTGTCATCGTCTCGACCGCCATCTGCCAGCGACCGGGCACCACTGCGCGCTTCATCCCGCCGATCATGAATATCCACAGGCAGATGCCCGCGATAAGCATCCACAAGGCGGAATTCGTGAAGGCGATATTGTATCCTGCAATAGTCCAGTCGGAGCCAAACAGCGGCTCGATAGCGAACTGGTGCATCGGATCGACTTTGGCGGTGTCTGCGGCCACGTCTCTCTTCTCGCCTCTAACTAGTGCAACAAACGCCCCAAATACGAAAGCTTCAGGGGCGCTTGCTGGTTATCCGGATAATGTTTCTGAAGCCGACGACTATTCCGAGGAACAGCATCACCAACAGGCCCCATGGCGCAGTACCGGCCAGCTGGTCAATCGCCCAGCCCACCAGCGCACCACCGAGAATCCCCCCTAGCAAATAGGAAAGCACGCGATTGCCGAGCTTCTCGCCCTCGCCTGCTCCTTGCACGACCGGCTTGTTGCGCTGATCTTCCCGCTCGCGCGCGGCTGCAAGCCGCTTCTCGAGCGCGTCGATCCGCGCATCTTCACCGATGGATTCCCGGGCGGATTTCTTGTCGCTCATACCATTTCCCTACATGGGATAGGCACTTGCATGCAATACTGCCCGCCAAAGGCGTGTGCCCCTTAGGCGGGGGTTACTGGCGAGTCAACCGTAGCTGCGGCAGTGCAGCGTGGATGTTCGCAGCCGCCACCCGCGATCACGGACAGCGCGGATCGCGATCGGGCGAAGAGGCCGTGCGCGCGGTCCACTGGCCGGTCGAATAGGCGACATACATTTCGCCCGGTTCGGTGCGCGAAATGGCAAGGCAGCCGGCGGTGAAGGCATATTCCTCAAGCGTGGCACCCTTGGCCTGTGCCTGCTCGGCATAGACCGCGCGGCGACGAATATTGATATCGTCCACCATGGCCCGCAGCTGGGCATTGCCCGAACCGACCACGCCAAGGTAGCCGTCCATCTTCTCGCCCACCTGCCCCGCGGCGCGGGCCGCGGCATAGGCCGGGTCGCGCTGAGCCAGCGCCGGAGCCGCGACCACGCCAAGGCCGATCAGGGCGGCAACGCCACTGGCAAGCCAAATCCGGTTCTTTGCGCTCTTTGTCATCGTTCGTTTCCTCGCATCCGCATCAGAAAATCATGGCATCAGAAGATGTCGGAATTCTCATCCAGCGTGTTACCGGCGTCTTCCGCCAGTCGGTAAATCACTTCCTGGGTGATATTGATGTTGAGCTCGATCACGATCGGCTCGGTCGGGGCTTCAAGCTTGATGCAGCCTGCCAACAAGGCAGGCCCAAGCAATGTTACCCCCATCTTTATCGCCCGGCCCGCTTTCGTGCCCATATCGCTCCCCGTTTGGGGCAGGTTATGGGCGCGAAGTGCGGGTGTGGTCAATTTGACATTTGTCATAGGGCATCCTCGCTTTCGGATGGCTGAATAGCGGGTTCATCGCCGCGTTGGCGGTTGATCTCTTCCTCGGCCGCGCGTTCTGCCTCGGCATCGCGTTCGTCGACGGCTTCCTGGTCGATCTCCTCGCGCAGCACCTCGCCGCTCTCGCCGATCAGGCCGAGGCCGCGCGGATCGCGCAGCGACGAAGGATCGTAAAGCGAACGTGTGCTGGAGATGAGCTTGTAGAACGGCGCGCGGATATTGAGCCGCAGCTCAAGCGGCAGGCGCGCGATGGTCCGTGAGATGATGTTTTTCTGCGCCGCCTCGCCCTGCCCGATGCCCTCGAACCTGACACGCGTGACCAGCTCGCCCGCCAGCGGCCCGTCAAGCAGGATCTCGGCGTCGTCGAACCTGAGATCGCGCAGGGTCTGGAACGCAAGGTTGCCCATGAACGAGAGGTCTTCGTATGTGAGCTGGCCCACATAGGCGAGATTACCGCCAGGAGCACGCGACGTGAGCACGCCGCCTTCGAGAAAGCCGTTGCCGTCTTCATCGAAAACGATCGGGATTACCCCGTCGAAAGTTCCGGTGGCGGCGAGGTTGTTCAGCTCCAAACGCTCAATGAAGCGGCTGGCCTCCAGCCCATCGATCACGACAGTGTAGGTGCGGCTTTCGGTCTGGCCGATGTTCATCGTCAGCGGGCGCAGCGTGAGCGTTCCACCTAGCAGCGGCCATTGCCCGCCACCGATGTCGAGCCGCTCGCCGTTGGTCAGTTGGTACCTCAGCTCACCGTCGTAGATTTCGATGCCCGGGTTGATCGTGCCGACCTTGATTGTCTGGTTCGGCGCGGTGGTCATCCCGAGCAGGTCGGTGAAGACGATCTCGCCGCGCGCATGCTTGACCGGCCCGAACGCGGCGGCAAGATCGAGACTGTCCGAAGCAAAGCGGCCCGAACTGGTGACGCCATCGGCATTCCAGTCGATCCGCCCGGTGCCCGTGACCGTGCCCGAAACATTGGCCACCACGCCAAGAGCGAGGCGCGAAAGATTCTGCGGTTGGAACTTGCTGTCGAAGGTAATGCCGTCGACCGCCAGATCGGCATGGCCGGCCCCGGTCGCCAGATCGTGCGCGAGGGCGACCCGTGTCACGGCCACCTTGCTATCGGGCTCGCGCAAGAGCGCGCGGGCACAAATCACCCCGTCTTCGAGCGAGAGCTCGGCGCTTTGGGCGGTCAGCGGCTCGAACCGGTCGGGCGCGGCGCGGTCCTCAAGCCGGAACGCGACGTCAGACAATGACAGCACGCCATCGGTGTAGCGCCAGGTGCCCGATCCTTGCGAGATATCGAGCGGAACGGCGGGCAGATAGGGCGCCGCCTCGGCGAAGGTGCCGCCGATAAAGTCCTGCTCCAGCCGCGCATCGAGCTGGCCGAGCGTCAGCCGCACCACGTCCTCGCCCTCGCCCAGTTCGACCAGCGCGGCGCTGGTGCTGAGCGTGCCGGGCCAGCTTACCGCCAGCGCCCCGGTCGCAAGATGCAGCGGCGCGCCGCCCATCCGTGCGCGGAAATCGAGCGGTGCGGTGCTCGCAGCAAAGCGGAGCCCCTGCGCGCCATAGCGCAGCAACGGTTGCTGGCCTTGCGGGCACAGTTCGATCCGCTCGCGTCCGAAGGCGAGGTTACCCACCTCCAGCGCCTCGACCTTGAAGGTCTGGCAGCCGCGCCACAGGGCGATGGTCCCGTCCGAACTGTAAGTCCCGTCAAGCGGCACCTCGGCGCCGCGCACCGATCCGCCGGGCACCGCGCCCGATGCGAAAACGCGGCCCGCAAAGCTGATCGCACCATCGCGCCCCTGCGTCATCCGCAAGGCCGGGATCGCAAGCCGGGCATCGCCTGCCACGTAATCCGCCATCGAGAGGCGTAGCGAGAGCGGCTCGCCCGGTGCCTGCTCCATCCGTCCGCTGATTCGCGGCAACCCCGCGCCGCCGGTGAGGAAGTTACCATCGAAGCGCGGCAGCCCCTCGCCCTCGAGCGCGAACTGCGCGCGCGACAGGCCGAGCACGATATCGCCCGACCGGCCGCGCAGTTCGGCCTGAGGGACGACCAGCGAGAGCCGCTCGGCGGTCTGGCGGAAAGAGAAGTCGGCCAGCAGGCGCGCGCCGCGTAGCTCCGATGCCAGCGCGCCGTTGGCCTGCTCGATCAGCGGGGCGAGCAGCGTTCCCTCGGCGCTGCGCTGCGCATCGGCGAGCAACCTGCCGGGGCGTACGCCGGGTTGCAGGCCGGTGCCCTCGATCGTGCCTTCACCCTCAAACCGCGCGAAGTTGTCGCGCGCGCGGACGAGGCCATCGGCTTCGAACTTGGCGAAGCGCCCCTCGCTGGTGGCAAGGTCGCGCGCTTCGAGGCGATAGTCGGCGGTGAGCAGGCCCTCGCGCCAGGAGAACGAGCTATTGCCCTTGAGCGCGGCGGTGCTGGCGCCCGGTGCCTGCCCCGCCCCTGTCGCTATGCCGGCGCGGCCCGAGACAGTGGCAAGATCGCTGGCAGCGAGTAGATCGAGTTCCACCCCGCCATTGGCCAGCTTCACGGTCTCGCCACAAGCGAGCGAATCGAATCGCAAGGGGCCAGCGAAATGCGGCTTCCCGCCCTCGATGCTGACGGCGCCGAACAGGCTCGCCTCTTGCGCCGAACAATCGGCCAGCGCGAGCGTCGGCGCGACCACGGCCAGTTCGCCAGTGAAGCCATCGGCAAGGTTGCCCGAACCCCGCAGCTTTGCGCCAAGGCGGCCATAGTCGCTCTCGATCAGCGCACGGCCATCGTCGATGCTCAAGGCCAGATCGGGTAGCGCGAAAGGCTCGTCGCCGCCGGTGTAGAGCAGCTTATCCAGCGACCCGAGGCTAAGCTGCCCGTCAGCGATTCGCCCGAACACTCGCGGGCGCACCAGCCGCACTTCCTGCACACCAGGCAAGCCGAGTCGCGGTTGGGTGATGATTTCCACCCGCTCGATCGTGACGTCGGGACGGTCGGGGTCGCCGATCACGATATCGGTCAGCACCTGCCGGTAGGCCGAGATTTGCTCGACCTTGTATTCCGCCTCGATCCCGCGGTTGTTCAGCTCGCCGGCGATGATATCGTAGGCGATGTCCTCGCGCGTGACCCATGCCCAGGCCGTGCCGCCCACACCCAGCAGCACGACCGCGCGGATCGCGTTACCAAAGGTGAGCCACTTGCGGCCCGGTCGCGCCGGAGCATCGGTGATATCGGCATCCTGCGCCATCGCGCGCACACTTGCGCGAGGATGCGCGCAAAGGCAATGGAAGGCTGCAGGCAAATCAGGGGGAAGCCTTTGCCCGACCAGCCCGACACCCAGAGCCAGCCCGCCGCCCATGCCGGATCGGGCCACCGCGCAAGGCTGCGCGCGCGCCTGCTTAACGGCGGACCGGAGGCGTTGGCCGACTACGAAGTACTCGAATACCTCCTCTTTGGCGCTCTCGCGCGCGGCGATACCAAGCCGCAGGCCAAGGCCTTGCTCGACAAGTTCGGCTCACTGGCTGGCGTCATGAATGCCGATCCCGCGGCCCTGTGCGAAGTCAAAGGCGTGAGCGAGGCAAGCGCGGCGATGATCCGCATCGCCAGCGTGGCGGCACGGCGGATGGCGCGCTCGGAGGTTTCGCAGAAGCCGGTGTTGGGAAGCTGGCAGGCGCTGATAGACTATCTCGCCATCGACATGGCGCACCTTACTGTCGAGCGCGTGCGCGTGCTCTATCTCGATACCCGCAACCGGCTGATCCTCGACCAGCATGTCCACGATGGCACCATCAACGAGGCCTCCATTCACCCGCGCGAGGTGGTGGGCACCGCAATCACGCGCGGGGCGGCGGCGGTAATCCTCGTGCACAACCACCCTTCCGGCAATCCCGAACCGAGCAAGGCCGATATCGACATCACCCGCCGCATCGCCGAGGCCGGTCGGCTGGTGAACATCACGGTTCACGACCATGTGATCGTGGGGCGCGAGGGCTATGTCTCGCTCCGCGCCAAGGGACTGCTTTAGAGAATCAGTCGCGCTCGCCTCTTGTCATTGGGCGCCCTACCCCCTAGCCGCCGCGACAGAATTTCCCGCCATACTGGAGCAAACCAATGGTCCCCCGCTACGCCCGCCCCGCCATGACCGCGATCTGGGAGCCCGAGATGCGCTATCGCATCTGGTTCGAGATCGAGGCGCACGCCGCGGTCAAGATGGGCGAGCTGGGCGTTGTGCCAGAAAGCGCCGGCAAGGCACTGTGGGACTGGTGGGCGACGAACCCCAAGATCGACGTTGCCGCGATCGACGCCAAGGAAGCAGTGCTCAAGCACGACGTCATCGCCTTCCTCGACTGGGTGGCCGAGCAGGTCGGCCCCGAAGCGCGCTTCATGCATCAGGGCATGACCAGCTCCGACGTGCTCGACACCACGCTCAACGTCCAGCTTGCCCGCGCCAGCGACATCCTGCTGGCCGATCTCGACGATCTGCTCGCCGCCATCGAGCGCCGTGCGCAGGAGCATAAGTACACCCCCACCATCGGCCGCAGCCACGGCATTCACGCCGAGCCGGTGACCTTCGGCCTCAAGCTTGCCGAAGCCTATGCCGAGTTCACCCGCGCCAAGGCCCGCCTGATCGCGGCGCGGGCCGAGATCGCCACCTGCGCCATTTCGGGCGCGGTCGGCACTTTCGCCAATGTCGATCCGAGCGTCGAGGTCTACGTCGCCGAGCAGATGGGACTGGAGATCGAGCCGGTCTCCACCCAGGTCATCCCGCGTGACCGCCACGCGATGTACTTCTCAACGCTTGCCGTGATCGCCAGTTCGATCGAGCGCATCGCGGTGGAAGTGCGCCACCTGCAGCGCACCGAAGTTCTCGAAGCGGAGGAATATTTCTCGCCCGGCCAGAAGGGTTCGAGCGCCATGCCGCACAAGCGCAACCCGATTCTCACCGAAAACCTCACCGGGCAGGCGCGCATGATCCGCTCTTATGCCCTGCCCGCGATGGAGAACGTCGCCCTGTGGCACGAGCGCGATATCTCGCACTCGTCGGTCGAACGCTTCATCGGCCCTGACGCCACCATCACGCTGGACTTCGCGCTCGCCCGCCTCACCGGGGTGATCGACAAGCTGCTGATCTACCCTGAGCGGATGCAGAAGAACCTCGACCGGATGGGCGGCCTTGTCCACTCGCAGCGGGTGCTGCTGGCGCTGACGCAGGCCGGCCTCAGCCGCGACGAAAGCTATCGCCTGGTGCAGCGCAACGCGATGAAGGTGTGGGAATCGGATGGCCAGCTCTCGCTGCTCGACCTGCTGAAGGCCGATCCCGAGGTGAACGCCGCGTTGACCGAGGAACAGCTCGAAGAGAAGTTCGATCTTGCCTATCACTTCAAGCATGTCGACACGATTTTCGACCGCGTGTTCGGCGGCTGATCGGCGCTCTTCCCAAGTGGCGGCGGTTTGGCTAGCCTCGCGGGTGGATTGAGGAGGTACGATGCAGATTTTGCGCACAATCGCCTGGGCCTTGCTGCTCGCTGGCCTCGTGGCCTTCTCGGTCGCCAACTGGACCGAGGTGACGGTCCGCATCTGGCCTGGCATTCTGGTCGACACCAAGGTGCCGGCCATCGTCATCATCTCGTTCCTGATCGGCTTCGTGCCCATGTGGCTCTACCTGCGCGCATCGAAGTGGCAAGCGCGCCGCCGCATCCAGAGCCTCGAGAACGCGGCGCGGGTGGCGCAGACCACGCCGATGCAGGCCGAACCCGCCGCCGCCAGCGCGGTTGACGCCACGCCGGTCGCCCCGGTCGAAGACACGACACCGGCCGCGCCCCCGATAGGGGCCGACCCGATGTCGCCCATCCCCACTCCTCTTTCCACCAAGCCGGAAAACTCGTGAGCAACCCCGTTTATCTCGCACTCGACCTGCCGCAGCTCGAAGCGGCGAAAGACCTTCTCGGCAAGGTCCGCAGCCATATTGGCGGCGTGAAGCTGGGGATGGAGTTCTTCTACGCGCACGGCCACCACGGGGTGATGGAAGTCGCCCATGCCAGCGGGCTGCCGATCTTCCTCGACCTCAAGCTGCACGACATTCCCAACACTGTCGCGGGCGCGATGCAGTCTATCCACGTGCTCGAACCTGCCATTGTCACCGTCCACGCCTCGGGCGGGCGGGCGATGATGGAGGATGCGAAGGCCGCCGCGGGCGAGAATTGCAAGGTCGTCGCGGTGACGATGCTCACCAGCCTCGACGAGAACGACCTCGCGCGCACCGGCGTGTCGGGCACCCCGCACGATCATGTGATGCGCTTGGCCGAGCTGGCCGAATTGGCGGGGCTCGACGGCATCGTGTGCTCGGGCCAGGAGGTCGGCGCGGTCCACAAGCAGTGGAAGCACGGCTTCTTCGTGGTCCCCGGCCTGCGCCCGGCGGGCAGCGCTGGCGGCGACCAGAAGCGTGTCGTCACCCCGCGCAAAGCCCGCGACGATGGGGCGAGCGTGCTGGTAATCGGACGCCCGATCTCCAAGGCCGCCGACCCGCTGGCCGCCGCGCGCGAGATTGAAGCGACGCTGTAACGCGCCTAAGCAGGGCCGGACATGGCACCCCCACTGATCAAGATCTGCGGCCTCTCGACGCCCGAGACTGTCGACGCGGCCGTTGCGGCAGGGGCGACTCATGTCGGCCTCGTGCATTTCAAGCCGAGCCCGCGCCACCTCTCCATCGCTCACGCCGCCAACCTACGCGAGCGGGTTCCCGCGCACGTCAAGGCCGTGTTGCTTACGGTGAACATGGAGCCGGCACAGACCTCCGACATCCTGCAGGCGGTGAGGCCTGACGTGCTGCAACTGCACGGGCAGGAAACGCCCGAGTGGCTACAGCTTATTCGCGAACATTCCGACCTCGAAATCTGGAAGGCCATCGGCGTGAAGGATCAGGCGAGCCTTGAACAGGCGCAGCGCTACAAGCCGTTTGCGCACCGCCTGCTGTACGATGCGCCAGCTGGCGCGCTGCCCGGCGGCAACGGGCTGGCGCTCGACTGGCGGCTGCTTGGCAACTTCCGCCACGAGGCCGAGTGGGGCCTGGCAGGCGGGCTTAACGCGGACAATGTCGCCGAGGCGATACGCCAGACCCGCGCGCCGCTTGTCGACGCCTCCTCCGGCGTGGAAAGCACCCGCGGCGTGAAAGACCCGGACAAGATCGCCGCCTTCTGCGAGGCCGCCCGCGCGGCCATGGCGGCGCTGCCCACCTGACGCTCACCCCGAGCGACATCTTGCCAAGGGCCGGGCGCTCTGCCAACGCGCAGGCATGAGCGAACATACCCCCAACAGCTACATGAACCAGCCCGACGAGCGCGGGCACTTCGGCCAGTTCGGCGGACGCTACGTGGCCGAAACGCTGATGCCGCTGATTCTCGACCTCGAGCGCGAGTATCGCAAGGCCAAGGCGGATCCGGCGTTCAAGGCCGAATTCGACGACCTGCTTGAGCACTATGTCGGCCGCCCGAGCCCGCTCTACTTCGCGCCGCGCATTACCGAGGAGCTGGCCAAAAATGCCCCTCCCGGGAAGGGCGCCCAAATCTGGTTCAAGCGCGACGAGCTGAACCACACCGGCGCGCACAAGATCAACAATTGCATCGGGCAGATCCTGCTTGCCATGCGCATGGGCAAGACGCGCATCATCGCGGAAACCGGCGCAGGCCAGCACGGGGTCGCCACGGCCACGGTCTGCGCGCGGTTTGGCCTGCCCTGCACCGTGTTCATGGGCGCGACCGACGTTGCTCGCCAAGCACCCAACGTTTTCCGCATGAAGCTGCTGGGCGCGCAGGTCGTTCCGGTCACCTCGGGGCGCGGTACACTCAAGGATGCGATGAACGAGGCCCTGCGCGACTGGGTCGCGAACGTGCACGACACCTTCTACATTATCGGCACTGCAGCCGGCCCGCACCCCTATCCCGAGCTGGTGCGCGATTTCCAGAGCGTGATCGGCCGCGAGGCCCGCGCACAGATGCTCAGCCGCACCGGGCGCCTGCCCGACCTGCTGGTGGCGGCTATCGGCGGCGGCTCGAATGCGATCGGGCTGTTCCACCCGTTCCTCGACGATCCCGACGTCAAGATGCTTGGCGTGGAAGCAGCGGGCCACGGGCTCGATGGCGACGAACATGCGGCCTCGCTCGCGGGCGGTTTCCCCGGCATTCTCCACGGCAACAAGACCTACCTGTTGCAGGACGAGGACGGCCAGATCACCGAAGGCCACTCTATTTCGGCAGGGCTCGACTATCCCGGCATCGGGCCGGAGCACGCCTGGCTGAAGGAATCTGGCCGCGTCGACTATACCTATGCCACCGACAAGGAGGCTTTGGACGCCTTCCAGCTGCTCTGCCGCACCGAGGGGATCATCCCGGCGCTGGAGCCGAGCCACGCCATCGCCGCCATCGTAAAGGTCGCGCCGACAATGCCCAAGGACGCGATCATCTGCGCGAATCTTTGTGGGCGCGGTGACAAGGACATCTTCACCGTGGCCGAGGCGCTGGGAGTGGAGATGTGAGCACCCGCTTTCAAACCACCTTCGCCAAAGGCCCCGCGCTCGTCTGCTTCATCACGGCGGGCGACGGCGACACCGCCGCCAATCTCGATGCGCTCGTCGCGGGCGGCGCTGACGTGATCGAGCTGGGCATGCCCTTCACCGATCCGATGGCCGATGGCCCCGCCATTCAGGCCGCGAACATCCGCGCGCTGGGCAACGGCACCAAGACCGCCGACGTGTTGAAGCTCGCCGCCGACTTCCGCGCGCGCCATCCCGAGGTGCCGCTGGTGCTTATGGGCTATGCCAATCCGATGATCCGGCGCGGGCCGGAATGGTTTGCGGAAGAAGCCGCCAAGGCGGGCGTCGATGGCGTCATCAGCGTCGATCTTGCACCTGAAGAGGATCAGGACCTCGGCCCCGCCCTGCGCGACAAGGGCATCAGCCTCATTCGCCTAGCCACGCCCACCACCGACGACAAGCGCATTCCCGCCGTGCTCGAAGGCTCCTCCGGGTTCCTTTATTACGTCTCTGTCGCCGGGATCACTGGCAAGCAGCAGGCCGCCATGGCTTCGATCGAAGAAAACGTGCAGCGCATCAAAAGCCACACTGACCTGCCCGTCGCGGTCGGCTTCGGCGTGCGCACTCCAGAGCAAGCCGCCGAAATCGCCAAGGTTGCCGATGGCGTCGTGGTCGGCTCGGCCTTCATCGATCTGGTGGAAAAGCATGGGGCGCAAGCGCCCCAGCACCTCAAGGCGCTGGTCGAGGGGCTTGCCAAGGCGGTCCATTCCGCGCGAAAGGCGACCGCATGAGCTGGCTGACCAAAGTTCGCAACCGCCTGCCCTTCGTGAGCAAGCGCGATACGCCCGACAACCTGTGGATCAAATGCCCCAGATGTCAGGAAATGCTGTTCACCAAGGACTACGAAGCTAACCTGTCGGTCTGCCCGAAGTGCGAATACCACGGTCGCATCGGGGCCGACACGCGGCTGGCGCAGCTGCTTGACGAAGGCTTCACGCTGCTGGCCGACCCGGTGGTGGCCGAAGACCCGCTCAAGTTCCGCGACACCAAGAAATACACCGACCGTATAAAGCAGGCGCGCGCAAAGAGCCCGCATCCCGATGCTTTCACCGCCGCCACCGGCACGATCGGCGGTCGCAAAGCCGTGGTCGGCGTGCAGGATTTCTCGTTCATGGGCGGCTCGATGGGCATGGCGGTGGGCGATGCCTTCTGCAACGCCGCCGAGGCGGCGCTGAAGGCCAAGTGCGCCTATATCGCCGTCACCGCTGCGGGCGGTGCGCGCATGCAGGAGGGCATTCTCAGCCTGATGCAGATGCCGCGCGCCACGGTGATGACCCGGCGCCTGAAAGAGGCGGGCCTGCCCTATATCGTGGTGCTGACCGATCCGACCACGGGCGGCGTCACCGCCAGCTATGCCATGCTGGGCGACGTGCACATTGCCGAGCCCGATGCGCTGATCGGCTTTGCCGGACAACGGGTGATCCAGGAAACGATTCGCGAGCAGCTGCCAGAAGGCTTCCAGCGCGCCGAGTATCTGCACAAGCATGGCATGGTCGACATGGTGGTGAACCGTCATGATCTCAAAGAGACGCTGGCGACGCTGCTCGACTATCTCGCCCCGCGCAAAGCCGCCTGAGCCCTCCCCGCCCCGATGAAAGACTTCGCCGCCAGTTCGGATGCCTTCGTCCAGGCGCAGCTTGATCGGCTTGCCGCGCTCTCCTTGCCGCAGGGCCGCATCGGGCTCGACGTGGTCAAGGAGCTGCTCGCGCGGCTCGGCAATCCGCAGCTTGAACTGCCGCCGGTGTTCCATGTCGCGGGCACCAACGGCAAAGGCTCGACCTGCGCTTACCTGCGCGCGATTCTCGAGGCGCAGGGGCTGACAGTTCACACGGCCACCAAGCCGCACCTCGTGCGCTATAACGAGCGGATTCGCATCGGCGGCAAGCTAATCGAAGACCGGCTGCTGGGCGAACTTCTGGCTGAAGTGCTCGACATTTCCGAAGACCTCGGCCCGAGCTTCTTCGAGGTGACAACGGTCGCCACCTTCCTCGCCTTCCACCGCATCCCGGCCGATGCCTGCGTGATCGAGGTCGGGCTCGGCGGCAGGCTCGATGCGACCAACGTGATGGAAACGCCGGCGGTCTGCGCCGTGAATACACTCGGCGTCGATCACGAGGCCTTTCTGCTTAACGACGAGCCCGGCGCGCCCGATCCCAAGGCCAACCCGATGGTGCGGATTGCCTTCGAGAAAGCGGGCATCGCGCGCGAGGGCGTGCCGCTGGTGTCGCAAGCCTATGCGCCCGATGTCGCCGCCCGGGTGAGCCTCAGCGCCGAAGAAGCAGGCGCCCCCCACGCCATGCGCGGACGCGACTGGTTTGCCGACATATCCGATACCGGGATCGCCTATCGCGATTACCTCGGCGAGCTTACCCTGCCGCTCCCCACCATGCCCGGCGCGCATCAGGCCGATAACGCGGCGCTCGCGGTGGCGATGATTCGCCACCAGAGCGCCGTGGCGGTGAGCGAGGAGGCCATCGCCGAGGGCATCCGCAGCGCCTATTGGCCCGCGCGGTTGCAGAAGCTGGGCGCAGGCCCGGTCACCGCGACACACCCCGAACGGCTCTTCCTGCTCGACGGGGGGCACAATCCCGATGCCGCCGAAGCGCTGGCAAAGTTCTTGTCGCAGAAGGTCGATCAGCCGGTCGATGCCGTGGTGGCGATGATGGCGGTGAAAGATGCGCGCCGCTTCATCCAGATCGTCGCACCGCACCTCGCCAGCCTCACCGCCGTGCCGATCCCCGGCAGCGACCATGCCCCGCTCGATACGCTGGCCGAGCTGGCGCGCGAGGCGGGCGTGGCGAAGGTGAGCACTGCCGAGAGCTTCATGCAGGCGCTGGAAGCCCTGCCCGCCACCAAGAAGGGCACGGTGCTGATCTTCGGCTCGCTGTACCTCGCGGGCAAGGTGCTGGCCGAGAATGGCGACCTGCCGGACTAGGCGGCTTCGATCCCCGCCGCCCGTGCACCCTTGCGGCGCACACGAACCCATTCAAGCAGGCACAGTATCACCGCGATCAGCCCGATCAGAGTTGTCAGCACGAACACGTGGAAAAAGCCCCTGTCCTCGATCATCTCACCGAGCGCACTGCGTCCGAGCGTGCCGATCAGAAGCGTGAGCGACGAGAGCAACGCATATTGCACGGCGGAGTACTTCTTCGACACGATCGAACTCAGCCAGGCGACATAGGCCGCGCCGGCGATGCCGATGGCAAGGTTTTCCCACATGATCGTGAAGGTAAGGCGCGGCAGCGCGTCAGAGCCGAAGGGAGCCATGAAAGAGATTAGGGCACTGAAGCCGATGGCGTCGCTTGCCGCCTGCATGTTGGCTCCGCCCGCCGCCATGTCGGCATAGAGCAGGTTCGTCAAAGCCGCGATGAGAGCACCAAGCGTCAGCGTCGCCATGCGGCCAATCGCCGTCAGTAGGTAGCCGCCAAAGGCCAGCCCGGCGATAATCGCACCGACGCCGAAGAACTTCGAGGCAAAGGCGACTTCGTCGTTGGTGTACTGCAATTCGCCCAGGTAGAAGGGATAGGCAAAGGTGCCCCAGATGGCGTCGCAGATGCGATAGGTCAGCACCAGCGACAGGATCAGCACCAGCGACCAGCCCATGCGGCCGACGAATTCGACCAAGGGCATCACCAACGCGCGGTACAGGTGATCGAGGGCGCTCGGCCCAGCGCTGCTGGGAAGATCCTCAGCCAGCACATTGATTCCGCGTATCTTCTGCCCGGCCAGCCACCCGGCGATCAGCGCTGGAACGACCACCGTGGCCACGATGATCCAAGGGCCGTAATAGAGCGTGAAGTCAGTCGGATTTGGGCGCTCTTCAGGCGGGTACGCAAGCGACATCACCATAAAGATGAGCACTGTGCCGATCGCCCCAGCCCACAACAGCCCAACCGCTGCCAATGCCTTTTTGCGCACCGAGGGCACGATCTCGCCTTGCTGTCGCAAACTCAGAAGCAATTCGTCGGTTACAGTGCCGTCGGTGTTCTCGCCCGCCTTGCTGTCAGGAGCAAAAAGCCCGGCGATGCCGATGGCGAGAAGGATCGCGCCCATCATCAGATAGGTTTGCGGCCAGCCGATCCGCGCGGCGATGATCAGTCCGAGCGCCCCGCCCACCAATGCGGCTAGCCGATAGCCCATCTGGTAAACGGTGGAGAGAATGTCGATCGTGGCTTCCTCGTCGGCAACGTCGATACGCCAGGCATTAATCGCAATATCCTGCGTCGCGCTGGCGAGCGCCCCGATCCCGGCAAGGAGGCTGAACCAGCCG
The DNA here is from genome assembly GCA_027311945.1 of Erythrobacter sp. Classification (GTDB taxonomy): domain Bacteria; phylum Pseudomonadota; class Alphaproteobacteria; order Sphingomonadales; family Sphingomonadaceae; genus Alteraurantiacibacter. The sequence goes on from DAICXZ010000008.1 coordinate 134,108, forward strand.
ATCGCCTCGTTGGTAGGGTTCGACAGGCTCAGCGCGATCAGGATCACGCCGAGCAGGATTTGCGAAGGCACGATCCACTGCTTGCGCCGACCAAGCCGGGCGAATCCCGGGATCGAAACCTTGTCGATCAGCGGCGACCACAGGAACTGGAACGCATAGGCAAGGCCGATGAGCGAGAAGACACCCATCGTCTCCAGTTCCACTTCAGCTTCGCTCAGCCAGGCGTAAAGCGTGCCGAGGAACAGAGCGAAGGGCAACCCACTCGCAAAACCGAACAGCGCCATGTAACCGCTCTTGGGGTTGCGCAATGAACGCAGCAGCGTACCCCAGCCGGGTTTGCGCTTGGCTGCTTCAGCCTCGTCCATCTCGGTTCGTCTCCTCGTAGCCCGCAAAATTGGGCAGCGCTCCATGTACGCCGCCTGATCGCACGGTTCAGGCGCGCTGGGCAATTGGCGAATGCGTGTGGAATGGGGATTGCATCGCCCGCCCTTCCCCTCCCGCCTGCGCACGGCTAAGGCGCGGCGATGAGCGACAACGAAAAATCGGGCGCATGGTCCCCCGCAGACCGCCCCTCCGGCGAACGGATCGCCAAGCTGCTGGCCCGCGCAGGCGTTGCCAGCAGGCGCGAGGCCGAGCGGATGATCGAGGCCGGCCGCGTGAAGCGTAACGGCGAGCTGGTGAAAACCCCCGCCACCATCATCGAGAACCTTAATGGTGTGACGGTCGACGACAGTCCCGTCGCCAAGCCCGAGCGCACGCGGCTGTTCGCCTTCCATAAACCGCAAGGCCTCATCACCGCGGAGCGCGACCCAGCCGGTCGCCCCACCATCTACAATGCCCTTCGTAATGCGCTGCCCAAAGGCGCGCCGCGGCTGATGCCGGTGGGTCGGCTCGACTTCAACACCGAGGGCCTGCTTCTGCTCACCAACGATGGCGAATTCAAGCGCCAGCTCGAACTGCCCGCTACCGGCGTGCCGCGCACCTATCGGGCACGCGCCTTCGGCGAGGTCAGCCAGGAACAGCTGGAAGCCCTGAGCGAAGGCGTCGAGATCGAGGGCATGCGCTATGGCTCCATCGAGGCCGATCTCGAACGGCGCACGGGCCGCAACCAGTGGATCATCCTGACGCTTACCGAGGGCAAGAACCGCGAAGTGCGCCGGGTGCTCGAATATCTCGGGCTCGAGGTGAGCCGCCTGATCCGCACCGCCTATGGCCCGTTCCATATCTCCGACCTCCCACGTGGCAGCGCAGAGGAAATCCCCAAGGAACATGTCGAGCGGTTCCGTTCCACTCTGAAGCAGGGACAGGCCTGACGGTATGGGCATGAGGATTATCGCCGGAGAATGGCGCCGCCGTCCGCTGGTCGCGCCCAAGGGTGAGGCCACAAGACCCACGTCCGACCGCACACGCGAAACGCTGTTCGCGATGCTGACCAGCCGCTTCGGCACCTTCGAAGGTCTGCGCGTTGCCGACCTGTTCGCAGGCTCGGGCGCGCTCGGGCTGGAGGCGCTAAGCCGGGGCGCAGCGCACTGCCTATTCGTCGAGGAAGACGCGCAGGCGATCCGTGCTTTGCGCCAAAACATCGCCAACCTGCGCGCCGCGCCGCAATGCGACGTGCGCGCGGCCAGCGTGTTCTCGCTCGGCGCGGTGAAGGAACCCTTCGACCTGATCCTGCTCGACCCACCCTATCACAGCGGCGCGGGCGCGGTGGCTCTTGACCGGCTTAGACGGCTCGGCTGGATTGGCCCGGCCACATGGGTCGCGCTGGAAGTGGCGGCGAAGGAAGAGGTCAAGCTCAAGGCGCTCGAAGTCGAGAGCGAACGCAAGGTGGGCGCGGCGCGGCTTGTCTTGGTGCGCCAGCCGGTTGCACAAGAGGCTGACGTTCCCTAAACGTTCGCCCAACCATGACCTTGCCCGCTCCCACTGAAACGCCCGAGTGGCTCGCCCGCCTCAACGAACCGCAGCGCGAGGCCGTGCTGACCACCGAGGGGCCGGTGCTGATGCTCGCGGGCGCGGGCACCGGCAAGACCGCCGCGCTCACCCATCGGCTCGCGCACCTGATCCGCGAGCGGCTGGCCTGGCCGAGCGAAATTCTCTGCGTCACCTTCACCAACAAGGCCGCGCGCGAGATGCGCCACCGGGTCGGCCAGTTAATCGGCGATGCGGTCGAGGGGATGCCGTGGCTTGGCACCTTCCATTCGATCTGCGCCAAAATGCTGCGCCGCCATGCCGAACTGGTGGGATTGCAAAGCAACTACACGATCATCGACACCGACGACCAGTTGCGCCTGCTCAAGACGATGATCCGCGAGGCCAACCTCGACGAGAAGCGCTGGCCGCCGCGCCAGTTGGCGGGCCTGATCGACAGCTGGAAGAACCGCGGCCTGCTGCCGGGTGATCTCACGGCGGTTGACAACGAGGCCTATGCCAACGGCAAGGGTCAGCAGATGTATGCCGCCTATCAGGAGCGGCTGAAGACCCTCAACGCCTGCGATTTCGGCGATCTGCTGCTCCACATGTTGACGATCCTGAAGACCGATCGCGAGGTGCTGCAGCAATACCAGCGCCGCTTCAAATATGTGATGGTGGACGAGTATCAGGACACCAATGCGGTGCAGTACCTGTGGCTCAGGCTGCTCGCGCAGGAGCGCAAGAACATCTGCGTGGTGGGCGACGATGACCAGTCGATCTACTCCTGGCGCGGGGCGGAAGTGGCCAACATCCTGCGCTTCGAGAAGGACTTTCCCGGTGCCAAGGTGGTGCGGCTTGAGCAGAACTATCGCTCCACCCCGCAAATTCTTGCCGCTGCCTCGGGACTGATCGCAGGCAATTCGCAGCGCCTTGGCAAGACCTTGTGGACCGAGCTTCCAGCCGGGCAGAAGCTGCGCGTGGTCGGCGTGTGGGACGCGCCCGAGGAAGCGCGCCGCGTGGGCGAGGAGATCGAACGGCTCGAACGCGAGGGCGCGCCGCTTGAACAGGTGGCGATTCTGGTGCGGGCTCAATACCAGACGCGCGAATTCGAGGATCGCTTCATCCAGATCGGCCTCAATTACCGCATCATCGGTGGCTTCCGCTTCTACGAGCGCGCGGAGATTCGCGATGCGCTCGCTTACCTGCGAGTGATTGCCCAGCCCGCCGACGACCTCGCCTTCGAACGCATCTACAACCAGCCCAAGCGCGGGCTCGGCGCGAAGGCGCTGGAAAACATGTATCGCCACGCGCGCGCGCAAGGCCTGCCGCTGGCCGCCGCCGCCTTGGAGCTGGCCGACAGCGACGAATTGCCCGCCCGCGCGCGCAACACCATCGCCGCGCTGATGAGCGACTTCCTGCGCTGGCGCGAGGCGAGCGACAGCCTCAGCCCCGCCGAACTGATGCGTCTTGTGCTCGAAGAGTCGGGCTATGATGCCATGCTCAAGGCCGAACGCTCGGCCGAAAGCGCGGGGCGCGCCGACAACCTCGTCGAACTGGCGCGCGCAATGGAAGACTACGAGACACTCGGCGACTTCCTCGAACATGTCAGCCTGGTGATGGACAACGATGCCGCCTCCGACGAGGAAAAGGTCACCATCATGACCATGCACGCGGCCAAGGGGCTCGAGTTCGACAACGTGTTTCTGCCCGGCTGGGAAGAAGGCGTGTTTCCTTCGCAGCGCTCGCTTGACGAGGGCGGCCTAGCCAGCCTCGAGGAAGAGCGCCGCCTCGCCTATGTCGCGATTACTCGCGCGCGGCGGCGGTGCACGATCCTCCATGCCGCGAACCGCCGCATCTATGGCCAGTGGACCAGCTCGATCCCCAGCCGCTTCATCGAGGAACTGCCTGAGGAGCATGTCGAGGCCGAGACCACGCTGAGCGGCGGCAAAAGCCTGTGGCAGGCCAACTGGAGTGAGCAGGAAGACCCTTTCGCCCATGTCGCCAGCACCCGGCCGGAACGCAGCGGTTCGCGTGGCCCCGGCTGGCAAAGGGCGCTCGCCACCGGCTACGAGACAAAGCCCTCGCGAGTAAAGGAAAGCACGCGCTCCGCCGCCAGCTTTGCCGCCAAACCACGCAGCGATATCGCCATTGGTGCACGCGTTTTTCACGAAAAGTTCGGCTATGGCGAAGTTGTTGCGCAGGAAGGCAACAAGCTTGAAATCGCTTTCGAAAAGAGCGGCCTAAAGAAAGTGATCGACAGCTTCGTGTCGGCAGTGGACTGAAACCGCACCTTTTTCCGGGCACAAAATGGCGCATGGTCGGTTGTGTTGTTCGAGCCGTACAATCGGCCAAGCAACAAGAAGCCGTTGGGGTACGGACCATGAGGAATCTTCTAGACACGCAGGTGCCTGCGCCCGCTGGTGGCGCTGCGCCCGACATCGGCAAGTTTCTGGCAACCATACGTCAGCGTTTCTCGCTGAGCGAGCACGAAGGCGATTTGATCGCCGCCCACTTGCAGGAAGTGGTCGATCTGAAAGCTGGCGACTATCTCGTCCGCGAGGGCCAGAAAATCGGTTATTGCTCGCTCATCCTCGACGGTTTCGCCGCACGTTTCAAAGAGACGGCTGCGGGTGAGCGGCAAATCATGGAAGTGCAAATCCCCGGCGATTTTGTCGACCTGCACAGCTATCCGCTCGAAGTACTCGATCATTCGATCGCCACGCTCACGCCGTGCAGGGTTGCGCGGCTACCGCACCGGTCGCTGACGCAGCTGATAGAGGATCACCCCCGCTTCGCCCGCATCCTGTGGTTCTCCACCATGGTCGACGCCTCAATGCACCGCGAATGGTTGCTCAACATCGGCACACGCAGCGGGATGGCCCGGATCGCTCACCTGATGTGCGAGGTCTACAGCCGTTCGAAGCTGGTCGGGCTGACCGAGGATGGCAAATTCCGCTTCCCGCTAAGCCAGACACAGATCGGCGAGTGCCTCGGCTATACCCAGATGCACGTCAACCGGATGCTTAAGAAGCTGCGTCAGGGCGGGTTCGTCAGCGGCACGGGGCAGATCGTGGAAATTCTCGACTGGGAAGGCTTGCAGCAACTTGGCGAGTTCGACCCGGCTTACCTCTATCTCTCCGGTCGCGAAGGCTGATCGCGACTGTCTGGCAGGTCAGAGGTGGCTAAATGGCTCGAGCCACCACGAATGGTCGGCTGCCACGTGGACGCGCCAATTGCGTCCGTCGTCGGCAGACAGGCGAAAATCGCCTGGTCCGAAGGCGCGAATGGCCTGGCTGATCGCGCTTGCCGGATCGCCACCGTCGAACTCAAGGGAACTTACCTGGCCGCTTTCGCGGTCAGTGCCATCGATCTTGTAAGTGAGGACTTCGCCCATGGGTGCCTCGCTTTGGCAGGTGTTCGCGGGCTGCTCATCCCCGCGCGCCGGATGCCAAGCGAGACCGTCCACTCGCCCGCGTTCCCGGAACGTTGGCCGATGTATATATCACAAGTTGCGTGAGGGCGACAAACTAAGTTTATCGACACCGATGCAAGTTCATCGCCTTAAAGGGCGCTGACACCCAGGAAGCTGGGTTGCGGGCCGTTCCACTCGCCAGCGGGCACCGGCTCGTCATCCTGCCGGTCATAACGCTTGCCGCCACGCGCTTCCCGCGGTTTACGATCTTCGCTAGGCTTACGCTCGCGCTCAGGCCGCTCGCGGCGCGGCTTGCGCGGGGTTTCTTCCTGGACGCTGTCCTCCTCGCGCTGCTCCGGCTCCGCCTTTGGCGCGGCCTTGGGCAGTTCGACGCGCACGTCCTTCTTGCCAAACACCGGAACGGCGCTGCCGGTCAGCTTCTCGACATTGGCCATTGCTTCCGCATCCTCGTCGGAGACGAAGGTGAAGGCCCGGCCCTTGTTGCCCGCGCGGCCCGTGCGACCGATGCGGTGAACGTAGTCATCGGGATGCCAGGGCGTATCGAAGTTGAAGACGTGGCTCACGCCTTTAACATCCAGCCCACGGGCGGCGACGTCGGAGGCCACGAGAATGTTGATCTCACCCGACTTGAAGCGGTTAAGCTCTGCGATGCGGCTCGACTGATCCATGTCGCCATGGATCTCGCCGCTGGAGAAGCCGTGACTCTGGAGGCTCTTGTTGACCTCACGCACGGTGGTCTTGCGGTTGGCGAAGATGATGGCGGTTTCTACCAGATCGTTGCGCAGCAACCAGCGCAGCGTCTCGCGCTTTTCGCGGGTCTTCACTGGGATCTTGAAGGCGGTGATGTTCTGGTTGGTCGAAGCAGCGCGGCTAACCTCGATCCGTTTGGGGTTCGAGAGGAACTTCTTCGCCAGATTGGCGATCGGCCCCGGCATGGTGGCAGAGAAAAGCAGCGTCTGGCGAGGCGTGGGCAGTTTCTCGCAGATGAATTCGATGTCGGGGATGAAGCCCATGTCGAGCATCCGGTCCGCCTCGTCGATCACCAGCAGATCGCAGCCGTTGAGGAGGATCTTGCCCCGCTCGAACAGATCCATCAGGCGACCAGGCGTCGCGATCAGCACATCGACGCCGTCGTTCAGCGCCTTGATCTGATCGCCCATCTGCACGCCGCCGATCAGCAGCGCCATCTTCAAATCGTGGTTGGCGCCGTACTTCTCGAAGTTTTCCGCCACCTGGGCGGCCAGCTCGCGGGTAGGCTCCAGAATCAGCGAGCGCGGCATCAGCGCGCGGCGACGGCCGTTGGCCAGCACATCGATCATCGGCAGAACGAAGCTGGCGGTCTTGCCGGTGCCCGTCTGGGCAATACCGATCAGATCGCGCATCATCAGCACGGTCGGGATCGCCTCGGCCTGAATAGCGGTCGGTTCCTCGTAGCCCGCATCGCTGACGGCCTTGAGCAATTCATCTGACAAGCCGAGATCGGCAAATTTCATAGGCTGTATATCTGTCCGGATCGAGATGGAGGCACTGAGCGGTGCCGAAAGGCTATCGTGGCACGGAAAAACTCCCGGCCACTAACACCAGCGCGCCCTTTGCCTGCGCGGGCGCAAAAGTCAAGGTTTTGCTGATCGTTCGCCCGAAGCCGGGGCTAGTCGCGCACGGCGACCAGACGGCTGAGACTGGAGATGCGGCAGGTATCGCCAGCGCGGGACTGCAGCTCGTCTCGGTTTACACACAGCCGCCCGTCCTCGCTTCGCTCCACATAAAAGCCTGCGTAGAAGGCCTGGGCGCTGCACGAGCGATCGAGCGCGGCGGATAGCAGGCGGCGGTCCTGCGTGATCAGCAACAGCCGGTCGTCGCCCATCGGCTGAACGCTCATCAACTGGTCAAGCGGCAGACAGTCCGCGTGGTCGGCCTCCTGATAGCGGGTCGTCATGGGGCGTCGTGGCAGCTCGGCCATCAGGCGCGCGCTGGTGGCGCCGCGACTGGGAGAGATACGGATAACTACCCGCCGCTCGATCCGCACCTGCCGCGCCACCTCGGGCTCAGCCGCGCGCTCAAGCACGCGAAGGCGATCATCGACCACGTTTTCGAAACCACCGGGCAAGGCGCCCTTATCCGGCTTGCCGCGCTGCTCTTCGGCATGCGCCGCACGGTCCGCCACCGCCGAGGCGGAAAGCAGCGCAAGGCCGGCAAGGAGAAGGGCAGCAGGTTTCATTCGTGGTAAAGGCAGTTCGCAACCATCAGCAAGCAATTTGGCATGACGGGCTTTGCTTCTAGACCACCCGCTTGAATAGTGGCTTAACCTCTGACTCAAGCCTTTGCAAAGTGGGCGCGGCGCTGGCATCAGCGCGCTTATGAGCGATATGCAGACCTTCGCCGCGCGCGCCGCTGAGCTGCTCGGCCCGCGCGGGTTTACGCAAGACCCTGAGTTGGTGGAACCCTGGCTGACCGACTGGCGCGGCCGCTTCACCGGGCGAGCCCTCGCCCTTGCCTCGCCCGCTTCGACCGAAGAGGTGGCGGCGCTGGTGAAGCTGTGCGGCGAATTCGGCGTGCCTATCGTGCCGCAGGGCGGCAACTCGGGCATGTGCGGCGGGGCCACGCCCGACGATAGCGGCCATGCGCTGGTGCTGTCGCTGCGGCGGATGAGTGCGGTTCGCGTGTTCGATCCGGCCACCATGCAAATCACCTGCGAGGCGGGGCTGGTGCTGCAGACACTGCACGAGACGGTTGAGGCCGAGGGCCTGCGCTTCCCGCTAACGCTGGGCGGCAAGGGATCGGCCACGGTCGGCGGATTGATCTCCACCAACGCCGGGGGCACGCAGGTGCTGCGCCATGGCATGATGCGCGCGCAGGTGCTGGGGCTGGAGGCGGTGCTGGCCGACGGCAGCATCTTCTCCGCGCTCACGCCGCTGATGAAGGATAACCGCGGGTTCGACCTCAAGCAGATGCTGATCGGTTCCGAAGGCACGCTCGGCATCGTGACGGCGGCGACGCTGAAACTCGAACCGGCAATTGCGGAGCGGCGGGTGCTCTGGGCCGGCGTACCCACCCTCCCCGCCGCGCGGCAACTTTTGCTCCATTGTCAGAAGCAGGCGGGCGAGGCACTCGAAGGCTTCGAAGTGATGGCGCAGGCTACGCTCGAAGACGTGCTGCACCACCTGCCCGGCTCGCGTGCGCCGCTGGGGGAGCCGCACGGCTGGCACGCACTGATTGAACTTGTGGCCAGCGCCGACACGCGCGACCGGCTGGGCGACCTCGCCGAAGACATGCTGGCCAGCGCCTTCGAGGCGGGGCTGCTCCAAGATGCGGTGATCGCGGCGAACGAGACGCAGGCCGAACAGTTCTGGCTGCTGCGCGATTCCATTGCCGCTGCCGAACGTGAGAAAGGCCCGGCAGTGCAGCACGACATCTCGGTCGCAGTGGAGCGGATGCCGGATTTCGTCGATATGGCCGTGCCGCTGCTTGAACGTGACTGGCCGGGCACCGAGGCGGTCGCCTTCGGGCACCTTGGCGATGGTAATGTGCACTTCCACGTCATCGCACCGGAAGGCGTTGAGCCGACAAAGTGGTATGAAGGCGACGCCAAAGCGATCAGCGAACAGGTCTATTCCCTGGTGACCGAATGGGGGGGCTCGATCAGCGCTGAACACGGGATCGGGCAGCTCAAGCGAGAGACCCTCGGGCGCTTGGGCGACCCGGTGAAAGTTGCGCTGTTGCAGCAGGTGAAGCAGGCGCTTGACCCGGCTGGCATCCTTAACCCCGGTAAGCTTGTCCCCGAGGTTGCGCGAATGGTACGATAATCCTAAAGACCATGTCCTCATTATTTAGTGACCAAAGGGCGGACGTGGCGCGGCAAACCGAACCACGCAACCCGGCCAGAACTAAGCCGATTGTTTGGAGAAGATTGTATGGCCTCTGAGCCAAAAGCCAGCCTGCCGATCCTGTACAAGGATCTCATCCCGCTCAACAGCAACCAGCACGGCGGCTGGAATGCCCGTTCGGTCGACCGGGCCGACTGGGTCGTCAACCAGCATGCGATCCCGCTGACGGCAGAGGAATTCCCCGCCGCACAGCGCGACTATCCGATCGTGTTCTCTTCGGGCGACAAGCCCGTTCCGCTGGCGCTCATGGGCCTCAATGAAGGCGTGAACGTTTTCTTCGACGATGAAGGCGCCCCGATCGGCGCGCCCTACGTGCCTGCCTATGTGCGCCGTTATCCGTTCCTGCTCGCCAAGATCGATCCCTCTTCGGACAACCTGTCGCTGTGCTTCGACCCGACGAGCGCGCTGATCGGCGAGTTCGAGGAAGGCCAGCCGCTGTTCGACGCCGAGAAGAACCCGACCGAGCACACCAAGAACCTGCTCCAGTTCTGCGAGAAGTTCGAGGAAGCCGGGATGAAGACCCAGAGCTTCGTCGAGGAGCTGGTGAAGGCAGACCTGCTGATGGACGGCGAAGTTTCGATCCAGCGCAACGACAACCCCGATCAGCCCTTCATCTATCGCGGTTTCAAGATGGTGAACCAGGAGAAGCTGCGCGAGCTGCGCGGCGATCAGCTGCGCAAGTGGAACGAAAACGGCATGCTGCCGCTGATCCATGCGCACCTGTTCTCGCTCGACCTTATGCGTGTGGTGTTCGGCAAGCAGGCCGAACAGGGCAAGGGCCCGCAGGCTGCCGGGAATCCCGAGAAAGCCACGGTTAACTGATCGCATCCCATCGCCCGCGGAGCGCGTGTTGCGCGAATCGCGGGCGATACAATTGATGCAGTTTGCGACAAATTCATCAGGGGCCCGCGCTTGAAAAGGCGCGGGCCTTTCTTATACTGGTTTTGTCCGGCTCAGCTCCCCTCATGGCTAGGCCGGATGGTGTGCTCAGGCACACCTCCTCCCTGAACCTTGGCCACCTCGTGCTTCGTGCACGAGGTGGTTTTTTCTTGCCTATTCTGCGGCCAGAGCGCGCCCGTTGCCGCTGCGCAGGGCGACCTCTTCCGCCAGCATGCGAACAAGGCTCACGAGAGCCGCCACGACCCCGTCGAGGCCCGGCCCCGGCTCATGCATCGTCTCTTCAAGGTAAGCCTGTCGGCAGACCTCGACCTGCATCGCGTGCAACCCGCGCAGGGGTGCGCCATGCCGGTCGAGAACATAGCCACCGGCATAGGGCCGGTTGTGGCTCGCCAGCCAGCGACTGGCGGAGAGATGCGCCAGCGCGCTCTGCACCAGCATGCCGTCGCACGATGCGCCGAAGCGGTCGCCGATCACGAAATCCACCGCCCTGCCCGCCCCTACTTTCGGGCCGAGGGGCGGCATCGAATGCAGGTCGATCAGCAGCGCTGCGCCCCAGCGGTCGCGCAGGCGCTCCATGCTCGCTTCCAGTTCGCGGTGATAGGGCTGGTGGACCTGGTCGATTCGCGCGGCCAATTCGGCCGGGCTCAGACGCTGGCGCCAGAGCTCGCCCATGCCGGGCAGACGCCGCGGCACCAGCCCCAACCCGCTGCGCGACCGCCGTCCGGCGGCAAAGCGAGGGAGCAAGCCGCCCTCTCCCGTTGGCGGGCCACCCGTGACCATGTCCCAGTCCATGTCATCGGTCGCGCGATTGAGGTCGATCATCGCGCGCGGCGCACGGGCGATCAGCAGGTCTGCCCCCGTCTCCAGCGCAACCTGTTCACCCACGAGGTCAATCAGCCGATCTTCCAGCCGCACCGAGGCCATCGCAGGATTGCGCATTCGTGCGAGCAGATCGGAAGGATAGATGCGCCCCGCGTGCGGCACGGCAATCAGCACCGGGATCGGCGTGGGATGGCGGCGGCGAAGCACGAAAGCGGGCTGTCCGCGCATTCCCGGCAGCGACCCGCCACCGGACATTTGCGATGCGGTCGACGAAGTGCAGGCAGCCTGCGAATCGCTCTTTCGGGGCGGCGGGAGCGTCATCGCCCATTGCTGGCCCGGATTGCCTGCCTTGTCAAAATCGTGACCCACAAAGAGGCTGCGTTAGCTTCGTTTGTCGAGGCTGTATCAAACTCGGTCAGGCCGGATTCGATGGAGGAATTTGTAACCGCTACGGGTTAGGGCTTTGGCTCACTCACGAACAGGGATGAAAGCATGATCCGGATCCTGCTGGCGGAAGACGACGACGCGATGCGCACCTACCTTAAACGGGCGCTGGAACAGGCCGGATATTCGGTTTCGGCGGTCGGCAATGGCATGGCCGCCATCCCCCTGCTCGAAACCGAGGTGTTCGACCTTTTGCTGTCGGACATCGTCATGCCCGAACTCGACGGGATCGAGTTGGCTCAGCGCTGCAACGAGATCAGCCCCGGCACGAAGGTGATGTTCATCACCGGCTTCGCCGCCGTCGCCCTGCGCGTCAGCCGGGAAACTTCGAACGCCAAGATGCTCTCCAAACCGTTCCATCTGCGCGATCTGGTGCTCGAAGTGGAGCGGATGTTCGAAGATCAGGCACTGGCCCTCAACTGAGGGCTTGCCAGCTCCTTCAGGTGACGCTAGAGGGCGCGCCTGCCTTAGGCAGCAAACCCGAATGGTGTGGGCGTATAGCTCAGTGGTAGAGCACTATGTTGACATCGTAGGGGTCGCAAGTTCAATCCTTGCTACGCCCACCATTCGCGCCAACTCTCTGAATATCTGAGATTTTAGAGCGATCAGCTAGGCAGCTGATCGCGAGCCTCCCGCTCGATGACTTCCAGCTCAGCAATTGTCTTATCAATCGCGTCGCGCTGATGGCGCAGTTCCTCGAGACGGTCCTCTACCTGCTGTAGCAGGTGGCGCATCTGGCTCTCCTTGCCGCGGTCAGTGTCGTAGAGCGACAGGAACTCGCCGATTTCGCGAATCGAGAAGCCCAGCCGCTTGCCGCGCAGGATCAGCTGCATTCGCCCCATCTCGCGCCGCGAATAAACCCGCATCGCCCCAACACGGCGCGGCTGGATCAGGCCCTTGTCCTCGTAAAAACGCAAGGTGCGCTGGGTCACGCCCAGCTCTTCGGACGCCTCGGCAATGGACTTCAGCCCCTCATCATTCGCGGCGTCTGTTGCGGACGCGTCCGCCCGCTCCACATCGGTCATGCCGAAGTCTCCGCCTTGAGTGCAGCAGCCTTGGCGCGCTCTTCGGCGACCAGCTCCTTCTTCTCCAGCTTGCCGACCAGGGTCTTGGGCAGTTCGGGGCGAAATTCGTAAGCGTCAGGCATTTCGATGGGGCTGAGTCGGTCCTTGAGGAAGGCATGAAGCTCGGGCTCCGAAAGGTCCATGCCATCGTGCAAGGCGATGAAAAGCTTCGGGGCCTCACCGCGGTAGTCGTCGGGGATTCCAATCGCAACGGCTTCCTTCACCGCCGGATGCTCGTAAGCCGCATCCTCGATGATGCGCGGATAGACATTGTAGCCTGAGCACAGAATGATGTCCTTGATGCGGTCGACCAGGAACAGATACCCGTCCTCATCGAGATAGCCGATGTCACCGGTGCGCAAAGCGCCGTCGACGAAGACCGTCTCAGTGGCGTCGGGCCGGTTCCAGTAACCGCGCATCAGCTGCATCCCGCGTGCGCAAACCTCGCCGCGCTCACCCGGCCCCTTGCAGCATTCGCCCGTTTCGGGATCACGAATCTCGATAATGGTGTGCGGAAAGGCAGGCCCGGCCGAATTCTCCTTAACCGGCGTGCGACCGAGCAGCGGATTGCAGGTGATGATCGGTGATGCCTCGGTCAGGCCATAGCCTTCCGAGATCGGCGATCCGGTGCGCCGTTCGTACTGGGTGCGCACTTCGAGCGGCAGCGGCGCTCCGCCAGAGACCGAGGTGCGGACCATTGAGAGGTCGGGCACCTTGCTGTCGGGCAGCGAGCCGATAGCGTTATAGATCGTCGGCACGGCGAATATCTGCGTGGGCGGCTTGCGCTTCACCGTTGCCAGTACCTCGTCCATCACGAAGCGCGGGAGCAGCACCAGTTCGCTGGCGGTGTCGATGCCGAAATTGAGCACGCAAGTCAGGCCGAACACGTGGAACAGCGGCAGCACGCCCAAGGTGCGCTCCTGCACGGCACGTTCCTCGCCCACGTGCAGCATCATCTGTGCCGAGTTGGCGGCAAGGCCAGCATGGGTGAGCATCGCGCCCTTGGGCCTGCCGGTGGTGCCACCGGTATATTGCAGCACGGCCACGTCGTCGGGCGTGATCTCGGCCTGCTGTGCGAGCGGCGCATGGGAAGCGAGGCTAAGGTAGTCGAGATAGCCGACCCGCTTTCGTTTCTTCGCCAGTTCGCCGCGCTTCAGGGTGCGCAGACCGAGGCTTTTCCAGAACGGCAGCACGTCGGCCATCGGGCACAGCAGGATGCGTTCGAGCGCGCTCTTTCCGAAGGCAGCGGCAACCTTGCCATGCAAGGCTTCGAGATCGGGCACGGCGATGATCTTCGCGCCCGAGTCGGCGATCAGGAATTCCAGTTCGTGCTCCGAATAGAGCGGGTTGAGGTTCACCACGATCGCACCCAGCCGCAGCACGGCATAGTAGACGATCACCGAATAGGGCGTGTTGGGCAGGCACAGGCCAAACCTGTCGCCCTTGCCCAGCCCGGCCTCGGCCAGCCCGCCGGCGAGCCGATCAACCGCTTCGCCCAGCTCGGCATAGGTCCATTCACGGCCCAGGAAATCTATCGCAACCCGATTTGGATAGGTCGTTACCGAATGATCGAGTGCCTCGGTCAAAACCCGTTTGCGCAATGCGCCGGAGGCGTCGAGAATGCGGCTCGTATCGAGCGGCAGGATTTCCGATTCAGCCTGGTTCATCAGGCATCCTTTCCCGTTATGATGCGTTAAACTGCCGAAACCGCATCTTGATTTTGTTCTGCTTGACGTATACGTCAGCCTCTGAACTTTATCGTAACAAAACGGCGCAAAAGGTCAATCGCGCTGGAGAGAAGAGAGAAAGGCACCGTTCCCATGAGCCAGGCTGTCATCGCCGGATATGTCCGTTCGCCCTTCCACCCTGCCTATCGCGGCGCGCTTGCCAAGGTGCGCCCCGACGATCTGGCCGCCAACACCGTCAAGGGCCTGATCGAGCGTACCGGCGTGAAGGCCGAGGACATCGAGGATCTGGTGCTTGGCTGTGCCTTCCCTGAAGGCGAACAGGGTTTCAACCTTGCCCGGCTTGTTGTTCTGTTGGCCGATCTCCCGCAGTCGATTGGCGGCATCACCATGAACCGCTTCTGCGGCTCGTCGATGAGCGCGGTGCACTATGCAGCCGGACAGATTGCGCTGGGCGCGGGCGAGGTGTTCGTCTGCGCGGGCGTCGAATCGATGAGCCGGGTGCCGATGACCGGGTTCAACCCGATGCCCAACCCCGAGCTGGCCCAGCGCAGCGCCGCCTACCTCGGCATGGGTGACACCGCTGAAAACGTGGCCAAGAAGTACGACCTCTCGCGCGCGGCGCAGGAAGAGTTCGCCGTGGCCAGCCAGCAGAAGGCGGGCGCTGCCATCGAAGCGGGCAAGTTTAAGGACGAAATCGTACCGATCCAGACCGCCGATGGCCTTGTTGACGTAGACGGCACCCCTCGCCCCGGCACCACGGCCGAAGACCTCGCCGGGCTGAAGCTGGCGTTTGACCAGAATGGCACCGTAACCGCGGGCACCGCCTCACCGCTGACCGATGGCGCGGCCGCGTTGCTGGTCTGCTCGGAGGACTATGCCAAGGCACATGGTCTGCCGATCATGGCGAAGATCAAGTCCATGGCGATTTCTGGCTGCGCGCCCGAGATTATGGGTATCGGCCCGGTCGAAGCCACCCGCAAGGCGCTCAAGCGTGCAGGCCTCACCATGGACGATATCGACATCGTCGAGCTGAACGAGGCCTTCTCCAGCCAGTCGCTCGCCTGCATCGGCGATCTCGGCATCCCCACCGAGAAGATCAATCTGGATGGCGGAGCCATCGCCATCGGCCACCCTCTCGGCGCGACCGGCGCGCGGATTACTGGTAAGGTCGCCCAGTTGCTGAAGCGCGAGGGCAAGAAATATGCGCTCGCCACCCAGTGCATCGGCGGCGGTCAGGGCATCGCCACCATTCTGGAGGCCGAATAATGAGCGATAATTCGATCAAGAAGGTTTGCGTGATCGGGGCCGGTACCATGGGGGCCGGGATCGCCGCGCAGGTCGCCAATGCGGGCGTGCCGGTGCTGTTGCTCGATATAGTCCCCAAGGATGGCGACAATCGCAATGCCATCGCCGAAGGCGCTGTGGCCAAGATGCTCAAGACCGACCCTGCCCCCTTCATGGGCAAGCGCGCGGCCAAGCTGGTGGAAACGGGCAATATCGAGGACCATCTCGACAAGGTGGCGGAATGCGACTGGGTGATCGAGGCGATCATCGAGCGGCTCGATATCAAGCAGGATCTCTATGCCAAGCTCGAGAAGGTCCGCACGCCGGGCACGGCGGTCAGCTCGAACACCTCGACCATCCCGCTCGCGCAGCTGACCGATGGCCGTTCGGACGAGTTCAAGCGTGATTTCCTCATCACGCACTTCTTCAATCCGCCGCGCTACATGCGGCTGATCGAGATCGTTTCCGGGCCGCAGAGCGATGCGGCCACCGTCGCCAAGGTGAGCGACTTTGCTGACCGCAAGCTCGGCAAGACGCCGGTCACTTGTGAGGATTCGCCCGGCTTCATCGCCAACCGCATCGGCACCTTCTGGATTCAGGCCGCAATCAACGCTGCTTTCGATATGGGAATTTCGGTCGAGGATGCCGACGCTATCGGTGGCAAGCCGATGGGCGTGCCCAAGACCGGCATTTTCGGCCTGATCGACCTGATCGGGCTCGACCTCATGCCCTATCTGCAGAAGAGCCTCACCAGCACGCTTCCCGCCGACGATCCCTATCAGAAGATCGCCCGCAGCGAGGCGCTGATCGAGAAGCTGATTTCCGAAGGCTACACCGGCCGCAAGGGCAAGGGCGGGTTCTACCGCATCAACCGGGAAGGCGGCGGCAAGGTCAAGGAAGCGATCGACCTTCAGAGCGGCGAGTTTTCCGCCGCGCGCGGTTCCAGCGTGGTGCGCGGTTCGGCGGCCAAGGGCGACCTTGCCAAGCTGATCTCCATCCCCGGCAAGGTGGGCGACTATGCCTGGGCCATTCTTGGCCCCACCCTCTCGTACTCGGCCAGCATCGTGCCCGAGGCTACGCAGACCATCGTCGGCGTCGATGACGCGATGAAGCTGGGCTACAACTGGAAGTCCGGTCCGTTCGAGATGATCGACAAGATCGGCGCGGCCAAGCTGGTCGAACGGCTGAAGGCGAACGGCATTCCCGTGCCGCCGCTGCTCGAACAGGTGGGCGACGGAACCTTCTACCGGGTCGAGAACGGCAAGCGCCAGTATTTCGGCACCGATGGCGAATATCACGACGTGGTGCGCCCCGATGGCGTGCTGCTGCTTGAGGACATCAAGCTCTCGGCTCAGCCGATCATCAAGAACGGCTCGGCCGCGCTGTGGGACGTTGGCGACGGGGTCGCCTGCCTCGAATTCACCGGCAAGATGAACACGCTTGAAGGCGATGTCATGAAGCTGATCCAGCAGGCCGTCCCGGTGGTGGCGAAGGATTTCAAGGCGCTGGTGATCTACAACGAAGGCCCGGCCTTCTCCGCCGGTGCGAACCTTGGCCTTGCGATCTTCGCCATGAATATTGCCGCGTGGAGCGAAGTCGAAAAGCTGGTCAAGGGCGGGCAGGCAGCCTTGAAGGCGCTCAAATATGCGCCCTTCCCCGTCGTTGCCGCGCCCACGGGCCTGGCCCTTGGCGGCGGCTGCGAGGTTTGCCTCAATTCCGACGCCATCCAGCCCCATGCCGAGACCTATATCGGCCTCGTCGAAACGGGCGTGGGCATCATCCCCGGCTGGGGCGGCTGTGGCGAAATGCTCGAACGCTGGCGAGATAACCCGCGCCATCCCAAAGGCCCGATGGCAGCGGTGAGCAAGGTGTTCGAAATCGTCTCCACCGCAACCGTGGCCAAGAGCGCTGCCGAGGCCAAGGAGCTGGGCTTCGTGCGCCCCACCGACCAGATCACCATGAACCGCGACCGCCTGCTGTTCGACGCCAAGCAGCGCGCGCTCAGCATGGCCGATGGCTACCAGCCGCCCGAAAAGCCGGAATTCCGGCTCCCCGGTGCTTCAGGCCGTGCGGCGCTCAAGCTGGCGGTGGACGGCTTCCGCAAGCGCGGCATGGCCACCCCGCATGACGAGGTGGTGGCTGGCGAGCTGGCCCATGTCCTCACCGGGGGCGAGACCGATCCGACCGAAGTCGTGACCGAAGATCAGCTGCTCAAGCTGGAATTCGAGGGCTTCATGCGGCTGGTCCGCAATCCGAATTCGCAGGCGCGGGTCGAGCATATGCTCGAAACCGGCAAGCCGCTCAGGAACTAAGACAAGAAAGATGCCGACCTCTTCTCACACCTCCGCTCATCCTGAGCCTGTCGAAGGACGGCCACTACGCTCGCCCCAAATCCGGGCAACGGCGGCGCGTGGCCTTCGACAAGCTCAGGCTGAGCGGGCGTGGGGTGGAGGAAGCGGTATTTAAGGAGAGACAAGCGATGCAAGTCTATGAGGCCCCAATTCGCGACATGCGCTTCGTGCTCGAAGAGCTGCATAACGACGATGGCTTTGGCGATGTCGAAGGATTCGAGGATTTCGATTCCGACGTGACATCGGCCATTCTCGAAGAAGCGGGCAAGCTGTGCAAGGAAGTGCTGCTGCCGATCAACTGGTCGGGCGATCAGGAAGGTTGCAAGCTCGAAAACGGCACCGTCTCCACGCCCAGAGGCTTTCCCGAGGCCTACAAGGCCTTCTGCGAAGGCGGCTGGGCGGGTCTTGGCGTAGCCGAGCAGTGGGGCGGCCAGAACGCCCCCCATGCGCTGGGTAAGATGGTCGAGGAGATGACCTGTTCAGCCAATCTCTCGTTCGGGCTTTACCCCGGCCTTACGGGCGGCGCGATGGTCGCGCTGGAGGCCCACGGCAGCGACGAGTTGAAGGAATTCTACCTGCCCAAGATGGCCAACGGCGAATGGTCGGGCACCATGTGCCTGACCGAGGCGCACTGCGGCACCGATCTGGGCATGCTGCGCACCAAGGCCGAACCGCAGGAGGATGGCAGCTTCCTCGTCACCGGCAACAAGATCTTCATCTCCGCTGGTGACCATGACCTCACGTCGAACATCATCCATCTTGTGCTGGCGCGGCTGCCCGATGCTCCGGCGGGCGTGAAAGGCATCTCGCTGTTCCTCGTGCCGAAGTACCTGCCCAATGCCGATGGCGAGCCGGGTGAGCACAACAAGGCCGGGCCGACCGCGATCGAGCACAAGATGGGCCTCAAGGCCTCGGCCACCTGTCAGATGAGCTTCGATGGTTCCAAGGGCTGGCTGGTGGGCGAGCCCCACAAGGGGCTGGAGGCGATGTTCACGATGATGAACACCGAGCGCGTCGCAGTGGGCATTCAGGGCCTCGGCGTGGGCGAGATTGCCTACCAGTCAGCCGTCTATTACGCGAAGGACCGGTTGCAGGGCCGTTCACTGTCGGGCGTGAAGAACCCCGATGGCCCGGCAGATCCGATCATCGTCCACCCCGACGTGCGCCGGATGCTGATGACCATGCGCGCCTATAACGAGGGGTGCCGCGCTCTGTCGGCTTGGGTTAGCCGCGCGCTCGATGCCTCGCACTCTGCGCGCGAACCCGAAGCGCGCGAACGTGCCACCGATTTCGTCGCGCTGATGACGCCGGTGGTCAAAGCCCTGTTCACCGATCTCGGCCATGAAAGCGCCCATCTCGCGGTGCAAGTCTATGGCGGGCACGGCTACATCCAGGAATCGGGCGTCGAACAGTTCGCCCGCGATGCCCGGATCGCGCAGATCTACGAGGGCACCAACGGCATTCAGGCGCTTGACCTGGTGGGCCGCAAGCTTCCGCACCGGATGGGCCGCAACCTGCGCAGCTTCTTCCACCCCGTCTCGCAGTTCTGCGAGGATCACGCAGCCGATCCCCATATCGGCAAACTGGTCGGCTCGCTGCAGCAAAGCTTCGGCGCGCTTCAGCTTTCGACCGGGCATATAGCGCAAAAGGGTTTGAAAGACCCTGAAGAGGCCGCTGCGGCCGCGACCGATTACCTGCGTTTGCTTGGCTTCGTCGCGATTGGCTACTGCTTCGCCAAGGCGTGCAAAATCGCCCATGCGAAGCTCGCCGAAGGCACCTCGGAAGAGGGCTTCTACAAGGCCAAGCTCATCACCGCGCAGTTCTTCTTCGACCGCCTGCTGCCCATCGCCACGGCGCAGTTCATGGCGATCCGCAGCGGCAAGGCCAGCATGATGGACCTGCCCGAGGAGGCGTTTTGAGCGCAAAGGTTGAGGCATTCGCGCAGCGACTGGCGATCCCCGCCATCGTTGCGCCGATGTTTCTCGTGTCGGGGCCGGATCTGGTGGTGGAATGCTGCCGCTCCGGTCTTGCAGGCACCTTTCCCGCGCTAAACCAGCGCTCCAGCGCCGGGCTTGACGAGTGGCTGGGCGAGATCGAAGAGCGGTGCGGGCCGAATGCTGCGCCCTATGGCGTCAACCTGATCGTCCATAAGTCGAACCCGCGCGTCGAGGCTGACCTTGAAATCTGTGTGAAGCACAAGGTGCCGCTGGTCATCACCTCGCTCGGCGCGGTGCCCGATCTGGTGGCAGCGGTGCATTCCTATGGCGGCATGGTGTTCCACGATGTGATCCAGCGCCGCCATGCCGAAAAGGCCGCCGAAGCAGGCGTCGATGGCATCATCGCCGTTGCTGCCGGGGCCGGCGGGCATGCTGGCACGCTCAGCCCTTTCGCCCTGCTCAGCGAGATTCGCGATGTATTCGACGGCCCGCTGGTCCTGTCGGGCGCGATGAGCCACGGGCGGCACATTGCCGCCGCGCAGATGATGGGCGCGCAGTTCGGCTATCTCGGCTCGCACTTCATCGCCGCCGCCGAAAGCATGGCGAGCGACCCGCAAAAGCAGATGATGACCGAAGCCAGCGCCAAAGACATCACCTATACCGACAAGGTCACCGGCGTTGGCGCGAACTTCCTCGCCCCCAGCCTTGCCAGTGCCACCCTCCCCGACGGCCACGGCGAGATGACGCTAAGCGACGAGGCCCGCGCCTGGAAGACGATCTGGTCAGCTGGCCACGGCGTCGGTGCCACCCGCGAAGTGCGGCCCGCAGCCGCTATCTGCGCCCAACTGATTTCCGAGTATCGCAAGGCTCGCGAAGAATTCTGCCGGTGAACGGCACCAAACCGGCGCCGGCCCGTTAGTGGCCCGAATGGCATCCCTCCAAACCGAGCGTTGCCCGCGCATCACCGCCATCGCCACGGCCTTGCCGCAATGCGAGGTCCACCACAATTATAATGCCTGGGCGCTGCGCCAACTGGAGGGGACGCGCAAGGCCCCGATCTTCGAGCGGATGATGGAGCGCAGTGGGATCTCCCAGCGGTTTTCCGTTCTCCCGCAAGGTGATGGTCAGCTAAGCTTCGGCAGTTTCTACAACGCGGGTGCCTCCCCCAGCACCGCCGCGCGCATGGCCCGCTATGCCGCAAGCGCGCCCGAGCTTGCGCTGGAGGCGACCTCGCGCCTGCCGACGCTTGACGGGATCACCCACATGGTCACCGCCAGCTGCACCGGCTTCATGGCCCCCGGCCTCGATCAGGTGGTAGCGCGCAGGCTGGGCCTAGCGCCCACGGTGGAGCGGATTTTCCTCGGGTTCATGGGCTGCTATGCCGGGGTAACGGCGCTGCGCACAGCCGGGATGATCGTGCGCGCCGATCCGCAGGCCCGCGTGCTGGTGCTCTCGGTCGAGCTGTGCACGCTCCACATGCAGGACACCGACGACCTTGAGCAACTGCTCGCCATGGGCCAGTTTGCCGATGGCGCTGGTGCGGCGATCGTGAGCGGCGAAGGCGCGGGGCTGGCGCTCGGCAAGGCACTGTCGCTGACGCTCAACGACGCCGCCGATCTCATCACCTGGGACGTGGGCAACACCGGCTTTGCGATGCACCTTTCTGGCGCAGTCCCGGCGCGTCTGGCCGAGCAACTCGACGACCCGTCGACGCTCGCGCAAATAACGGGTGGGACCGATCGCGAGGAGATCGTCAGTTGGGCGATTCATCCGGGCGGCCGTTCGATCCTCGATGCGGTGGAGCGCGGGCTGGCGCTGCCCCATGGCGCGCTGGCGGCCTCGCGCGAGGTGCTGCGCAGCGCCGGGAACATGTCCTCGGCAAGCATACTGTTCGTGCTCGAACGTCTGATAGAAGAGCACCCCCGACATGGCCTTGCGCTCGCCTTCGGTCCGGGGCTCGGGGTGGAAGGCTTGCACTACGCGTGGACCGGCGATGCTGGCTGAGCGGCGGCAGACCGAAGAGCTTATGGACGATCCGGCGCTCCCGGTCGAAACCTACAACGCGCTCATTTCCGACCTCGCCCGCGTCAACCGGCTCACCCTGGCCTATCGCCCCACCCTCGCCTTTCTCGATCAGGCACTGGCAGGGCGCGACAGCTTCAGCCTCCTCGATGTCGGCTATGGTCAGGGCGACATGCTGCGCGCCATTGCTACCTGGGCCGAGCACCAAGGCAAGCAGGCGCACCTCGTCGGCGTGGACCTCAACCCCTCCAGCCTGCCCGCCGCCCGCAAGGCAACGTCGGCCTCGGCGCCGATTACCTATGTCACCGGCGACTATCGCGAGGTGGAAGGCCCATTCGACGTGATCGCCTCCAGCCTGGTCGCCCACCATATGACCAGCGCGCAACTGAGCGATTTCCTCCGTTTCATGGATGCGAACGCACAGCGCGGCTGGTTCGTGAACGACCTGCACCGCCACACGCTCAGTTATCTGGGCTGGCCGGTGCTGGCGCACGTGATGGGCTGGCATCCGATCGTGCGCAGCGACGGCCATACATCAATCGCGCGCAGCTTTCGCCCCGGCGACTGGGCGACCATTCTCGAAGAGGCGGGCATCGCCGGGGCGCAGGTCGCGCGCTGGTTCCCGTTCCGGCTATGCGTCGGCAAGATCCGCTGATCCTTGGCGCGGGGCCGGCCGGATGCGCGGTTGCTATCGCTCTCGCGCATGGGGGAGCACGCCCGATGCTGCTCGATCACGCCGAGACCGTGGGCGACCCGCTGTGCGGCGGATTTCTCAGCTGGCGCACCTTGCAGCAACTGCAGGCACTCGGCGTCGATCCGTTCCAGCTTGGCGGGCACCGGATCACGCACCTGCGGCTGTTCAGCGCGGGACGTACGGCGACCACGTCACTGCCGCAGGTTGCCTGCGGCCTCTCGCGCCACGCGCTCGACAGCGCCCTGCGCGCCGCAGCGCTCGATGCCGGGGCGCAGATGGCCTTCGATCACATCACCGCCGTCGAGCAGGGTGTGGCGCGCGGGAAGAAGCACGACTGGCGCTCCGAGACGTTGTTCCTCGCCAGCGGCAAGCACGACCTGCGCGGTGCCGCCCGCCCGCGCCGCACCGCCGATCCGGCGCTCGGTCTGCGGCTCCGCCTTGCGCCGACGAGGCAGCGCGCGGAAATGCTCGGCGACCATATAGAGCTGCACCTGTTTGCGGGCGGCTATGTCGGGATGGTGCTGCAGGAAGACGGAACAGCCAACCTCTGCCTCGCACTGCGCAAGTCGGCTCTGACAAGGGCTGGCGGTTCACCGCACAACCTTCTGGCTGAACTTGCCGCCCGGGACCCGGCTATGGCAGCCCGGCTCGGCGACGACTGGGCACAGGCACGGATCGAGACCATCGGCGCCGTTCCTTACGGGTGGATCGCAGAGGAGACCGCTGACGGACTTTACCGGATCGGCGATCAGGCCGCGGTCATCCCCTCACTTGCCGGCGAAGGCATCGGGATAGCCCTGGCGAGCGGGCAGCAGGCCGCCTCCTACTGGCTCGAGCTGGGGCCAGCGGGAGCCGCAAGGTTTCAACGCGCATTCGCGCAAAAGGCACGCCGCCCAGTGCAGGTAGCCCGCGTGGCACGGGGGCTGGCTGAAAGCCCCCTCGGTGGCCTTCTCGCTATCTTCGCGACCGAGCGCATTCCGGCCACGATCCATGCACTTGCCCGGATGAGCCGGATCGAAACCGCACCAACGGCAATTCCCGCTACCAACTCTCATTAGCTATTAGACGCAATCCTCCTTCGCTTGCGCTCATGGCCGCGCCCCCTTAAGAGGCACGCCAAACATTTTTCCGCAAACATTCGCTAGAGACAGGGATAGTTCATGGCCAAAATCAAGGTACTCAATCCGATCGTCGAGATCGACGGCGACGAGATGACGAAGATCATCTGGCAATGGATCCGCGAGCGGCTCATCCTGCCCTATCTCGACGTTGACCTGAAGTATTACGACCTCTCGGTCGAAAAGCGCGACGAGACTGACGACCAGATCACTATCGATGCCGCCAACGCGATCAAGGAATATGGCGTGGGCGTGAAGTGCGCCACCATCACCCCCGATGAAGCGCGCGTCGAGGAATTCGGCCTCAAGCAGATGTGGCGTTCGCCCAACGGCACGATCCGCAACATCCTTGGCGGCACGATCTTCCGTGAGCCGATCGTGATCGACAATGTGCCGCGCCTCGTGCCAGGCTGGACCGACCCGATCGTGGTCGGCCGTCATGCCTTTGGCGACCAGTATCGCGCCACCGACACCCTGATCCCCGGCGCGGGCAAGCTGCGCATGGTGTTCGAAGGCGACAATGGCGAGAACATCGATCTGCTCGTCCACACCTTCGACCAGCCCGGCGTGGCGGTCTCGATGTACAACCACGACGAATCGATCCGCGACTTCGCGCGCGCCAGTTTCAATTACGGCCTTAACCGTGGCTGGCCGGTGTACCTGTCCACCAAGAACACCATCATGAAAAAGTACGATGGCCGCTTCAAGGATCTGTTCCAGGAAGTGTTCGACACCGAAGGCTTCAAGGAGAAGTTCGAGGAAGCCAAGATCTGGTACGAACACCGCCTGATCGACGACATGGTGGCCGCTGCGCTCAAGTGGAACGGCAAGTTCATCTGGGCCTGCAAGAACTATGACGGCGACGTGCAGTCCGACGTGGTCGCGCAGGGTTTCGGCTCGCTCGGCCTGATGACCAGCGTGCTGATGGCGCCCGACGGCAAGACGGTGGAAGCCGAAGCCGCGCACGGCACCGTGACCCGCCACTATCGCCAGCATCAGCAGGGCAAGGCGACCAGCACCAACCCGATCGCCTCGATTTTCGCCTGGACCCGCGGCCTGATGTATCGCGGCAAGTTCGACGACACTCCCGAAGTGGTGGCATTCGCCGAAACGCTTGAGCGCGTCTGCATCGAGTGCGTGGAAAAGGGCAAGATGACGAAGGACCTCGCGCTCCTGATCGGCCCGAACCAGAGCTGGATGACGACCGAGCAGTTCTTCGAAGCCATCGTCGATGCGCTCGAAGTCGAAATGAAGGCTCAGGGCCTGGGCTGATTTGGCTATGCCTCGCGGAACGGCCAACCGACCGCGAAGTTATGATATCGGGGCGCGCGACGGCGGTCGCGCGCCCCTTTTCGTTGTACAGGAGATTGCATGACCAAAGCCCGCCTCGAAGTCCGCGCCGCCGTTCCCGCCGACGTCCGCCGCATCGCCGCGCTCGCCAAGCGGGTCTATGAAGACTTCGTGCCCTATACGCAGGGCGAAATCCGCGGGCAGATCAACAATTACCCCGAGGGCTGCTTCGTCGCCGTGCTCGACGACAAGCTGGTCGGCTACTGCGCCACGATGCGCATCAGCGGCGAAAAGGCGCTACGCCCGCACACCTGGGACGAGATCACCGGTAATGGCTACGGCAGCCGTCACGAGGCCACCGGCGAGTGGCTTTACGGCTACGAGATGTGCGTCGACCCCAAGGTGCGCGGCACACGGATCGGGCGGCGGCTTTATGAAGAGCGCCGGTTTCTGGCCGAGCAGCTCGAACTGAAGGGCATCGTTTTTGCCGGGCGGATGCCCAACCTGCAAAAGAGCTGGCGCCGGGTGGAGAGCGCCGAGGACTATCTTGAGAAGGTCGTCTCCGGAAAGATCCACGATCCGGTGCTGCGCTTCCAGCTCGCCAATGGGTTCGAACCGCTCGCTGTGCTGCCCGGCTACCTCCCCGAAGATCGCCGCAGCCGCGGCAATGCGGTGCAGATGGTCTGGCGCAACCCGTTCGTCGATCAGGAAGCAAGTGCGCAACTCTCAGTGCCGCGCGGTATCGAGAACGTCCGCATCGCCACCTGCCAGCTTCAGGCGCGCGCGGTGAAGGATTTCGACGAATTCATCCGGCAGGTCCGCTATTTCGTCGATGTTGCAAGCGACTATGCGGCAGACTTCATTCTCTTTCCCGAGCTGTTCACACTCATGCTGCTAAGCGCCGAGGAAGAGGAACTGTCACCACTCGAAAGCATCGAGTTGCTCTCACGCTACACCCCGCGCATTCGCGAGACGCTGTCGGAGATGGCGCTCAAGTTCAACATCAACATCATCGGCGGCTCGCACCCCACGCGGATGGACGATGGCGACATTCACAACATCGCCATTGTGTGCCTGCGCGATGGCTCGATCCACGAGCGCGAGAAGGTCCACCCCACCCCCAACGAAGCCTATTGGTGGAACATCAAGGGCGGCGATACCATCGACGTGATCCAGACCGACTGCGGCCCGATCGGCATCCAGATCTGCTATGACTGCGAGTTCCCCGAACTCTCGCGCCGCCTCGTCGATCAGGGTGCGCGGATCATCTTCGTGCCGTTCTGCACCGATAGCCGCCAAGGCTACATGCGCGTGCGCTATTGCGCCGCCGCCCGCGCGATCGAGAACCAGTGTTTCGTGGTGATGGCGGGCAACGTGGGCAACCTGCCCAATGTCGGCAATATGGACATCCAGTATGCCCAAAGCTGCATCCTCACGCCTTGCGACTTCCCCTTCGCGCGCGACGGCATCGCCGCCGAGGCGACCGAGAACGTCGAGACGCTGACAATCAGTGATGTGAACCTTGCCGATCTCTCATGGGCGCGCGCCGAGGGAACGGTGCGCAACCTCGCCGACCGGCGGCACGACCTCTACCGCATCGAGTGGAACGAGGACGGCGGCTCGGCGGGCGCGGGTGAGGTGCAAGGCCCGGCGCCGCGCCGCGGCCATGGGCCCGGCGGCGGCTGATCGGGTCGATCAGGCTACGGCAGCTGTCGCGTCTCTGGAGGTGGCCTTGCTCACCAGCCAGATCGCCAGCCATGCCGCGGCAAAGCCGGGGATGATCTCGTACACACCGGTCGCTTCGGCAGCGCCCGAGAATATCCATGCGATCACCACCAGCGTGCCCGTCACCAGACCGGCCAGAGCGCCTGCACCGGTCATCCCGCGCCAGATCAGCGACAGGATGATCAGAGGGCCGAAGGCAGCACCAAACCCGGCCCAGGCGTTCGACACGAGGCCAAGCACCTCGCTATCGGGATCGGCGGCAATGGCAATCGCCGCCACCGAGACCAGCAGCACGCAGACGCGCCCCACGTTGACCATCTCACGCTCGCTTGCCTCCTTACGCAGGAACAGGCGGTAGAAGTCCTCAGTCAGCGAGCTTGAGCTGACCAGCAGCTGCGAACTGATCGTGCTCATGATCGCAGCCAGCAGGGCCGCGAGCAGGAAGCCGGTGACGAAAGGGTGGAACAGCGTATTCGCCAGCAGCACGAAAATTGTTTCCGGGTCAGCCAGCTCGATGCCGGGGTTCAGCTCGACATGCGCGCGGCCGACCAGCCCCACGCCCAGCGCGCCGATCAACGCCACCAGCATCCAGCTCATCCCGATGTTGCGCGCAGCTTTGATACCGCCATCACGCACCGCCATGAAGCGTACGATAATGTGGGGTTGTCCGAAATAGCCAAGCCCCCAAGCAACGGCAGAGATGAAGCCAATCGCCGACAGTCCGCCGAACCAGCTGAGGAAATTCGGATCGACGTTCCGCAGCGTTGTCGCGACCGTGCCTGCGCCATCGTCCAGCAGGACCACCAGCGGCATCATCACCAGCGCCACCACCATGATGCAACCCTGCACGAAATCGGTGAGGCTCACGGCGAGGAAGCCGCCCACCATGGTGTAGGCGAGCACCACGCCGGCTGTGAGCACCACGCCGGCCATATAGGGGCTCATGCCGAGCATCGGCTCATCGAGGAAGCTCGCCGCGAACAGCTTGCCGCCGCCGACCAGCCCGGCCGCGCTGTAAACCGAGAAGAACAGCACCACGATCACCGCCGAAACCACGCGCAGCGCGGTCGCCTTGTCGGGGAAGCGGTTGGCGAGGAATTGCGGGATCGTCAGCGAATTGCCGTAAGACACTGTCTGTTCGCGCAGGCGCGGTGCCACGATCAGCCAGTTGGCGAGCGCGCCGATAAACAGGCCGATCCCGATCCACGCCTCGACCAGCCCGGACACATAAAGCGCGCCAGGCAGGCCAAGCAGCAACCAACCGGACATGTCAGACGCACCCGCCGACAGCGCCGCCACGGCCGGAGGCAGATTACGGCCACCGAGCAGGTAGCCTTCGGAATCTTCGGTCGACTTGCGCCAGGCGTAAAGCCCGATGCCAAGCATGAGGACAAAATACAGGGCGAGCGAAATGAGGGTCGGCGTCTGCATAGCCCCTGACATACGGATGCTCGCCGTTTTGTCACCCTTCATAGCAAAATTCGTCAGGAAGCTGCGCGCTGTTGCGCATCGCGGCAATATTGTCGTTGTCCTGCCATGCACTTTTGTCGATAACTGGCGCTATGCATGGATCAGCCCAACTTTCGCCAATGATGTCCGATGCGCTGGTGATCCTGGGGGCGGCGGGGATCGTGATCCCGCTCTTCGCGCGGTTTCGGATCACGCCGATTATCGGCTTCATCCTCGTAGGGCTGTTGGTCGGGCCATACGGCCTTGGCCGCATGGTGGATGACTACCCGTGGCTCTACCACATCACCATTTCCGAACCGGAGGGCCTCGAGCCCTTTGCTGAATTCGGCATCATCCTGCTGCTGTTCACCATCGGGCTGGAGCTGAGCTTCAAACGCCTGTGGCAGCTACGCAAGCTGGTGTTTGGCCTTGGCGCGCTCGAAATTGTCGTGATCGGGGCGCTGATTACCGCAATCCTCTATTACACCGGCCAATACTGGACCGGCGCGCTGGCGCTGGGCCTCGCCCTCGCCTTTTCCTCCACCGCGCTGGTGCTGCCGATTTCCGGCACCACCTCACCGGTGGGCCGCGCCGCGCTGTCGATGCTGCTGTTCGAAGACATCATGATCGTGCCGGTGATCTTCCTGCTCGGCGCGCTCGCCCCCTATGCCGAGGCCGACGGGATGGCGGGCCTGCTGTCAACAATCTGGCAGGGCCTGTTCGTGGTGCTCATCATGATGGTGGGCGGGCGCCTCGTGCTACCACGCCTGTTTGCCCAGGCCGCGCGTACCAAGAGCCCGGAAATCTTCCTCGCCGCTTCGCTGCTGGTTGTGATCGGGGCGAGCCTTGCCACCACCGCGGTGGGCCTGTCGCCCATCGTCGGCGCGCTGATCGCCGGCCTGCTGATCGCCGAGACCGAGTATCACAGCGAGGTCGAAGGGATCATGGAGCCGTTCAAGGGGCTGGCGCTCGGCGTGTTCCTGCTCACCGTGGGCATGGGTATCGACTTTACAATGGTGTGGGAGAACCTGGGCACCATCGCCCTGGCCGTGGTCGGCATCCTGCTGCTCAAGGCCGTGGTTACGGGGGTGTTGCTGCGGTTCATGGGCGCGCGGCGGAGCACCTCGGTCGAAACAGGCATTCTGATGGCGAGCCCCTCCGAAACCACGCTGATCGTGCTGACGGCCGCCACCAGTGCGGCGCTGGTGAGCCGCGAGGTCGGCCAGTTCTGGCAGACCGTCACCGCAATCGGCCTCACCATCACGCCGCTGCTGGCGCTGCTTGGCAAGAACCTCGCAGGCCAGATGGACCCGGCTCCCACACTCGAGGAAGTCGACGAAAACCCGCGCGCGCCGCATGTGGTGATCGTCGGCCTCGGGCGCGTCGGGCGACTGGTGGCGCAGATGCTGGCACGGCACGAGAAGGCCTATATCGCCATCGATTCCAATCCCGACCTCGTTCAGGATGCGCGGCGTGATGGCTATGTCGCGGTATATGGCAATGCGATGCGCGCCGACGTGCTCGAAAAGCTGGGAATAGACACCGCGCCCGCCGTGATCCTGACGATGGACGAACACGTGCTGGCGCAGCAACTGGTGCGCAAACTGCGCGAACAACATCCAGAGCTGCCGATTATCGCCCGCGCGCGCGATAGCGTGCACGCCGCCGAGCTGTATCGTAGCGGCGCAACCACCGCGGTGCCCGAGACGCTCGAAAGCTCGCTGCAGCTATCCGAGGCAGCGCTGGCCGACCTTGGCGTGCCAATCGGCCCGCTGATCGCCTCGATCCACGAAAAGCGCGACGAGATGCGCGAAAAGATCCAGCAAGGCGCCGATCTGGCCGAAAAGCCGAAGCTGCGAACCAGCACTGCCGAAGTCACGTCCTGAGGCGGCTTCGGCAGCCTGGGGCTAACCCGCGATCAGCGCCCGTACTGCGGCGATGGCCTCGTCAGCCTTGTCGCCGTCCGGCCCGCCGCCCTGTGCCATGTCGGGACGGCCACCGCCGCCCTTGCCGCCGAGCGCTTCCACGCCCGCGCGTACGATATCGACGGCGCTGAAACGCTCCGTCAGATCGTCGGTGACGGCAGCGGCGAAGGCGGCCTTGCCCTCGTTCACAGCGCAGATAGCCGCGATCCCTGAACCCATCCGGCCCTTGGCCTCGTCAAGCAAGCCGCGCAGTTCCTTCGGGTTCATGCCGTGCAGCACCTGGCCCGAAAAGGCGACGCCGCCAATGTTCTCGTCCGCGGCCGGAGCCGCGCCGACACCGCCGCCCCCGCCAAGCGCCAGCTGCTTCTTCGCATCGGCCAGCTCGCGCTCGAGCCGCTTGCGCTCGTCAACCAGCGCTGCAACCCGCTCTTCGACCTCGTCGGGCGAGGTGCGCAGCGTGGCGGCGACTGCCTTCAAGGCCTCTTCGCGACCCACGACCCACTGGCGCGCGGCCTCACCGGTCAGCGCCTCGATCCGGCGCACGCCCGAGGACACAGCGCTTTCCGACACGATGCGGAACAGCGCGATGTCGCCCGTGGCCCGCACGTGGGTGCCGCCGCACAGCTCGACCGAATAGGTCCGCCCCGAGCCGCCGAAATCGTCCTGCCCCATCGAGAGCACGCGCACTTCCTCGCCGTACTTCTCGCCAAACAGCGCCATGGCGCCAGCCTCGATTGCATCATCTGGGCTCATCAGCCGGGTGGTGACCTCGTTGTTGGCGCGGATCTGCGCGTTCACTTCAGCCTCGATCGCCGCGATGTCCTCGCCGGTCAGCGGCTTGGGATGCGAGAAGTCGAACCGCAGCCGGTCGGCCGCCACCAGCGAGCCCTTCTGCGTGACATGGTCGCCAAGCAGGTTTCTCAACGCCGCGTGCACGAGGTGCGTGGCCGAATGGTTGGCCCGGATTGCATCGCGCCGCTCGATATCGACCGCGAGATGAACCGTGTCACCCACGCTGATCTGTCCGGCCTCGATGGTGCCCTGCATCGCATGCAAGCGCCCGAGCGGCTTGGAGGTGTCAGAGATGGTGACCTTGAGGCCATTGTCGCCAGTCACGACACCGGCATCGCCCGACTGCCCGCCGCTCTCGCCATAGAATGGGGTCTGGTTGGTGAGCAGGATCACCTCTTGCCCGGCATCGGCATGGCTGACTTCCTTGCCGTCAACCACCAGCGCGACCACCCGGCCCTCTCCCTTGTGGGCGGTGTAGCCGGTGAACTCAGTCGCACCTTCACGCTCGACCACGTCAAACCAGACCTCGCTGTCGGCAGAAGCACCCGAACCCTTCCACGCCGCGCGCGCCGCCGCCTTCTGCTGCGCCATGGCGGCATCGAAGCCTTCACGGTCAACGCCGATGCCGCGCGAACGCAGCGCGTCTTCGGTCAGATCGTAGGGGAAGCCATAGGTGTCGTAGAGCTTGAAGGCCGCCTCGCCCGGAAGGTCCGCACCCTCGCCGAGCGTGGCCACTTCGTCGTCAAGCAGGCGCAGACCCTTTTCGAGCGTCTGGCGGAAACGCGTTTCCTCGCGTTCGAGCACCTCGGTGATGAGCGGCTGCGCACGCGACAGCTCGGGATAAGCCTGACCCATCTCGGTGACGAGCGCGGGCACGAGCCGGTGCATCAGCGGACGGTCGGCGCCAAGCAGGTGCGCGTGGCGCATGGCGCGACGCATGATGCGGCGCAGGACATAGCCGCGGCCCTCGTTCGAGGGCAGCACGCCATCGGCGATCAGGAAGCTGGTCGAGCGCAGATGATCGGCGATCACGCGGTGACTGGCGATCTGCTCACCCTCGGCCTTGGCCTTCACAAGGTCTTCGCTCGCCTCGATCAGCGCGCGGAAAGTGTCCGTCTCGAACACATTGTGCACGCCCTGAAGCACGGTCGAAATGCGTTCGAGCCCCATGCCGGTGTCGATTGATGGACGCGGCAGGTCGCCCACGATGGCGTCGGCTTCCTGAATGTGCTGCATGAACACGAGGTTGCAGATCTCGACGAAACGGTCGCCATCCTCGTCGGGGGATCCGGGCGGGCCACCGGCGACCGAGGGGCCGTGATCCCAGAAGATTTCCGAACACGGGCCGCAGGGGCCGTCCGAGCCCATGGCCCAGAAGTTATCCTTGGTGGCAATGCGGATGATGCGCTCGTCGGGCAGGCCTGCGATCTTGCGCCAGAGCTCGGCGGCCTGATCATCGGTGTGATAAACGGTGACCAGCAGCCGCTCGGGATCGAGACCCAGCTCGCGCGTGACCATCCCCCAGGCGAGCTCGATCGCGCGTTCCTTGAAGTAGTCGCCAAAGCTGAAATTGCCGAGCATCTCGAACAGCGTAAGATGGCGCGCGGTGTAACCGACATTGTCGAGATCATTGTGCTTGCCCCCGGCACGCACGCACTTCTGGCTGCTCGTGGCGCGCGGCGCAGGCGGCGTCTCCAGCCCGGTGAAAACGTTCTTGAACGGCACCATGCCCGCGTTGACGAACATCAACGAGGGATCGTTGTAGGGAACCAGCGGTGCCGAAGGCACAACCGTGTGATCGTTGGCCGCGAAATAGTCGAGAAACGCGCGGCGAATGTCGTTGGTCGAATGCATCGCGCCGAATTAGGGCCTGTTCGCCTGCACGACAAGCATGTTACGCACAGAATGGACAGGCTCTTTTGCGTGCTGTGCTCCTGCTCCCGCCTCCAGCGCGCTACTTGCGTTTCGCCGTGACCACCCAGGCAGCCGCCGGCAGCGACACGATGCCCTCCCGACAGTTGCGCTCCGACAGAGCATCGAGTTTGGCAAGAAACGCCTCGCGCTCGTCGTCATCGAGTTGCTCAAGGCCCCGGGAAGCCGGGCCGATGGTGCAGTAATAGTCGCGTGCATCGGCCACTGGATCTTCGCCAGCGCCGACGATCATCGGGAAATCGACCGGCGAGAAGGTTATGTCGGTCCAGCCGGCAGCGGACAGAATCTGCTCGACATAGGAC
Source organism: Erythrobacter sp. (assembly GCA_027311945.1). Taxonomy (GTDB): domain Bacteria; phylum Pseudomonadota; class Alphaproteobacteria; order Sphingomonadales; family Sphingomonadaceae; genus Alteraurantiacibacter. Next base: position 167,075 of record DAICXZ010000008.1, read on the forward strand.
GCATCGGAGAAGGCAAAGGGGCCAGGCGCACGCGGCTCAGGCGATGGCGTCGGCGGTGGCAACAGCCGGACGACTTCGGACATGAACGGATTGAGCGACGGGGCGCGAAAGCACGAGAATAGCAGCCTGGCCCCAGGCGCAGCTACCGAGGCAAGGTTGGAGAAGGCGGCAACCGGATCATCGAAAAACATCACGCCGTGCCGCGACACCAACTGATCGGGGACGAAAGGATCGTCTGGCCTCCAGCTCGAAGCATCGCTGCAGGCGAAAGCAACGTTGGTGAACCGCTCGCCGCGGGCCTGCGCCGCATCGACGAGCTGCGGAGAAATGTCGATACCGCGCACGTGAACCCCGGGACGGTTGCGCGCGATGGCCAGCGATAATTCGCCCGCACCGCAACCGACATCAAGAACCTCGCGGAATTCCAGCCCGCGCAGGCGGGTAAGCAGGTCTTCGGTGAGAATGCCGAAGCTGCGGTCGGTCCGGCGCCAGTTTTCCGCCCAGCTGGCGCCCTGGCTGCCCTGCCATGCAATCTTGTCCAAAATGCCCTGCCCCTGCTTGGTAACCGAAATTCTCAGCCTCGTTGCAAGGCCAGATCGGTTCATGCACCGAAACACGAGGGACGCTCAAGTGCGGGACAGTGCGAATGCGAGGAAGCCGGCGCTCGGACACTGCAAAAAGTGCCAAGGCGCCGGCTCCGGTTCGCAAGGGGGGCTGCCATCATCGCTGCCCGGCCCTTCTTGAGGATCAGTCGTCGGAGTCCGCGTCCGGCCCCGTCATCATCTCCTCGGCGACCGCATCGGTCTGGCTGCGAATCGCAGCTTCGATCCGGTCGGAAATCTCGGGATTTTCTTTCAGGTAAGTCTTCGCGTTTTCGCGGCCCTGGCCGATGCGGATGCTATCGTAGCTGAACCACGAGCCCGCCTTCTCGACCACACCTGCCTTCACGCCCAGGTCGAGGATCTCGCCGATCTTCGAAATGCCTTCGCCATACATGATGTCGAACTCGACCTGTTTGAACGGCGGGGCGACCTTGTTCTTCACCACTTTCACGCGTGTGGAGTTGCCGGTAACCTCGTCACGGTCTTTAATTGCCCCGGTGCGGCGGATGTCTAGGCGGACAGAAGCATAGAATTTCAATGCGTTACCGCCGGTCGTCGTTTCCGGGTTGCCGTACATCACGCCGATCTTCATGCGCAGCTGGTTGATGAAGATCACCATGCATTTGGAGCGGTTGATCGAACCTGTCAGCTTGCGCAGGCTCTGGCTCATCAGGCGGGCCTGCAGGCCGACGTGGCTGTCGCCCATCTCGCCCTCGATCTCGGCGCGCGGCACCAGCGCGGCCACCGAATCGACCACCAGCACATCAATCGCATTCGAGCGCACCAGCGTATCCACGATCTCCAGCGCCTGCTCGCCGGTGTCTGGCTGCGATACGATCAGCTCGTCGATATCGACGCCGAGCTTCTTGGCATAGACGGGATCGAGCGCATGTTCGGCATCGACGAAGGCCGCCGTGCCGCCCCCTTTCTGCGCCTCGGCGATTACGTGCAGCGCGAGCGTCGTCTTACCCGAGCTTTCCGGGCCATAGACCTCGATCACGCGGCCCTTGGGCAGGCCGCCCACGCCCAGCGCAATATCGAGGCCGAGCGAGCCGGTGGAAATCGCTTCCACCTGCATGGTTTCCTTCTGGCCCAGCTTCATGGCAGAGCCTTTACCAAAGGCGCGATCTATCTGTGCGAGAGCGGCGTCCAGCGCCTTCTGACGGTCCACGGTTTTGCGATCCTCTTCAACCAGCTTCAATTGGGTAGCCATGACACGGTCTCCGCTCTGTCGCTAGGGCCTCATGCCCTTCGTCCACGAGACCGGTGTACGCACTTTGTTCCATGAGAACAAGAGTGGAACATAAAATTTCCTACATTTTTCCTGTCCGCCCCCCCGCAAAACGCAGGATCAGCGCAGGGTCGAGCGCATCTGCCAGTCGAAGTTGGTGGTGGAATTCGCCGGGATCTGCACCTCGACATAGCGGGTGCCATTCTTCGTCAGCAGGCGCTCACGCGCGAATCGGTAGTCCCACCCCGCTTCCTGCCCGAGCGTGATTCGCATTGTCACGCTATGCGGATTGGCATTGGTGACCCGCGCGCGCATCGGCATCCACCGCGTGCCATAGGCATCGGGTTCACGCTCACCTAGCCGCGCGCATTGCGTAAAGACCTGCGGACTTTCGCCGATGTCCAGCTCCACATCCTGCCCGACTGCATAGTCGCGCAGGTCCAGCTCGCTCACCAGCATGTTACCCGCTGGCGAGGGCTCGAACAGCGCCATATTGCCAAGCGGCAGCGCCGCGCCGAGGCCGTGCGCTGCGTCATTCTTGGTCATCAGCATCAGCGTGGCGGGCGTGAAGTCAGCCGGATTGTCGCGACTCGGAAAGGGCGTCCACGGTACGCAGTGGTCGGCGCGATAGACGATGCGTCCTTCGACTTCGGGCCGGTCGAGGAAGGCGACCTGCTTGAGACCCTTGGCCGATACGGTGACCGGTTCGGGGACGCGGTAAAGCTTGAGGTCCCCGAGATCTTCCTCGCTCGCCATCATTGCGCCAGTGACAAAAATTTCCTCGTCTGCCTCGGCGCGCATGCGCTGCATGACGGGCGCTGCCAAGGCCATTGGCGCCGGCGGAGGGACTGGCGGGTTGAAGTTAAGCTCAGGCGAGCCCGCCGCAGTGCTGCCAATCGGATAGCAGGTAAGCCGCAGAGGCCGAGCGCGCGGGGGCTCGGCCAGCCCCTCGAAATCGCTCTCGACGTTGATCGTGCCCGCAACGGCCATCAGCTCGGCGTTCTCGAAGCTCTGGCCGTTGTCGTTGAGCACCGTCAGCCAGCTTACCAGCCTTAGCCGCGCGTCCTCACGCGCGCCCGCTTGCGCCAGCGTGGCGACATAGTTCGCCTCCCAGTCGAAGCCCCAGGCGAGATAGGAGAGCGTGACGGTGTAGGTGCCGCCGCTCGCATCGCGGGTGTCGATGGAGAACACCGGCTCGGACGAAAGTCCGGCGGGCACGCGCTCGAAGGCGAGGCTTTCGGGCAGGCCAGAGCAGCGCACCGGCTCGAACCCCTCGCTGGTCTGGAGCACCAGCCCGCCATCGGCGCGGGTGCGGACCACGGCGCTTTCGCTCACCTGTTCACCGGTGCCGGGATTGGTGCGCGTGATGCGCACGCGGTTGCCGAGCGTCCCGTCGACCAGCGCGGCGGGGCTCAGCAGGTCGGCATTGCGGTTCTTCTCGATGGTGCCGCCGGGCAGCCCGGTGACGATAGCTGAGACCGCCACCATGCCCTCGGCGACGCCCGTGAAGCGGATGCGCGATTCGCCCGGTGGCAGCGTGACCGTGCGAACCTCGGAGATCATTGCGAAGCCTTGCGGGTTGTCGCGGTTCAGCCGGTCGCCGGGTGCACGGTTGGGGTCGCGGTAAATGGTGACGGCTTGTTTGGTGGGGACGGAGGCTTCGACTGTTGGGCGGTCTTGCGCGGCGGCGGGGGTGGAAGTGACGAAGCCAACCACGCCACAACCGGTCATCGTCATAGCGAGCACAGCGACGCGATCCATCGCGTACCTTCGCCTCTTGCGGCGACAGTGGGAGCTGGATTGCCGCGTCGCCTGAGGCTCCTCGCAATGACGACTGTAAGAGCTGACGAAGCGCACCGCCCGCGCCCTCAGTACTTTGTCTCGTAGGTCACGCGCACGACGCGCTCGCCATTGGCGGGCACGGTTACGCGGTAGAGGCGGGTGTCGGCGTTCAGCTGCTCGCCTGCAATGTCTTCCGACACCACGCGATAGTCGTTCGCCCAGTAGCCGCGATCGAGCCTCGATTGGCGGAACTCGACCGTGACCGGCTCGCTCTTCGCATTGGTGAAGCTGTAGCGCATCGTGGTGCGGTAGTAATCGACTGCGCGATCCACCTCGACTTCGCGCACGGTCTCGCCGTTCTCGATCACCCGGTAGCGCGCCGAGCGTTCGTAGTCGGCGGCAGTGATCTTGTCGCGGCGCTCGACCTCGACCTTGCTGAACACATCGAAGGCATCGCCGGTGCGCAGCGAAAGCACACTGCCCATCGGGGTGTGGCCGATGGAGTTCTCGCCGATGAACTGCGGGTTTCCGCTCGCATCGCGCTGGTAAAACCGCACTGTGCCCGCAGGCAGCGCATCACCCAGCCCGCCTTCGCGCGAGGAATTGAAACTGATTGCGGAGGACACGCTCTGCCAGTCGTCCCATGTCGCGAGCCAGCCGACCTCGGCGGAATAGATACGGCTCGCCGGAACGCCCTGCACGTCGAGGAAGCTGACCTGCTTGGTCTGGTTGTTGGCAATCGTGGTGCGGCCCTCGATCGGATAGAGGTAGAAATCGCCCAGCCGCTCACGCTCTGCACTCTGGGTGCCGGGGCGCACCATGTCGCTGCGGCGAACGTTGCGTCCGCCGCCCACATCGCCCGCCACCAGCAGCGTATCGGCATTGGTGAAGGTGGTGCCGGTGGTGTTGGTGAGCGTAACCCAGCCCTGCATATCGACCGTGCCCTTCGCCTCGTCGAACAGTGCAACATAGTCGCTCGACCAGCCGAGGCCGGGAGTGAGATAACGGATCGACGCAGGCCGCGTGCCGCCGCGCGAACTTTCCAGATTAACCGAGAGCGTCGGCCGCGAGCGCAGGTTCGGCGGCAGCTCGTCGAAGATCACCCGCACCGGCAGGCCATCGTCGCGCAGCACCTCGACCTGTCCGTTCACCCGGATCACCACCCCGCCCACGGTCGAGAGCACCTCGGCGCGTTGGCGCGTCTCGGCGCCGGTGGCCGGATTGGTGCGGATCAGCGTCACCTCCTGCCCCACCGCCTTTTCCATCAGCTTTTGCGGGGTGAGCAGGTCGAAATCGAAGTTCTGTTCGATGATCGTGGTATCGGCGGCGTTGAAGCTCAGAGTCTCGGGCCGGATCATCGCCGAGACATCGGGGAAGGTCACGGTCGAGCGCCCGCGCGCGATATCGAGCTGACGCACGTCCTGCACCAGGCTCTGGCCGTTGTTGTAGATCGTTACCGCGAGATCGCCCTGCGCGCTTGGTTCGTTAGGGTCGCTCTGGGCATTTGCGCTTGCGGCAGTAGCGGCAAGCAAACAGGCGACAAACGTGGTGCGGGCGTGGCTGAGCATCTGGCGAATCTTCCCTCTCGTAAAGCTTACATTGAGGTAGCACGGCCTGAGCGCGCGCTGAACGGTGAGCTGACCGAGGGTCAGCCCCGGCGCGAGCTGGCGGTCAGCACTTCGGCAACCTTGTCGGCGATCTGCTGCACGCTGAAGGGCTTGGGGATGAAATGCATGGCAACGATGTCGATCTGGTCGCGCAGCTGCGCCTCGGCATAGCCTGACATGAACAGAATCGGCAGATCGGGCGCGACCTCGCGGATCGCCAAGGCCATGGCCGGGCCGTCCATCGCGGGCATCACCACGTCGGTCACGACCATGTCGAACTGCTCGCCGTCGCGCACGAGTTCGAGGCCCTCATCGCCATCGCTGGCGGTGGTCACTTCGTAGCCCTGCCGCGTCAGCGCACGTTCGGCCACGGCGCGCACCATGTCTTCGTCCTCGACCAGCAGGATGCGCCCACCACCTGCCCAGTTGCGCGCCTCTTCCTTCACCTCGACCTTCTTCAGCTCTTCCTCGCTCGCCTCGTGAACGGGCAGGTAGATAGTGAAACGGGCCCCGGCGGGTCGACCATTGGCACCCTGCACGTTGCTGGCGAAGATGAACCCGCCAGACTGCTTGACGATGCCATAGACCGTCGACAGGCCGAGCCCCGTGCCCTTGCCCAAGTCCTTGGTGGTGAAGAACGGTTCGAAAATCTTGCCGATCACCGCAGGCGCGATGCCGCCGCCGGTATCCTCGGCGATCAGGGCGGTATAGTCACCCGCAGGAATGATTTCCGAACCCATGCGCCTGATGTCGCCCGCCTCGACACGACGGGTGGTGAAGGTGAGCGTCCCGCTTGCCCCTTCGCCCCCGCCACTTGTCTGGATCGCGTCGCGGGCATTGACCGCGAGATTCATGATCACCTGTTCGAGCTGCCGCGGATCGGCGCGCACTGCGCCGAGGTTGCGATCATGCCGCACTTCGAGCGTGATCTTCGCGCCAAGCAGACGCTTGAGCATCTGCGTGACCTCGCTCATCACGTCAGGCAACTGGAGCACTTCGGGCTGCAAGGTCTGCTGGCGCGAGAAGGCAAGCAGCTGGCGGGTCAGGCTCGCGGCGCGGTTCGAGTTGGCCTTGATCTGCTGGATATCGTCATAGTCGCTGTCACCCGGCGTGTGGCGCAGCAGCATGAGGTCGCAATAGCCGATAATCGCGGTGAGCACGTTGTTGAAATCGTGCGCCACACCGCCTGCGAGCTGGCCCACCGCCTGCATCTTGGTCGCCTGTGCGACCTGCCGGCGCAGGCGGGTCTCCTCGGTGGTGTCGGCAAGGCTGAGCAGCACCGCAGCCTCGCCCATCCCGCGCACGCCCGCAAGGCCAAGGCTGGCCGGTTCGTCGGGCTCGACCGAGAGCCTGACGGCGATGTCTCCGCTTGACGCAGGCCCCTGCGCATAACGGCGCACGGCATCGCTCATCGCGGTCTTGTCGCGGGAAATCACGAGGTCGGAAGGATAGGGCGGCAAGCTGTGCGCATCGAGCCCGGCGGCGCGGCGGAACGCGGGATTGGCGAACAGGAAGCGGCCATCGCGGTCGGTCATCGCCAGACCCAGCGGGAGTTGCTCCAGCAATGCTTCCAGCTGCCCCGCCTGCCCCTTGGCATCGCCTCCGGTGCCGCCCAGCCCCATTCCAGCATCGACCAGCAGCATCAGCGAAGCAGGCTGAACCGCAGCAGGAGCAGTGCCCTCGATTGGCGCAGGCTCGGCCACGGGCGCTGAGAGCGGAACCTGCCACAAGGTCTGGGGCGAGCCCTGGCGCCCCTCCCGCGCGAAATGGATGCGGTCGCGGTCGTCGCTGCGCAACAGCTCGGCAAACTCCTGCCCGGCGAGCGTTGCCAACCCATCGCCGCAGGCGCGCGCGGCCAGTTCGCGGTTGGCGGCAAGGATCGTCCCTTCCGGCCCCACCAGAGCCAGACACAGCCCCGCCTCGCCGAACATGCTGCCGAACGGCCCGCGCAGCCACGCGGCCATGTCGGCCAGCGTATCGACCTCCTCGATCGGTGCGAACGACCAGATCATGTACTCGTCGGCCCGCCCGGCCCGGCGCGCGCCAACCCGCCAGCGATGCCCATCACCCTCCACCTCGCGCACGGTGGCCTCGCCATCGCGCCAGGCCTCGCGCGCCATCACCGCCAGAGCTTCGCTGCCGCCCCCATCCAGAACCATGCGCGGCGGAGCATGCCGGCTGCCAAACGCCTGCTCGAACCCCGGATTGGCGCAAACCAGCCGATTGGCCCGGTCGGTAATGGCGATGGCGGCTCCCGCCTTGGCCTTGCCCACCACCGCGCCGGACGTGCTCTCGATGGCCGCCAGCGTGACGGACCAATCGATCAGCACGTCCTGCACGTCGGCGGCGGGTCGCTGGGCGCGCATCGCCATCGCGGCGGCGAGCATCATCGCCGCCAGCCCGCAGGCAAAGCCCAGCGCGACCAGCGGCATTCCGCTCACCCAGTATATGAGCCCCCCGCTTGCAACGAGCGCAGCCGCAAGCGCCGCCAGCTCGATCACTTGCCTGGCGCGGCTTGTCTCATGGGGTATCTTAAGCGAACGATTCACTCGGCAGGATGTAGCAGCTTTGTCCGCGCCGGTCGCCGGCTCCACTTGCGGGCAACTACGACGCGCCAGACCAGGCCACCAATCAGATAGCCGAGCGCCGCGCTCACAATCGACAGCACCACAAACCCGAAGGCCGTCACCCCGGCGGTTTCGAGAAACCAGCCGAACTTGTCCCAGAAGCCTCCGGCGGACAGGCTGGGATTGGCCGCATTGAACGTCGCCGCATCGAACTTCAGCACGAAGCGCCCGACCTTGTTGGCCACGATCAGCCAGAACGGCACGGTAAAGGGATTGGTGACGAAGGTGATCAGCGCCGCCACCGGCAGGTTGGCCCGCGCGGGCAACGCCAAAAAGGCGGCAAGAAAAATCTGCCCGATCGGCACGATAAAGGCGGCGAACAGGCCCAGTGCGACTCCGCGCGGAACCGACCGGCGCGTGAACCGCCACAGCTCGGAATGGAGAAACCGGTGTGCAATCGGCGCAAGCCAGCGATTCTGCGCCATTTCCTCACGCTGCGGCATGGCAGGCAGCAGCGAACGCCAGCCGCCTTTCGCCCTTTTGTCGCGTTTGTCGTGAGTCATTGCGTGGGCGCTCTTACACCTTTGTTGTACCTGCGAAAGCGGTCTTTAGACGGGAAGAGAAAAACCATCGCTTAACGGCGTGATCAAAATCTTACGAAGCAGCCTTGCCTCGCGGCTGGTCCACTCGCTTAGCCCTTTTCGCGCATCAGGCGGGCCTTGTCGCGCTGCCAGTCGCGGTCCTTGATCGTGGCGCGCTTGTCGTGCGTCTGCTTGCCCTTGGCCAGCGCCAGCTCGACCTTGGCTCGCCCGCGCGAATTGAAATAGACGCTCAGCGGCACGAGCGTCATGCCCTTGCGCTCCACCGCACCGAACATCTTTTCGATCTCGCGTTCCGACAGCAGCAACTTGCGCGGCCGCTTGGGCGTGTGATTGAAGCGGTTGCCGTGGCTGAACTCGGGAATGTTCGAGTTGATCAGCCAGACCTCGCCGTCCTTCACCTCGGCGTAGCTTTCGGCGATGTTGCCCTCGCCCTGGCGCAGCGACTTCACCTCGGTGCCTGTCAATACGAGGCCTGCCTCATAGACATCCTCGATATGATAGTTGAACTTCGCCTTGCGGTTTTCCGCGACGATCTTGAGCTTGTCGAATGCTGTGGGTTTAGGGCGCGCCATAAGGTGGTGGCATGTAGGGTGGGCAAGGCCCTTTTGCAAAGTCTTCGCGCGGTTGCGAGCCAAGGCTGCGAGAAGCGGAGGATAACGCTTGTATTGGAAGTAATGATCGCACAACATTTCGCCAATTGGCGGAAACGGGGGTTGCTTTCGCGATGAATAGAATAATTGTCCGGCTTGCACGGCCAATTGCCGTGCTGGCACTGGCCATTTTTGCCGCACCATCAGCGCAAGCTCAGGATGCACCTCCGCTCGAAGCCTATGGCGACCTTCCTGGCATCGAGGATATGGCGATCTCGCGCTCGGGTGACTATCTCGCCGTGTTCACCACCCTGAGAGGCAACCGGCAGGTTCTGGTGCTCGACAGCGAACAAAAGATCGTTCGCAGTTTCGCTGTGGGCGAGATGAAGTTCCGCGGCTTCAGTTTCATTGGCGACCAAGCCCTGCTGCTCAATCGCAGCGAGACAGTCGAAGCGGGACTGGGATTTACCGCCGACCGCTACGAACTTACTCAGGCGCTGGTGCTGCCGGTTGATCCCTCGACTGAGCCGGGCCTTGTCTTCGGCGGCCGCCCCAACCTGATGAACTCGGTTTTCGGCAATTACGGCATCCGTCCTCATGGCGAGGGCTATCGCGGCTATTTCGGAGCGATCCAGTACAAGCGAGACGGCCGGATGGGTTGGGCCTTCGATCATGGCCGCCCGTTCCTTTACGCGCATGATTTCACCACCGGCGAGCAGGACCGCATCGCCTATGCGCCGCCTGAAGGGGTGCGCCGCGACTGGCTCGTCGATGGCGAAGGCAATGTTGCGGCCACCTTCGATATCTCCGACTCGAGCGGCAGTTGGGAAATCCGCAACGGATCAAACGAGACTATTGCCGGAGGAAATGAGCGGGAGGGCGACGTCGGACTGGTGGGATTGGGGCCGGATGGCGCGTCGGTCATCTATTTCGAGCAAAGCCCGGATGATGAGAAGACTCACTGGTATTCGATTCCCCTCGAAGGCGGCGAGGCCCAGCCCTATCTCGATGATCTGCCGGTCGACCGGCTCTACTGGGACCGCGATACGGGTCAGCTGACCGGCTACTATTCACCCGACGAAACCGACGACGGCAGCGCAGCGAAGGGACTTGTGATGTTCGATCCCGCGCTGCAACGGCGTGCGCGGATGGTTTTGGCCGCATTTCCCGACGGCAACCCGCGCTTGATGGACTGGACACCCGATTTCTCAGTCGTGCTCGTGCATACGCAGGGCGACGGCGATTCCGGCACCTGGTACTGGGTGGACCTCGCTGCGCGCCGAGCCGATCCGATCGGCGCGGACCGCCCGATGATCGCCCCCGAGCAAGTCGGCCCGATTTCCACCATGACCTACACCGCGCAGGACGGGTTGGAGATGGACGCGATCGTCACTCTCCCGCCAGGGCGCGAGGCGGAGAACCTGCCGGTAATCGTGCTCCCGCACGGGGGCCCCCACGCGCACGACGAGGAAGGGTTCGACTGGTGGGCGCAGGCTTTTGCATCACGCGGATACGCCGTGATCCAGCCCAACTTTCGCGGCTCCACCGGGCAAGGGCAGGATTTCGAGCGCGCGGGCTACGGCCAATGGGGCCGCAAGATGCAGACCGACATCTCCGACGCCCTTGCCGCCCTGGCCGAACAGGGCGTGGTCGATCCGGCACGCGCCTGCATCGTCGGCGCAAGCTATGGCGGCTATGCCGCGCTTGCGGGCGTGACCTTGCAGCAGGGGCTCTATCGCTGCGCAGTCTCGGTGGCAGGAATCGGCGACATTGGCCTGATGTACCGCACCGAAAACCGCGAATCGGGCCGCAACCGCCTGTTCCGGCGCTCACTGCGCGAAGAGCTGGGCGATTCGAAGGAGTGGGACGCGATCTCTCCGCGCAAGTTCGCCGCGCAGGCCGACGCCCCGATCCTGCTGATCCACGGGCGCGACGATACGGTGGTCGACTTCGACCAAAGCGCGAAGATGGCCGATGCCCTGAAAGACGAAGGCAAGCCCTACAAGCTGGTCGAGCTGGAGGGCGAAGACCACTGGCTCTCGCTCGCCGTCACGCGGCAGCAGATGCTGAGCGAAACCATGGCCTTCGTGCAGGAATACAATCCGGCCGACTAAGCCTGTGGATCAGGCCGCAGGATCAGGCGATCCCGGCTCCGTCCATCGCTGCGTCCACCGCTGCCTTGGCCTCGTCCGAGATCGGGGCGATCGGCAGGCGGGTGTCGGGCGCGAACCAGTCGAACAGCTTGGAAAGCGCATACTTTACCGGCGACGGGCTGGCATCGGCAAACATCGCCCGGTGCAGCGGATAGAGCCGCTCGTTCAGCTCGCGCGCAGCCGCATAGTCGCCAGCGGCCGCCGCCGCATGGAAATCGGCGCAGAGCTTCGGCGCGACATTCGCCGTCACCGAAATGCAGCCGACCTGCCCCAGTGCATAGCCCGCCAGCGCCAGCGGATCGTCACCCGAAAGCTGGCAGAAATCGGGCCCGGCACCCATGCGCTGCGCCACCACGCGGGTGAGGTCGCCGCTGGCATCCTTCAGCGCCACGATCTTGCCGGGAAAGCGCCGCGCCAGTTCGATCACCGTCTCGGGCAAGATGTCGGTCACGGTGCGGCCGGGCACGTTATAAAGCACGATCGGCAGGTCGGCACGTTCGGCCAGATAAGAGAAGTGGGCAAGCAGGCCATTCTGGCTTGGCCGGTTGTAATAAGGGGCGACCAGCAGGAGCGCATCAGCCCCGGCCAGCTGCGCTTCCTTGATGTGCCACAGCGCGGTCTGCGTATCGTTTGACCCTGCCCCCGCGATCACCGGCACACGCTTGTTGGCAACTTCCGCGCAAATCGAGATCACGCGGTGGTGCTCGTCATTATCCAGCGTGGCGCTTTCACCGGTGGTGCCACAGGGGACCAGCGCCGAAGAGCCGTTCTCGATCTGCCACTCGATAAAGCGGCGATAGGCCTCTTCGTCGACCCGGTTGTCGACAAACGGCGTGGCAAGGGCTGGAATTGATCCGGAAAACATTATGGTTTGGCTCCTCGCACTTGCACAAGTTCGTTATCATCAAGGCCGGTGTCCGGAACCAAGGTCCGGAGCCGGTCATTCAGGGCCTGATAAGGAGAGGGCCGGTACAATGTCCAGCATGGTTCGATATTCCATCTATTCGCTGATCGCCCCGCTGGCGATTTCGTGCCCCGGCATGGCGCTGGCGCAGGGTCAGGCCCAGGGGGCTGCCGACTGGGACAGTGCCCGCGCGACTCTGGTCGCCTCGCAACCGGGGCGAATCGCCGCGCAGATCAGCCGCTGGGAAGCGCTCTATGCCGACCGGCAGGCCAATCTGCCCTTCGCCGAATACTCCTCCTTCCTGCTCGCCAACCCCGGCTTTCCCGAAGAAGAGACGCTGCGGACCCGCGCCGAGAAGCGGCTGCGCGGCGAATTCGTGCCCGAGGCGGCGCTGCTCCAATATTTCGCGACCTATCCGCCGGTCACCAACTTCGCCAAGGCGCACTATGCGCTGGCCTTGATGGGGAGCGATCCGGCCCGGTCCGAAATGCTCGCGCGCGAGGCATGGCGCGGCGGCGAAATGAGCCCGACCGCTGAAGCGGCGCTGATGGCAATGAACGGCCATCACTTCACGCAGGACGATCAGGACACGCGCATGAATGCGCTCCTGTGGCAGCGCGAGATGGAAGCTGCGCAACGCCAGCTCGACCGCGTCGCCCCGTCGAAACGGCGCGTGTTCGCCGCCCGCCTCGCGATCCTGCAAGGCGGCGACGGCTATACCGATGCGCCCGGCGCGCTCAACGATCCGGGCTACCTGTTCAATCGCAGCCGCGAACTGCGCCAGGAAGGGCGCACCGGAGAGGCCATCGCCATGGTTGCGAACAGCCCGGCGCTGTCGCACCTCCCGCTCGACCAGACCGCCTGGGTCACCGAACTGCTGACCCTCGCCCGTGCCGCCTCGGCAAGCGATACGGTGCGGATCGCCACCCGCTCGCTCGAAGCCTTCGCGCCCGGCACCGACATCTCGCAGGGCGAATACCGCCTGCGTGACGATTTCACCTCGCTGATGTGGGCAGGCGGCACCAATGCGCTGTGGCGCCTGGGCGACGGCACCTCCGCCGCGCCGCTGTTCTACAACTATGGCGCTGCCGCGCGCACGCCGCAGACGCGATCCAAGGGCTTCTTCTGGGCAGGCGAAGCCATGCGCCGCGCGGGCAACAGCGGTGAGGCCACCCGGTATTACGATATGGCGGCGGCTTATCCTGACCGCTTCTACGGCCAGCTTGCGCTGGAACGGATGGGCCGCCCGATCCCCTCGCTCGCCGGAACGCCCGATGCCACACCCTCGCCCGAGGCGCGCGCGCGCTTCAACGCCCAGCCGTTGACGCAGGCGGTGGCGGAAGTGGCGCGCGATGCTCCGTGGGCGACCGGCATCCGCTTCTATCGCGCCATCGCCGATCAGGCCGAAACGCTGGAAGACCACGTGCTGGTGGCCGACCTCGCGCGCGATATCGGTCGCCGCGATCTGGCGGTGATCCTTGGCGAGGCCGCTCAGTCCGATGGCTATTCGGGCTTCACCCGCACCGGCTATCCTCGCGTGCAGACCCCGGCGGGCGTCAACTGGACGATGGTTCACGCCCTCGCCCGGCAGGAAAGCCAATTTGCCGAAAACGCGATCAGCCATGCTGGCGCGCGCGGCCTGATGCAGTTCATGCCCGCGACCGCGCAGGAAGAGGCCCGCTTTGCCGGGGTGCCCTTCTCCGCCGACCGGCTGATCTCCGATCCGCAGTATTCGATTCAGCTCGGCTCAAACCATATCGAGCGGCTTATCCGCTATTACGACGGCAGCTATCCGCTGGCGATCGCGGCCTACAATGCCGGGCCGGGTAACGTGAACAAGTGGCTGCGCAACAACGGCGATCCGCGCACCGGCGCGGTCGACTGGCTCGAATGGATCGAGAAGATCGAGTTCTACGAGACCAAGAATTACGTCCAGCGCGTGATCGAGAACGCAGTGGTTTACGAGCAGCTTTACCCCGATCAGGCGAGCTATATGCGTCCGCGCGGGGTGAAAGAGTTCCTGCGCTAGCCAACCAACCGCATCGGTTGCTGCGACAGTGGCGGGGCGAGGTGCCCCAAGGTTGGGCGCGCCAGATGGAAGCCCTGCACCAGATGGATGCCCATCGTCTGAAGCGCCTCCAGCTCGCCCTGGGTTTCGATCCCCTCGGCAATGACCTGGCGCCCCATCTCCGCGCAGAGCCGCACGATGGCGTAGACGATCTGCCGACGCGGCTCGCTGCAATCGATCCCGCGCACAAGCTCCATATCGAGTTTGACCAGATCGGTGCGCAAGTTGGCCAGCAGGTTGAGCCCGGCATAGCCAGCGCCAAAATCGTCAATCGCCGTGGCAAAACCGAGCGAGCGATAGGCCTCAACGATCTCGGTCACATGGTCGATATCGACACGCTCGTTCTCGGTGAGTTCGAAGATCAGACGGTCTTCAGCAAGCCCGACCTCGCGCGCGGTTTTCAACGTAAGCTGGATACATGCCATCGGCGAGTATACGGCGTTGGGCATGAAATTGATCGACAGGCGGGCCCGGGTATCCAGCAAACCCGCGGCAACGGCCTGCCTGATCGCAGCAACGCGGCAGGCCTGGTCGAACGCATAGAGGTTTTCGTCATTTACCAAGGACAGCATCTCGGCCGCACCTTCGCCGTTTTCCCCACGCACCAAGGCTTCGTAGGCGAAAACGGATCCGTCGTTCAGATCGTAAATCGGCTGGAACGCGGTCCGCAACGTATGGGGGAACGCGGCACCGTTCTTGCAACCGGAACACTTGCGAGGCGAAACAGAATCCATCTTCCCGGTTTGCGCAACAAAGCTTAAGAAAACGGCCTCCATTTTCTAAGCATATATAATGGCTCAAAAATCCCGCTATCTTCAGAAAAGGAGGCGCTTGGCGTGACACCCGACAAGACCAGCCCCATCACGCCAGCAGGCCTTTCCGCGCTCAAGGCGCGCTACGATCACCTCCTCGGTAAGGAACGGCCCGAGATCGTCGAGATCGTCAGCTGGGCGGCCGGCAACGGCGACCGCAGCGAAAACGGCGACTATCTTTACGGCCGCAAACGCATGCGCGAAATCGACCGCGAACTGGCCTACCTCGCCAAGGTGATGAAACATGCCCGCGTGATCGATCCGGCGCAGCAGCCCGACAAAAGCCGGGTGTTTTTCGGCGCCAAGGTCACGATCGCCGATGAGGATGACGAAGAACGTACGCTGACCATTGTCGGCGACAAGGAGCAGGATGCAGGAAGCGGGCTGGTCGGCTGGTCCACCCCTATCGCCCGCGCCCTGCGCGGCGCGGCGGTGGGCGACCTCAAGACCGTCCGCCTGCCCGGCGGCGAAAAGGAATGGGAAGTGATGGCGATCTCCTACCCCGAGGGCCGCGACTGATGGCCGAGGTGATCAACCTGCGCAGCGCCCGCAAGGCGAAGCAGCGCGCCGACAAGGCCCGCGAGGCCGAGGCCAACCGCGCGAAATTCGGCCAGACAAAGGCCGCAAAGACGCTCCGCCAGCAGGAGAGCGCCCGCGCCGAACGCCTGATTGACGGGGCGAAGCTGGAGAAAGGCGACTGATGCGCTCGACCTATTCCGAAGCGACGGTGCGGCTTTACCACCTCGATCACGAGGCCGAGGGGGGCGCTGCCGAAACGCTGATGTACGGCACACTGGCCGAGGCCATGGCCATCGCCGCGCAGCAAAGCGAGGAAGTGCAGGCCGGACTGTTCCTCGCCACCGACAACGACGTGGTGGCCTACCTGGACCTTGTTGAAGATTGATCGGTCCGCCCTGAGGTATGCTCGAAGTCGCAGGCTGAGCGCCCGTCTCAAGGACCGTCCGGCTAATCCGGAACCTTATGGCGTCGGCGCGCCCTTGCGGGCATTGGCAAGTTCGGTGCCCATGGCATCGCGCACGCGCGGCCCTTCGGGATTGCGCAGGTCGTAGGTGATCATGCCCTGCCGCTGGCGGTCGCGTGCGGTCCAGCATGGATGGTCTAGCGAAAGGCGCGCGTCTTCCGCCCCGGTGCGCCAATGCTCATTCACCGTGGCGCGCGAGAATTCGTAATCCTTCGAGAAGGTCTCGTAGAGTTCGCGCCGATTGATCAGGTGCATGATCGACACCGCCCCCGGCTCCGGATGGCTGATCAGCTCGCGCAGATCGGGATCTTGCGCCCATTCGTCGGGCAGTTTCTTCGCCAGCCGGTTTGCCGCCAGCCGCAGCTGCTTGATCTGTTGCAAGAGATCGGTGTTCAGCCGCGTGCGGCTCGAATAGCGGATGTCCTTTTCGCGCTGGCTCACATCGGACAGGTCTGCCGGAATGGCGCCGCGGGTGTGGAACAGGTCAACCTGATAGATCGTCATGTCGGCCCCCTCCTCCTCGTCGATAACGAATTGCAGCGGCGTGTTCGAGACGAGCCCGCCGTCCCAATAAGGCTGCCCATCGACCTCGACCGCAGGAAAGCCCGGCGGCAGGGCGCCAGAGGCCATGATGTGCTCGGGGCCGATGCGGCACTGGCGATTGTCGAACCAGGTGAGATTGCCGGAAAGGACATTCACAGCGCCAACGCTGATCCGGGTCGGCCCATCGTTAAGGAGGTCGAAATCAACCAGCTCCGTAAGCGTTCGCCTCAGGGGCGAGGTGTCGTAGATGCTGCTGCCCTCGAGCAGTGCGGTCGGAGCGACAAATCCGGGCAGGCGCGGGCGGAAGAAACCCGGAGTCCCTACGGTGGCGACCATCGCCGCCGAAACCTCGTTGAACCAGCGCCGCGCCGGGCCGCTGTCGGCGGGAGCGACTGCCGTGAGTTCGGAGCTGACCATATCCCAGAACGCGCGCAGCTTGCCGACCACCTCGTCTGGCTTGTTTCCGGCGATGATCGCCGAATTGATCGCACCGATGGAAATGCCAGCAACCCAGTCCGGGTGGTGCCCCTTGGCATGAAGGCTCTCGAAGACACCGGCCTGATAGGCGCCAAGCGCCCCGCCCCCTTGCAAAACGAGGACCTGCGGCAGGGCCGAACTGCGTGAAGAAGCCTTGGACATGCCTGCTATATGGGGCGGGCGATGCTGCGCTGCAACATCGCCCGCCCCATCAAATTCAGTCCGCGGCGGTTTCCGCATCCTCCACCGTCTTTTCGGTAGCCGGGGCATCGTTTGCGGGCACAGCAGGCTGCCCGGCCGACTGCACTGCTCCGGCCGCCAGGCCGCTGAGCGAACTGCCATCAAGGCCGAGTTCCTTCATCAGCCCATCAAGCACCGGAGCCTGCGCACGGTAGGCCAGCGCAGCGCTGACCGCCTCGGTGGCGAGGTTTCCGATCGAACCTCCGGCCCCTGCCGCACCGGCATTGCCGCCGCCCTTGCCCTGCGTGAGCCCGTCGACCTGCACGATCTTGATCGAATCGATCGCTTCCATCGGCTTGGCGCTTTCGCGGATCACCTCTGGCAGCACCTTGAGCAGCGCCATCTTGGTCTGCAGGCTGATTTGGTCGGACGAGAGGATATTGGCCGCCTCGTTGATCGCCCGCTGACCCGCCGCCTCGACCTCAAAGCGCACCCGCGCAGCCTCGGCGCGCAAGCGTTCGGCGTCGGCTTCGCCCTGGGCTTCGAACTTGATCGCCTCGGCGCGGTTGCTCGCCGCGTCCTTCTCGGCCTCCGCCTCGACCTTGATCTTGATCGCATCGCGCTCGGCGATCTTGGCGGCTTCGATCAGCTCGATCTTCTTCTGGCGCTCTGCCACCTCACTTTCGCGGCTGGTCACGACCTGCTCTTCGGCAGCAACCGCCTTGGCGCGAGCTTCATCGGCATCGGCCTTGGCCTGGCTTTCCTCACGGCTCTTGTTCTGGACCGCGATCTGCTGCTCCTGCCGGGCGATTTCGAGCGCGCGCTGCTGGTCGATGCGCGCCTCTTCCACCTGACGGTCGGCTTCGATCTGCTGCGCGTCGACCAGCTTCTTGGCTTCGATCCGTGCGGCATCGGCCTCGCGCTGACGCTCGGCCTGCTCGCGGGCGACCTCAGCCGACTGCGCGGCACGGCGCACCTCGACTTCGCGCTCCTGCTCAAGCCGGGCGAATTCCTGATCGCGGCTGATCTGGAAACTGCGCTGACTGGCTTCGAGGTTCTTCGTCTCGATCTGGACGCGCGTATCCTGCTCGATATCGTTGCGCAGCTTCTTGCGCGCCTCGATCTGCTCGGTCAGCTTGGTGAGACCCTCGGCGTCGAACGCGTTGTTGGCGTTGAAGTGCTCGATGCTGGTCTGATCGAGCCCGGTGAGCGAGACCGATTCCAGCTCCAGCCCGTTCATCGCCAGATCGTTCGACGAAACCTGCTGCACCTTCTGCACGAAGTCGGCACGCTGCTCGTGCAGCTCGTTCATCGTCATTCCCGCCGCGACCGAACGCAGCGCGTCGACGAACTTGCCCTCGACCAGATCCTTCAGCATTTCCGGCTGCATCGTGCGCATGCCGAGCGTCTGCGCGGCCATGGCGATGGCATCGGCATCGGGCTTCACACGCACGTAGAACTCGGCCTTCACGTCGATCCGCAGGCGATCGAGCGTGATCAGCGCCTCGCCATCGCGGCGCACTACGCTGAGCACCAGCGTGTTCATGTTGACCGGCATGGTCTCGTTGAACACCGGCAGCACCAGCGCGCCCCCGTTCATGACGACCTTCTCGCCGCCCATACCGGTACGCACGAAGGCGGTTTCCTTCGAGGCGCGCTTGTAGAGCTTGGTCAGGAAAATGAAGAAGGCGATGACGGCGACGACAAGGCCGCCGCCCAGCACAAGGGGGGTAGAGACAACGGTATCCAACATGGCTTTTCTCTCTCTCTCGTAAATTCGGGGCGGCGCTGTTCAGGCGCCGAGATCAGGTAATGGGGGCGAGCTTGCGCTCGGTGAGCGCCACGCCGAAGAAGGTTTGCCCTTCGCGGCGCACCAGCAGCACCTCGTCGCCCTCGGTGATGACACTATCGGCCGCGTGCGGCTCGACCATGACATGATGCGTCTGGCCGTGCTGATCGCGGACCCGCGCGCGGGCGGGATAGCCCGCGCGGGCCTGCCCGGTCGTGATAATGGCCCTGCGGCCCACCAGGCTGTCGACCCCGACCGCAGTGGTTTCATCATGCGGCAGCACACGGCCCAGCGGTCGCACCAGCGTGGCCGTGGCCGGCAGGCTCGCCCCGAGGGCGATCACCGAAGCCAGCAGCACGTCAAGCGGTGCGCCGAGCAGCTCTTGCGCGAGCGACTGAATACCCACCCCGATGCTGGCGAACAGGAACAGGAGCATCACCAGCCAGATCAGGAATGGCACACGGCCAAGCCCGAGCAGGGTCGTCACTCCGCCCATGATCGAAGCCCCGCCGTCGAAATCGGCGGCGGTATCCAGATCGGCATCAACGTCGAGGTCGGCATCGAGATCGAACCAATCGCCCACACCGATGAGTTGCATCACCGAGAGCAGCAGCATCGCCCCGAAGGCGATCGCAAAGGGCAGATTGTAAGCAGCTAGCAAGGTCATCGCAGCATTCGCCGCTTGGGGACTTCCGGGCGGCGCCTTTCCGTGTTGAGGCGCAACAATTGCGCCCTTCAGGCCAGGTTACCCGGTGCCACTTCCCGCGCGAGACCTCTAAAATACTGAATAGCTCCGGCTCTATTAATGAACCATCTTATACTTTCCTCTCTGATGAAGATACTGGTATTATAAACCCTGCACCAAACACAATATCGTTTATTGTTGGCGGTGATTTAAACAAGACAGAAGTTATTAAAATTGAAAGAACTGGTAATAGTAACACTAGCAGTAACATATTCTTAGAAGGCGATGTATGGGTCGATGAACTAACATTTACAAGACGTGGTGGATTGAAACTAGACGGTGATTATGCGTATTTCACTGGTACAACAGGCTTGCGTTTACCACAAGGTACAACAGAGCAACGTCCAACTTCTGAAATAGGAATACTTCGTTATAATTCAACACTAGATACTTTTGATATAGGGTTTAATGTTGCACGTCCATCAACTACAACTACTGCTACTAAATGGGGAAACCTTTCATTAGAGAAAAACAAATCATCATGGTTTGTTCGTTCGGGTGATAGTATATTTGGTGATATACAACTAACTAATAACGCACGTGTACTAGCGACCAATTGCTCCGGCTCTCTACCATCAATTACTTTTGATAGTGATGCAAGAACAGGCTTCTATAAATCAACAAACGGTATATCACTATCTGTTGAATCAAATAGGAACGTAGAACCAGTTATAAAAGTCACGCGAATATCTGATGCAGTTCGTGGTAATGAAGTTATAATGAATGCCGATTTATTGGTGGAAGAAATATCATTTAGTAGTCTAAGAATGCATGGTGATTATGCTTATGTCGATGGTGTAGGCGGGTTTAGACTGCCTATTGGTAATACTGCACAACGAAACGCTACAACTGGTGTTCTCCGTTATAACAACCAAACAAATACATTTGAAATGAGAACAAACAGTAAGTGGATAATTGCTAGTGGTAATATAGATACCGATACTTGGGTAAATCGTACCGGCGATTCTATGACTGGTAATTTGAAAATGACTAGCAACGCACTAATACGTGCAAGCTATGGTACTGTTGCTGCACCATCATATAGTTTTGATGGTGACGAGGATACCGGCCTAATTCGTTCAGGTTCTGATGCAATATCGTTAGTGGTAGGTGGTACTGTTAATGCTACGCCAGCAATTATTATTAATAGAACAGGCAATGGAAACAACGACAAAACTATAACTATAAATGGCAATTTAATAGTTAATGGCACACAAACAACTATCAACACCACTGAATTGGTGATAGACGATAATAAGATTA
>DAICXZ010000005.1 GCA_027311945.1 Erythrobacter sp.
GCGCCCTGCGCCAGCAAAACCTCCGCTTCACGCAGCTTGCCGATAATCTCTTCCGGGCGATGCTTCTTGCTCGGCATTCGTAATCTCCTTCGTCGTCCAAAATATCATCAATTTTGGACCACTCAGAAGGGGTCAGATCAATTGCTCGGCTTTTATGGAGTGCCTCACATTCTTGTCGAGCAGCATCGGGGAACGGCCATCCACCCCCGTGCCGCTTCCTTTCACCAGCGGACACTCGAAACATTCCGCAGTGTCGGATTGCAGGACGCGGTCGAAAAGGCGGCTGCCAAGGAATTCGTCCAGGACGGGGCGATCAACTCGGTCGACACGCTCGGGGGGCTGGAACTGACGTCATTCTATCAGTCGTTCAATGAAGGCGTGGAGGAACTTAGTCCCACTCGCCGTCTGTTCATCACCCAGATCGGACTAGAATCCGTGCTGCGCGAGCGCGCCGTAGAGCTCGGCGGCGATCTGCGCTTCTCCACCGAGCTGACGCATTTTTCGCAGGACGAGACGGGGGTGTTCGCAAGATTGCGTTCACGCGACGGTGGTGAGGAAAAGCGCGTCCGCGCTCAATTCATGATTGCGGCGGACGGCGCGCACAGCCCGGTTCGGAAAGAACTCGGGATCCCGATGAATGGTCGGGGCGAAATCACGCAATGCGCCACGATCTACTTCAAGGCGGATGTGCGCTCGCTGATAAACGGACGAAATCTCAGCGTCGTCTACGTTAATCAGGCTCAGCTGCTGGCCTTCTTCCGGTTCTCGATAACGGGCGATGCCGGCTTTCTGGCTGTCTTTGCATCGCTCGACGAACAGGGCCGACGCATCCCGCTACTCGATGAGAATATTTCGGCGGACAATTGCGCGACGCTTGTGCGAGCGGCTCTCGGCGTGTCACCGGAATTTCCTGTCGAGATCGAGGATGTTCAGCCATGGACGGCAACCGCCGCGACCGCCGCTTCCTTCCGGAGAGGTAATATCTGTCTCGCAGGCGATGCGGCGCATGTGATGCCGCCCACCGGCGGCTTTGGCGGCAATACCGGTGTTGCCGACGTTCACAACCTGGCCTGGAAACTGGCCATGGTGATTGATGGCAAGGCAAGTCCGGGACTGTTGGACAGTTATGACGCGGAGCGCCAGCCCATCGCGGATATGACGGTAGAGCAGGCCTATCGCCGATATGTCGAGCGGGTCGACCCGTCGCTTCCGACAGACGATCTTGCGCCGAATATTGCCGATACGGCCATCGAGCTGGGCTCGATCTATCGGTCGCCTGCCGTAGCCGGTACCGTCGAAGGCGGCGAACTAACCGAACCGCCCGAACATGCGAGTGTGCGTCCCGGTACCAGGCTTCCGCACCATTGGTTGCAAGTGGAAGGCGGGGAGGTTTCAACGCTCGACCTTGTCGGCCCTGGCTTCACCATGATTGCTGGGCCCGATGGAGGCGCCTGGATCGAGGCCGCCAGTCGGGTCGACGATCTCGACGCATATCGCATCGCAGAACGGGACATCGCCAAAGCCATCAGCCTCGCGGATCATGGCGCATTAATCATACGCCCAGATGGCGTGGTCGGTTGGCGATGCGATGAAGCCGACGACGAGACATCGGCCTTGGCTGCAGGCCTGTCGCTATTGCAAGCGATGTGAACTGGCTTGGCCGCCGGGCTTCGCGGCTAATGGCGCTCTAACTTGCAGCCTGGCCCTTCTGCTGATCGGGCATCGGGCAGACAAGTCCGATCAGTGGCACGAACAGCATCGCACCGCCGGAGATCATCAGGGCCACGGCAACGCCTTCGGACTCGGCTACATGCCCCCAAAACCAGCTCCCGAGCGCGATGCCGCCGAAGGTCAGGCTGCTGACCATCGCCACAACCCGGCCGACCGCCTCGAGAGGCGCCCAAAGCTGGCCAGCGACCGAAAAACCCGAAAGCGCCTGAACCCAGCCCGCACCTGCGACCACGAGCAGGAATGTCATCGCGAAAAGACCCGGCTGAAACGCCACGCCAATGCAGCTCAGCCCGTATACAATGGCCGCTATGCGCACGAGCGTTTCCGCCTTGAACCGGTTGCGGAACCAGGTGCTTGTCGCTGCGCCGATCACGGCCCCCAGCCCCAGCGCCCCCAGCAAAATACCGAACGTCGCGGAACCCTCGCCGAGAAGATCGCTCGCGACCAGAGGCATAAGCGCCCAAGCCGCCGCGCCGGCGCAGGTGAACGTCACGGCTCGCAACAATATGGTGCGGATTTCCGGAACCGCCCAGGCAATGCGCAGACCGTCGCCGATCGTGGCCCAGAACCCGGTGGGGGGGCTGGCGCTGGTGCCTTGCGGCTCTCCTCGCCAGCGCCACAACACTACTATAACCAAAAGGTAGCTCATGGCGTTGACGGTAAAGGCCGCTGAAGCCCCACCCAACGCGACAATGCCGCCGCCCAGCGCCGGACCGACACTGCGTCCGACATTGAACGCAAGGATGCTGAGCGCGACCGCAGCGGCAAGCTCCGCCTTCGAAACCGTGCTTCTCAGGGAAGCCGACAGTGCCGGGTTGAAACAAGCGACGCCGGCCGCGAGTACCGCCGTCAGCCCGATGATCGCGACGGGCGGTGCGGTGCCGGCCAATGCGAGGATCGCCAGCAATACCGACGCCGCAAACATGCCCGACTGGGCGGTGAGCATGATCATGCGGCGATCAAGCAAGTCTGCCCAGGCGCCTGCGGGCAGCGCCAGCAGCATAATCGGAAGGTTGATGGCGGTCTGCACGAGGGCGACAATGTCGGCGGGCTGCCCGCTTTCTGTAAGGTGCCAGGCTGCGCCGACGGACTGGATTGCATTCCCGAAATTCGACAACAGGCTTCCAGCCAGAATGAGTGCGAAAGCACGATGCCTCAAAGGCGCAAAGGTTGCTGACGAATCCATGTGGGGTGAATACCGTCGTTTCGCGAGAAAGTCCTCAAAACAAGCGAACTGCCACGATAGTTCACAGAACCGGGATAATGCTAGGTCGTGTTGACAAAAGGGATTCCCAATCGCCGCCGGTTCTGATTCAAGACTGCTTTTTGAGGAGCAGTCATGGGTCGCGGGGATTTGTCGGACGCGGAGTGGGAACTGATCGGGCCCCTGCTGCCGCCCGAGCGTGGTCGCTGGGCGCGGCCAGCGGGCGATAATCGCCGGTTCCTCAATGGCACGCTCCACGTGCTGCGGGTCGGCTGCCCTTGGCGCGACATGCATGAGCGCTACGGCAAGTGGAACTCGGTCTATGTCCGGTTCCGGCGCTGGGCTGAACAGGGCGTCTGGGATGCCCTCCTGCAAACACTGGTCGACCTGGGCCTGACCGATGACTGGCAGCACATGATCGATAGCACCAGCATTCGCGGCCACGTCTCGGCAGCGGGTGGAAAAGGGGGGCTCGTGCGAACGCTCTTGGTCGATCACGCGGCGGCTTTACGAGCAAGATCCACGCCCGATCGGACAATCAGGGACGCCCTCTCGGCTTCGTCCTGACCGGCGGCGAGGCGTCAGATTACACCGCAGCCGAGCCGCTGATGGCGATCCCGGTCGCCACGCCAAAAGGGTTGCTGGCCGATAAGGGATACGATGGCGACAGCTTCCGCGAGAGCCTGCTGATCCGAGGCATCCTGCCAATCATCCCGCCCCGTTCGAACCGCAAGATGCCCGAGCATCCCGACTATCGGCGCTACCGGGATCGCAACCGCATCGAACGCATGTTCGGAAAGCTCAAACAGCAGCGGCGTATTGCCACCCGCTACGACAAGACCATCCTGTCCTTCGAGAGCTTCCTCAACCTCGCAGCCGCTCGCCTCTGGTTGAAGTCTTTTGTCAACGCGGCCTAGGTCTTTCCGAGAAACCGTGTCGGGATTGATCGACATCCTGAAATAGGTCTGGAAATGGCGGGCCGAGGCGATGCGGCGATCTTTGTCCAACCGTGATCCACCGTGGATCGTATTGCCCCAGATCGCGTCCAATTTTGGAAACAGTCGCACCAGCGCGTCGCGGTAATGCTGCTTGTCCGAGACCTTAGAAAGGAGCACAGCATCCAAGCGTTCGGCGCCCTTGTCGCGGTCGTATTGCTCGCGGATCGACTCCAAGACAAGCGCCTGGTTATCGCGGATAGCCCGGTAGATCGATGGCTGAAAAAGCCGGAACGCCTCGACCGCGATGAAGTCGCCCAAGTCTACCTCGCCCTCAACGGCCGGCCATGTGATCGTCAGTGCATTGATGTAGCGCGCGGCGTCGCGAGGGGTCCTGATTTCGGACGCCACGGCGGCGTGGAACATGTTCATCACATGCAGCAGGTGTCGCTCGCATATTCCGCCAACCAACGCGTCGATGTTCGCGATAAGGATCCGGTGCACGTCCTGCTCTACTGGCGCTGGAAGCTCGAAGGCGGCCTGGACAATCTTTTCGAGATAGTGCGGGCCCTCCGACGGGAAGCGTTCGGCGACCACGCGCTCGGCAAGCTCGCGGTCGAAGGACAGGACGTAGATGACGTTCGGTAGCCGACCAACCGACTTGACCATCCTGAACATCGCGAGCGCCTCGTCCGGCGCGAGGCGGTCAATGTCGTCGATCAGCACCACAAAACGCTTCGACTGCCCGGCGAGCGCCTCGGACAGCTCCCGGTGCAGCTTCTCGACGCTCTCGCCGTCCTCGATCATCCCGCCGAACCAGCTCATCACGCCCGAAGCGATCGCGCCGGCGCCAGACGCACCTGCCGCGTCTGCGATGGGAGCCACCGCCCCGCCGCCATTTAGGAGACGCGCGCCAAGCTTCGGTAGCAAGTTTGTGGCCTTGTCGCCTAGGCTCGGCTTGGTGGCGGAGTAGAGCTCGCGGAAGAACGCGAGCACGAGCGCCTCCTCGCCGCGGAACCACCACGGATTGAACTCGACGACGTCGATCTCGCCGGCGGAAGTGGCGTCCGACATGTGGTGTTTGAGTAGGTTGATGGCGCTGCTCTTGCCCGATCCCCAGGGGCCATTAAGCGCTATCACCACGCCATTGGGCGAACGCATGGTCTTAACGGAGCGGGCGAGCGACTTTACGAAGCCGTCGATGCCGAACATGTCCTGCTCGGGCTTACTGATCGGCAGATCGCCGTAGTCTACTTCGATGGTCATGCGAGCAACTTAGGGAGGAACGGCAAAATTGAAAACTTAACTGTTACCGTAGGAAACAGGCTTTTGCGGCACAACTAGGACGGCTGGAATGCCCCGGACTCAGCCACTGCACTCTCTCTCAAGCGAACGGCAGCTTTTAGGGCCAACCGAGTAGGTTAGGAATGACCGAGATTGGAGCGCAAAGCAGTCCCGCACATATCACCGCCTTGGATGGCGGCGGGCGATCAGAGCAGGGCCGATGCCAAGCCGTCCCTCAGGCCTGTGTCGGATTCAGTCGTTTCGCGAAAGTCTTCGACATGGGATGGAAGCCGTAACGCTCGAAGAAACGGTGGGCCCCCTCATTCTCCAGACCGCTCTCAAGGAACGCCCATTCCATGCCTCGTGCGATGCCTTCCTGCTCGGCGAATGCGACAAGCGCTGCGCCCACGCCATGCGATCGCATGGCGGGGTCCACAGCTAGGTCTTCGATCACCATGAAGGAGACTCGGGGCGTGGTCTCCCAAAGCAGGATCGCGGCTCCGACGACCCCCTCCGGGCCGACCGCGACCGCCACCGAGTGTTCGTTGCCGAGCGCCGCGAAGTCCTCCGCCATACGGGCCTCAAGGTCGGGCGCCCAATCGACCCCATCCAAGCTCAGGCCGGTCTGGATCTCGCCATGGCTTACATAGGACGAGTCGAGCGCGATGATGCGCGCAAAGAACGTAGCGAGCGACGGAAGTTCGTCAGCGGTGGCCCAGCGGCAGTCAATCATCGCTCAGCTATAGGCGAGGGGATGCTTCGCAGGAAGCCCGGTCGCCGCGACCTTTGCGATCCAGCCGCCGATCGTTGGGCAGTCAAACAGATTCGCGATCTCCACATAGAATTCGGAGCGCCGCGCCTCCAGCTCCGCGGGCGGTACATCCGGCAGACCGTACGTCGTGAAAGGCTCATTTGCATCGGGCGACGCATGGGGGATGTCCCACGCCAGCAGAAGACGGCCGCACAACGGATCGAAGATGGCGCGCAGATCTGCGGTGTAATTGTCCCGAAGGTCGTGCCACAACGCCCGGAACCCCCATTCGGTACAGGTGTCGAAATACCAGGCCACCCAGCTCCCGAACACGTCATCGTCGATCAAACGGTATTTGCGCAAGCGCGCCGCGATCTCAAACAGGTTGCAGTTCATCTCATAATATTTGCGGGCAATCATCGCGATCTGCCGCGCGTTCATCTCTTCGCTATATTCGTCCCTGACGACGAGATCGCCTAGTTTCGCGACTGGGACGAGGCGGCGTTTCATCATGGGAACGAGCTCGGGATGACGGGCCTCGAACTCGAACACACGGTTCGATTCGATCTCAAGCCGCTGGTAGATCTCGATCTTACGGGCCTCGAGTCCCAGGGCAGCGTCCTCGTGCCGCTGCGCGGCAGCTTCGGCCTGGCCCCTCCGGTAGCGGTTGCTTTCAATGATTACCGTGACGAGCGCGGCGAGGAAGGCCGCAGTCTGGATGATATCGCCGACCCCGATGTCGTGCTTGAGCACAAAGCCCCACATAGCGCCCCTCGGTTCACTATTTCGCCTCAGCGCACTAGATCGCCCATTGGCGGCGTGCGCAAGGCTTTTCGCTTCGCGCAAGTCTCTGAGGCAAGCCAGTCCCGGCGCGCCGTGTGCACCTCAATCGTCATCGAAGGGGCACACTGCTCACAATTAGGGTCCGCTGTCGGGGCGTAGCTGCCATGATCTGAAGAACTGAACGAACAGCAGCTTACGGGCATTTGGGCGAGCAGGTTGAAGTGCCATATTTGAGGGCGCAAAGCCGTCGCGGCGCACCACACGCTTCGCGAACCCAGATCGGAAATCAGTGAAAAGGAATGGTAGCGGAGGAGGGACTCGAACCCCCGACACGCAGATTATGATGCCAACGAAAGGACGGTTGTAGACCCGTCAAAGTTGCGCAAATTGCGGCTTCCACGAGCAGTGTGGAAGCCGCGTTCACATCAAAATTCGAGTGTCGCCGATGCTTTAATGGTGCGCGGCAACCCCAGCTGCAAGTCAGGGCGGAAACTGTCGAACGCCGAAGCCCAGTAGGATTCGTCGGTCACATTGTCGACGTTGAAGCGCAGCGTAAGCGCGCTTTCACCGACCACTGCAACATAACGCGCCCCGACATCGAGCCGGGCCCAATCATCGAGGAACAGTGTGTTGGTGATGTTGGCGGCCTGTTCGCCCGTATAAACCACGCGCCCCGTGAGTGTGAGCGCAGGCACAAAAGGTACGTCCCATTCGAGATTGGCGTTAAGCATGTATTCGGGCACACCCACCGCTTGATTGCCCTCGTTGACACCATTTTCGGTGTTGCGCAGCTTGGCATCGACCACCGATCCACCCGCGATCAAGCGCAGACCTTCGGCCAGCTCCCCAGCAACGGTGAATTCGATCCCGCGATTTCGCTGGATGCCATAGGGTCCGAATTCGAGCATGGCAGCATCGCTCGGATCAACTCTCAGGATGGCAGTCTCGCGGTCGATCTTAAACAGGGCCAAGGAAAGGTCCACCGAACCAAGTGCGAGCTTTCCGCCCACTTCGTACTGCTCGGACACGAAAGGTGACAGCACATCACCAGCATTGCTCACCGGAACCGTATTGCCATTTCCGTCGGTGCCGCTCACCGGTGCGGTCGATCCGGGCACGAGCGCCTCTATCCGGTTGGCGTAAAGCGACAATCCGTCGACAGGCTTTACAACCAGGCCGACGACTGGCGTCCACGCGTCTTCCGAATACTCGCCAGTCAACTCAGTCGTGAATGCTGAATAGGACTTGGTAGTTATCTCTTGAAGTCGCAAACCAGCAGTCAACAGCACACGGTCATCCCAGAAGCCTAGCGTGTCGGAGACGAAAGCGCTCATGAGTTCGGTGCGCGAGATTGGGAAAGGATTGTCGAGATCGCCGCCGACAAACGAAACAGTAGTGGAACGCGGCAACTCTACAGGCTTGTAGAGGTTATTGACGCCCGTGGAGGCAGTGTAGAACTCATAAGCGTTGCGATTCACCTGCCAGTTCATCGATCCGCCGATATTGATTTCGTTCGAAAAGCCACCCGTTTCGAAGCGTGCACGCAAGCCCGCTGTCGCCGCTTCGTTGTTGTCGGTACGAGGGATGAACGAACTGCTCACCGTCATGTCGCCAGTCGTGGCATCGGTCAGCGTCGGGGTGCTGTAGACGCCCTCTTCCGATCCGTCGCGTGCGCCGAACGCGGCATAGACCATCACGTCTTCTGCAACATCGTATTCGGCACGGAACTGGCCGGAGATATCGCGAAGCTTGGTGTATTGCCAGGGCTGGCCGAAATTGGTGTCGGCATCGGGCACAGCGGGAATCGGAAGGCTGTTAATGCGCAACTTGGGTCGGAAGTGCGAAACCTCCACTTCCTGATAGGCAAGGTCAAGCGCGAGGCGAAGCGGGCCGGCGTTGTAGTCGATAGCGCCGCCCAGCACATGGGCACTTCGAAATTCGCCGTCGACCGACACGTCGCCACCTCGGACAGCCCCGTTGACGCGTACACCCCATTCGCCGTGGGTGCCGAAACGCCGTCCGACATCGAAGCTTGCGCCGATATGCTGCGAAGAGGTGTAGCCTATGGTGGCCCGCGTAATGTCACGGTCAGTAGCACGCTTCGGCTTCAAGTTAACGCTGCCGCCAATGCCTGTGCCCCCCGGGGCCGCGCCATTGAGGAAGGCGCTCGACCCGTTGAGCACCTCCACGGAATCGTACAGCTCGGGCGCCACAAGCTGGCGCGGCATGATGCCGTAAAGTCCATCGTAGCCGATATCGTCTCCAGCCAGCGCAAAACCGCGGATCACGAACAGCTCGCCAGCGATGCCGAATCCGGTAGTGGTGCGGATCGTCGGATCGTTCTCCAGCACCTGGCCCAGCGTTTGCGGCTGCTGATTGAGAATGAGCGCCGAATTGTAGCTTCGCAGGTTGAACGGAAGATCTTCGGCTGGCTTATCGCCTAGCACGCCGGCGCTGCCCGATTGCTCTACCCCTGATTGGTTCTCGCGTTGTGCGATGACGAGGATGGTCTCATCCTCCTGCGCGACAGCTGGAAAGGCGAGAACCGGGACGGTCGTCGCGCCTGTGATAAGCAGCAAGGGGCGAATGGCAGAAACAGTCATCTGAATTGGTCCTCTATGGGGTAGTTTTTGAATTGTCAGGATCGACGCGCGTGCATCGCCCAGATCAGCACGACCAAGGGGATGGCGAGCCCAACCCACGAAGCCGCGTCACGCCAGCCATCGCCAGTCAGCGCGATCACCAGCGCCGCGACCGCGCCGACAAATATTGCCAGCGGCAGCGCGAAGATGGTCATCAGGCTATTCGATCGGCGCCGCGCGGAGGTACGGGGGCCGGTCATTCGGCCGGCTCCGCTATGTGCTCCATCCGATGAAGTCGCACGCTTGGCGAAGAGGCCGAGCGTGCCACCCAGAGGTAGAGGCCGCTGCCCAACACGACCATCGTGAACACCGTCAAAGCCGCCCACAACAGCTTTAGCGGCAGGCCGCCATAGTCACCGAAATGCAGCGGCCGCGACATCGACAGTGCCATGTAGTACCAGGGCATGGCCCGGGCGTCGGTGAACTCGCCTGTCTCGGCATCGATCAGGGCCGGAGTCAGCAGTCGTTCTGTCAGCGGCGTGTCGCCCTGAAAGAATACAGCATAGTGATGCTTGGAACTGAACGTCCCGCTCGGGAAAGCGATGAACTGCGGATTGTTGCCAGGCAACGCTTCGCGCGCACGGCCCATTGCTACATCGAGCGAGCCATAGCGCGTCGGGTCGAGCGCTTCGCGTCCGTCATATTCGCGCGTCATATCGGCCAGCTCATTAGCCTGCCACATATCCTCAATCGGCACCGACAGCGCGTTGATCACCCCAGTGAGTCCCACGACCATCATCCACGCCAGCGCCACGATGCCGAGGAGATTGTGGTAATCGAGCCATTTGAGTCGCCGGCTGCGATTAACGCGCAAGGTGCCGAAATCGAGCTTGCGCATGAACGGAGCGTAGAGGACCACTCCCGACACCAGAGCGGCTGTGAAAAGCACGCCCATCGCACCCAGAAACAGCATGCCTGGCAGCCCGAGAAACATGTCGGTATGCAGTTGGAGCAGGAAGTGCATCACACCGCCTTCGCCTTCCGCCTCAATGCCGATCTGCTGACCGGTCGAGCGGTCAAAAGACTGGATAGTCATGTCAGAAGCGGGAGAGTCCGGGCGCGGCGCCGTGGTAATGGTCATCGAGGGCTGATCGTTGTCGAAGGCCATGTAGACAGGCACTTCGCCGGGCCGGTTGGCGAGCGCGATCCGCATCATTTCATCGAGCGACAGCAGGCCATCGGCCTCGCCTGACGAACCGACGCCTGGCATGCCGAATTCCGGCGCCTCCTCTGTCAGGTAGTCGATCTCATCGTGGAAAATCAGCGGCAAACCTGTGATGCAGAGCATCAACAGGAACGCCGTACAGACGAGGCTGGTCCATTTGTGCACCAGGAACCAGAGGCGAATCCCCTGAGGTGTCAAAAAGAAAATCCTTTATGCAACGCATTATCATTAGCACCCCTAGAAGCGTTGTATTTTGATTTCAAGCCGAGATAGTGATGAATTGACACGCTGGCCGCTGGCTTCGCGCCATCGCCGAGGCGACGCTAAGCTATCAACAACCCGCGCTTCATTTCGCCCATAAGGTCCACGTCTTTCACAGGGTCGTGAAACTTGCTTGGTCGGAAACACGCGATCAGGGTCATGTCGCTCCGAGCGAATCAGCTTCACATTGCGTGCAACGTTATGCGGCAACGGACCGCGTTCCTGCGCTGCGCTGATATTCGACCGGGGCGTGGTCAGGCACTTCTTTGCCGTCGCTCGCATGCTGTCACGGAGCAGGCCATCGAGGCAATCTCTGCCGTGAACTGCGCTCAACTCGGTGAGCATCAGATCCCCTACCACGCGCTCGTTAGGCAGGTTTCGCCAGCTATCGGAGAAAATGGTAGCGGAGGAGGGACTCGAACCCCCGACACGCGGATTATGATTCCGCTGCTCTAACCGGCTGAGCTACTCCGCCATACCATGCTTGCCGCCCCGGTTCGCTCTGCGAACGCGTTGGCAAGGCGCGCCCTTTAGGTCGCCCTGACGCGGCGGTCAACCCTGCCTTTTCGCTCGTTGCAAATCAGTCGTCGACACGTGCCTGGCCGCGGAAGGAAAAGTCACGCAGTAGCTCCCACGGCCCCCCTCTGTAAGCATACAAACCAAAGCCGCGGAAGGCGAATTCGCGCGGCAGAATACGCGGCGAAAGCTCCGCCTGCAGCGCCTTTGCCTCCTCCAGCGAGACCTTGTTCTGGATCGTCACATGCAGGCGCGGACGGTGTTCGTCCTGCGGGGTGAGCAGGCCGTGGAAGCGGTCTGCTAGCCGCTCCCACAGTGCCAGCATGTCCTCGCTCTCGATTCCCAGCGCGGTGCCCCGCCCCAGCTTCATCACGCCGGTCAGATAGGCTGGCACCGGGGCATGTTCGCGCACCAGCTCGGCCAGCAGCGCGCGCAGTTCGGCCTCACAGCTTGGCGGCAGCGCGTGGAACAGCGTGACGTGTGCCTTGAGGTAATTGCGCTCCGGCGGGAAATGCGCCTGCCGCAGCTGGTCCGCGCGCGATTGCAGGCCCTCGGGCAGCAGCGCGGTGACGATCAGCGGAGCTGGCCCGCCCTTGTCACCCTCTGCCCGGTCGGCGCTCACATCTCGCCCCGCTCACGGCGCAGCGCGTACCACTTCTCAACGTTGGCATTGTGCTCGTCCAGCGTGTCGGCAAAGGCATGCCCGCCCTCACCATCAGCCACCATGTAGAGCGCGCTGGTCTTGGCCGGGTTCAGCACGGCCGCGATGCTGGCGCGGCCCGGATTGGTGATCGGCGCCTTGGGCAATCCAAGCATCGAATAGGTGTTGTAGTCGTTGATGGCAGCGATCTCAGACTGGCGAATGCGCCGTCCCAGCGGCTTGCCCTTGGTGATCGGATAGATGATCGTGGGATCGGCCTGCAGCATGATGCCCTGCCTCAGCCGATTGGAGTAGAGCCCGGCGACCATCTCGCGCTCTTCGGGCAAGGCTGTTTCCTTTTCCACGATTCCGGCGAGAATCAGCGCTTCGCGCGGCGTGCTCACCGCAATGCTCGGGCCGCGCTTCTCCCACTCCTCGGCCAGCGCACTGGTCATCGCGGCCTGCATCCGGTCAAGCACCGCCTGTCGGCTCTCGCCGCGCTGGAAATCGTAGCTTTCGGGCAGCAGCGTGCCTTCGGCAGGGACCTCGATCTCGCCAGTCAGCAGCGGTTCGGCCATCAGCATTTCGTAGACGAGAATAGAAGGCATCCCCTCGGGGATCGTCACATAGCGGCGCAGCACGTCGTTGCTCTGCAGCCTGGAGAGGATCGCCGACCCGCTTGCGCCGGCCGGAATGAGGAATTCGCCCGCCTTGATCGGATCGCCGCTGCCCAGCAGCTTCGCGCGCAAGGTGAAAGTCTCGGCCGAGGCAATCAGGCCTTCGGTTTCGAGCTTGTCGGCGACCGATGACAGCGAAGCGCCCGACGGCACGATGAAGGATGTCTCCTTCTCGACCGTCGAGGCGCCATACCAGCCCCAGGCGCCCCACCCGACGACAGCCACCGCAACCAGAACAGCAGCGAGGAGCAGACCGCCGAGCAGGCGCATGTCAGTCTACCTTCTTCATCACCAGCGAGGCGTTGGTGCCGCCGAAGCCGAACGAATTGTTCAGCACCGCGCGCACTTCACGCTTCTTGGCCACCAGCGGCACCAGATCGACGCCTTCGGTGCCCTCATCCGGGTTGTGCAGGTTGAGCGTGGGCGGAACCACCCCATCGCGCATGGCGAGTATGCAGAAAATGCTCTCCACCGCGCCCGCGCCGCCCAGCAGGTGGCCGATCGCGCTCTTGGTGCTGCTCATCGAGGCACCACCAAGGTCGTCGCCCAGCACGCGCTTCACCGCAGCCAGTTCGATGGTGTCGGCCATGGTCGAGGTGCCGTGGGCGTTGACGTAGTCGATATCGCCTGAGGCCATTCCGGCCTTGCGCAGCGCCATGCGCATCGAATTCTCCGCGCCCTTGCCCTCCGGGTGCGGCGCAGTGACGTGATAGGCATCGCCCGACAGGCCATAGCCAACCACCTCGGCATAGATCTTCGCGCCGCGTGCCTTGGCGTGTTCGTATTCTTCAAGCACCACCACGCCCGCGCCCTCGCCCATCACGAAGCCGTCGCGGTCCTTGTCATAAGGGCGGCTGGCCTCGGTCGGGCGGTCGTTCATCGAGCAGTTGAGCGCGCGCGCCTGAGCAAAGCCGGCCACGCCAAGCGGGTTGATCGTGCCTTCCGCGCCGCCCGCCAGCATGATATCGGCATCGTCGTCGCGGATCATGCGGGCAGCATCGCCGATCGAGTGCGCGCCGGTGGAGCAGGCGGTGACGACCGCATGGTTCGGCCCCATCAGCCCGTATTTGATCGAGACCTGCCCCGAGATCAGGTTGATCAGGCGGCCATGCACGAAATGCGGGGAAACACGGCCCGGCCCGCGTTCGTGCAGATTGATCGATTCGCTCTCGATGCCCGGCAAGCCGCCGATGCCCGAGCCAATCGAGCAGCCCGCGCGCAGGCGCATCTCTTCGGACATATCCTCAAGACCAGCATCTTCGATCGCCTGTCCGGCGGCATCGATGCCATAGATGATGAACGGATCGACCTGACGCTGGACCTTGTGATCGACCCGCTTGTTCGGATCGAACCCATATTCATGGTCTGCCGGCTTGACCTCGCCGGCGATCAGGCACTTCTGACCCTCGGTATCGAAGCGGGTGATCGTGCCGATCCCGCTCTTGCCCGCAATCAGGTTTGCCCAAGTTGTTTCGACGTCAGCGCCCAGCGGCGTGACAAGCCCCAATCCGGTTACGACGACACGCCGCATAGTAGCTCTCCACAATCACAAAAGGCCCAGCCGATTTGGCTGAGCCTTTGATCCCCGTCCGCGATCGGGCGGACCTTTCGCGAACGAGGCGGTCCGACCTCAGTCGGTATGTTCTTCGATGTACTTGATGGCATCGCCAACAGTGTTGATCTTCTCGGCCGCATCGTCGGGGATTTCGACACCGAATTCCTCTTCGAACGCCATCACCAGCTCGACGATGTCGAGGCTGTCGGCGCCCAGATCATCGATGAAGCTTGCGTCGGGGGTAACTTTCTCTTCCTCGACGCCGAGGTTCTCGACGACGATCTTCTTAACGCGGTCAGCGATATCGCTCATGAAACTGTGCCTTTCGAAGGGTTCTGAATTCGTTTCCCCCTCGCCCCTAATGAGTGCTGCGGAGGCTGGCAAGTGCCGTAAAACGGCTTTGCGACCAGCAATATGGGGATTGCGGCGCTATTGTCCAAAATGAAAAGCAATTTGCGCGTTCGCCGCCACCGTATCCTCGATCCGGCGCAGGCCCGCCGAAGCCTCATCGTCCGACCGGTCCGAGGCCAGAGCCATGCGATACGTGTCCTGCGCCAGCGCATGGTCGCCGCGCCGTTCGGCACAAAGGCCGACATTGAACATCAGCGAGGGCTGGTCGGGGTTCGCGCTCGAAAGATTCGCAAGCGGCAGCCTCGTCGCCCTTGGTGAGGCGGATGGCATCGCGGAAACTATCGCGGTCATCGCCCGAAAGGCCGTTGCGGCGCTCCATGATGCGGACCGGCAGCATGGTGCCGCGGGGTGTGAGTTCGCGGCTGATGTCCTGCACCAGATCCGGCAGAACGTCGTCGATCATGGAGCGCACATCGGGATCGCTATCGACATCCGGGCAGAACTCTTCCTGATCGCCCCGCGCCGAGGTGGATGTCCACAGCAAAGTGCCGTCGCGTGCCACCAATCGCACGTCGGGGCGGACATTGACCATCAAACGTATGCAGTCGAGTTCGACCTCGCGTTTCTCGGTGCATTCGCCCTGTTCGTTCTCGGTCCAGCAAACCTCGCGCTTGCGGCGGAAGCTGTGTTCGGAAATGTGCGGTGTCACACCGCCTTCGAGCACCGCGTCGACCTCGGCCCCGGCGTCGACCAGCACGGTGAACCACGGCTGCCCGCGGATGGACGCCTGTTGCAGCGCGTCGGCCACCATGAACGAAAACCGCGCGCCTTCACGGCCGGCGAACCGGTCCACCGCAATGCTCCGCACGCCAAGCGCGGCTTTGCTGAGCGCGGGGCTGTAAGTCTCGACCGTCAGCGTTTCAGCCGTAGCCGGGGCTGCCGCAGCCAGTGCAGCAAGCCCCGCGAAAACCGCCTTCCCCACCATGTTCACGCCCTTTCGCCTTTCGACTTTCTGAAAGCTTTAGGCGGAGAAACCTGAACAAGATGCAACGATAGCGATCAGCCCTAATCAGCCTTCCTTGGGCGCTTCGACCGTGCGGATATGCACGTCGCGCAGCTGCCGGGGCGAGACCTGCGAGGGTGCGCCCATCATCAGATCCTGCGCGCGCTGGTTCAGCGGGAAGGCGATCACCTCGCGAATGTTCGGCTCGTCGGCCAGCAGCATCACGATGCGGTCGATCCCCGGAGCCGAGCCGCCGTGCGGCGGCGCGCCCAGCTTGAACGCCTCGATCATCCCTGAGAAGTTCTCGTCCACATCGGCCTTGGTATAGCCCGCGACTTCGAAGGCCTTGTACATGATATCAGGGCGGTGGTTCCGGATCGCACCCGAGGACAGCTCGTAGCCGTTGCAGACGATGTCATACTGCCAGGCGAGGATATCGAGCGGGTCCTGCGTTTCCAGCGCTTCCATCTCGCCCTGCGGCATCGAGAACGGGTTGTGGCTGAAGTCGACCTTCTTCGCGTCTTCGTCGTACTCGTACATCGGGAAATCGACGATCCAGCAGAACTTGAAGCAGTTTTCCTCGATCAGGCCGAGGATTTCGGCTGTGCGGGTGCGTGCGGCCCCTGCCAGCTTGGCCGCGTCCTTTTCCTTACCCGCGGCGAAGAAGATGCTGTCGCCTGGCTTGCAACCAAGCTTCTTCAAGAGCTTTGCCTGTTCGGCTGGTGCGAGATGCCTGGCAATTGGTCCCTTCAAAAAGCCTAGCACCGAATCCTTGTTCGCCCCCTCATCCGCAATACGTTGCTGGGCCGGAACTCCATCAATAACTAAACCAGAAATCGACTGATCAGCATCGCCATTCCAGAAGTTGAAGGCAAACTCCTCGATTGGCCCCTGATTACCCCTTGCATTAGCATATCCCAAACCTGCGAAGCCCTCTCTCTTCGCCCAGTCGTTCATTTCGTCAAAGAACTTGCGGCTCATCTCAGATGTATTGGGTGCGGGAATGGCGCGGATCACCCCACCCCTTGAAACGATGCTGTCAAAAATTCCGAAACCAGAGTTCCCGAAAAACTCAGTGACGTCCGCAATCTCGATCGGGTTGCGCAGGTCAGGCTTGTCCGAGCCGTACTTGAGCATCGCCTCGCGATAGGGGATGCGCGGGAAGGTGCCTGCTGGGGTCACGGTCTTGCCGCCGGAGAATTCCTCGAACACGCCTGCCAGCACCGGCTCGATAGCCTGGAACACGTCCTCTTGCGTGACGAAGCTCATCTCGAAGTCGAGCTGGTAGAATTCCGGGCTGCGGTCAGCGCGCAGGTCTTCGTCGCGGAAGCAGGGGGCGATCTGGAAATAGCGATCGAAGCCCGCCACCATCAGCAGCTGCTTGAACATCTGCGGCGCCTGCGGCAGCGCATAGAAACGGCCCGGATGCAGGCGGCTCGGCACCAGATAATCGCGCGCGCCTTCGGGGCTGGAGGCACCGAGGATCGGGGTCTGAAACTCGTTGAACCCTTGCGCGATCATCCGCTGGCGCAGGCTCGAAATGACCTTCGAGCGCAGGATGATGTTGTTGTGCACCCGCTCGCGGCGCAGGTCGACGAAGCGATACTTGAGGCGCGTTTCCTCAGGATAGTCCTCCGCCGAGTTGACGATCAGCGGCAGTTCCTCGGCGCGGCTCTGGATCGTCACCTCGCGGGCGAACACCTCGATCCCGCCGGTCGGCAGGTTCGGGTTGACCGCTTCGGGCGCACGGGCCTTCACATCGCCATCAATGGTGACGACCGATTCCAGCTTCAGCTTCTCGAGCACCGGCAGCGCCGGAGAATCGCTGTCAGCCACGATCTGGGTGATGCCATAGTGATCGCGCAGGTCGACGAACAGCACGCCGCCATGATCTCGCTTGTTGTGCACCCAGCCCGACAGGCGGACGCTCTGGCCGACGGCACTCTGGTTCAATGCGGCACAAGTGTGGGTACGATAGGCGTGCATGGGGACTCTTTCCAAAAGGCGGGCTAAAGGGCTAAGGGCGCGCTACGCAGCGTCGCTCCAAGCCATTGCTTTACGCGCGCGCTAACAGGGCAAGCCAGTCGCTTTGTCAAGGTCGGCACCTCTGCCGGGGACTGTGGCGAATGGTAGGCCGACGGACGGTGCACCGTCCAAACCTTGTATGGGAAAGACATGAAGATCCATCCCCTGATTACCAAGTCCGCCGAACTCGCCGAACTGTGCGAGCGGCTCGCCGAACACGATTTCGTCTGTGTCGACACCGAGTTCATGCGCGAGAACACCTATTATCCGCTGCTGTGCCTGATCCAGATCGGCAATGGCGAGGAGGCCGCCGCGGTCGATCCGCTGGCCAAGGGTATCGACCTCACCCCGCTGTGGAACCTGCTGTGCGAGAACGAGGACGTGCTAAAGGTCTTCCACGCGGGCGGGCAGGATGTGGAGATCGTCTACAACTTCACCGGGAAAACCCCGCACCCCATCTTCGACACCCAGATCGCAATGATGGCGATCAGCCAGTCCGAACAGATCGGCTATGCCAACCTCGTGGAAAGCTGGCTCGGCAAGACCATCGACAAGGGCGCCCGCTTCACCGACTGGAGCCGCCGCCCGCTGACCGAGCGGCAGATCGAATATGCGATCGGCGACGTGACCGATCTCGCCGACATTTTCCCGCGCATCCTGAAGAAGCTGATCAAGACAGACCGCGGCCACTGGCTCGATGCCGAGATGGAAAAGCTGGCCGACCCGGCGAACTATGCCAATGATCTCGAGATCGCCTGGCGGCGCATCCGCGCGCCGGGGCGCAATCCTGCGGTACTCGGGCGACTGAAAGCGCTCGCCGCATGGCGCGAGACTGAGGCGCAGGGCAAGGATATCCCGCGCGGCCGCATCATCCGCGACGAGACGCTGGCCGACATCGCCAGCCACCCGCCGAAGAAGCAGGCCGATCTCGCGAAGGTGCGCGGCCTGTCGCAGGCCTGGGCCGAGAACGACATCGGCAAGCGGCTGATGAAAGTGATCGCCGCAGCCGAGCCGCTGCCCAGCGATGAGCTGCCCGAACGTTCGGGCCGCGGCGCGCCGCTGGGCAAGGAGGGGGCTCTGGTGGCCGACCTGCTCAAGCTGCTGCTGAAAATCCGCTGCCGCGAGATCGACGTCGCCTCGCGCCTGCTCACCCGATCGGACGAGATGGAGGCGCTGGCCGCCGGGGTGCGCAAGCTGCCGGTGCTCGAAGGCTGGCGCTACGAGGTGTTCGGCCGCGATGCGCTCGATCTGGTCGAAGGCAAGCTCGCCTTCGCGGTCGAGAAAGGGCGGCTGAAGATGACTCACATCGACGATGTCGAAGCCGACATGGCCTCGCAGGCGGCGGCGGAGTGATGAACGAATCTTGCTCGTCATTGCGAGCGTAGCGAAGCAATCCAGCTCCGACGCACGCCAGCTTCCAACCTGCGGTCTACCTCATGGCCAACCGCAAGCATGGCGCGGTCTACACGGGCGTGACATCGGATCTGCAACGGCGCGTCTGGCAACATCGCGAAGGTTTGGTCGACGGCTTCACCAAGAAATACGGGTGCAAGCTGCTGGTCTGGTTTGAGCTGCACGCCACCATGGAGCTGGCGATCTTGCGCGAGAAGCAGATCAAGGGTGGCTCGCGGAAGAAAAAGGTGGCTTTGATCGAAGCGGAAAACGCCGACTGGTTCGACCTCTGGCACAGAATCCGGGTGTAGGAGCTGGATTGCTTCGCCTTCGGCTCGCAATGACGAAGCGATTTGGGCTAAGCAGCTGACATGTCCACCTACCTCCCCACCATCAAGCAGCTGCAATACCTCGTCGCGCTGCACGAGGCAGGCCACTTCGGCCGCGCGGCCGACGCCAGTTTCGTCTCGCAGTCGACGCTCTCGGCGGGCATCCGCGAACTCGAAAGCCTGCTCGGCGTGACGCTGGTAGAGCGCAGCCGCAGGGTCGTGCGGTTCACCCCGCTCGGCAATCAGGTGGTGGCCAAGGCACACCGCCTGCTGCGCGAGGCGGAGGAGCTGAGCGAGCTGGTGCAGGCGGCGGGCCAGCCGCTGGTGGGCGAGTTGCGCATGAGCGTGATCCCTACCATCGCCCCGTTCCTGCTGCCGCGCATCCTCCCTCGCCTCAGGAAGGAGCGCCCGCAGCTGAAACTGTTCCTGCGCGAGGAAACGAGCGACCACGCCATCGAATCGCTCCATCACGGCCGGGCCGATTGCGTGCTGCTCGCCCTGCCCTTTGCTACCGGCGAAGTGGCCAAGGCAAAGATTTGCGACGACGAACTCTACGTCGCCTTTCCCAAGGACGACCCGCGCGATCCGCCAGCCGAGATTCCGCCCGCGATGATCGACGAGGCGCGGCTGATGCTGCTCGAAGACGGACACTGCCTGAAAGAACATGCCCTCGCCGCCTGCAACCGGCCCGAACTGCGCGCGAGCGCGACAATGATCGGCACCAGTCTGCACACGCTGGTGCAGATGGTCGACAATGGCCTCGGCCTCACGATGCTGCCCAAGATGGCAATCGACGCCGGGATTCTGCACGAGACGAACGTGGTCGCCCGCCCCCTCAAAGGCACCAGGACGAGCCGCGAGATCGCGCTCGTCTGGCGCGCCAATTCGCCGCGCGAGGAAGAGTTTCGGATGCTCGCAGAGGAGCTGCGCGTTGGTTGAGCGAGCCTTGGCTCAATCCATGTGCCGCAGCCCCACGCGCAGGTAGTCCCAGCCGGTAATCACGGTCAGCACCGCCGCGCCCCACAGGCTAATCAGGCCGACGATGTGCGGCACATTGTGGACGATCCCGTCGGCCACAACGGTCCAGCCCGGCAGCCCCTCGCCCAGGATCAGCGAGCCGAGCGAAATCAGCTGGAATGTCGTCTTCCATTTGGCGAGCTTGCTGACCGGCACGCTCACCTGCAAGCCGCCGAGAAACTCGCGCAGCCCCGACACGGCAATTTCGCGGATCACGATGATCATGCCTGCGATCACATGTACGTCGCCGGCATAGGGCCCGTTCAACACCCCCATCGCCGCGAGCACGAGAATCACCGAGACCACCATGATCTTGTCGGCAATCGGATCGAGAAAGATGCCCAGCTTTGACACCTTCCCGCTCTGGCGCGCCAGCATCCCGTCGAAATAGTCCGTTATGCCCATCACGCAGTAAAGCGCGAAGGCGGCGAGATAGCCCGCGTGCCAGCCCGGCCACCAGAGGAGAGCGGCAAGCAAGGGGATCATCGCGATCCGGCTCATGGTGAGAATGTTCGGCAAGGTCAGCATGTCTTGCCCCTAGTGCGATATGGCGACGGGAAAAAGGCCTTGGCGCAATCAGATGTAAATCCCTAAGGCAGATGACAGCGCCCGCGGGCGCGAAAGTCCGCAGGCAGCGCGAAGGCATAGATGCTCACCTCGACCTATCTTCTCCGTCAGCAGCGCTTCGGCCCGCTGTTCGTCACCCAGCTGTTCAACGCCTTCAACGACAACCTCTACAAGAACGCCATGGTGCTGTTCGTCGTCTACTCGGTCTACAATTCGGCCGCGGCGGAGACGGTGTTTTCGGGTGTCGCTTCGGGCCTGTTCATCCTGCCGTTCTTCCTGCTCTCGGCGCTGGCCGGGCAACTGGCCGACATGCGCGACAAGGCGAAGATCATCCGCATCATCAAGGCGGCGGAGATCGGGATCATGTTCGTCGGCGCCATTGGCCTCACGCTGGCCTGGCAAGGCGTGCTGACCGAGACGCTGGCCTTGCCGCTGATGCTGCTGGCGTTGTTCGCGATGGGTATCCATTCGACCTTCATCGGCCCGATCAAATATTCGATCCTGCCGCAACACCTGCAACCCAAAGAGGTGCTCGCGGGAACGGGGCTGGTGGAGGCCGGCACCTACCTTGCGATCATGGCGGGCACGATCCTTGCCGGTTTCATCGATGTCGAAGTGGCGGCGGTGCTGGTGATCGTGATTGCGGCGCTCGGCTTTGTGTCCAGCCGCCGGATCCCCTCGGCACCCGCCATCGGTGCGATCGAGCCGATCGACTACAACCCCTGGACCGCCTCGGTTCGCATCGTCAGGCGCACGATGCACAACCACGAGGTGTTCTTCGCCATCCTCGCGATCAGCTTCTTCTGGACCATTGGCGCGGTGCTGTTCATCCAGTTTCCGCCATTGGCCAAGAACGTGCTGATGGCGAGCAAGGAGGTGGCGAGCCTGTTCCTCGTGGTATTCTCCATCGGCATTGCGATTGGCTCGGTGGCGATCAACGCGCTGCTCAAGGGCGATGTCTCGGCACGATACTCGCCCGCCTCGGTGATCGCGATGGGGGTGATGGTGGCACTGTTCTACTTCGTGTGCCGCGCCTGGAATGCCAGTGTCGGCACGACCGACCTGCTCGATATCGCCGACTTCGTCGCCCATCCGATGGCCTGGCTTGTGCTTGGCGCGCTGCTGATGATTGCCATTTTCGGCGGCATGTTCGTGGTGCCGCTCTATGCCTTCCTCACCACGCGGGTCGAAGCCAGCGAAGCCAGCCGGACGGTGGCGGCGAACAACATCGTCAACGCCGGTGCCATGGTGGCCGGCTCGATCCTAGCGCTAGGGCTGAGCTTCGTCGGGGTTCCGCTGGCCGAGCAGCTGCTGCTGAGCGCGGCCATGTGCGTGATTTCGGCCTGGCTGGGCTGGCGGCTGTGGCAGGCAGAAAAGGCCGCCCGCCGCAGCTGAGGCGCCAGTTCAGGCGAAGAAGGTGAAGGCGGCGACGAAGCCCGTGCAATAGGTGGCAGCCGCGTTCTGGATGTCGGCGCGGGTCAGGCCGAGGCGGAGATACCACGGTACACACTGCTCGACCTCCCCCATCCGGGCGAAAACATGGGGCGGCAGCGAGGCCCGGAACGGGTGGCGAGCCGATTCGGAGGTCAGGACAAGTGCTCTTCTCATGGCGAGGCAGGTTAACGTTTCGGTAACCATTGGCGAGCGCGCCATGGCCTGTGTCCAGAGAGGGGACAGGTTGGCAGCGATCCACTCGCTTGCCGAGCCTGAGATGGCGCGCTAGCCCGTTGCAGAT
This sequence comes from Erythrobacter sp., assembly GCA_027311945.1. Classification (GTDB taxonomy): domain Bacteria; phylum Pseudomonadota; class Alphaproteobacteria; order Sphingomonadales; family Sphingomonadaceae; genus Alteraurantiacibacter. The sequence continues at coordinate 22,564 of DAICXZ010000005.1, forward strand.
GAAACTGCCTGCCGACAGCCCGCTCACTGCAGCCCAGCTGCTCGTCGCCTGCCTTGAAGAACAGGGCTGCGACCGGATCTTCACCGTCCCCGGCGAGAGCTTCCTCCCGGTGCTCGATGCGTTGGCCGATGATGGCGCCATCGAGGTAGTGACTTGCCGACAAGAAGGCGGCGCCGCCTTCATGGCCTGCGCCGATGGGGCCATGCGCATGCAGCCCGGCGTGGCCTTCGTGACCCGCGGCCCCGGCGCAACCAACGCCAGCATCGGCGTGCATGTGGCGATGCAGGATTCGCAGCCGATGATCCTGTTCATCGGCGACGTTGACCGCTCCATGCGCGACCGGGAAGGCTTTCAGGAGATAGATTTCTCGGCCTTCTTCGGCCCCATCTGCAAGTGGGCCGCGCGGATCGACGATCCTGCGCGCATCCCTGAATATGTCGCGCGGGCCTGGTCCACTGCCATTGCGGGCCGCCCCGGACCAGTGGTGCTCGCCCTGCCCGAGGACATGCTGCACGAGGCCGAGATTGCCGCTGCCCCGCGCCCTGCAGTGGTGCGCCCGGCCCAGCCACCCTGCCCCGATGCGCTATCCGCGCTGATGGCCATGATCGGCGATGCTGCGGCGCCGTTGGCGATTGTCGGCGGTGCGGGCTGGCACGAAAAGGCGCGCAGCTATTTCACCGCGTTTGCCGAGCGGATCGGCCTGCCCGTCGCCACCGCCTTTCGCCGGCAGGATGCGTTGCCGCCTTCCTCGCCCGTTTACGCCGGAAACCTCGGCTACGGCCCCAATCCCAAGCTGGTCAGCCGCATCAAGGAGGCCGATCTGGTGCTGGTCGTCGGCGCGCGGCTGGGCGAGGCGACCACCGACGGCTACACGCTCATCACGCCCGACCATCCCGATCAGGTGCTGGTCCACGTCCACCCCGACCCCGAGGAACTGGGCCGCGTCTATCGCACCGATCTTGCCATCTGCGCCGACCCCGCCGAATTTTCCGAAAGCGCCGCGCTGTGGGATGATGGCAGCATCATCCCCTTCGATGCCGGGGCGCAGGCGCACGCCGAATGGTGCGAATGGAACACCCCGCGCGCAGAAGCGCTGTTCCCGCTCGACCTCGCCCGCGCAGTGGCCACCGCGCGCCAGCTGCTTCCCGCCGATTCGATTATCTGCAACGGCGCGGGCAATTTCTCGGGCTGGTGGCACCGTTACTGGCCCTATGCCGGATTTCCCTCGCAGCTCGCCCCTACGGCTGGCGCGATGGGATACGGCATTCCGGCCGCCGTTGCCGCCTCGCTGCGCTTTCCTGATCGCTGCGTACTCGCGGTCTGCGGCGACGGCGACTTCCTGATGAACGCGCAGGAACTGGCCACAGCTGCCCAGCACGGCGCGAGCATGCTGGTAATCGTGTTCGACAATTCAGCCTATGGCACGATCCGCATGCATCAGGAGCGCGCATATCCTGGCCGGGTATCCGCGACTCGCCTCGCCAACCCGGACTTTGCGATGATGGGACGCAGCTACGGCGCCTGGGCCGCAACGGTCAGCACCAATGCCGAATTCGACGAAGCGCTGAGGGAGGCCATGCAGTGCGATGGCCTGCGCCTGATCCACTGCCTGACCGATATCGAGCAGCTCAGCGCAGGCGGCGCGACGATCAGCGGTCTGCGCTCAGCCTAGGCGGCGTCCTTCGACATACGCAGAATCTCGTCCCATTCCTTAACCGTCAGCTCGGCCACCGACAGGCGGCCAAGCCGCACCAGTTCGATTCCCTCAAGCGCGGGATTGGCCTTGATCGCCTTCAGCGTCACCGGGCTCGGCACCGGCTCGACCGGCTTGAACTTCACCGTGGGCCACTTGCCTTCGGGATCGGTCGGATCGATCAGGCCGTCCTCGCTCACCTCGGCAATGCCAACAATCTCCAAACCCTTGTTCGAATGGTAGAAAAAGGCGAGATCACCCTTCTGCATCGTGCGCAGGTTGTTGGCGGCGCGGTGGTTGCGAACCCCGTCCCAGACCGTTTCACCATCGCGCAAGAGGTCGTCCCACGCGTATTTGAACGGTTCGGATTTGATCAGCCAGCGATGCAAAATTAGCCCTCCTTCTTCTGCCACCGGGCCTAGACGGTTGACTGCGTGTGCGCAATTAACGGGATATTGATTGTGTGGCGCGACAAACAGTGATGAAATTCAAGGTCCGTCGATAAGAGCTGCCTATGAAACAGGACAACGTAAAAACCCCGTCGGATGGCCGCCGTGGCAAGGCAGACCATGACGTTGTAGCGCTTGGCATCGTCACGGCGGCGATCATCCTGTTCGTCGGCGCCGGCGGCAACCTGATGCCGAAGATCGTCCACTCCTGGATGACCGACAGCTATTCGCCCGACATCCTGCTTTCCAACGCCGTCCTGCTCAACATCGCCTTGGTGATCTTTGGCTGGCGGCGATACAACGACCTCAACAAGGAAGTGCGCGAAAGGCGGCTTGCCGAACAGCGCGCGCAGCAACTGGCCGAAATCGATCCGCTCACCGGCAGCCTGAACCGGCGCGCCGGGCTACCTGCCATTGACCGGCTGCTGTCCGAAGCTGCCGCCAACGGAAACGAGGTGGCAGTGATGGTGCTCGATCTCGACAACTTCAAGCAGGTCAACGATCTCAAGGGCCATCAGCTTGGCGACCGCGTGCTGCAGTGCGTTGCCGAACGGCTCGATACGGCGCTGCCTGACAGCAGTATCATGATCCGCATGGGGGGCGATGAATTTGCCTGCGCCATGGCCTACAGCAGCAAGGCCAGCGAAACCGTCGAGAAGGTCGCCGCAAGCATTATCGAGCTGGTCAAAATGCCGATCAGGCACGAGGGCCTCGAAGCCGAGGTCAGCACCTCGCTCGGCATTGCGTCAACAGCCGATAGCGAGGCCGAGGCGGCGGACCATACGGCCGAAGCCCTCATCCACTGCGCCGACATCGCGATGTATCAGGCCAAGAAGCGCGGACGAAACCGGTTCTTCTGGTTCGAAAGTGCGATGGAGAGTGAATTCCGTCTGCGCAACGAGCTTGAAGGTGCCATCCGCCGCGGTATCGCTCAGGGGGAATTCCTGCCTTATTACGAGCAACAGATCGACATCATGACCGGCGAACTGGTCGGCTTCGAGATGCTGGCGCGCTGGAAATCGCCGCAGTATGGCCTCGTCAATCCGGACGTGTTCATTCCCGTCGCCGAGGAATGCGAGCTGATTTCCGACCTTTCCGAATCGCTTATCCGTCAGGCTCTGCGCGACGCTCAGGACTGGGCCCCGCACCTGACGTTGTCGGTGAACATCTCGCCCATCCAGCTGCGCGATCCTTCCTTCGCGCAGAAGCTGCTGAACATGTTGATTGAGACCGGCTTCCCGCCGACCCGGCTCGAAGTCGAGATTACCGAGACCTCGCTGCACGAAAACGTCGCTGCCGTCCGCGCGATTGCCGAAAGTCTGAAGAACCAGGGCATCAAGATAAGCCTCGATGATTTCGGCACCGGCTATGCAAGCCTTGCCCAACTACGCAACCTGCCGTTCGACCGCCTGAAGATCGACCGCAGCTTCGTGGCCGAGCTGAGCAACAGCACCAAGGGCAGCGAACTGGTGGAGGCGATCGTCTCGCTCGGCCATGGGATGGACCTGCCGATAACCGCCGAAGGGATCGAAACGCCTAAAGTGCTTGAGGCGCTCAGGAAATTCGGCCAGCTCAAGGGTCAGGGCTATCTCTATGGCCGCCCCGAGGACGCAGCCGCAACGCGCGAAAGGCTGGCGCGCGGCGGGCTGCCCAAGTGCTCCGCAGGTGCGGTTCCGGCAAGCGAGCTGTCCGCATCTTCTGCCAAGAATCCGGGCACTACGCCCCCGCTTCATCTCGCAGGTCGCCTGGCCAGCTGAATGGCTTCCCGGCCCCGCAGCCATTGCCACCGGGCGGCGCGCGCCCTACTTGGCGGGGCATGCGCGTAGAGTTCACCAAGATGCATGGGCTGGGCAACGATTTCGTGGTCATCGACGACCGCTCCGATCGCCTGCCCGCCTTCACGCCCGAGCGCGTACGTCAGCTGGCCGACCGCCATATCGGGATTGGCTGCGACCAGTTCATTCTGCTCAAGCCGAGCACCAGCGCCAGCTGCCGCATGGTCATCCACAATGCCGATGGCGGCGAGGTCGAAGCCTGCGGCAATGCCAGCCGAGCGGTCGGCCTGCTGCTGGGCGAACCAGCCACGCTGGAGACGCTTGGCGGCACGATTGCCACCCGTCCCGATAGCGCCGGGATCAGCGTCGACATGGGCGAGCCGCGTTTCGGCTGGGAGCAGATCCCGCTCGCCTATGCGATGGACACGCTGGCCATGCCGCTCGGCTGGGATGAGCTGGAGCGGCCCGTAGCGGTAAACGTCGGCAATCCGCATGCGATCTTCTTCGTGCCCGATTGCGATGCAGTGCCGCTCGACGCGCTTGGCCCACAGATCGAACACGATGCCGTCTTCCCCGAGCGAGTGAACGTCAACGTGGCGACCATTGTGGACCGCGAAACGATCCGTCTGCGCGTGTGGGAGCGCGGAGTGGGCCTCACCCGCGCCTGCGGCACCGGCGCCTGCGCCACGGCCATTGCAGCGATGCGGCGCGGCCTGACCGGGCGCGAGGTGACGGTCATGCTCCCCGGCGGTCCGCTGCGGATCGGCTGGGGCGAGGATAACCGCATCACCATGACCGGCCCCGCCACCGTCAGCTTCTGCGGCAGCTTTGCCTGGGACGACTTCAGTTGAACCCAGCGCCTGAAGTTGTTTCTCCCGAGGTTATTTCTCTGGGTTGCCGCCTCAACATCGCCGAAAGCGAGCGTATCCGCGCGCTGGTGGCTGGCGAAGGCAATCTGGTGGTGGTCAATTCCTGTGCTGTCACCTCCGAGGCCGTGCGCCAGACCCGGCAGGCGATCCGCCGCGCGCGCCGCGCCAACCCCGATGCGCGCCTGCTCGTCACCGGCTGCGCCGCCGATATCGAGCGCCAGCAGCTCGCCGCCATGCCGGAGGTCGACGGCCTGATCGCCAATGCCGACAAGCTCGACGCACGCGCCTGGAACGTTCCCGAGCCGGGGCGCACCCCGCCGCTTCAACGCACCCGCGCCTTTATCGCCGTGCAGAACGGGTGTGACCATTCCTGCACCTTCTGTGTCATCCCGCAGGGGCGCGGCGCGAGCCGCTCGCTGAGCGTGGCCGAGGTGCTGATGGAAGTGGAGGCACACCTCGATCAGGGCGCGCCCGAGGTGGTGCTGACCGGGGTCGACCTCACCAGCTGGGGGCATGACCTGCCCCAAAATCATCAGGGCTCTCCCGCACTCGGCACGCTGGTTAGCGCGCTGCTCGACGCTTTCCCCCAGCTACCACGGCTGCGCCTGTCCTCGCTTGACGGGATCGAGATCGACGCCGCGCTGTTCGACCTCATCGCACACGAGCCCCGCGTGATGCCGCATGTCCACCTGTCGTTGCAGCACGGCGCGGACCTCATCCTCAAGCGCATGAAGCGCCGCCACAGCCGCGCCCAAGCGCTCGATCTCGTGGCCCGGCTCAAGGCGGCACGGCCTGAAATCGCCGTGGGTGCCGACATTATCGCCGGGTTTCCGACCGAGACCGAGGCGCACCACGCCGACAACCTTTCGATCATCGCCGAGCTGCCGGTCGTGCATGGCCACGTGTTTCCCTATTCGCCCCGCCCCGGCACCCCGGCGGCGCAGATGCCGCAGGTGGACAAGAGCGTGATCCGCCAGCGCGCGGCAGAGCTGCGCGATGCTGTCGCCAAAACCCGCGCGGCGTGGCTCGAAAGCCTTGTGGGCGAACGGCTATCCGTGCTTACCGAAAGGGATGGCACCGGCTATGCTGGCAACTTCGCACGGGTGCAGCTGCCCCACGGCACCGCGCCCGGCACAATCATCGCCCTAACTCCCACCCAAGTGACAGAAGGCCTGCTCGTTTGACCGATAGCGCTCCGTCCTGGACGCAGAAGCTGTTTGGCGGCTTCCGCAAGACCTCCGAACGCCTTGCCGACAACCTCACCGGCGTGGTCGGCTCGGCCACGCTCGACGATGTCACGCTCGACGATGTCGAGGATGCCCTGATCCTGTCAGATCTCGGGCCATCAGCTGCCGCGCGCATTCGCGCCAAGCTGGCGGAGAAACGCTTCGGCCTCACCATCACCGAGCAGGAGCTGAAGGAGGCGGTGGCCGAAGAGATCGCAGCGATCCTGCGCCCCGTCGCCAAGCCGCTGGAAATCACGGCCTTCCCGCGTCCGCAGGTGATCCTCGTGATCGGGGTCAACGGCTCGGGCAAGACGACCACCATCGCCAAGCTCGCGCACTGGTTTCAGGAAGACGACTACGGCGTGCTGCTGGCTGCGGGCGACACTTTTCGCGCTGCTGCCATCGGCCAGCTGAAGGTCTGGGCCGAGCGGATCGGCGCGCCGATCATCACCGGCCCCGAAGGGGGCGACCCGGCCTCGATCGTGTTCGACGCGGTGAAGCAGGCGACCGACACCGGGATCGACGCGCTGGTGGTCGACACCGCCGGCCGCCTCCAGAACAAGCGCGAGCTGATGGACGAACTGGCCAAGATCCGCCGTGTGCTGGGCCGCCTCAACCCCGAGGCCCCGCACGACGTGGTGCTGGTGCTCGATGCCACCAACGGCCAGAACGCGCTGTCGCAGATCGAGATTTTCAAGGAGGTGGCGGGCGTCACCGGCCTGATCATGACCAAGCTTGATGGCACCGCGCGCGGCGGAGTGCTGGTGGCGGCGGCGGAGCAATATGGCTTGCCGATCCATGCCATCGGCGTGGGCGAGAAACTGGACGATCTGCGCCCGTTCGACCCCGATCTGGTCGCGCGCGTGATTGCCGGGGTGGCTTGAGGCCTGCAGTCTTATACAACCCCGCTCATCCTGAGCTTGTCGAAGGATCGTTCTTTCTTCAAGCACCACGGCCCGAAACAAGGACGGCCCTTCGACAAGCTCAGGGCGAGCGGATTGGGATACAATTGTTCAGATGACCACCGAAGCCATCAAGAAAAAACCCGCCAGCGGCTGGCTCAACGTCGCGGTCGACTACGGCCCGCTGCTGGTGTTCTTCCTCGCCTACAAATGGTTCTCGCCCGATGGCGAAGGTGAGGACGCGGCGGGCGAGATCCTCGCCGTGGTCAAGGGCACCGGAGCCTTCATCGTCGCCTCGCTGGTGGCGCTGGCGGTGAGCAAGCTGCGGCTCGGCAAGATCAGCCCGATGCTGTGGCTCTCGACCGTTCTGATCGTCGGCTTCGGCGCGCTGACGATCTACTTTCAGGACGAACGCTTCATCGAGTGGAAGCCGACCGTGATCTATCTCGGATTCGGCGTAATGCTGCTTGGCGGCTGGCTCAAGGGCAAGGCGCTGCTCAAGGTGCTGCTGGAAACCGCCTTCGAAGGTTTGACCGACGAAGGCTGGCTCAAGCTCAGCCGCAACTGGGGCGTGTTCTTCCTGGTCCTCGCCGTGCTCAACACAGTGCTGATTTACACGCTGAGCTTCGAGAGCTGGCTGGCGGCGAAGTTGTGGTTGTTCATGCCGCTGTCGTTCCTGTTCACCTTCACCCAGATCCCGATGCTGCTGAAGCACGGGCTGTCGCTGGGGGATGAAGAAGAAGTCGTGCAGAACCCGCCGCACGACTGAGCTTTCCTACAGACACTGCGATGTGCTTGGCGGGGGGTGTGATTATCCCCCTCGCCCTCCTCTGCTGCCGCGCAAATCCCGCACAGGTGTCAACTTCGTCGCAAGCGCGCGAAGCTCAGCGTTTCTGCGGAAAATCGCGCCCTTCGAGCGCAGACAGGGTGTCAACTTTGTCAACCAACCGCGCCGCGCTGGCGCGGGCTAGATTTCGACCTGGCTACCCAGTTCAACCACACGGTTCGTCGGCAAGCCGAAGAACTCCATCGCGGTGGTCGAGTTGCGCATCATCCAGGAGAACAGCTTTTCTCGCCAGACCATCATCCCGGGCTTGTCGGCCGACAGCAGCGTCTGCCGAGAGAGGAAGAAGCTCGTCTTCATCATGTCGAACGGACCACCGCAAATCCGATGGTTGTCGAGCACTTGCGGAATATTGGTCTCTTCCATGAAGCCATAGTGCAACGTGACGCGATAGAAACCATCGCCCAGTTCCATCACGTCGACCCTCGCATCGGGGTCGACATAGGGCGTGTCGGCAATTCTCACCGTCAACACCACCACGCGGTCATGCAGCACCTTGTTGTGCTTGATGTTGTGCAGCAGCGCCGAGGGCGTACCCGCCGTCGCCGAATCGAGGAAGATCGCCGTGCCTTCCACCCGCGCCGTGCTCGACCGGGCGGACTTGGCGAAGATGTCGAGCGGGAGCGAGAACTCGCTCATCCGATCGCGCATCAGCTTTCGTCCCTTCGACCAGGTGGTGAGCAAGGTGAAAGCGATGCCGCCGATCATGAGCGGGAACCAGCCACCATCGCCGAACTTGGTGAGGTTGGCCACGAAGTAGGCCCCGTCGACCAGCAGGAACACCGCCACAACCGGCGCTGCCAGCCACCACTTCCATTTCCACACGCTGACGAACAGCACCGCCATCAGCAGCGTGTCGATCGTCATCGCGCCGGTCACTGCAATGCCATAGGCGCTCGCGAGGTTGGACGATTTCTGGAAGAACAGCACCAGCAGGATCACCGCCACCATCAGCGCCCAGTTAATCACCGGGATATAGATCTGGCCGTGATGCTCGTCGCTGGTGTGGCGGATCGACAGGCGCGGTACGAAGCCGAGCTGGATCGCCTGATGGGTGATCGAGAAGGCCCCGGAGATCACCGCCTGGCTGGCAATGAAGGTGGCGCAGGTGGCGAGGATCACCAGCGGCAGGCGATAGGCCTCGGGGGCAAGGTAGAAGAACGGGTTGAGGATCGCATCCTCGGCCGCCGCATCGCCCAGCCCGATGATCATCGCGCCCTGCCCGAAGTAGTTGAGCAGCAGGCACGGCATCACAAAGCCGAACCACGACAGCCGCATCGGCCCGCGTCCGAAGTGGCCCATGTCGGAATAGAGCGCCTCGGCACCCGTCACCGCCAGCACCACCGAGCCCAGCGCAAGGAAGGCGAACCACTTGTCGGTGAGGAAGAACTGGTAGGCATACCAGGGATTGAGCGCCCACAGGATCTGCGGGCTCTGGACGATGTACCAGATGCCCAGCCCCGCCAGCACCAGGAAATAGAGCCCCATCACCGGCGCGAACATCGCGCCGACTTTGGCCGTGCCCCGCTTCTGCAACACGAACAGCGCGATCAGCAGGATCAGCGCGATCGGGATAACCAGGTCGTCAAGCCGGCTGTCGACTACGGTCAGACCCTCGACCGCCGAGAGCACCGAGATCGCCGGGGTGATCATCGAATCGCCGTAGAACAGCGCCGTCGCCGCCACGCCGAGCATTACCACCAGCCAGCTGTGCTTCGACTTGCCGACATGGCGCGACAATAGCGCCACCAGCGCCAGCGAGCCGCCCTCGCCCTTGTTGTCGGCGCGCATCAGGATGGTGACGTATTGCAGCGATACCACGATCGTCATCGACCAGAAGATAAGGCTGAGCACACCGAAGATGTGCATGTCGTCGATGGGCAGATGATGCGCACCGCGGAACGTTTCGCGGAACGCGTAGAGCGGCGACGTGCCGATATCGCCGAACACGATGCCCACGGCACCGACGGCGAGTTTCAGCTTGGCACTGGTGCGGTCGGACCCGGCTACGCTCATCGAGGATTTCGACTCATGTCGCTTGTGTGCAATTGCGAAGCGCGCCGCTTAGCAGTGTGGCAAACCCGGTGCAATCGCGGGCAGACCATGTGTCTACTGCCCGGACGGATCAGGAGAATCGCCCGGCGCAGGCCCGTTGCCCTCTTCCATCTGCGATACGGCGGCCAGCATCGCATCGAGCCGCTCCAGCTGCTGCGCGACAATTTCGCGCCCGGTTGCCCCTTCGGGGGCAGCGGCGAGCGAATCGGCCCAGACCTGCCGCGCCTCAAGCAACCGCCCCTGCCGGATCAGCGCCACGCCGAGAAAGTAATTCGGCGCGAGGTGCCGGGGCTTCAGCTCGGCGGCCTGCCGGTAGGCGAAAAGCGCGGGCACGGTGAGAACGCCGTCGGCATGTTCGACCAGCGCATTGCCCTCGGCAATCCAGGCCTCGAAATCCTGCGGGTTCTTGCGCGTGACCGAGGCCAGCAACTGCGCCGCCTGCTGATAGCGCCCTTCACGCGCCATAGCATCAGCGGTGACGATGAAGTCGGCGCGCGAGCGTTCGTCGCTTGCCAGCAGTTCGCGGCGCACCTCGACCACGTCGAACAGCGGCGCGGCCCGGTTCTCACCCGCCGCCTTGGGGGCGCTGGGCATGCCGGGGCTGGCCTGAAGCGAGTAGCCCGCCAACCCGACCGCCAGCGCGGCCAGCAGGCTCGACCACAGGGTTTTCTCGAGCTTGAACAGGAAAACCGCGGCGACAAAGGCCAGCGCGGCAATTGCAATGACGATCAGCCAGGTCACTTGCGAGCCCTCATCCGCCGGGCAATGGCAAAGCCCGCCACCAGCACCACGATGACAGGGATCGCAAACAGCGGCCAGGTGGAGCTGCTCAGATGCGGCTTGTAGCTGACATAGTCGCCATAACGCGACACCAGCCATGCGCGGACCGCTTCCGGTTCTTCCCCGGCGGCAATGCGGGTGCGGACCTGATGGCGCATATCGCCCGCCATCGGTGCATCGCTGTCGGCAATCGACTGGCTCTGGCACTTGAGGCAGCGCAGCGTGATCATCAGGTCCTGCGCCTTGGCTTCGAGTGCGGGATCGGCGAGCTGCTGATAGGCATAGGGCGCGGGCGGCAGGCTATCCTGCCCCAGCACCGGCACGGCAAGCGGCAGCGCGAGGATCAGCGCGAGAAGAGCAACCAGCCGCCTCATGCCCCGGCCTTGCGCAGTTCTTCGAGGATCGTGCTGACCTGCTCGGGACGGATATCGCCGATATGCTGGTAGGTAATGCGCCCCTGCCCGTCGATCACGAATGTCTCCGGCACGCCCGAGGAGCCGAGCGAAAGCTGCACTTCGGAAATGTCGTCGCGCCCGATGCGGGCGAAGGGATTGCCATAAGTGGCAAGGAAACGGTCCACGTCCTCCTCGCGGTCGCGGATCGCTACGCCCACGATCGTGGCACCGGCCCGCTCAAGCTCAGCGAGCTGCGGGGCCTCGGCCGCGCACGGAACGCACCAGCTGGCGAAGATGTTGAGCAGCTTGGGCTTGCCATCCGCCAGATCGGCACTCGAAAGCGCCGGACGGCTGGCCGTTGCGGCGGGCAGATCGAAGGCGGGAATCCCCTGCCCGATCATCGCGCTCTTTACGAATTCGTCCTTGGGCTGGCTCAGCTGATAGGCGAACAGCCCGAACAGGAAGGCAGCAATGCCGACCAGCACCCACAGGCCGATCCGGACTTTCCTCATGCGCTTGCCTCCTGCTCTTCGCGGCGTTCGGCCAGCTTGCCCTTCGCCGAACGGCGGCGCAGATCGCCTGCCACGCGCCCGACCAGCGCCAGCGAGCCGCCCAGAGCGATCAGCAGGCCGCCATACCAGATCCAGGTGACAAACGGCTTCCACCACAGGCGGAGCTGCCAGCGCCCATCCTGCGTTTGGTTGCCGATGGCGACATACAGCTGGCCATTCCAGCGCGTGATAAGTGCCACTTCGCTGGTCTCCTGCGGCGGGGTCCAGAAATGACGGGCCTGCGGACGCGCATCGCGCCATTCGCCGCCTTGATAGGAGACCTTCATTTCGGCCTCCATCGCAACCCAGTTCGGGCCTGCGGCGGGCTTCACCGCATCGAGCCGCGCCTGCCACGGGCCGATATTCACCACATCGCCAACGTTGGAAGCGATCAGGCGCTCCTGCTGGAACGCGCTATCGGCAGACATCCCGAACAGCGCCACAGCGAGCCCGAAATGGCCGATGCACATGCCCCAGACCGCAATCGGCAACCGGCGCAGCGAACGCCCACGCAGCGGCACGAAGCTCGACACGGCCACCGCGACCGAAAGCGCGAGACCGAGCAATGCGAGCAGTGAAATGTCGCTCAGCAGCGCAGCCGCAACAAGAACCGCCAGCCCCAGCGCGGCGGCAATCAGAACCGGCCACTTCACGCGAGCGAACGAATCCTTCCGCCAGCGCAGCAGCGGGCCGATCACCAGCACTGCCAGCATCGGATAGAAGAAGATCGCGCCAACCGGATCAAAGTAAGGCGGCCCCACGGAAACCTTCACGTCGAAGGCTTCGGTCAGCAGCGGATAGAGCGTACCCAGCAGCACAATGCCGAGGATCGCCGAGAGCATCACGTTGTTGACCACCAGCGCGCCCTCACGGCTCATCGGCGAGAAGCGCTCGCCTTCCGAGACAGTGCTGGCGCGGGTGGCGAACACGGCCAGCGCGCCGCCGATATTGATCGCCAGCAGCGCCAGGATGAAGCTGCCGCGCTCGGGGTCGACCGCAAAGGCGTGGACGCTGGTAAGAATGCCGGAGCGGACGAGGAAGGTGCCGACCATGCTCATCGAAAAGGCCACCACGCCGAGCATGATGGTCCATGTCCGCAAGGCATCGCGCGCGGCGAGGACCGAGGCCGAATGCAGCAAGGCCGTCGCCGCCAGCCACGGCATCAGCGAGGCATTCTCGACCGGGTCCCAGAACCACCAGCCGCCCCAGCCCAGCTCATAGTAAGCCCAGTACGATCCGGCGGTGATGCCGATGGTGAGAAATATCCACGCGCCCAGCACCCAGGGCCGCATCACGCGGGCAAACTCGGGCGTGACCGAACGGGTCAACAGCGCGCCCACGGCAAAGCTGAAGGCCACCGACAGGCCGACGTAGCCGACGTAAAGCGTGGGTGGATGGAACGCGAGGCCGATGTCCTGCAACAGCGGGTTAAGCCCGTTGCCCTCGGGCGGCACGGGCACGAGCCGCTCGAACGGGTTGGAGGACAGCAGCAGGAAGGCATAGAAGCCCAGTCCGACAAAGGCCTGCGCGCCGAGCGTCGCCAGCATGGTCCGCTCGGGCAGGCGGCGCTCGATCAGCGCAATCGCCCCGCCCGCCAGCGCCATCACCGTGACCCACAGCAGCATCGAGCCCTCGTGGTTGCCCCAGGCTCCGGCCAGCTTGAAGATCAGCGGTTTCATCGAGTGCGAGTTGTTCGCCACCAGCAACACCGACAGATCGGTCAGCGCGAAAACATAGAGCAGGCACAGGAATGAAAGCCCGCACAGCCCCGCCTGCAGCACTGCCGCAGGACGCACGACGCCCGCCAGCGGATGACCGTTCTCGCCAGCGCCGAGCAAGCCGCCCAACAGCTGCAAGGCAGCGAGCGCGGCGGCGAGCCACAGCGCGGCAAGACCGATCTCGGGAATCATTCGAGCGTCGCTTCCACCTGCTTGCGGACCTGCTCCTGGGTCATCCCGTCCAGCTCCTTGGGCATGTAATTTTCGTCGTGCTTGGCGAGCAGGTTATCGGCAACGAACACGCCGTCGGCACTCATCTTGCCCTCGGCCACCACGCCCGAGCCCTCGACGAACAGCGCCGGGGCGATGCCGGTGAAGCTGACCGGCACCTTGGCCGTGCCGTCTTCGACGATAAAGCGGATGGTGGTCCCGTCAGGCTGTTCTTCGATCGAGCCCATCTCGACCATACCGCCCAGCCGCACGCCCTGATCGGGAGCAGGCGCTTCGGCGATAATCTCGCTCGGCAGGTAAAAATAGCTCGCCTGATTGCGCAGCGCCCAGGCCGCGAGCAGCCCCGCCCCGATCAGCGCCACCAGCGCGAGCGACAGCAACACCAGCCGCTGATGCTTCGGCTTGAGACCCTTGGTTGCACTGTCGGTCATTTCCGGCGACTCTCCTCGCGGCGCCTTTCGGCCGCGCGCATGCTGGCGAAGCTCCACCCCGCCAGCGCCAGCGTACCAATAAGGCAAATCGCATATGCCGCATAGACGAAGTCCATCATGTCGAGCGTTTCGCGCATCAGGCTTCTCCTGCCGTGGCTTGGGCCAGTTCGGCCTTCTGGGCCTTGCGGCGCAGTCGCGCCTCGGCCTGAGCATCGGCGAGGATCGCGCGCATGCGTGCAAAAACGACGCCGCCGAACAGCAGCGAGAAACCGAGCACGCTGGCGAGCAGCGGATAGAGATAGATCGGATCGATCGCCGAATTGCCCATCGTAATCGAGGGGGGCTGGTGCAGCGAGTTCCACCACACCACCGAGCGGTTAATGATCGGCACGTTGATCGCGCCAACCAGCCCGAAAATCGCCGCGATCCGGCTCGACGAGCCTTCGCGGGCCAGCGCATTGGTGAGCGCCATATAGCCAAGATAGAGGAACAGCAGCACCAGCATCGAGGTCAGCCGTCCGTCCCACACCCACCATGTACCCCAGGTCGGGCGGCCCCAGATCGAACCGCTGGCAAGGCACAGGAAGGCAAACACCGCCCCCGGCACCGCTACTGCCCGCGCCGAAATTGCGGCCAGCGGGTGACGCCAGACCAGTTCAACAAGGCTGGCGATGGCAATTGCCGTCCAGCCGCCCATGCCGAGCCAGGCAGCCGGCAGGTGGACGAACAGGATCTTCACCGAATCGCCCATCAGCCGGTCGGGCGGAGCCGTGGTCCAGCCCCAGACCAGCGCCGCGGCAGTCACCAGCAGCCCGCCCACCAGCAAGGGCATGGTGAACCAGCGGGCGATTTTCAGGAACCGGGCGGGGTTGGCGTAGCCGTGCATCTCTCGGACAAAGTCAACTTCTTGGCCGCATCAAGCGGTTCGTCCCTTTGGCATTAGTGCGCCGACAGAGCAAGGATAACCGGGGCTATTCCCCGCGACCAATGGCCTTGCGCGCCATGCTGTCTGCCACCTCATGCGCGCCGGTGCCTGTACGCTCGCTTTCCTGCCAGATCGCGGTGAGCGTGGTGCCGATGCCTTCGATCCGCTCCATCACGGTGCTGGCCGAGCAGCTCTCGCCCGCGCGCCGGGCGAGATATTCGAGGCCGACGTTGATGATGCCGCCCGCGTTGATCACATAGTCCGGCGCGTAGAGAATGCCGCGTTCGCGCAGCATTTCGCCGTGCTCGGCACGGGCCAGCTGGTTGTTCGCGCCGCCTGCCACAATCGCGCAGTCGAGTTGCGGGATGCTCGCATCGTCGAGAATCGCGCCTAGTGCATTGGGGCTGAACACGTCGCAGGCGACCTGCATGATCTCTTCGGTGGGCACGCAGCTGCCGCCCAGCTCCGCTGCCAGTGCTTCGGCTCTGGCGCTGTCGATATCGGCCAGCGTCACCCGCGCGCCCTCGCCCGCCAACAGCCTCGCCACGCCGCCGCCGACCGAGCCGCAGCCCTGCACCGCGACATGAACCCCGTCCATGTCAGCGCGGCCAAGCCGGTGCGCTACGGCGGCCTTGATGCCAAGATAGATACCACGCGCGGTGTAGGGGCCGGGATCACCGCCCGCCTGACCTGCGGCAACGGGTAGACCGCAGACATGCTCGGTGCGCTGGTGGATCGCTTCCATGTCAGCCTCGCTCGCGCCAACATCCTCGGCGGTGACATAGGCCCCGCCAAGCGCCTCTACCGCAGCGCCAAAGGCGGCGAGCATCTCGGGCGTCTTGGTCCGCTGCTCGTCGAGCAGAACCACCGCCTTGCCCCCGCCCAGCGGCAGGCCTGCAAGCGCATTCTTGTAGCTCATCCCGCGCGACAGGCGCAGCGCATCGCGCACAGAGGCCAGGGGCTGCGGATAGTGCCAGAAGCGTGTGCCACCCGCGCCGGGGCCGAGATGAGTCGAATGCAGCGCAATTATCGCGGTGAGCCCCGAGGCACGGTCGTGGATGACCTCGACGCGCTCGTGCTCGTCAAAATCGGGCATGGTCCAGATGGCGGCAGAGCCGGGCGCAGTCATGTCGGGAATCCCCAGTGCAAGAGCCTGCAATGCTGGGAGAAAATGGGGCGATCGAGGGGTCTCGAACCCCCGACCTCCGGTACCACAAACCGGCGCTCTAACCAACTGAGCTACGATCGCCACATGCCAGCCAGGCATTGATCAATGCACGGGCTGTTACGTCCCTGTGCCAGCCGGTCAAGCGGCTTTCAGCACGGGCGAGCGCCTCTTGCACACACGCCCCGTTTTGCAAAGCGAAAATTGCGCAAAAGGTGCGACTATTGTTCATGCTTGAACCCTGCCCTGCGCGCACTATCACGCCGAGGCATGACTCAACCCGGCTCCACCAGCCCCGAAGTGCTGCTCGAAACAACCGGCATGATGCGCATGCCCAACCCGCGGCTGGCGCTGTTTCAGGGGCCCGGTTTCCTCCCGCCCGAGCTGTGCGAGGAACTGATCGCCCTGATCGAGCGCGACCGGCGCCCCTCAACCATCGCCGACCCTAACGGCGACAATTACTTCCGCACCAGCGAAACCTGTGACCTTCCGGCCGACGAACCTGCCGTGATTGACCTCGAACAGCGGTTGTACACGCTCAACCGCATCGATCCGGCGCATGGCGAGCCGGTACAGGGGCAGCGCTATGCCGTGGGGCAGGAGTTCAAGCCGCACACCGACTATTTCGAGCCCGGCGGCGAGGACTTCCAGAAGTACTGCAACATCGCAGGCAACCGCACCTGGACGTTCATGATCTATCTGAACGATGTCGAGGCCGGGGGCGCGACGCGGTTCAAGGTGATCGACAAGACGTTCAAGCCAGAAACAGGCCGCCTGCTGTGCTGGAACAACCGCCGCGACGATGGCAGCCCCAACCCGGTCACGCTGCATCACGGGATGAAGGTGCGCAAAGGCGTCAAATACGTGATTACCAAGTGGTATCGCGAGAAGCCATGGGGATGGAGCGAATGACCGGAGCCGTCTTCATCTACCGCTGGCGCGTTGTGGCAGAGCACGAGGCGGCCTTTCTCGACCGCTGGCGGCGGGCGACGCGCGATCTCGGCACACGCGGCGGGTTGGGCTCGTTGATCGGCAAGAACGCAGCGGGCGAGTTGGTGGCTATTGCCTTGTGGCCCGATGTCGAGAGCCGCGAGGCCGCATTCGCCACCACCGACGATGCCGAGCCGTGGCCCCCGTCCGAGCGGATCGCGACGGAGCAGATCGATCCGCTTTCCGACATGTGGAATCTCGAAGCCTGGAAGGACTTACACCGATGACAGCCTATCGCCGAGAGGGCTCCTGCCATTGTGGCTCCGTCCGCTTCACCGTGGAGTTTCCCGATGAGACGCTGCGCGGATCGCGCTGCAACTGCACGATCTGCGCGATGAAGGGCGCTGTAATGACCTATGTGCCACTCGAAGCCGTGACTGTGACGCAAGGCGAGGATTCGCTGGCCTGCTACAGCTTCAACACGGGCGTCGCCAAACACCATTTTTGCAAGACATGCGGCATTCACTGCTTCCATCAGCCGCGCTCCGACCCGAATCTTTACGCGGTCAATGCCGCCACGTTGGAAGGTGTACGCCCCTACGAGGACTTCCCCGAGATATCGGTCAACAACGGCCAGACTCACCAGCTCGACAACGGCGGCGTGCGGCGGCTGGCAGGCTCGCTGCGGTTCACGCCCTCGCCCGATGGCAAGTGGCCGCACGAGGGTTGGTAGCGCACAACGAAAAAGGGCGGCCCCGCAAGGCCGCCCTTTTCGAATAAACGCCAGTGCTGGCGCGGCTCGCTTACTTCTTCTTGAGCGAGAGACCGCCGAAACGCTGGTTGAACTTGGCCACGCGGCCACCGTCCTGAATACGCTGCGGACCGCCAGTCCAGGCCGGGTGGCTGGTCGGGTCGATCTCGAGGTTCATGGTGTCGCCTTCCTTGCCCCAGGTCGACTTGGTCTGGAACTCGGTACCATCGGTCATCTTGACGTTGATGGTGTGGTAATCGGGATGAATATCGGCCTTCATGGCATTGGTCCTTCGTAGCCTCGAAGCGGTTCCGACCGCCTCAGCTGTAAATGGGAAGGCGCGCCCCTAGCGAAACGACGCGCAAAAAGCAAACCTATTCCGGCGCATCAGCAATCATGGCTGTGAACTGCACTTCGCAGGTGGTCTTGCCTTCAACACTGGCCTTGCCGGCAAACTTGCAAACCTTGCTGCGCTGCTGGACAAAGCTGGCATCCAGCTCAAGCAGGCAACCCGGCGTAACCGGAGCGCGGAACTTAGCGCCCTCGATGGCCATGAAGAACACCAGCTTGCCGCTGCCCGCCAACTCCAGCGTCTCCACAGCGAGGATGCCGGCGGCTTGTGCCAACGCCTCGATCTGGAGCACGCCCGGCATGATCGGAGCGCCGGGGAAGTGGCCCTGGAAGAACCCTTCGTTGAAGGTCACGCCCTTCACCGCCCGGATGGACTCGCCCTTGTTGAGCTCGACCACCCGATCGACCAGCAGCATCGGATAGCGATGCGGCAGGGCGCTGAGGATCTTCGGGATGTCGTAGATGTCGCTCATGCGCCCTGCCCCGTCGATGCCTGTCTTAGCGGCCCGAAGTGGCCGGCTGGCCCTGAGCGCCCTGCGCAGCGGCGGCAGCTTCCTGCTGCTGACGCATTTCGCGCGGCACCCAGCCTTCGGGCGGAGTGACCTGCACGCTCGGAAGCGCGGTGTTGAGCTGGTTCAGCACGGCCTCGTTGAGGTTGTGCGAATTGTCGGCCCACAGCACGGTGTCGGGGCTGAGCACCAGCGTCACGCCAGCGGCCTGCGCGGCAGCCTGAACGGCGGCGCCAAGGCGGTCTTCGATCTGCTCGGTGACATAGGTTTCCGAACGTGAAACCGGGGCGAGGATCTGGTTCAGCTCGGCCTGGCCAGCCTGCTGCAGCTGCTGGATCTGCTGCGCCTGCTGCTGCAGGGCGGCCTGATCGGGATTCGCCGCCTGACGTGCGGTCTGGAACGCAGTCATCAGCGGGTTGATCTGCGCCTGCAGCGCGGCACGGCGCTGCTCAGCCTGCTGGAGCTGTGCGGCAAAGGTCGTCTGCTGCGCGGTCTGCGCGCCCTGATAGGCCGACGAGTTGGCGATCACCGCCGGAAGGTTGACGATGCCCACCTTCTGCGCCGCCTGAGCCATGGCCGGAGCCGCAGCGAAAGGAGCGGCCAGCGAAGCGAAAGCGAGCCCTGCGGCAAGCGCGGTTTTGGTCAAAAGTTTCATCAGAATTGGGTCCCTACGTTGAACGAGAGTGTCTTGGTCTGGTCGCCACGCTCCTTGGACAGAGCATAGGCTAGATCGATCCTGAACGGACCGAAGGGGGAATTCCAGTTGACGCCAATACCGGCAGTGATGCGAGGCTTCCAGGTATTGCCTACGAATTCTTCGTAGAAATATGTCCCCAGATTATAGAAGAGCTGGGTATTGGCTGCACCAGTTGAAGACGTGGCATTGGTTACCTGCTCGTATTGCACGTTGCCGTCAGTGCCGAGCACCGGAGAGCCCGAGCTATCGACGACGAGCTGGCTGTAGAGCTGGTTTCCATCGGAATCGCGCAAGGCGATGTTGATCTGATTATCCGGGTCGTTCGGATCGTTGTAGTTGAGCACCGGCGTATCAACACCGAACACCGAGCCGACATCGACAAAGATCGAGGGCCGCAAGCCAAGCTCTCGCGCGCCCGAACCGAGCGGTATCTCGATCTCGGCTCGGGCAAGGTAATAGGCCCGGCCACCAAGTGCGTCGTCCTGGTTGTTGTCGTCATACAGGTCATTGAGGGTGTAGTTGCCTTCCTCATCCTGCGTGTAGAAGCGACGCACCACACGCGGTCCAACGCCGCGAATGTCGAAGCCGCGAATCTGCGATTCGCCCAAGAAGAAGCGATCGGTCAGCAGCACGTCGCTCTGATCCGGATCGCGGCTTCCCCAACCCATGATGTAGCCGCCTTCGACCTTGAGCGAGCCGATAAAGCCGCCGCCCAGCGGGAAGTACTGCGCTGCATCTGCCCGCGCGCGGATATACTTGGTGTTGCCGCCCAGGCCTGCCACGTCCAACCCGATGGTCGCCGATTGGCCACTCGACGGGCGCAGGCGCGAGTTGAGCGAGTTGTAGCTCAGCGACAGGCCGAGAATCGATTGCGTCCGGCTGCCCAAAGCCTCGCACAGGTAGCGCCCCGAGAGTACGGGTTCGCAAGTCGCCACGCCGTCGCCGTCGAAATCGGCGAAATAGCTATCTTCATCGACGGTGATGTCCTGGAAGTTCAGCGTATAGCTCGCCAGCGCACTCAAATACTCCGACAGCGGAACGCCAACGCGCAGCCGCGTACCCGTGGTAGACTGCTCATAGGTCGCGGTCTGGCTCGAATAGTAGGCGTTGTTGACTTCCTGCCGATAGATTTCCATGCCGCCGGCGATATCACGGTCGAAAAGATGCGGCTCACTAAAGCTGATGTTGCCCGACTTCTGATAGCGCGAGTAGTTCACGCCCAGCCCGACCGACTGGCCACGGCCGCGGAAGTTGTTCTGGCGGATCGAACCCGAAAAGATGAAGCTCTCAAGGCTCGAGAAGCCTGCCGACAGCGACAGTTCGCCGGTCGGCTTTTCCTGCACGTTGGCAACGAGGCGAATACGGTCGGCGGTTGCCCCCTCGACCTGCTCGATCTCGAAGTTCTCCTGGAAATAGCCCAGCGAGTTGATGCGTGCGTTCGAGCGGTTAACCTGCAACGAGCTGAAGGCGTCGCCCTCCGCGATGCGGAATTCGCGGCGGATCACCTTGTCCTGCGTCAGCGTGTTGCCGTTGATCTCGATCGCCTCGATGTAAGTCCGGTCGGAATCGGCCACGGTGAACGTGACGTCCATCGTCAGCGTTTCACGGTTGAGCCGGATATCGGGGCGCACGTTGGCGAAGGCATAGCCGAAGGCGCCAGCCGTCTCGGTCAGCCCTTCCACCGTATTGTCGACCAGTTCGGCATTGTACCAGTCGCCGGTCTGCATGGATAGCGACGAGGTCAGCGCCTCGGAACTGAAATCGCGCAGCTGGCTGATCACCTCGACGTCGCCGAACTTGTAGCGCTCACCCTCTTCCACCACGTAGGTGATGATGAAGTCGCGCTTGTCGGGCGTAAGTTCGGCCACCGCCGAAACAACGCGGAAATCGGGATAGCCCTCGGTCAGGTAGAACTGGCGCAGCTTCTGCTGATCGAACGCAAGGCGATCCGGGTCGTAGCTGGTGTTCGAACTGAAGATCTTGAAGAAGCCAGCTTCCTTGGTGACCATCTCGCCGCGCAGTTCGCCGTCAGAGAACACATCGTTGCCGATGATGTTGATCTGGCGAACCTTGGACTTCGGCCCCTCGGTGATCTCGAAGATCACGTCGACGCGGTTCTGGTCGAGCATCACCATCTGCGGCTCGACACTGGCAGCAAAACGCCCCTGCCGCTTGTAGAGCTCGATAATGCGGGCAACGTCGGCGCGCACCTTGGAACGCGTGAAGATCTGGCGCGGAGCGAGATTGATCTCAGGGTAAATCTTGTCGTCCTTGAGGCGCTTGTTGCCTTCGAGCACGATGCGGTTGATCACCGGGTTTTCCTGCACCGTGATGACCACGTTGCCGTTATTGTTGGCGATCTGATAGTCGGCGAACAGCTCGGTCGCCGCGAGATCCAGCAGTGCCTGGTCAGCCGCGGCGGCGGTGTAAACCTGGCCCACGCGCAGCTGAACATAGCTGACGATGGTGGCCGGCTCGAGCCGCTGCGCACCCGAGACGGCGATGGAGCGAATGACATCACCCTGCGGCTCACTCGGCGCAGTGTCTTCGGGGGGACTATCGGCCTCAGTTTCCTGGGCGAGCGCAGAGCCGGGCAGGCCTGCCAGCATCGTGCAGCCCAGCAGGGTTGCCGCAAAGAATTTGGCACAAGGCGTCGCTGTCTTCGAACCCATTATCCGTCCACTTATCTCGGCACCGCACGCCCCGGAACCAACCTGCCCCTGCCAAATCCGAACTGACTAGCTGGGAACGGTCGAATATGACGCGAAATGCGCCCTTGCCCGATGCGCCAAGCGCAATCAAGCAATCCATCCGGATTGGGAAGCGAGTACCCGTCCTTATCCCCGCCTAGCTACCGAAGATCGGCAACTTGGCAATGTCCAGTATCGTGACGAACAACATCAACGCTAGCACGAATGCCATGCCGGTGCGGAACGCCCATTCCTGACTGCGCGGGCTGGCCGGCTTGCGACGGATCGCCTCTGCCGCATAAAAAGCCAGATGCCCGCCGTCGAGGGTGGGGATTGGCAGCAAGTTAATGAATGCCAAGTTAATCGAGATAAACGCGATCAGCTCCACGAACGGAAGCGGGCCGAGACTCAGGCGCTCACCCGAAATCTTCGCGATCGTGAGCGGGCCGCCAAGCTCTTCCACCGAGCGTTCACCGACGATGATCTGTTTGATGCCGGTGACCATCATGCTCATCAGATCGACGCTGCGCTCGGCCCCGAAGGCGAGCGCGCCAATCGGCCCCTCGCGCACGAATTCCTGTTCGAACGAACCGATTCCGATCCGTCCGATCCGCGAGGCGTTGCCGAAGCGATCCTTCAGCTCGACATCGGCAATCGTAAGGTCGGTGGTGCGCTCGGTTCCGTCGCGTTCATAGGTCAGTTCGACCGTGCGGCCCGGATAGGGCAGGATCTGTTCCTGCAGCTGCTGGAAGTTTTCGACTTCGGCGCCATCGACCGCGACGATGCGGTCTTCGAGAGCCAGCCCTGCCGCCTCGGCGGGCGAGCCCTGCGTGATCGCCTGGACCACCGGCGGCGTGCTCGGCACACCGAAGCTCATCGCAAAACCGGCAAAGATCAGCACCGCGATCAACAGGTTGGTGAGCGGCCCCGCCGCCACGATCAGGGCGCGCTGATAGAGCTTGGCGTGCTGGAACGCGCCCCTTTCTGCCGGAGCATCGGGATCGGGCGCGGAGGCCGGGTTCATGTCGCCGACGAACTGGACATAGCCGCCCATCGGGATCGCCGAAATGCGCCAGCGCGTACCGCGGCTGTCGGTCCGGCCCCACAGCTCCTTGCCGAAGCCGACCGAAAAGACCTTGGCGCCGACACCGAACCAGCGGCCGACGAGATAGTGCCCCAGCTCGTGCAGGGTGACGAGCGGGCCGAGCATCAGCAGGAAGCCGGCCAGCATCATCCACAGGGGAACCGATTCAAAACTATCTGGCAACTTGCAACATCTCCTTGGCGCAGACCCTCGCCTCGGCATCGACACTTAGCACGTCTTCGAGGCAGGCAGGCGCATCCGGCCCGAATTTTTCGAGCACTGAGCCAACCAATGCAGCAATTTGGGTGAATTTTATCTGACCGTCCAGAAAAGCGGCCACCGCGATCTCGTTGGCGGCATTGAGCACCGCCGGTGCGCCGCCACCCGCCTGCGCCGCCTCGCGCGCCAGACGCGTGGCCGGGAAGCGCTCCTCATCCGGAGTAAAGAAGGTCAGTTCGCCGATAGCCGCAAGGTCGAGCGGCTTGCATGGGGTGTCCATCCGAGCGGGATAGGCAAGGCACGAGGCGATCGGCACGCGCATGTCGGAAGGGCCGAGCTGCGCCAGCGTGGAGCCATCGCGGTATTCGACCATCGAATGAATGATGCTCTGCGGGTGAACGACGATCCTGAGCCGGTCGAGACCCACCGGGAACAGGTGCCAGGCTTCGATGAATTCGAGGCCCTTGTTCATCATCGTGGCGCTGTCGACGCTGATCTTCGCGCCCATGTCCCAGTTCGGATGCGCGACGGCCTGTGCCGGGGTGGCAGCCTCAAGTTCGGCCAGCGACTTGGTACGGAACGGTCCACCGCTGGCGGTGAGCGTGATCCAGCGAACGTCCTTCGTGGCATTGCCTTCAAGGCACTGGAAGATCGCGTTGTGCTCGCTATCCATCGGCAGCAGCGTGGTTCCGTGGCGGCGCACCGCCTCCATCATCACGTCGCCCGCCGAAACGAGCGCCTCCTTGTTCGCGAGCGCGACCGTGCGGCCCTGCTCGATGGCGCGCATGACGGGGCCGAGGCCCGCACAGCCGACGATGGCGGCCACAGTCACATCGACCGGACGAGCGGCGGCATCGCACAACGCTTCGCGGCCTCCGACGGCTTCGATCTGGGTGCCCGCGAGGTGTTCGCGCAGTTCGGCGAGACAGCCTTCGTCAGAAACAACAGCGACTTGGGCATCGAACTCGATAGCGAGTTTCGCCAGCTTTTCCGCCGAACAATTCGCCGTCAGCGCGACGACCTGCCAGTACTCGCGGTTGCGGCGGATCAGATCGAGCGTGGAATCGCCGATGGAGCCGGTGGCTCCGAGAATGGAAATGGTGCGGGTCATGAAAGGCCAAACATTTGCGGCGCAGTGACGAGCAGATAGACGCCAACGAGCAAGGACACTGCCACCAGCCCGTCGATGCGATCAAGCACGCCGCCATGGCCGGGGATAAGATCGGAGGAATCTTTCATCCCGGCGCG
Organism: Erythrobacter sp.; assembly: GCA_027311945.1. Taxonomy (GTDB): domain Bacteria; phylum Pseudomonadota; class Alphaproteobacteria; order Sphingomonadales; family Sphingomonadaceae; genus Alteraurantiacibacter. Next base: position 47,052 of record DAICXZ010000005.1, read on the forward strand.
GCGCTTGAGCCAGCTTTCAAGAAAGTCGCCGCTCTGCGCGACAACCGCGATCAGCATTCCGACCCCGATCAGCGCCGCAAAGTCTCCCGCATGGGGTTGCCAGTACTGGCTGCAACCCGTGGCAAAACCGCCATGCACGAAAGCGGGAGCCGGTTCGCGCCATTCGCAGATCCAGCGCGGCACTTGTGAATTCAAAACGACCGCCAGCGCCGCCCCAACGGCTCCGCCGCCAAGCCCAGCCCAGGTTTTCGACGGGCTGATCCGCGGAGCGATCTTCGGTCCGCCAATCGAGCGGCCGAAGAAATAGGCGAACACATCCACCGCGATCACTGCGCTGATGATCAGCACCAGCCACGCGAGGCTCTGTGCGCTGATGCTCGCCAGCACGAAAACGGCGAGGCCGAGGTAGACTGCCCCGAAAGCAGTCCAGGCAAGCCGCGCACTGCCGGTGAATGCTGCCTTGGCGAGGCGCAAAAATTCCCAGAAACCTGCGGCACCCACCGCTACGATAAACGCTGTCAGCACCCAGCCACCAAGCCAGATTGCCACGCCTGCGACGGCCAGCATGACCACCGCACTCGCGGCCCGCACGCCCAAGTCGGACGCGCCTTTCGCCTTGCGATTGGCGCCGGTCACAAGCCCGCCCCCGCTCCCGAAGGACTGCTTTTCGCTTCAACATCAGCGGGCCAATCGGAAGGACGACCCCTCGACAAGCTCAGGGTGAACGGACAGTGAGATCTGTCCATGAACAGGTCAGCGCCCACCATAGCGGCGCTCCCTCGTCGCGAATTCCTCGCAGGCAGCGCGCAGTTCGGCCTCGCCAAAATCGGGCCATAGCACGTCGGTGAATAGCATCTCGGCATAGGCCGATTGCCACAGCAGGAAGTTCGAAAGGCGAACCTCGCCGCTGGTGCGGATCAGCAGGTCCAGCGGCGGCAGGTCGGCGGTATAGAGGTGCTTCTCAATGGCAGAGGCCGTAACTTCACCCTCCTCAGCCGCCAGCGCGGCCGCGCGAACGATTTCCTGCTGCGAACCGTAATTCAGCGCCACCGCCAGTGTGCGCTGGCCGCCCGCCGTCCGCTCCAGAGCATCTTCAAGCCGCGCGACAATATCGGGATCGAAAGCCTTGTAATCGCCAATAATCTTTAAGCGCAAACCTTTGGCGATGAAGTCCGCAATGTTGGCCTCAATAAAGCGTCGCATCAGGTTCATGAGGTCGGAGATTTCCTCCGCCTCACGCTTCCAGTTCTCGCTGCTGAATGCATAGAGCGTCAGGCACTCGATCCCGAGCACCTCGCAGGCTTCGACTACGCGCTTGACCGCGTCGCCGCCCGCCTTGTGACCCATGGCGCGCGGCAGCATACGCTTCTTCGCCCAGCGGCCATTGCCGTCCATGATAATGGCGACATGGCGGGGATAGGACGTTCCGGACATGGAGACCTTTCTGCCGCTTACTGCGTCAGAATTTCCTTTTCCTTGGCTTCAGTCGCCTTGTCGACATCGGCGACATACTGATCGGTCAGCTTCTGCACCTCGTCCTCAAGGCGCTTGCGCTCGTCCTCGGAAATTTCCTTCTTCTTCTCGTCGTCCTTGAGCGCTTCGTTGGCGTCGCGGCGCACGTTGCGAATGGCGATCTTGGCCTGCTCACCATAGTTACCGGCCAGCTTGGCCAGTTCCTTGCGCCGCTCCTCGTTGAGATCGGGCAGCGGCAGACGGATCGTCTGTCCGTCGCTCATCGGGTTGAGGCCGAGATTGGCCTTGGTGATGCCCTTCTCGACGGCACTCACGTTCGACTTGTCCCACACCTGCACGCTGAGCATGCGCGGCTCAGGCGCGGACACCGTGGCCACCTGGCTGAGCGGCATCATCGAACCATAAACCTCAACCACGACCGGATCGAGCAATGCCGTGTTCGCGCGCCCGGTGCGCAGGCCGCCCAGATCGCTCTTGAGGCTCTCCACTGCGCCCGCCATGCGGCGCTCAACGTCAGCCTTGTCGTATTTTGCCATGATAAAATTCCTGAAATCCTGAATGCCTGTATCAGTCCTTGCGGACAATCGTCTGCACGCCCTCACCCGCCAGCACGCGCGCCACGTTACCCTTCTCACGGATCGAGAACACCACGATCGGGATATCGTTCTCGCGGCATAGCGCTACGGCTGCTGCATCCATAACCTTGAGATTGGCCGAAAGCACCTGCGAATAGGTGATCGTTTCGAAACGAACCGCGTCGTCGGCCTTTTTCGGGTCCTTGTCATAGACCCCGTCGACGCTCGTGCCCTTGAGCAGCGCATCGCAGTTCATCTCCGCCGCGCGCAGCGCCGCGCCGGTGTCGGTGGTGAAGAACGGGTTGCCGGTGCCAGCGGCGAAGATCACGATCCTGCCCTTCTCCAGATGCCGCTCCGCACGGCGACGGATGTAGGGTTCGCACACGGCGGGCATGGGAATGGCGCTCTGCACGCGGGTTTCGACGCCTGCGTTCTCAAGCGCATTCTGCATCGCGAGCGCGTTCATGACGGTGGCCATCATGCCCATATAGTCCGCCGTGGTCCGATCGAGGCCCTTGGCCGCGCCCGAAATGCCGCGAAAGATATTGCCGCCGCCGATAACGAGGCAGATTTCCAGCCCCGTCGCGTGAGCGGCCTTCACCTCTTCGGCAAGGCCTGCAACAAACTCCGGGTCGATGCCGAACTCCTGCTCGCCCATCAGCACCTCGCCCGAGAGCTTGAGGAGAATGCGTTTGGTATCGGGCAGGAGCATGGGCGCGGGTTCCTTGGGCGTGGGCAGGTGTTGCGCGCTCTTAGAGAGACGCGGGGCACGTGCCAAGGGGCTACACCTCGCCACACGGGTGCAACGTGCCTCGGCAATCGAGCCGAAAGGCCTTCCATTCGTCATCGCGGCAAGGCATCATTGCCCCCGCACATTCTGACGATGATCGTGGGGAACCTGTCATGCGTAGTTTGTCCTTACCTCTGGTCGCAGCGCTCGGTTTCATGGGCGGGCCGCTGTTCATATCGCCCGCAGCTTCGCAGTCCCCGGCCCGGCAGCCTGCCCTCGAAGCCGCACAGGCGATCCAACTGTTTGCCGAAGCAGGCTTCCCGCTGGTCGAAGGGCGTCCGGTCAACCGCTGCGGAAGACCGTCAAACCCGCGCATTGCCTTTGTCGATCTCAACGGAGACGGCGCGGCCGAAGCCCACATCGCCGATGTGGATCCCGCCTGTTACGGAAAGCCCGGTGCCTATTTCGCCATCCTCGGCCAGGCGCAGGACGGCAGTTGGAAACGGCTGATCGCCGAAGACGGCATCGTGGGGTTCGAACCGTCGCGCACGCAAGGGTGGAGCGACCTCTCGCTCGAGGCCCGCGACTCCGCCTGCCCCGGCCCGCGGCGCTTTACCGGTAGCGATTATGGCGCCCCGACCGCCTGTGCGGCCTGGGCTTCCACGGCGGGCGAGGCCGTCGCTGTCGCCATCGCCGGGGCTACTGAAGCGCCAGCGCCGCCCCTCACCGGCACCCGTATCGAACAGCTGGCGCAACTACTGCGCAACATCGCTCCCGCCGCGCACGAGCGCAGCTGGGTGCGCGCCATGGCCGCCTTCCCCGGTGCGAGCTGGGGTGCGCGTGAAAGCCACCGGCCCAACTGGTACGGCTCCGACCAGTCACTCTCGGGCGTCATTCGTCTTGACGGAGTGACTTATGACATCGGGATCAGCGGAACCGCCGAGGTAGTGAACGAAATCAATATCGGCGGCCCCGGCAACGACAACCTCGAGTGGTCGGAGATCGCGGCAGCGATTCCCGCAACGGGCGCTTCGTCGCGCAATATCGGCTGCCACAGTCCAACCGGCTTCGGCTATGTCCGCCTGACTTTCGAAGGGCAATCGGCGGTGATGCACAAATTCATGAACTACGGGACTGCCGTGCCGAGCACCGATCACTACAACTTCATGCTCATCGATCCAATGGATGGCAAGACCGAGGCCGAGGTCGCCGCTGACCGCACGTACTGTTGATACAGGCAACTGTCACAACGAAAACGGCCGCCGGAGCATCCCCCGGCGGCCGCCTTGTTGTTTCGAATGATCGAAAGGATCAGCCGGCCACTGCCGCGGCCACTTCCGCCGCGAAGTCGGTCTCTTCCTTCTCGATGCCTTCGCCGAGCTGGAAGCGGACATAGTCCTTCAGCACGATCGAGGTGCCGGCTTCCTTGCCAGCCTTGGCCACGACATCAGCGATGGGCGTCTTGTTGTCCATCACGAAGACCTGGCTCAGCAGGGCATTTTCCTTGGCATACTTGGCCACGGCGCCATCGACCATCTTGGCCTGCACTTCGGCCGGCTTGCCGCTCTCGGCAGCCTTTTCTGCCGCAATCTTGCGCTCACGATCGATCACCTCGGCATCGAGGCCTTCGGCGTTCAGCGCCTGCGGGAAAGCAGCGGCGATGTGCATAGCAAGCTGCTTGCCGAGCGGCTCGAGCACGTCGGCACCGGCCTCGCTCTCGAGCGCGACCAGCACGCCGATCTTGCCGAGGTTCGGCGCAGCAGCGTTGTGCATGTAGGGAACGATCAGGCCGTTCGACACAGCGACGCTCTTCATGCGGCGAACCTGCTGGTTCTCGCCGATGGTGGCAACGTTGTTGGTCAGCTTGTCGGCCACGGTGCCGCCGTCGGGATAGGCAGCAGCCTTCAGCGCCTCGACATCATCGCCCTCGACACCCAGAGCAACCTCGGTGGTCTTGCGGACGAAGTCCTGGAACTGGTCGTTCTTGGCGACGAAGTCGGTTTCCGAGTTAACCTCGACCGCCACGCCCTTGGTGCCTGCGACGGCCACGCCGACGAGACCCTCAGCCGCAGTACGGCTCGACTTCTTCTGAACGGCGGCAAGACCCTTGGCGCGCAGCGCGTCGACCGCAGCTTCGATGTCGCCATTGGTCTCTTCGAGCGCCTTCTTGGCGTCCATCATGCCTGCGCCGGTCTTTTCGCGGAGCGCCTTCACGTCGCTTGCGGTAAATGCAGCCATTGTTCTCTTCCTTTATTCTGTTCCGGTGGCGCCGGACTTGTTCTGGCCGGCGCCTTGGAGTGCCTGTGTGACATGCCGCTTACATTCAGCGGCGCGCCTTGCGATCAGGCGTCGGCAGCAGCCGGAGCTTCGGCGGCGACAGCCTCAGCGGGCGGCGCGTCCATGGCGCCGATGTCGGCACCCGAATCGACCACGCCCGCACCACGGCCGCTCGCCGCAGCAGCAGCAACGGCATCGCAGTAGAGACGCACGGCGCGGCTGGCGTCGTCGTTGCCGGGGATCGGGAACGCGATGCCCGAGGGATCGACGTTGGTGTCAAGCACGGCCACGACCGGAATACCAAGCACGTTGGCTTCCTTGATCGCGAGGTCTTCCTTGTTGGCGTCGATGACGAACATGACGTCGGGAACGCCGCCCATGTCGCGGATACCGCCGAGCGACAGCTCGAGCTTGTCACGCTCACGGGTGAGGTTGAGGATTTCCTTCTTCGTCAGGCCGGTAGTGTCGCCACCCAGCTGCTCTTCCAGCGTCTTCATGCGGCGGATCGAGCCCGAAATGGTCTTCCAGTTGGTGAGCATGCCGCCCAGCCAGCGGTGGTTGACGAAGTGCTGGCCGCACGAACGGGCTGCCTGTGCGATCGGCTCGGCTGCCTGCCGCTTGGTGCCGACGAACAGCACCTTGCCGCCGGCGCGGGTGGTCGCCTGCACGAAGTCGAGCGCGCGCGCCATCAACGGCACGGTCTGCGACAGGTCAATGATGTGAACACCGTTGCGGGCGCCGAAAATGTACGGCTTCATCCGCGGGTTCCAGCGGTGGGTCTGGTGGCCGAAGTGTGCGCCGGCCTCGATCAATTGCTGCATCGTGACGGTAGGAGCCGCCATAGGTAAATTCCTTTCCGGTTAAGCCTCTGGATAGCGGGGAACCGGACCCGGCAAAAAGCCGGATGCGGCACCGGTGATGTGTGCCATCCATGTGGATTTGCTGAAAAACGCCCATGCGAGGGAATCGCATAGCCCGCTTCAACGCGGAGGCCTTTAACTGCCTTGCGAAAATTAATCCAGCCCCAACTGCACAAGCGCCACTTCCCGCGCTGGAACCAAGGCGATCTTCGCTATTTGTTCCAAAATGGCGGCAAAACCGCTTGACGTGCTGGAACAAAAAAAGAACAAGGGGCACATCGAGAACATTGCCGGAACATCCGGCGATTCGCAACTAGGAAGACTACGATGATCCTTGCTGTCGCTCTCTCGCTCTTTTTCGGTGCTCTGGCCGGTCTGTCACTGCTGGTGTGCTATCGCTCGGGTGCCGAAGGCCTTGTGCAATGGCGCAAGATCAGGGCGGAACTCGCGCTTATCGATCGGGCCGATCGGCCAGCGATTGCTCCACTTCGTCCACGCCCAGCGGTTTTCGCGCAGGTGGCCTGGCGGCTTCATCGCGATCGCGCCTGACCTTGGCGTAGCGCACGATACCCAGCGGCATCAGGGCGAGGTAAACCACGCAGATCAGTGCCAGCGTCCACCACGGCTCGCTCAGCAGCGCCGCAAACATCAGGCCTGACAGGGCGATGGCAGGGATTCGCACGTCGGTGGACGGGCGCAGCGACTTCCAGCTCATGGTGGCGATGTTGCTGATCATCAGCACCGCTATCGCCAGTGCCCAGACGCCGACCAATATCGGTTCGCGGAAGATCTCCAGACCACTGCTGAGCCACAGATAGAGCGGCAGGAACACCAGCCCCGCCCCAACCGGTGCTGGAACGCCGGTAAGAAAGCCGGCAGACTTGTGGGGCTGCTCGTCGACATCGATCTGCGCATTGAACCGGGCGAGACGCAGGGCGCAACAGATGGCAAAGGCCAATGCGGCGAACCATCCCATGCGGGGCAAGTCCTGCAACGACCACAAGAACAGCACCAGCGCGGGTGCCATCCCGAAGCTGAGCGAATCGGCCAGGCTGTCCAGCTCGGCACCGAATCGCGACTGCGCCTTCAACAGGCGCGCGATACGGCCGTCGATCCCGTCGAGCATCCCGGCGAGGATGATAGCGAACAGAGTCTTTTCCCATTCGCCTTCGATCGCGAACCGGATTCCGGTAAGTCCCGAACACAGCGCCGCCGCAGTAATCGCATTGGGCAGCACTGCGCGCATCGACAGCCCGCGCGGAGACAGGGAGCGCTGGGTCGTTTCGTCCTCGCTCGCCTTCGGGCCGAGCCAGGCCGGACCATGCGGCACCGGCCTGTCCTCAAGCGGCAGCTCGTTGCGGTCGAGATCTTCGTCGCTCATGTATCCCCCATCACTGGCTCACGCCTTCAATCAGGGCCATAGCGCCGACCTCGGCCAGGACAGTTTCGCCAGCGATCATCCGCTGGCCGGGCAGAACCTTCGGATCGGTCCCGGCAGGCAGATAGACATCCACCCGGCTACCGAACCGGATCAGCCCAACCCGCTGCCCCGCCGCAACGATATCGCCGGGTTTCACGAAAGGAACGATCCGCCGCGCCACGAGGCCCGCAATCTGCGTAAAGCCCACAGGAGCACCATCGGCCTTCTCGATCAGGATATGCTGCCGCTCGTTCTCTTCGCTCGCCTTGTCGAGATCGGCGTTAAGGAAGCGGCCCGGAACATAGACGATCCTGCGGATCGTGCCGCCAACGGGCGCGCGGTTGATGTGCACGTCGAACACCGACATGAAAATCGAGATCCGCGTGACCGGTTCGCTGCCAAGACCGGGACGCCCCTGCTCGTCGGGCCCCTGCAATTCGGCCGGCGGGGGAACCTGCGTGATCAGCGAGACCATGCCATCGGCCGGAGCCACGATCAGCCGGTCACCCTGCGGCACCACCCGTTCCGGATCGCGGAAGAACGCGAAGACGCCGCCCGTCAGCGCGAGCAGCGGCCAGCCGAGATATTCCCAGTCGATCAGGAACAGTACGATCATCGAGATGGCCAAGGCCAATAGCCCGAAGCGGCGCCCCTCCGGATGGACGGGCGGAAAGCTCCACTCGCCAATACCGCGCCCACGATTGTCTTTCAGTTCACCTGCCATCGGTGCAAGTTAGTGAATCCGACCTGAGCCTACAAGCGTAGCGGCAGGCTTATGCGCGGGTTTGCGGGGCCTGAGCGCTGTCGGGATCGAAGCTGTGGGTGGCGGCGGTGGTGGACAGGGCTGGATTCGAACCAGCGTACGCTTGCGCGGGCAGATTTACAGTCTGCTGCCTTTAACCACTCGGCCACCTGTCCACACAGATGCCGGATGCAGGGCTTAAAACCTGCTGCGAAAGTGGCCCCGAAAACAGGGCCGCTCCGGCCGAGAGGCGCCCCTTTGGCGAAGCGCCGCTTGCCTGTCAATGGTCACGCTGGCACTAGGCGCGCGAAAGTAGGACATGAAATGGCAAAACAGTCAGAAAAACGAAATTTGCGCGGTCGCGCAGGACGCATGAAAGGTGGACGCGGCTCTGGCCGTGCGAACAAGGGAGCCGTGCGCCTATGGGGGCGTCACGCGGTCGAAGCCGCCCTTCTCAACCCTGCACGCCAGCACCGCAAGCTCTGGGCCACACACGAGGGCATCGAAAGTCTGTCCGGCGATCTGCCGCCCGATTTCCCCCTCGAATATGCCGGCCCGGAAGACCTCGCCCGACTCGTCGCGCGCGATGCGCCGCATCAGGGGCTGGTGCTCGAATGCGAGCCGCTTGAGGACCTTCACCTCAGCGAGGTGCTCGACAGCGACGACAACCGACCGATTCTCGTGCTCGATCAGGTTACCGATCCGCACAATGTCGGGGCGATTCTCCGCTCGGCAGCGGCCTTCGATGCCGCCGCCATCGTCACCCAGGATCGCCATGCCCCGCTCGAAGGCGGAGTGCTGGCCAAGTCGGCCTCCGGCGCGCTGGAGAAGGTTCCGTGGGTGCGCGTGGTCAATTTGTCGCGCGCGCTAGAGGAGATTGCCGAGGCCGGATACTGGCGCATCGGTTTGACCGGAGAGGCCAGCGAAACGCTCGGCGAAGCCCTGCCCGCAGGCCCGGTCGCGCTGGTGCTCGGCGCGGAAGGCGAAGGCATGCGCGCCAATGTCGAGAGCCATTGCGACGCGCTCGCCAAGCTGCCGATCAGCGAGGCGATGGAAAGCCTCAACGTCTCGAACGCAGCCGCCATCGCGCTCTATGCTATAGCCACACGCGCGGTGGACTGAACGCAGGCCGCGCAAAGAAAAAGCCGTCCCGCAAGGGACGGCTTATCTTGCCAGCCGTGCAGGCTGGACAAAGATTGGATCGGTTTAGTTCACCGCATCCTTGAGGCCCTTGCCAGCCTTGAACTTGGGCTGGGTCGAAGCCTTGATCGTCATCGGCTCGCCGGTACGCGGATTGCGGCCGGTGGACGCCTTGCGCTTGGCCACAGAGAAAGTGCCAAAGCCGACGAGACGCACTTCGTCACCCTTCGACAGGGCACCGGTGATAGTCTCAAATACACCTTCCACAGCCTTGGTGGCATCGCTCCGCGACAGGCCGCTGACATCAGCAACGGCACCGATCAATTCGTTCTTGTTCATCTCGTTGGAAACCCCTCGTTCCAGTGTCCTAGCGGCAAGCCAAGAAGCGGATACAGACTCGCCGCGCTGGCGACGCAAGAGAGCGACTTTTCCCCCGAGTGTCAAAGGCAAAGCCACTCGAAGCGGCGCAATTCTGCGATAAATGGAAGGTTTAGGTAATCCAGCTTACCATTAATTACTGAACGAAACGCAGGCGTCGGAATTTGCAGCGCGCAAAACAAGCGATTCGCTGCGGCGCACCACGATCGGTGCACCGCAGCAAAATCTCAGTGCGCGGTCGGCGACGGCGGTGCGTCGCTACCGCCGGCGCCGGGCTGACTGGCCAGATCGTCTGCCTCGGTCCACTCGATGGGGGCCGGAATAGCGCTCAGTGCATGTTCGAGCACCTGATCGACGTGGCTGACCGGCACGATCTCAAGGCCTTCCTTCACGTTGTCCGGAATCTCGGCGAGATCTTTCTCGTTCTCCTCCGGGATCAGGACTTTCTTGATCCCGCCGCGCAGGGCCGCCAGCAGCTTTTCCTTCAGCCCGCCGATCGGCAGCACCCGGCCGCGCAACGTGACCTCGCCGGTCATCGCCACCTCGGGCCGCACGGTAATGCCCGTAAGGGTCGAAACGATCGAGGTGACCATGCCGATGCCAGCGCTCGGCCCGTCCTTGGGCACCGCGCCTTCGGGCAAGTGGATGTGGATGTTCTTGCGCGCGAAGACGCTGGGCTTGATGCCATAGGCAGGCGCCCGCGCCTTCACGAAACTGAAGGCCGCCGCGACGCTTTCGTTCATCACATCGCCCAGCTTGCCGGTGGTCTTCACCTCGCCCTTGCCCGGCGTGGTGACACTCTCGATGGTGAGCAGTTCGCCGCCGACCGAAGTCCAGGCCAGCCCCGTCACCGCGCCGACCTGCGCCTCGTCTTCCGACACGCCGTGCTTGAAGCGGCGCACGCCGGAGAAATCGGCAAGGTTTTCGGGCGTCACGGTGACGCTCTTGGTTTTGCCTTCGAGGATCTGGCGCAGCGCCTTGCGGCACAGCTTGGCGATCTCGCGTTCGAGCGTGCGCACGCCCGCCTCGCGGGTGTAGTAGCGGATCAGGTCGCGCAGGCCTTCTTCGGTGAGTGTGAACTCGCCCTTCTTGAGCCCGTGCGCCTCGATCTGCTTCGATACCAGATGCCGGGTCGCAATCTCGACCTTCTCGTCCTCGGTGTAGCCTTCCAGACGGATGATCTCCATCCGGTCAAGCAGAGGCTGCGGCAGGTTCAGCGAGTTGGCCGTGCAGACGAACATCACGTCGCTGAGATCGATATCGAGTTCGAGATAGTGATCCTGGAACTTCGCGTTCTGCTCAGGGTCGAGCACCTCAAGCAGAGCCGAGGCCGGATCGCCGCGGAAATCCTGGCCAAGCTTGTCGATCTCATCGAGCAGGAACAGCGGGTTGCTGGCACCGGCCTTCCTGAGGTTCGACACGATCTTGCCCGGCATCGAGCCGATATAGGTGCGCCGGTGGCCGCGAATCTCGGCCTCATCGCGCACGCCGCCGAGCGACTGGCGGATAAACTCACGGCCCGTCGCCTTGGCGATCGACTTGCCGAGGCTGGTCTTGCCCACGCCGGGAGGGCCGACGAGGCACAGGATCGGACCTTTAAGCTTGTTGGTGCGCGCCTGCACCGCGAGATACTCGACGATCCGGTCTTTCACCTTGTCGAGCGCATAGTGATCGGCATCGAGCACCTCCTGCGCCTTGGCGAGGTCCTTCTTCAGGCGGCTCTTCTTGCCCCACGGCAGGCCCAGCAGCACATCGAGATAGTTGCGCACGACAGTCGCCTCGGCGCTCATCGGCTGCATCGACTTGAGCTTCTTGAGTTCGGCTTCGGCCTTGGCCTTGGCTTCTTTCGACAGCTTCGTCTCGGCGATCTGCTTGGTAAGTTCGGCGATCTCGTCGCCCTCCTCGCCTTCGCCACCGCCCAGCTCGCTCTGGATCGCCTTCAGCTGTTCGTTGAGATAGTATTCGCGCTGGGTCTTCTCCATCTGCCGCTTAACGCGGCCACGGATCTTGCGCTCGACCTGGAGGACCGAAAGCTCGCCCTCCATCACCGAGAACACCATCTCCAGCCGCTTCAGCACATCGGCCTCGGCGAGCAGCTGCTGCTTGCTATCGACCTTGGCGACAAGGCTTGCAGCGATGGCATCGGCCAGCGCGCCCGCGTCCTCGATGTCGCGCAGCTCGCCCTCGATCTCGTCGCTCAGCTTCTTGTTGTGGCGCGCATATTCGGCGAACTGATCAAGCGCCGAGCGCATCATCGCCGAAACTTCGCTGCCCGAGGCGGTCTGCTCCTCGATCACCACGGTCTGCGCCAGCACGTAGCCGTCGCTTTCGCGCATCTCGAGCATCCTGGCGCGCGCCTGCCCCTCGACCAGCACACGCACGGTGCCGTCGGGCAGTTTGAGCATTTGCTGGACCTGCGCGATCACGCCGATGTCGTAAAGATCGTCGGCCTCGGGATCATCGCAATTGGGATCGAGCTGGGCGACCAGCAGGATGTCCTGATCGCCTGCCATAGCCGCTTCGAGCGCGGCGACCGACTTGTCGCGGCCCACGAACAGGGGCACGACCATGCCGGGAAAGACGACTATGTCGCGTAAGGGAAGGAGAGGGAATGCGGTCATAAAAGGGTATCCGAAAGCTCTGTTTGCTCAAGGATATGGGGACGACCGCCCGCCCCTGCAATGCGGCGAAAGGCCGGGGCTGTGGACGGAGCCGACAGCCACCGGCCAGCGCACTACCCCATGCCGGGCAGGTTGAACCCCGGCGGCAGGCCGAGACCAGACTGCATTTCCTGCATCTGCTCGTTGGCGGCCCGGTCGGCCTTGTCGCGCGCATCGTTGAAGGCGGCGGTGACGAGATCTTCCAGAATCTGCTTCTCGCTCGGCACCATCAGGCTGTCATCGATGGCAACGCCGATGATGCGCCCACGCGCGCTGGCGCGGACCTTTACCAGACCGCCACCCGCAGCGCCCTCGACCTCGATGTTGTCGAGCTTCACCTGCGCATCGCTCATCTGCTGCTGGATCTTCTGCGCCGCTTCCTGAGCGGCCTTCATCATTTCTTCCATGCTCTGCATTCTTTACGTCCTCGTTCTAGCCGCGCTGGCTCCACTGTTGATGGCCGCGCGGCGCTTCTGTGTCTTCGACGAATTCGGCCCCCGGAAAGGCCTCGAGCGTGGCCCGCACCAGCGGATGAGCGCGCACCCGAGCCAGCTCCGCCGCCTTTTCCGCCTCGGCCTGTTCGGTTAGCGAGGGAGCGCCCTGCCCCTCGCCGCGTTCGACCCGCCAGCTTGCGCCAGTGGCCTTCACCAGCGCCTCGCGAATCTCGCGCGAGGGATCGTCGCTGATGCCATCGGCCAGTTGGTAGATCAGTTCGCCCGGTGCAAGACTGATCACCCGCACCCAGTCGCGCATGGTGCTGGCTGCGATCAGCGCGCCGCTGTGATCGACCCGGTCGACCAGTTCGGCCCAATCGAGCCCGCCCTGCTGTGCCGAAACGACCGGAGCCGCGGCCGGACCGGATGCCGATGCGCTTGCTGGAGGTGCAGCGCCGACCGAGCCGCTCGCCGCCATATCCTGCAGTTGCCGCGCGAGCTTGCCCGGATCGGGCATGTCGGCCGCATGAAGCACACGCAGCAGCGCCATCTGCGCCGCCACCAGCGGATCGGGCGCGCGGGCAACTTCCTCGTGCCCTTTGAGCAGCAACTGCCACAAGCGGTGCACCTGCCCCGGCGAAAGCCGCCCAGCCCAATCGCTCACCGCCTCACGCTCGTCAGCGATAGGCGCATCGCTCTCGCCGCCTGCAACCTGCGCCAGCGCGATCTTGTGAGTGAATTCCATCAAGGAGCGGATCAGCGCCAGTGGCTCCACCCCGAGCGCATATTGCCCGTCGACAGCCGCGAGCATCTCGGGCGCTTCGCCTTTCAGCAGATGCTCGAACAGACGCCTGCGCGCACCGCGATCGGCAAGGCCCAGCATCGACTGGACCTTGGCGGCCGTCACCTTGGTCTCGCCGTCGCCCGAATCCATGTCGGCATGGGCAATGGCCTGATCGAGGATCGACAGCCCGTCACGCACCGAGCCTTCGGCGGCAGAAGCGACCAGCGCGATGGCCTCGTCCTCGGCCTTGACGCCTTCCAGTTCGCAGATGTGGGCGAAGTGGCTCGCCAGCAGCTCGGCAGGAATGCGGCGCAGGTCGAAACGCTGCGTGCGGCTGAGCACCGTCACCGGCAGCTTGTCGACCTCGGTCGTCGCAAACAGGAATTTTACGTGTGCAGGCGGCTCTTCCAGCGTCTTCAGCAGCGCGTTGAAGGCATTGCGAGAGAGCATGTGCACTTCGTCGATAATGTAGATCTTGTAGCGCGCCGAAACGGCGGCATAGCGCACCGCCTCGATGATCTCGCGCACGTCGTCGACGCCGGTGTGGCTGGCGGCGTCCATCTCGATCACGTCGATATGACGGCCCTCGGCGATGGCCTTGCACGGTTCGCACACCCCACAAGGATTGATCGTCGGGCCGCCCTCGCCATCGGGGCCGATGCAATTAAGCGCCTTGGCGATCAGCCGCGCGGTGCTGGTCTTGCCGACCCCGCGCACGCCGGTCATCAGGAAGGCATGGGCCAGCCGGTCGCGCGCGATGGCGTTCGACAGCGTCTGCACCATCGGCTCCTGCCCGATCAGCTCGGAAAAGGTCTGAGGCCGGTATTTGCGGGCGAGCACACGATAGGGCTGATTCGCGGCCGGAGGCATCGGAGCAGGCGCGACCGGTGCAGGCGTGGAGGGTTCCGCTACACTTGACGGAGCCGCAGCAGGCGCGGGGTCGCCGAACATTGCGTTCTGCCCTGCAGCCTCAAGCTCAGCCGCGCTCGGCTTGGCCTCGTCCTCATCGCCCATATTCCAGGGTGGTAGGCCAGAATTGTCCGGTGAATCGCTCATTCCCGCAATCTAGGCCGCTGCGCTCGCGCTGTCGAACGATTGCAAGATCAGGGAAGACACGATATTAAGTTTTGTATTGCAACTATTATCGCAGTTTGGGATCAAAGCCATGATCGAAGCGGGACGTTTCACCGATAGCTACGAGGGCCCACTGGTGATGTTTATCATCGGGATGCGGATCAACGCCTTTCACAAGATCGGCAAATGGCTCCCGGTGGCACGCGCCATGGAGCCGATGCTGGCCGAACTTTCCCAGACCCCGGAGAGCGGCTTCCTCGGTGCCGAGCCGATGCTTAAGGGCCTGCGCACAGTGCTGCTGGTGCAATACTGGCGCGATTTCGATAGCCTCGAAGCCTATGCGCGCGACCGATCGCAATCGCATTGGCCCGCCTGGGCGGCCTTCAACAAGGCAATTGGCAACGACGGCAGCGTCGGCATCTTTCACGAAACCTACTGCGTGCCCGCCGGAGCGCACGAAACCATCGGGGTTAACATGGAGCCCTTCGGCCTTGCCCGCTTTACCGGGCGGCGCGCAGCATCGGGCAACCGCGCCGAAGCGCGAACCCGCATGAATGCCGGACTGAGGGGATAAGAGGAGCCGAGCGACCCGCCGCAAGACACTTGGGCTGCTTCCTTCCGGACCTGACCCGGTGAGCGAACGCAAACGTCCACCCGACTCCCGGCGCGCCCTATGGCGCAGCCGGGAGAGGATTTCAACTCATTTGAAGTTGTCGGCGTAAGCCTGAATTTTCAGCGCGCGCGGCGGGGTCTTGTGGACGAGCACGTCGATGCCGTGCTTATCGGCATAGGCCTGCGCGGCCTCGCAGCTTTCGAACTTCAGTTGCACCTGCTGCTGGGTGTCGCCGCTCCCGGCCCAGCCCATCAGCGGATCGGGCTTCTTGGCTTCGGCAGGCACAAAATCGAGCACCCACTGGTCGGTGCGGGCCTTGCCGGACTGCATGGCGTTCTTCGGACGCTGGTAGATACGGGCTTGCATGGTTCTGACCTGCATTGAATTGAAAAGTCCGCTCGCCCTGAGCGGGATCGCGAATTCGGCTCCTAGATCAGTCGCTCGTGCGTGTGAAGGCATTCTTGGTCTTGAGGCTCGGGCGCTCGGTCCACGGAGCGTCGGGCCAGCGGTGCTTGGGGTAGCGCCCCTTCATATCCTTGGCGACATCGGCCCACGATCCGCGCCAGAATCCGGGCAGATCGCGCGTGGCCTGGAGCGGCCGCCCCGCCGGGCTGGTGAGGTGAAGCAACAGAGGCGTGGTGCCGATCATCGGGTGCTGGTCGAGCCCGAACAGCGCCTGCACCCGTATCTCGCAGGCGGGGGCATGGTCGCTGTCATAATCGATGGCGTGGTGTGTGCCCGCCGGGCTGACGAACTGGCGCGGGGCGAGCTGGTCGAGGGTCTGGCGTTCGTCCCACGAAAGCAGGTTCAGCGCCGCTTCGGCATAGCGCCCCGCTGGCAAATCGAGCTTGCGCTTGCCTTCGAGCAACGGGGCGAGCCACTCGTCTGCGCGCGCTGCAAGCTGCTCGGGCGCGAGCGCAACAATCCCGGCGAAGCGGCCTCGGGCGAGGAGACTTTTCGGCAGCAAGTCCACAAGCTTATCCACAGCCATTTCCACCAGCAGCGCGGTGATAGTATCCGGGTCCGGCTCGGGGTCGGGCCCGCTGGCAAGCGTGATCGCGCCCAGCCGCCTTTCGCGCCGTGCCTCGACCCTGCCCTCGCCCTCGTTCCAGCGCGCGATCGAGCGCTTTTCAATGAGGCCGCCGAGGTGCTGCTCGATCTCTTCCAGCGCCAGCGGAGCGGCGGCGGTGATGCGGGCGGCCTTGGCTTGCCCCTGCGCATCGCCGATCGCCAGCCACTCGCCGCGCGCCAGCGGGCTGGCCGGATCGAGCCGATAGCCACGCCCACCCGCCGAGAGCCAGGTCTCGCCCGAGGGATCGCGGCGGCGGGCAATGTTATCGGGCAAGGCGCGGGCGATGAGGATAGCCGGAGTTACAGCACCTCCATCCGTTCGCGTCGAGCGCAGTCGAGACGCATCGCGCCCGGTGTCTCGACTGCGCTCGACACGAACGGACCCTGCGCCATTGTCCGTGGCCAGCTTCGCCCATCGCTGCGCCAACTTGCGCGCCGCCTCGGCCCGCCCCGAACGCTCACCATCCCAGCGCATCAGTCGCGCTTCAAGGTCTTCGCTGCGACCGCCAAGTCCGCGCTCCTGCAGCAGCACCGCCAGTTTCGCCCCCAGCAGCGCCGCACCGCTGTCCGCCCCGGCGAGCACCATGGCGGCCTGCCACGGCTCCATCGGCAACGCCGCAATCGCGCGGCCCTGCGCGGTGATCGCCCCCGCCTCATCGAGCGCACCGAGCTTGCCCAGCCGCTCGCGCGCCGAAGCCAGCGAGGCCTCGGGCGGGGGGTCGAGCCAGGCGAGGCTCAGCGGATCGGCAACGCCCCATTGCGCGAGGCTCAGCACCAGCGGCGCAAGGTCGGCGGTGAGCATTTCGGGTGGATCGAACTCGGGCCGTCCGGCGTGCCCCGCCTCCTCCCACAGACGATAGGCCACGCCCGGCCCCTGCCGCGCCGCACGCCCCGCGCGCTGAGCGGCAGCCGCTTGGCTGGCGCGGGCGGTGACAAGGTGCGTGGTGCCCGCCGCGCGATCAAACTCGGCGCGCCGGGCAAGACCGCTGTCGACTACGACCGACACGCCATCAAGCGTCAGCGAAGTCTCGGCAATGCTGGTGGCAAGCACGATGCGCCGCCCATCGGGATCGCGCCGGATCGCCGCGCGCTGTCCGGCCGGCTCGATCTGTCCGTGCAGCGGCAGCACCGGGGTGGTCGGCAGTTTCTCACAGAGCCGCTCGCGCACCCGTTCGATCTCGCCAACGCCGGGGAGGAACGCGAGAATATCGCCCTGCTCCTCGCGCCATGCCGTGAGCACGGCGGAGGCCACCGTCTCGTCCAGCCGCTTCTCAGGCGCGGCTCCCAGCCAGCGGATCGCCAGCGGATAGGCCTTGCCAGCGCTTTCGATCACCGGCGCGCCCTCGCCCAAAAGCCGCGCGAACCGGGTGCCGTCGATGGTGGCGGACATCACGCAGAGGCGCAGGTCTTCGCGCAGCACGCCCTGTGTTTCGAGCGCCAGCGCAAGGCCGAGATCGCTATCGAGATGGCGCTCGTGCGCTTCGTCGAACAGCAGGCAGGAGACGCCTGCAAGTTCCTGATCATTCAGCAATCTGTTGACCAGAATGGCCTCGGTGACGACCAGAATGCGCGTCGCCTTCGATTGCTTCGAATCGAGCCGGGTAAGGTAGCCGACCCGCTGGCCGACCTCTTCGCCAAGCATCTGCGCCATCCGCTCCGCAGCCGCGCGCGCAGCGACACGGCGCGGCGAGGTGAGAATGATCTGGCCGGTGCACCAGGGCTCGCCGAGCAGAGCGGGGGCGACGGCGGTGGTCTTGCCCGCGCCGGGCGGCGCGATCAGGACCGCGCTTAGCCGCTCGCGCAAGGCACCGAGCAGCTCGGGCAGCACGGCTTGGATGGGAAGCGCGTCACTCACCCCCTGAACCCCGCTCGTGCTGAGCTTGTCGAAGCACTGCCCTTCCTTTCGGACGAAGGCTCTAGATAGAAAAGTGACCCTTCGACAAGCTCAGGGTGAGCGGTGAAGGTGCTAATACCCGCGCGAAACCGCGAACTGCGCCGCCTCGACCATGGCCCGGCGCGCCTTGCTGTCGGGGAACATGGCCAGCGCATCGCAAGCCTTCTGCGCAAAGTGACGCGCCCGCTCGCGGGTGGCGGAGATGCAGTCGTGGCGGCCGATCAGCTCCACCGCGTGGGCCAGATCCTCGTCGGTATCGCGAAAACCGGCGATGGCTTCCTCCCAGAACTGACGCTCTTCCGGAGTGCCGCGCGCATAGGCGAGGATCACCGGCAGGGTCATCTTGCCTTCGCGGAAATCGTCGCCCCGGTCCTTGCCCATTTCGGCGGCATCCGAATCGTAATCGATCGCGTCGTCGATCAGCTGGAACGCGACACCAAGGTTGCGGCCGTAGTCGTCCAAAGCACGCTCGGCCGCCTCGTCCTTCTCGGCGACCACGGCGGCGATCCGACTGGCCGCGGCGAAGAGAGCTGCGGTCTTCGCGCCGATAATGCCGAGATAGCGGTCTTCGCTGGTCTCGATCTTGCGCTGCGCGGTGAGCTGGTCGACCTCGCCCTGGGCAATCGTGGCGCTGGCGCTGGAGAGGATTTTCAGCACCTTGAGGCTGCCATCCTCGACCATCAGTTCGAACGCGCGGCTGAACAGGAAATCGCCCACCAGCACCGTGGCCGGGTTGCCGAACACGATGTTCGCCGCTTCCTTGCCCCGGCGCATTTCGCTGCCGTCGACCACGTCGTCGTGCAGGAGGGTGGCGGTATGGATGAACTCGACCGCGGCGGCGAGCTTGTGATGGCGCGTGCCTTCATAGCCAAGCAGCTCCGCGCCGGCGAGCGTGAGCATCGGGCGCATACGCTTGCCACCACCGGCAATCAGGTGCCCGGCCAGCGCCGGAATCAGCGGAATTTCGCTCTGCATCCGTTGCAGGATGATCTGGTTGACCGAATTCATCGCCGTGGCGGTGAGGGAGAGAATCGGGCTCAGGCTCGGTTCGCCGGCGCCGATGGCGCGCTTGATCGGGACCACATTGTCGCTCATGCGCCCCAGATGGAGAACCGACACACGCTTGGCAAGCGACCATTTCTCGCCCAAGAGGGCTGGCAATGACCGAGCCCGTCGAACAGCCAGAATACGAGAAGCAAGAGATGGCCACCAAGGCAAAGCCCGCCGACCCCGTGCTGGACGGCTTTCGCAAGAGCATCGACAATATCGATGCCGCGCTGATCCACATGCTGGCCGAGCGCTTTCGCATCACGCAGGCCGTGGGCGAGTACAAGGCGAAGACCCAGCTTCCCCCCGCCGATCCCAATCGCGAGGCGCGTCAGATCGAACGGCTGCGCAAGCTTGCGGTGGAGGCCGACCTCGATCCCGAGTTCTCGGAAAAGTTCATCCGTTTCGTGATCGACGAAGTGATCCGCCACCACCGCAAGGCGCGCGGCGAATAGGCCTCGCCAGCGCCGATGCTGCGTAGGCTGACCAACAATTTCGCGCCGCTCACGCTGGCGGGCGTTGCCCTGGCGTGGTTCGTGCCGGGTGCGTTCACCTGGGTGACCGATGGCTCGCACCGTCTGCTTGGCCAGCCGCTGCTCTCGGTGTTTCTCGGGCTGATCATGCTGGCCATGGGGCTGACGCTGCGCTTTGCCGATTTTCGCGCGCTGCTGACCATGCCACGCGCCTTCCTGGTCGGCGTGGTTGGCCAGTTCGCGATCATGCCGCTGGCGGGCTTTGCCATCGCGCGGGGCATGGGGCTTGAACAGGGGCTGGCGGTCGGGCTCATCCTCGTGGCCTGCTGCCCCGGCGGCACCGCCTCCAACATCGTGACCTACCTCGCCAAGGGCAATGTGGCGCTTTCGGTGGCAATGACGATGGCCTCGACCCTCGTTGCCATCGTTCTCACGCCGCTCCTCACCGGGGCGCTGGCCGGGGCCTATGTCGATGTCGACCGGTGGAGCCTGTTTGCCGATATGGTGACGATCGTGCTGGTGCCGCTCATCGCGGGGACGGTGCTATCAGAGCTATTGCCACGAGCCGCGAGCGCCGTGGGCGAGGTGCTGCCGCTGGTCGCCATCGTGCTGGTGATCCTGATTGTGGGCGGGATCGTGGGCGGCGCGAAAGAGCTGATCCGCGCCCATGCCGGGGCGCTGCTGATCGCGACCTTCCTGCTCCACCTGTTCGGGTTCGGCTTCGGCTATGCCGTAGCGCGCTTGATGGGCCTTGCCAGCCGCGAGGCGCGCACGGTCTGTATCGAGGTGGGAATGCAGAACTCCGGCCTCGGTTCGGGGCTGGCCAAGGCGCCGAGTTTTGCCGCGCAGTTTGCCTCAACAACGCAAGCGGCGCTCGCGCCGGTGCCTGCGGCCCTGTCGGCGGTCTGGCATGTGTGCATCGGCAGCCTGCTCGCCTCGTGGTGGCGGCGACGCGGCTAGCGCTCAGGCGCGCGGGAGCCGCAGCTCCACCAGCAGCCCGCCCAGATCCTCGCTTTCGCCAAGACTGACTTCGCCGCCATAAATCCCCGCCACATCGCGCACGATGGCGAGCCCCAGCCCCGTTCCGGGCTTCTCGGTATCGAGCCGCGCGCCGCGCTCGAAGATCGCCACCCGCTGTTCCTGGGGAATGCCGATGCCGTCGTCCTCGATCCAGATCGCGCACAGCGGATCCTCAGGCCGCGCGTCGACCGTCACGAACACAGAGCCGCCGCCATATTTGGCCGCGTTCTCCATCAGGTTGCCGAGCAACTCTTCCAGGTCCTGCCGCTCAAGCGACACAGCGGCAGCCGCATTGCCCGCCAGATCGAGCCGTACTTCAGGATAAAGCGTGCGCACCGCCCGCTCCACCGCGCTGGCACTGTCCATAACGAGGCTGCGCGAATGGCCAATCGCCCGACGCCCGACCGCACGGGCGCGGGCAAGATGGTGGTCGACCTGCCGCTGCATACTGGCCGATTCGCGCAGCACGATGTCGTCAAGCGCCGGATCGTGCGCCCGCGCGGCGTTGTTCAGCACCGTGAGCGGGGTCTTGAGCGCATGGGCGAGGTTGCCGGCATGGGTGCGCGCCTCCTCGGCCTGCTTCTGCGAGTGCTCGAGCAGCGCGTTCAGCTCCTGCACCATCGGCTGCACTTCTAGCGGCAGCGGCTCGGTCACGCGGTTCGAGCCCGCCTGCCGGATCGAGGCAATCGCCCGGCGAATGCGGCGCAGCGGTGAGAGACCATACCAGGTCTGCGCCACGGCCATCAGGAACAGCCCAACGCCCAGCACCGCAAACGACCAGCCGAGCAGCGCGCGGATGGAATTGAGCTGGTCGTCCAGCTCCTCGCGCGATCCGGCGACCACGAATTGCCACTGGGTGTCGGAGCCCGGTATCTGCACGGTGCGCTGCACTATCCGCAGGCTCTCGTCAGGGAACTGGTCAGAATCGTAAACCACCGGCTCCTCGGCATCGACATTCTCGTTGATCGCCAAGGTCCGATCCCACAGCGAGCGCGAGAAATAGTTCACCGCGCCGTTGCCGTTGATCTGATAATAGAAGCCAGAATTCGGCTCCAGAAAGCGCTGGTCGGCAAGCGGGCGGTTGAACCACACGTCGCCATAGGGGTCGATCTCGGCCGAGGAGATCATCGCGGTCAGCGGCAGTTCGAGCTGTTCGTCGAACTGCTTGGAAAGCAACTGGGTCAGTGCCCGGTCAAGCGCGAAGCCGCCAATCGCCAGCAGCACCACGATCCACACCGCCGCGATTATCATCATCCGGCGCGCGATCGAGCCGGTGTTGCGCGTCTCCATGTCAGGCGCGAGTTCGCCTGCGGGCGCCTCCTCGGCGCTCACGTCAACGGGAGCCACGCCCTCCTCATCGCCGCTACTCGCGCGCGCCTTCGGAGGGGTCGTCGAGGCTGTAACCGAGGCCACGGATCGTTGTGATTACCTCTGCGCCGAGCTTCTTGCGGATGCGCGTGACGAACACCTCGATAGTGTTCGAATCGCGGTCGAAATCCTGATCGTAGATATGTTCGATCAGTTCGGTGCGGCTGACCACCTTGCCCTTGTGGTGCATCAGGTAGCTCAGCAGCTTGTATTCCTGCGCGGTCAGCTTCACCGGCTCACCGGCGCGGGTGACCCGGCCCGAGCGGGTATCGAGCCGCACATCGCCAGCGGTCAGTTCGCTTGAAGCATTGCCCGAGGCGCGGCGGATCAGCGCACGCAGGCGGGCGATCAGCTCTTCGGTCTGGAACGGCTTGGCGAGATAGTCGTCGGCCCCGGCATCGAGCCCGGCCACCTTGTCCGACCACGAATCGCGCGCGGTCAGCACCAGCACGGGGAACTTGCGCCCCTCCTTGCGCCACATGCCGAGCACGGTCAGCCCGTCGATCTCGGGCAGGCCGAGGTCTAGCACCACGGCATCGTATTCCTCGGTCGTGCCGAGAAAGTGCCCGTCTTCACCATCGGTCGAAAGGTCGACCGCATAGCCGTTCTGCTCCAGCGTATTCTTGAGCTGCTGGCCCAGTGTCGGTTCGTCTTCCACGATCAGGATGCGCATTGATACCCCTTCGCAAACATCTGCGCCCGTGCTTGGGCGAATGTCATGAACGCGTCAACCAAGCCTGAGGTTTCCGCCTGACGGCTTAACGCTGTTCGCGCAGCACGCGGCCGGTGCGCGGATCGGCATCGACGAACAGCAAACGCCCGTCCTTGATGAACTTGAGCCGATAGATCGCGGCGACACCGTCGTACTCGAAGGTCAGATACTCGAACCCCTGCCGCTCGTAACGCGGCACGATGCGCTGTTCGATCGCGCGGATCGGCAGGTTGCGCCCGGCCTGCATTTCGGCACGGGCGCTCACCTGATCGTCGGCCTGAAAGCGCGGCGGCATCGGTTGCGCGGCGGCGGGCACTGCCAGCGCCGCACTGGCCAGCGCAAGCGCCGATACCGTGGCCAAGGCAGAAATACGGGGGGCAAAGGCAGTCATCATCACGGGTTCTGCCTAAGTCAGGGGCATTGAACAAGGTGTGAATGCCGCGCTTTGCCCGCCGCAAGCTATCGCCAGAGCCCTATTGCTCGAGCGCGTACTTCACGGTCAGCGTGATTTGCGTGGCGACCTGGCCGGGACGGGTGGGGGTGGCGGCGTCAGCCGCGCCTCTGGAAGACTCCAGCGCTGCCCGGTCGAACATCGGCGTACCGTAATCGAGCGCCTCTTCCACCGCCAGCAACCGCACCGCGCCGAAGCCAGCCATCCGGGCATAGTCCTCGGCCTGCTTGCGCGCCTGCGCAAAGGCCGCCTCGCGGGCCTGATCTTTCGCACCGCTGTTGTCGACGATCGCCCAGTTCGGGCCGTTCAGATTGGTCGCTCCGGCTGCCACCAGGGCATCGAGCACCGGCCCGATCCGATCAAGATCGCGCAGTTCCAGCGTGACCGTGTTGGTCGCTTCATAGCCGGTGAACTGCGGCGGCTGGTTGTTGTTATAGTCGTACTGCGGGTTGAGCGTGATGCCGCTGGTCTGCACCCGGTTTTCGGGCACACCAAGGCTGGTCACCTGCGCCAGCACACGCTCCATCTTGGCGGCGTTGGCTTGCATTGCTTCCACCGCGGTCGCGCCGCGGGTGGTGACGCCCGCGTTGATGGTGGCCTTGTCGGGATCGGACATGACCTGCTGCGTCACCTGCAGTTCGACCACCGGCCCCTGCGAGGCGATCGCCACCTCGGCGGCGCTCGCAGGCATCGCGCCCAGCGGCACCATGGCGACAAGCGTGGCGGATGCGGCAAGAGCGGAGAAAGGAAGACGAGGCATGTAATAACTCCATGAATGAATGAACGGCTATTTCGAGCACAGCCGATTTCCGCTTCCTGAACGCGCGTAGAGCTTGTCAGGTCCTCACCGTCTCACTAGGTCGCGCCGATCATGGCAGAACCCCCTATTCTCTCCTGGGAAGGCCTTGGCCTCCAGCAAGGCGGCGGCTGGCTGTTCGGCAACCCGGCGCAGGGGGACGGCCTCGACATCCACATTGGCCCGCGCGACCGGCTCGCGCTGATCGGCCGCAACGGCGCGGGCAAGACCACGCTGCTCAGGCTGATCACCGGCGAGGTCGAGGCCGATCGCGGCCTGCGCAAGATCAAGCCGGGCACCAATATCGTATGGCTCGAACAGGAGCCCGACTTCAACGGCTGCGCCACCCTGATGGATTTTGCGCTCGGCGGCGATAATGCCCCCGCCGAATACGAGGTTGAAGCAATTGCGGGCCAGCTTGGCATCGACATGGGCCGCGAAGCTGCCACGGCCAGCGGCGGCGAGAAGCGCCGCGCCGCCATCGCCCGCGCCTTGGCGATGGACCCGGACCTGCTGCTGCTCGACGAGCCGACCAACCACCTTGATCTTGCCGCCATCGACTGGCTCGAAGACTGGCTCACCCGCTTTCGCGGCGCCTTCATCGTCATCAGCCACGACCGCACCTTCTTGAAACGCCTGACCAACGCCACCCTCTGGCTCGATCGCGGCAATATGCGCCGCAAGGAAGTCGGCTTCGGTGGCTACGAGGCCTGGGAAGAGCAGGTCTATGCCGAGGAGGCGCGCAACGCTCACCGTCTCGACGCCAAGCTGAAGATCGAGGCGCACTGGCTCGAACGCGGCGTGACCGCGCGGCGCAAGCGCAACATGGGGCGGCTTGAAAAGCTCTGGCAGATGCGCGCCACCCGTGCGGCCATGATCCAGCCCACAGGCACTGCGAAGATCGCGCTCGGCAGCGATGCCGAGTTCAAGTCCAAGTCGGTGATCGTGGCCGAGGACATCTCCAAAACCTACGGCGAACGCACGATCATCAAGCCGTTCAGCCTGCGCATCCAGCGCGGCGACCGCATCGGTGTGGTCGGCGCAAATGGCGCGGGCAAGACCACCCTGCTCAAGATGCTCACGGGCGAGCTGGAGCCCGACACCGGCACCGTCACCCATGCGAACACGCTTTCGGGCGTGATGATCGACCAGCAACGCAAACTGCTCGACCCGCAAAAAACCGTGCGCGACGTGCTCGCCGAGGGCGGCGACTGGGTCGATGTGCGCGGGGTGCGCAAGCATGTGCAGGGCTATCTCAAGGAGTTCCTGTTCGATCCCTCGGTGGTCGACGCGAAGATCGGCACCTTTTCGGGCGGCGAACGCTCACGCATCCTGCTGGCGCGCGAATTTTCCCGCACCTCGAACCTGCTCGTGCTCGACGAGCCGACCAACGACCTCGACCTCGAAACGCTTGACCTGCTGCAAGAGGTGATTGCCGACTACGACGGCACGGTGCTGATCGTCAGCCACGACCGCGACTTCCTCGACCGCACCGTCACCGTGACGCTCGGCCTTGATGGCAGCGGCACAGTCGACATCGTGGCGGGTGGCTATGAAGACTGGCAGGCCCAGCGCAAGGCGCGCGCGAAGGCCCCGGCGAAGAAGGCGGCCGACACCGCTCCGCCGCCACCTCCCCCCCCTGCCCCGGCCTCGAACAAGCTCAGCTACAAGGACCAGCGCGACTACGAGCAGCTCCCCGCGCGGATCGAGGAACTCGACCGGCTGATCGCAAATGGGGAGGCGGCGCTGGCCGATCCCGATCTCTATTCACGTGATCCGGGCAAGTTCGAACGTATCTCCAAATCGCTCGAACTGGCGCGCGAGGAGAAGGACGAGGCCGAGATGCGCTGGCTCGAACTGGCAGAGCAGGTCGAGGGATAACGGCTCGCGCGGCAGGAATTTAACGCTTACCTGCGGTTAACCACTTATCGACACTCCGCCTCCACCAACTTGCGGTTTAAGGGGCCCATGGGTCCGAAATCTTCTTCTTCAGCGCTGCGTTCCGAGGATGCCTTTGGCAGCCTCGCGAGCATGGGTGCGCGCAGGCTCAAGAAGAAGCCGGTCCTCGTCGTCGACCCCGACGAACTGGCGCAGGCCCATCAACTCTTCCAGCAAGGCGCGGCAGAGCAGCTCGATGACTATGTGCCCGAGCAACGGCCGCGCGCGAACGTCAGCCTGTTCGGCCTCGCGCCGTTGTCGGAAAGCGACAAGGACGACATGTTCACGCAGGCGCTTTCGCCGTTCAACGACGACGACAAATGTGCCGACGATCTGGAAGAGGCCGACGCTCCCGCGCCCGAAAAGATGCTGTCACTGACACGCCCGCGCGAGCCGCAGATGCGGCGTGCGAACATCTTTGGCGCCCTTCCCGAGGCCCTGTCGGAGGAACCGAGAAAGCCGGTGCTCGCACAAAAGCCGGCCGTCCGCGAACCTGCGCCGATCGAGAAAGAGGCTTTGCCGCCTGTGCCCGCAAGCGAGCGTCCGGCAGAGCGCCCTCGTCTGGTGCGCGACTATGACGATATTGCGCCCGGCTTCTCGCACCGTGAGCCGGTGCGGTCTGCGCCCGTGCCGCCGGCTCCGGCAGAGCCAAAGCGCGCGCCCGTGCAGCCGCCGATTTTCGATGAAGCGGTGGCATCGGTTATCCTGTTCGACGAGGATGAGGCTCCCCGCCCCGCCCCCAAACCCATCGCCCACCCACCCTCTGCCCAGAGCAACCTGCGTGCCCGCCTCCTGCGCGAAGACGTCTGCCTGTCGCATCCGGAGCCATCGCTGTGGCAGCGGTTCGTCGGGCTGTTGCAGCGCTGGTATGCGGCGGCGACCGGCCGCTAAGCCTCATCGCAGGCGGTAAAAGTCCGCCACCCGGTCAAGCGCAAGCCGCAGCACCAGTTTGCCCGAACGCGCCGGCCAGGCCAGCGCCTTTTCCGCCACCGGCAAGGTCTCGCCCGCGCAGACCACGCGCCACAACACATCCTCAAGCCCGCGCCCGGCGGCCTTCATCGCCCCGTCGAACCGCTGGCGTGCCTCAATCTGCTTCTCGCCCTGCTCGAGCCCGCGCTCTCCGGTCGACTTCACCCGAACCGGATCCCAGCGCATCGTGATCGACGGCGCGACCTGCGCCCGCTCGTAATCGCCTCGCAGCGCCTCCCCGGCGGCGAACAGGCGGTCGTCCAGGTGGCCATGGGCGTGCAGCCAGCTCAGCGGGCTTTCCGCAAGGTTCATGGTGACACTACGCCGCCTGCGCGAGATCGCGCCGCCTCCCCGGCCACGGCGCGGTCCCTCCTCGGTAAGCTCACGTTCGACCAGTTCGCGCGGCATCGACATATGCGTTCTCCCCATGATTGCGGAAGCGGCGACTTGCCATCAGCGGTACGATATAGGAAAGTGGAAAAACCGATTTGGTTATGTGGGAGCCTTGAGCGGTGATCAATCGCATCCGTGCCATCCGCAAGCAGAAGGGCCTGACGCTGGCCGAAGTGGCCGAGGCCTGCGATCCGTCGACCACCGCGCAAACGATCGGGCGCCTTGAAACCGGCATGCGCAATCTATCGCTTGTCTGGATGAACCGCATTGGCGCGGCGCTCGGCGTCGACCCGGAAACGCTGGTCAAGGGCGAGGAACAGGCCGCGCCGCAGGTGGTCGCCCGCCTCACCGACAGCGGCCCCGAAAGCCTCACTGCGCCGCGCGATGCGATCCTGCCCACCGAACTGGTCGACGGAGGGGCGCTGATTTGCCTCGTCGTCGAGTTCAGTCAGGGCGAATACCGCAGCGGCGACCAGCTGTGGCTGCGCAAGGTCGATCCCAACAATTCCCCCGCTCTCGTCAACCGCGACGTGCTCGCACCACGCTCAGGCGGACGATTCGCTTTCGGCAGGCTGATCGACCGCCGGGGCAACCTTGTGGGCCTGTTGCCGCCGGGCAGCGGCCAGCGGCAGATCGTGATCGACGGGCCGCCATGGCTCGCCGTGGCCGAAATGCTGGTGCGAAAGCTGTAGCGGAGCGCGGACGATGAAGCGTGTCCTCTCGCTGGCGACACTCTACCCCAACAGCCACACGCCGCGCTTCGGCACTTTCGTGGCGCGGCAGATGGAAGCGCTGGCCGCGCGCGGCGACTGGGACGTTACCGTTATCAACCCGATCGGCGTGCCCCCGGTGCCGATGGGGCGTTACCGCGCGCTCGCCCTGGCCGCCACCTCAGGTATGGAGCTTGGGGTGGAGGTTTATCGCCCGCGTTTCACACTGATCCCCTCGGTCGGAGGGCCGTTCAACCCGGCGATGATCGTGCGCGCAGCACTGCCGCTGGCCCGCCGGCTCCACACCATCGCGCCGTTCGATCTGGTCGATGCGCAGTTCTTCTATCCCGACGGCCCCGCCGCCGCCCGCATTGCCGAGGATCTGGGCCTGCCGCTCAGCATCAAGGCGCGCGGGGCGGATATTTCGCACTGGGGCAGGAAGGCCTATGCCAACCGCAAGATGCGCGCCGCTGCCAAGCAGGCCTCGGGTTTGCTCGCCGTGTGCGAAGCGCTGGCCGACGACATGGCGGACATCGGCCTCCCGCGCGAGAAGATCACCGTGCACTACACCGGCCTCGACCGGAGCCTGTTCCGCCCGCTGGACCGGGCAGAGAGCCGAAACTTCCTCTCCTCTCATTTCGGGATCACGCTGGCACCAGGTGATCGGCTGGTCGCTTCCATCGGCGCGCTCATTCCGCGCAAGGGGCAGCACTTCGTGATCCGCGCGCTGACGCAATTGCCCGATACCCATCTGGCGCTGGTCGGAGCCGGGCCGGATCGCGCCGCGCTGGCTGAACTGGCGCAGAAGCTGGGCCTCTATGACCGCGTCCATTTCCTCGGCTCGATTGGCCACGGAGACCTGCCACGCGTGCTCTCGGCCGCAGACGCCACGGCGCTGCCCGCTGCAAGCGAGGGCCTCGCCAACGCCTGGGTCGAATCGCTTGCCTGCGGTACGCCGCTCGTGATCACCGATGTCGGCGGCGCGCGCGAAATCCTGCGCGAAGATGCGAGCCCGGCAGGCCGCATCGTCGCGCGCGACGCAGATGCGATTGCCAAGGCGCTGGGGGAGCTGTTCGCCGAGGCGACTCCAGCGGAAGTGGTGTGCCAGAGCGCCGCCCGCTTCAGCTGGGAGGCCAATGCCGAAGCGCTGGCCTCCTACTATGAGCGACTTACAGCCTAGATTTCGCCGCGCGCCTTGCGTTCCTGCCGGTCGGCCACGCTCTCAGTCGGCACGAAGCTGTCGCTGGTCACGCCGAGCCAGATCAGGATCGGCGCGGCCATGTAGACCGACGAATAGGTGCCGACGAAAATACCCAGCGTGATCGCCGCAACGAGGCCGAACAGGCTCGCCGGGCCGAACATCAGCAAGGGAATGAGCGCGACCAGCAGCGTAAGCGAGGTCATCACCGTACGCGCCAGCGTCTCGTTGACCGACAGGTCAAGCAGCTCGGGCACCGGCATCTTGCGGAACTTCTTCAGGTTCTCACGGATGCGGTCATAAACCACGATGGTATCGTTCAGCGAGTAGCCGATGATGGCGAGGATCGCGGCGATGATCTGCAGCGAGAACTCCATCTGGAACAGCGCGAACATGCCCAATGTCAGCGAAACGTCGTGAAACAGCGCAAACAACGCGCCCACGCCGAATTGCCACTCGAACCGGATCCAGATGTAGATGGAGATCGCGATCATCGCGAACAGCAGCGCATAGAGCGCGGTATTGCGGAACTCGCCCGAGACCTTGCCCGAGACCGAATCGACGCCGTCGATCACCACGTCAGGATGGTTTGCGCGCATCGCGGAGGTGATCTGTTCGGACATGCGGTTGGCAAAGCCGGGGTCGCCCTCTGCCTCGTCGGGCAAGCGAACGCGGATCGAGACCTGGTTGGGCTCGCCGAAGCGCTGGATGGTGGGGTTCTCCACCGCGGGCAAGGCGCTGATCGTGTCGCGCAGTTCAGCCACCGGGGCCTCGGCCTCGCCTGCGAAGGTGGCACGGATTTCCTGACCACCGGCGAAGTCGACGCCATAGTTGAGCCCCTGGGTGAACACGAGCGCCCAGCTGGCCACGATGATCAGGCAGGAGACGACGTAGAAGGGCACCCGCCACTTGAGGAAGTGGATGTTGGTGTCGTCGGGGACGAGTTTCAGAAGGCGCATTGTCTCTCCCCTCAGATGTGGATTTCGGAAGGCTTGCTGCGCAGCCAGCCGGCCACCCACATCCGGGTGAACGTAACGGCGGTGAACACGCTGGTGAACAGGCCGATGATAAGAACCACGGCAAACCCGCGCACCGGGCCGGAGCCGAAGGCGAACAGCAGGACACCGGCGATGAAGTTGGTGGCATTGGCGTCATAGATGGCGCGGCTCGCCTCCCGGTAGCCGGTCTCAACCGCGTTGAACACGCGCCGCCCTCGCTTTCGCTCCTCGCGGATACGCTCGTTGATCAGCACGTTGGCATCCACCGCCGCGCCGATGGTGAGCACGAAACCGGCGATGCCGGGCAAGGTAAGCGTGGTGTTCATCAACGCCATGATCCCCAGGATCATCAGCACGTTGATCACCAGGGCAGCCGTCGCATAGACGCCGAAGCGGCCATAGGTGGCGATCATCAAGAGCACGACGAGGAGCGAGCCGATGCCCATGGCGACCATGCCGC
The DNA here is from genome assembly GCA_027311945.1 of Erythrobacter sp. Lineage (GTDB taxonomy): Bacteria > Pseudomonadota > Alphaproteobacteria > Sphingomonadales > Sphingomonadaceae > Alteraurantiacibacter. Next base: position 77,710 of record DAICXZ010000005.1, read on the forward strand.
GCTTGATCGAATCGGCGCCAAGATCGGGGCCGACCGTCCGCTCTTCCACCACCGACAGATCGACCGGCAGCGCGCCCGAACGCAGCTGGATTGCCAGCTGGTTGGCGCTCTCGGCAGTGAAGCCGCCCGAAATGCGCGCGGAACCGCCGATGATCGGCTCGTTGATATTCGGTGCGGAAAGCACCTCGTCATCGAGGATGATGGCGAAAGGCCGGTTCACGTTCTCGCTGGTGAGCTTGGCGAAGCGGGCGCCGCCGGTCGGGTCGAACTGGATCGTAACCACGTTCTCGTTGGTCTGCGGATCGACCGTGCCCTGTGCGCCGGTCAGCGTGTCGCCACGAATGCCGCCGAGGCGGCGCACCGCAATCCGGCGACCTTCATAGTCGCTGCCCGGAGCACCTTCCAGGATTTCACTGCCCGGAGGCGCAATGCCCTGCTCGATATCGGAGGGCAGCGCATTGGTGTCGACCAGCTTGAATTCGAGGTTGGCGGTCTGCCCGAGCAACTCCTTGAGCGCGCCCGGGTCTTCAAGGCCGGGCACCTGCACCACGATGCGGTTGTCGCCCTGCCGGATAATGGTCGGCTCGCGCGTGCCGAGCGCGTCGATACGGCGGCGCACCACTTCGGTGGCCGAATCCATCGCGTTGCTCACGGCCTCTTCGAGGCCTTGCGCGGTTGGCGTCAGGATGAAGCGATTACCATCGTTGACCGCCAGATCCCATTCGCGGGTAAGACCCGAACCGTTGATCAGCGGCAGCAGCTCTTCGCGCGCGGCATCGACCTGCGAGGCATCGTCGAGCATGAACGACAGGCGGCCATTCGCGGTCGAGATATCGCCGATGCGGATGCGCGGCTCGGCATCGCGCAGTGTGGAGCGAACCGATTCCTCCAGCGTCTCCAGCCGCTGGGCTGCCACCTGTGATGGCTGCGCCTCAAGCAGGATATGGCTACCGCCAGCAAGGTCGAGGCCAAGGTTGACCTCTGGATCGGGCAAGCCGGACGGCCAGCGCACACCCGAGAGCGAAGCGATCGAGGGCAGCGCGGCCAGAATCACCAGCAGGGCCACGCCCCACAGCGAAATGCGCTTCCAGAGTGGAAAATCGAGCATGGCTTATCCGAACCGTTGCATCAGTCGTTGGCAGGCTTGCCGCCGCCGGGCGGAACGATATCGCCCAGCGTGCTCTTGACGACCTTGATCTTCACACCCTGCGCGATTTCGAGATCGACATAGTCGTCGTCCACCCGCACCACCTTGCCGATCACGCCCCCGGCGGTGACCACCTGGTCGTTTTTCTTGACCCCGGCGATCTTGTTGGCGTGGTCCTTCTGCCGCTTCATCTGCGGGCGGAAGATCAGGAACCAGAAGATTACGATCATGCCGACGATGGGCAGGAACTGCACCCAACCGGGAGGCGACGAACCGGCGGCGCCGGCGGCAAGAATATCAAGCATAGGATCGGCCCAATGACAGCACGAATGAAAAGAATAGCGCGGGGAAAGGTAAGATCGCCCGGCCAAGGCGCAAGCAACAACACCCTCCCCGGTGCGTGGCTGCCGCGCCTAGCAGCAATGCCTGAGGCTGGCAATCAGGCCAAATTCGGCGAACTGTGCGGATTGCCAATCCAACGGCTTGCCATGGCGCGGAGGCTTGCCTATAGGCGCGCTTCCACTGGCATCGGGACGTGGCGCAGTCTGGTAGCGCACTATACTGGGGGTGTAGGGGTCGCTGGTTCGAATCCAGTCGTCCCGACCAGTGGAAAATCCCCTAAATCCCTTTCTTAGCGCGTCGCATCGAAGGCGAAGCTGACGTTGACGGTAGAGGCAACGCTCGCCGCCGCATCGCCGGTGCCGACGTTGAAGGCCTTGCGATCGATCGCCGCCGTCCCGCTGACCGAGCGCCGCGCGCCGCTACCGGAAAGCGTGAAGGCGATCCGCTGCGGGCGACTCGCCCCCTTCAGGCTCAGCGTGCCATCAGCAGTATAGCGGTTGCCGCTGACCCGGCGCACGCTGGTCGAACGCCAGGTCGCCGTGGGGCTCGCCCCGGCGCCGAGGAAATCCGGCCCTTTGAGCATGGCATCCTGCGTGCCGTCGCCAAGCTTGGCGCTGGTGAGGTCAATCTCGATGGCGATACGCGCGCTTTCGGGTGCTTCGGGGTCCATCGCGATGGTGCCGCTCCAGCGTGAGAAGCTGCCGTTGAGCGCCATGCCGCCATTGTCGACATTGAAGCCAAGCGTGCCGCCGGGCTGGATCGTCCACGATGGCGGCGGGCCAGCCGCTTCGGTCTCTTCGGCCTCTACGTCCGGCGCAGCCTCCTCGGCGGCGGCCTCTTCCTCTTCTTCGGCGACAGGCTCTTGCACCGCTTCATCAGCCGCGAGAGCAACGCGGCCCTCTGCTTCCGAGCCATCTGGCGGCAAAGTCACGGCCTGCTGCTGTCCCTCTTCTTCATGCTCGTGCTCCGCACCCCCGCCGAGCCCGAAATAGACAGCAGCCCACAGGCCGACGACCGCGACCATCAGCGCAAGTGTTACCGCGCCCGCCCCGCCCGGCGCCATGCGGCCAAGCAGCGAATCGCGCATCAGGAAGTGGTGCCGCAGCGCCCCGACCACGTGCAGCACAAACAGGCCAATGCCTACCTTGGCGAGAATCTCGTGCGCGTCCTCGAAGGTGTGGTTCATCCCCGCGTCGAGCGGCAGGTGCGGCCAGGGCACCACGCCGAAGATCATCGTCGGCACGCTGATCGCGGAGGTGGAGACAATCGCCCAGCCCGTGAGCGGCACGCCGATCATCAGGACATAGAAACCCACGTGCACCGCGCTGGCGAGGAAGCCGGTGATCCCGCCTTCGATCTTCGGCGGGCGCTTGTGTGTAAGCCGCCAGCCGAGGCGGACGAGGCTGAGTAGCAGGATCGTTATGCCGATGGACTTGTGCAGCTGATACAGCTCGAACCCGCTGGCATCGCGCGGCATGGCAAAGCCCAGCGCCAGTTCACCCGCCAGCAACAGCGCCAGAAGCCAGTGCAGCAGGATCGCCCCGCCCGAATACCGTTGTTGTTCGCCGCCCAGCATCGAAAGCCCCCTCGCGTCCCGTAAGTGTGTTTGTGATAACCCAATATTTGACATGTTCAACAGCCAAACCACTTTCCTACACGAACCCATTTGGTTCACGCGTGGAGCGACTCCAACCAAAGGATACGATCCATGTCCCTGCTCGAAACCCTTGTCGGCCCCATTGCCTCGCTGATCGACAAGATTATTCCCGACCCACAGGCGCGCGAACGCGCCAAGCTCGAACTGCTGCGGCTTGAAGGATCGCAGGAAATGGAGGCGATCAAGGCGCGCCTCGCCGCCATCGTGGCCGAAGCGCAGTCGTCCGACCCCTGGACCAGCCGCGCGCGGCCGAGTTTCCTCTATGTCATGTACACGCTGCTGCTGTTCGCGCTGCCAATGGGCGTGCTCGCCGCTTTTAATCCTGCGGCGGCCAACGATATTGCCAAGGGAATGAACGCCTATCTCAATGGCCTGCCCGAGCCGCTCTATGCGCTCTTCGGCACCGGCTATCTCGGCTACACGGCGGCGCGCCAGTGGGGCAAGATCAAGGGCGTGGACCAGTAAGGCGGATGCCAGGCAAGGTGTGACAGCCTCCGCTTTTCTCGTCTGGACACTGTCACACCTGTCACACCTTGCCTGAACCGCGCCATCAGCCTTTGCGCCAATGGCGAGTGCCGCTATGCAAAGCGCCATGACCCAGACGATCTATGTCCTCAATGGCCCGAACCTGAACCTCCTCGGCACGCGCGAGCCCGAAATCTATGGCTCCGACACGCTCGACGATGTCGCCGCCCGGCTTGACGAACGCGCCTCCGAACTGGGCCTTGCCATCGAAATGCGCCAGTCCAACCACGAGGGCCACCTGATCGACTGGCTGCACGAGGCTCAGGCCGACGGCGCGAAGGCCGTCATCCTCAACGCCGGTGCCTATACGCACACCAGCCTCGCGCTCTATGATGCGATCCGTTCGATCACCACGCCGGTGATCGAGGTGCACATCTCCAACCCGGCTGCGCGCGAGGCCTATCGCCACCATTCCTATGTCGGCATGGCGGCCAAGGGCGCGATCACCGGCATGGGCGTTTACGGATACGAACTCGCGCTAGAGGCGGCAGCGCGCCTCTGATCCGCCCGCCCCAAGCCTGACCACAGGCTTGCCATGCGCGGCGACAGGCACTAGCGCGGGCGGTCATCATTAGTCGCAAGTACTGAGGAATTGCATGGCAGATTCTAAGCCGGCTTCGGGCCGTAAGTCGGGCATGACGGTAGACACCGCGCTGGTGCGCGAACTGGCCGAGCTGCTGGGTGAAACGGGCCTTACCGAAATCGAAGTGGAGGAAGGCGATCGCCGTATCCGCCTTTCGCGTGAGATGATCGCGGCGCCCGCGGCTACGGTCAGCGTGCCTGCCCCGGCCGCTGCTGCTCCGGCGGCAGCTGCGCCCGCCGCAGCCCCGGCCGCCCCTGCGCCGACCGACCTTGCCAATGCGGTGAAGTCGCCGATGGTCGGCACGGTCTATATGGCGTCCGACCCGAACTCGCCGCCGTTCATCGCGGTTGGCGACAAGGTGAAGGCGGGCGATACGCTTCTAATTGTCGAAGCCATGAAGGTCATGAACCCGATCACCGCGCCCAAGGATGGCACCGTGGGCGAGATTCTCGTCGACAATGCCGAGCCGGTCGAGTTCGACCAGCCGCTGGTGATCCTGAACTGATGGCCATCAAACGCATACTGATCGCGAACCGCGGCGAGATCGCCCTGCGCGTTCACCGTGCCGCGCATGAAATGGGCATCGAAACGGTCGCGGTCCACTCGACCGCCGATGCCGATGCCATGCATGTGCGACTGGCAGACCACGCCGTCTGCATCGGCCCGCCGTCCGCCACCGATAGCTACCTCAATCAGGCGGCGATCATCTCGGCGGCAGAGATCACCGGGGCCGATGCGATTCACCCCGGCTACGGCTTCCTCTCGGAGAACGAGAAGTTCGCCGAAATTGTCGAGGCGCACGGACTGATCTGGATCGGCCCCAAGCCCGAACACATCCGCACCATGGGCGACAAGGTCGCCGCCAAGAAGACGGCTGGTGCCCTGGGCTTGCCGCTGGTGCCAGGCTCTGCCGGTGCGGTCGAGACGATGGACGAGATTCGCGCAGTGGCCGCCGAATGCGGCTATCCGGTGCTGGTCAAGGCCGCAGCCGGTGGCGGTGGCAGGGGCATGAAGGTCATTCCGGGGCCGGAAAACCTCGAAAGCCTCGTCAATCAGGCGAAGTCGGAAGCCAAGGCCGCCTTTGGCGACGACACCATGTATGTCGAGAAATACCTCGGCAATCCGCGCCACATCGAATTTCAGGTGTTCGGCGACGGCAAGGGCAACGCCATCCACCTCGGTGAGCGTGACTGTTCGTTGCAGCGCCGCCATCAGAAGGTGTTCGAGGAAGCGCCCTCGCCCGTCATCACCCCCGAAGAGCGCGAGCGCATGGGCGATATCGTGGCGAAAGCCATGGCCGACATGGGCTATCGCGGTGCAGGCACGATCGAATTCCTGTGGGAAAACGGTGAGTTCTACTTCATCGAGATGAACACCCGCCTGCAGGTCGAACACCCGGTGACCGAAGCGATCACCGGCGTCGACCTCGTGCGCGAGCAGATCCGCATCGCCGATGGCAAGCCGCTGTCGGTCACGCAGGACGAGCTGGAGTTCAAGGGCCATGCGATCGAGTGCCGGATCAACGCGGAAGACCCGTTCACCTTCGCCCCGTCACCGGGCAAGGTCACGGCCTACCACCCGGCAGGCGGTATGCATGTACGCGTCGATAGCGGGCTATATTCGGGCTATTCGATCCCGCCTTATTACGATTCGATGATCGCCAAGCTGATCGTCTACGGCCGCACCCGTGAGGGCTGCCTGATGCGTCTGCGCCGCGCGCTCGAAGAGATGGTGGTCGAAGGCGTGAAGACCTCTATCCCACTGCACCAGGCGCTGGTGCGGAACGAGGATGTGATCAACGGCAACTACACGATCAAGTGGCTCGAAGAGTGGCTGGAGACGCGCGAAGCCTGATCGTATAACCCCTCTCGTTCCCGCACAATGGCAACGGGAGGGGGCATTTCTTACCCCAGCGGAACCCCCGGTTCGTTCTTCGCGGTGCGGATCGTCAGCGAGGTCTTCACGCTCGCCACATTGGGAGCGGGCGTCAGCTTGCTGGTGAGGAATTCCTGAAAGCTCTGCAGATCGTGCGAAACGATCTTCAGGATGAAGTCGATCTCGCCGTTGAGCATGTGGCACTCGCGCACCTCGGGCAGCGACCTCATATGCTCTTCGAACCCGCGCAAGTCTTCCTCGGCCTGGCTGCGCAGCGATACCATCGCAAACACCGTGATCGCATAGCCCAGCTTCGAGGGATCGAGATCGGCATGATAGCCGCGAATCACCCCCTCTTCCTCCAGTGCGCGCACCCGGCGAAGACACGGCGGTGCCGTCAGTCCCACGCGGCTGGCCAGGTCGACATTGGTCACCCGGCCTTCGGCCTGAAGTTCAGCCAGCAATTTCCGGTCAATCGCGTCCAGCGTGCCCATGGGCCTGCCCCCTTTGCTGATCACACTCGCATAACGGCGCCCACCTGCACCGGAATCTGCACTCTGATCTAGATCCAAGTGCAACTTTCTTGAGGAAACAACAGGAATGCGCAAGCCTGTTATGCGGAAATGTTATTATCCGTTGTTCGGGATGTCCCTTTTTGCGACGGCGCCTCTCAGCGCCCATGCCAAACGCCGGGCTCCGGGGTAATGCCGCAATCGTCCTTAGACCCCATACCCATTGCGGAGCACCCTTCCCTTGTTCGACGACCGTCTCGCCACCGTTTTGCGCATGACTGCGCTCGGGCAGGCGGGGCATCATACCCAGTTTCGCCAGCTGCTTGACCTGCTCGGCACCCTGCGCGACGACAAGGCGGCAATCGCGCCGCACGAAGCAGGGTTTGCCCGGCTGGCCGAGCTGCGCCAGCTGATCGCTCCTGAGGAACAGGCGCAAATCCTGCGCGAGAGCGGCCTCAGGCTGCGCAATCCCCGGTTGGTCGCAGTGCTCGCGGAAGGTGAGCCGCGGATCGGGGCCGCAGCCATGGCCACCGCGCGGCTGACCGAAGATCAGTGGCTCGCCCTGATTCCCGAGCTGCCGGTCGGCTGCCGCGGCTTCCTGCGCCATCGCCGCGATCTTCCCGCGCGCGCCAACGGTCTGCTGGCGCGGCTCGGCATTGGCGATCTGGTGCTTTCGGATGCGGCCCACGAGACTCGCGGTGTGACGCTGGACCAGGTGCCCGCAGCCCCCGCTCCCCTGTCCGAAGACGAGGAACACGAGGAGAGCGAGCCCGAGAACGAAGCGGAGACACCTGCCGTCCCGCTGCCTCCGGTCGCGCCCACCGCGATCGAGCCACTCCTTGTCACCGAGCCCGAGCCGACGCCCGAACCGGCCCCGCCTGCCGCAGAGCCGCGCGCCATCGGCGAGATCATCGAGCGGATCGAGACCTATCGCAGCGCCCGCCGCACCCCGGTGCTCGCCCCGCGCCTGCCGCTTGGCGACGCGACTGCCAGCGAACAGTCCACAAGCGTCATGGCCTTCGACGCGGTCACCGACGCGGAAGGCCGCGTGCTGGCGGCGAGCGATCCGGTCATGTCCGAAGTGCTGGGGATGTTGCTCACAGGTGCCCACCCCGGACCGCTCGTGACTTTTGGCGACGGGCTGACCCCGGCCTTCCGTCTGCATCAACCGGTCCACGCCGGTCGGATCGCGCTCAAAGGGCGCGGCCGTCTTGCCGGCGACTGGCTGATCGAGGCCAGCCCGATCTTCGAGCGTCCACGTGGGAACTTCGCCGGCTATCGTTGCCGTCTGCGCCGTCCGCCGCGGCCGAGCGCTGCCGAGACGCAGTCGCCCAAGCACACCGCAGCCGATCGCATGCGCCAGATCCTGCATGAACTGCGCACTCCGGTGGGAGCGATCCAGGGCTTTGCCGAGGTCATCCAGCAGCAGATGTTCGGCCCCGCACCGCATGAATATCGCGCCCATGCCGCCGCTATCACTGTCGATGCGGCGCGCCTTCTCGCGGGCTTCGACGAACTTGACCGCCTGGCCCGGCTGCAAACGGGCGCGGCAAAGCTCGAAAGCGGCGAAAGCGACCTTGCCGAAGTCTTCGGCGAAACCCTGCGCCGTTTGCGCCCGGTGCTCGAACCACGGGATGCGGTCATCGAGCTGGAGACGACCGGAGGCCCGTTCCCTCTCGCTATTGCCCGCAACGAAATGCGCCTGCTCGCATGGCGGCTGCTTGCGACCTTGGCCGGTGCGCTCGCCCCTTCCGAGACGCTTTCCCTGAGGCTGGAGCAGCGCGGCAAGTCCGCCTACCTCACCTGCGATCTGCCCCAATCGCTGCGCGATCTCGACGCCTTCGACGAGAAGCGCCGGGGCGCGCTCAGCTCGGGTGTGTTCGGTCCGCGCTTTGCCTTGGACCTGGCCGCCGCTGAAGCCAGCGCCGCTGGCGGAACGCTCAGCTTTGCCGACGAGCGGCTGGACCTTCACCTCCCGCTAACCGGTGGCGGGTTATTGACCCCTGGCGCGCAGGCCAATAGCACGCGCAAAGTAACCGGCGCATAGGGGGCTCCGGGGCATCAGGAGTAGATACGGTGGCCCTGCGAAGCGTTTTAGATCCGCCACCGCCGCAAGCTCTCGCCCACTTTTCCGATCGCAAGACCCGTTACCTTGTGACGGTCGATACCGAAGAGGAATTCGACTGGGACAAGCCCCTGAGGCGCGAAGGCTACGGGCTCGACCATGTATCCCGGATCACCCAGTTCCAGCAGTTCTGCGAAGAAATGGGTGTCGTGCCGATCTATCTGGTCGACTGGCCGATCGCCACGTCCGATCTGGCCGGTGAGATCTTGCGCGAACCCGTCGCCGCCGGCCGTGCCGAGGTGGGTGTGCAACTGCATCCATGGGTAAACCCGCCGTTTACGGAAGAGATTACGCAGGCCAACAGCTTTGCCGGAAACCTGCCCTATGCGCTCGAGGCCGCCAAGTTCGCCCGCCTGCGCGACCAGATCGAGACGCAGTTCGGCGCGGCCCCACTGATCTACCGCGCCGGGCGCTATGGTCTTGGCCCGCGCACCGCAGAAATCCTTCAGGCCAACGGTATCGCGATAGACACCTCGGTACGCGCCAAGTTCGACTATTCGGCGAGCGGCGGCCCCGACTATCGGCTTCACCCGCTCAAGCCCTACTGGCTCGACGACGCGCAAAGCATGCTTGAACTGCCGCTCACCACCACCTTCTGGGGCCTGTTGCGCGAACTTGGCGATGCGATCTATCCGCGCTTGTGGCGCATGCCGCAGGCGCGTGGGGTGCTGTCGCGGCTGGGCCTGCTCGAACGTATTCCGCTGACACCCGAAGGCGTGGGCGTCGATGAAGCCATACGCGGGATCGACATGGCGCTCGATGCCGATTTGCCGGTGCTGATGTTCTCGTTCCACAGCCCCTCACTGGCGCCCGGCCACACGCCCTATGTCCGCAGCGAGGAGGATCTCGCCCAGCTTTACGACTGGTGGCGGCGTGTCTTCGCCTACTGCGATCTGCGCGGCGTGGTGCCTTCGTCGGTGGCCGACGTTATGGCATCGGTGGTTCGTTAGCCAAGCAGTGACGCGAAGTTCTTGCCGCGCGGGTTTTCACAGGCTATCGGCCCATTTCGCGCTGACAAGGCGGGGCCTGTAGCTCAGTTGGTTAGAGCTGGCCGCTCATAACGGCTAGGTCGCGGGTTCGAGTCCTGCCGGGCCCACCAGCCTTGAAGTCAGTGCGAATGATCCCGGTCGGGGAGTGGCGCAGCCTGGTAGCGCATCTGTTTTGGGAACAGAGGGTCGCAGGTTCGAATCCTGTCTCCCCGACCAATCTCTAGAAACCACGCAATTCTGCGGTTTTCTTTCACGCCACGGTGACACATCCAGTGACACTTAGCGTGACACATGGATGAGTGTCGAAACGGCCGCAAGGCAGCGCGGAGCGCAACCAGTAGTCCGGTTGCGGTGGAGTCTGGATCAGAATTCCGCGAGCTGGTTCATCGGCTGGTGATGAGCATCCCACCGAATGGGCCCGCCATCAACGGGTCGGAGCAAAGGTGTGCAATTCGGCTTACGACCATGGAGCTGCCATTCATCCGCCAACTCCCAATGGCTGGCACTGGGCCTATTCCGTTGAAAAAGTCGCCGCTGGCTGCGCTGGTTTAAGGTTCCGGATCGAGCGCGAGTGAGGCCGCTGCCTCTCTCAGGCGGTGGCGAGGCCCGGCATGGGCCGCATCTTGGCCAGTTTCCGGAGGTTCTGGG
>DAICXZ010000026.1 GCA_027311945.1 Erythrobacter sp.
ATGCTCCGAAAGATCGGCGAACGAACCGTTAGCGGCCTGTGGGACCTGATCGGCAGGCTCGTCGACATCTTCCAGCCCGATGAATGCGCCAACTACTTCAGCTCTTGCGGATATGACCCGGAATGATCGAAAACCGCTCTAGACGAACCCTGTCAGCCCTTGGCAGAGCGATGGATTGCGCCTTTCCGGGGCTCGGGTATATGGGCCAGCAAGCAAGAATGGCCCTGTCCGCCCGGACATGCCGCAACCCGGGGAGGTCGCGGCCCTAGCCGTTCCTACGAGGGCTGGTTTAACGCATGAACTACGAGACCAAGATGGACCTGTCTCCCGCCGACAAGGGCGCGCTGGATGACGAGCGGGGCGAAGGCGCCGAAGGGTCGTCTTCGCGCAAGCGGCTGTGGGTCATCCTGGCGATTGTGGCGGCGCTCGTGCTGGCGGCTCTGCTGCTGACCGGCGGGGATGAAGCTGAGCCTTTCACCGAAGATCGCACCGGTGAACTGGCAAATGTAACGGTGATAGCTCCAGGCAGCTCCACGATCCAAGGCGAGATCAACGCCACCGGAACTGTGGCAGCGCGGCGCGAGATGCCCGTGGGCGTCACGGGTGAAGGCGGCCGGGTCCAGTCGGTGCTTGTGGAACCGGGTGACTGGGTAGGCGCCGGGCAGGTGCTTGCCGTGATCGACCGTTCGGTGCAGACGCAGCAAACCGCCAGCCAGTCGGCCCAGATCGAGGTCGCGCAGGCCGATGCCGACCTCGCTCAGGCCAACCTCGATCGCGCGCTGCAGCTGGTGGAGCGCGGCTTCATCAGCCAGGCCGATATTGATCGTCTGACCGCCACCCGCGATGCCGCCGTCGCCCGTGTGCGCGTCGCCCGCGCGCAATTGGGTGAGCGGCAGGCGCGCAATGCCCAGCTCAATATCGTCGCTCCGGCAGCGGGGCTCGTGCTCGAACGCAATGTCGAGCCCGGACAGGTCGTGAGCACCGGTTCGGGTGTGCTGTTCCGCCTGGCCCGTGGCGGCGAGATGGAAGTGTTGGCGCAGGTCGGCGAGGGCGAGCTGGCGCAGATCCCCGTCGGCGCGACCGGCACGGTCACGCCGGTGGGCAGCGACAAGACGCTGACCTGCCAGGTCTGGCAGAAGGCCCCGATCATCAACCGCGAGACCCGTCAGGGCACGGTGCGCTGCGCGATGAGCTATGACGAGGCTCTGCGGCCCGGTGGCTTTGCCATGGTCGAGCTGGCCAGCGGCACGGTGGATTCCCCGCGCCTGCCCGAAAGCGCGATCCTGTCCGACGACAAGGGCAGCTATGTCTATATCGTGGATGGCGACAACACCGTGCAGCGGCGCGATGTACAGATCGGCATGATCTCGGACGACGGCATCGCGGTTGCCAGCGGCATCGACGGCAGCGAGCGGGTGGTGCTGCGCGCCGGCGGCTTCCTAAACCCGGGCGAGCAGGTGCGCCCGGTCACGGCCAAGGCCGCAGACGCGTCAAAGTCTCAGTGAGGCGCGCGCTGTGAACTTCCGCAACATCTCGGCCTGGTCGATCCGCAACCCGATCGTCCCCATCCTTGCCTTCATCGCGCTGGTGGTGGCCGGACTGATGAGCTTCCAGTCGATGGATGTTCAGGACCAGCCCGATATCGAGTTCCCGCTGGTCAACGTGGACATCTCGCAGCCCGGCGCCGCGCCGAGCGAGATCGAGAACCAGATCACCCAGCGCGTCGAAGCGGCAGTGCAGACGCTCGACGGGGTGAAGAACATCAATTCGACCGCATCCGAAGGTTCAAGCCGGACCAGCGTCGAATTTGAGCTCGGCACCGACATCAATGCTGCGGTGAATGAGGTCGAATCGGCGATCTCGCAGATTCGCGGCGAACTGCCCGACGGCATCCTCGAACCGCGCATCGCCAAGCAGCAGACCAGCTCGCAGCCGATCGTGTTCTTCGGTGTCGAGGCCGACGACATGACGATCGAGCAGCTCTCGTGGTTCATCGACGATACGCTTACCAAGCGGCTGTTGTCGGTCGAGGGGCTGGCCGAGGTTAACCGCAACGGCGGGGTGGACCGCGAGATCCTCGTGATCCTCGACCCGGCCAAGATGCAGTCGTTTGGCGTCACCGCCAGCCAGATCAACTCGGCCCTGCGGCAGGTTAACGTCAATGCCGCGGGTGGACGGGCGGAAATCGCCGGCTCGCGCCAGTCGGTGCGGGTGCTCGGCAATGCCGAGACGGCCTACGAGCTGAGCCAGACGCAGGTCTCGCTCGGCGGCGGGCGCACGGTCAAGCTGTCCGAGATCGCTTCGGTCAAGGACTCCTATGGCGAAGTGACCTCGATCGCCAAGATCAACGGCAAGCCCGTGATCACCTTCGGCATCAGCCGTGCGCGCGGCGAATCCGACGTCACCGTCTATGACGAGGCGGTCAAGGTGTTGCAGCAGCTGGAGAAGGAAAACCCCGGCATCCGCTTCACGCGGCTGTTCACCGAGGTCGACTACACCAAGGCCCAGTACGAAAGCTCGATGGCCGCGATGGTCGAGGGTGCGGTGCTGGCGGTGATCGTGGTGTTCCTGTTCCTGCGTGACTGGCGCGCGACCATCATTGCCGCGCTGGCGATCCCGCTTTCGGCGCTGCCGACCTTCTTCTTCATGGATCTGATGGGCTTCACGCTCAACACGCTGTCGCTGTTGGCGCTGGGCCTGGTGGCGGGCGTGCTGGTCGACGATGCGATTGTCGAGATCGAGAACATCGTCAGACACATGCGCATGGGCAAGAGCGCCTATCAGGCCTCGATCGACGCGGCGGACGAGATCGGCCTTGCCGTGGTCGCCACCACGCTGTGCATCGTCGCCGTGTTCTTCCCTGTCGGCATGATGCCGGGTGTGTCGGGCCAGTTCTTCAAGAATTTCGGCCTCACCGTGGTCGCCTCGGTGCTGATGAGCTTGCTCGTGGCGCGCATGATCACACCGATGGCAGCCGCCTATTTCCTCAAGGCGCACGGCCATGCCGAGCATGGCGGCGGCCGGATGATGGACCGCTACATGCAAGTGCTGCGCTGGTCGCTCGACAAGAGCGCCTTCCTGCGCATGCGCGAGCGCACCGGGGTGGTGGCCACCAAGGGGAGCTATCACCTGTTTGCGCTGGCGATGGGCTACATCATCGTCGCGCTGGTGATGGGCCTTGCGATGCCGGGCGAGAATGGCCGCGTCGAGGGACTCGCCGCCTTTGTCACGCTCGGTCGTTCGATCTTCGATCTGTCGGTGCTGATGATACCCTTTGCGCTGCTTGGCCTCTATCTGCTGGGTGGCATCGTAAACTTCCTGATCGCCATGCTGATTGGCCTGCTGGTGGGCTACGATTCGACGGACTTTCTGGCCCGCGCGCGATACCTTTCCGCGAGGTTCCTCGATCACCGCGTGTGGATGATGATGCTTGGCGTTGCCGCGCTTGGCCTCACCGGAATTATTGCCAGCAGCCTGCCGCAGCAGTTCTTCCCCAACAACGATAGCGACTTCTCCCGAGTACGGATCTCGATGGTGCCCGGCACCACGCTCGAGCAAACCGAAAGGGTGGTCGACGCGCTGGCCGACCGCCTGAGCGAGGAGCAGGAGGTCGAACTGGCGCTTGGCATCTCGTTCGAAGGGTCTGGTGTGATCCGCCTGGTCATGAAGAAGGACCGGGAGCGCGACACCAAGACCTTCGAGCAGGAGCTGACGCCCTACCTCCAGAGTGTGCCCGATGTGCGAGCCAGCTTCGAAGACCAGCAGGGTGGCGGTGGCGGCACCGGCCGGGCGATTTCGATCATGCTCGCCGGGTCCGATCCCGAGCTGCTGAACAGCACGGCCAACACTCTGGTGGAGCAGATGGCCTCGGTGCCAGGCGCGGTCGCGCCGCGGATCGACTACGATCTGCAGCGGCCCGAACTGCTGATCGAGCCGCGCCTTGATCTGGCAGCCAGCCTTGGCGTCACCACCTCGGCGCTGAGCCAGGCGATCCGCATCGCCACGCTTGGCGATATCGACCAGAACGCGGCCAAGTTCAGCCTGTCCGACCGGCAGATCCCGATCCGGGTCCGCCTCGCCGAGGGAGACAGGCGCGACATCGCCACGGTCGAGAACCTTCCGGTGCCGACCTCGGCGGGCGGCTCCGTGCCGCTGAGCCGGGTTGCGGAAATCCGTTTCGGCATGGGGCCCACCTCGATCGAGCGTTACAACCAGAGCCGCCGCATCTTTGTCGGCGTGGATCTGGCTCCCGGCGTTGCGCGTGGCGACGTGATGAGCGCGATCAACCGCCTGCCGATCATGCAGGACCTTCCCTCGGGCGTGTCGAACCAGCCGGTCGGCTCGGACGAATGGCAGGGCGAATTGCAGGAAAGCTTCGGCATCGCCATCGTGACCGGACTGTTCCTCGTCTTCGCGGTGCTGGTGCTGCTTTATCGCCGGATCGTGTCGCCACTGGTCAACATGGGCTCGCTGTTCCTCGCGCCGCTGGGCGGGTTCATTGCGCTGTGGTTGGTGGGTCAGCCCATTTCGCTGCCGGTGTTCATCGGGATGCTGATGCTGCTTGGCATCGTGGCCAAGAACTCGATCCTGCTGATCGACTTCGCGCTTGAGGAAATGGAGACCGGACAGAACAAGTTCGAGGCCATCATCGAGGCCGGGCACAAGCGTGCCCAGCCGATCGTGATGACCACCGTCGCCATGACTGCGGGCATGGTACCGACCGCGCTTTCGCTGGCAGGCGATTCTGCCTGGCGCGCGCCAATGGGCACCGTGGTGATCGGGGGCTTGTTGCTCTCGACCATACTCACGCTGCTGATCGTTCCGGCGGGCTTCAGTCTGGCTGACGGGCTCGAAAAGCGCCTCGGCCCATGGGCGCGCGACAAGTTCCTGACCTACAAGCCGGGCGACGACCACGGTTCCTCGCCCCAGCCGAGGCCAGCGGAATAAGGCCGCCCCGCGCAATCTGGGGCAGTGCGGGGCGCAAGCATTTGCTAGTGCTGGGCAAATGAGCACGGTGCCGACCATTCCGCCCGACAAGGCCAAGGCTATGCGCCGCGCGGCAAGCCTGCTGCTGGTGGCGATGGCGGCCCTGTTCCTGGTGGCGCACAACCATGCCGACAGCCATCCCGCCTGGCCCTACGTGCTGGCCTTTGCCGAAGCGGCGATGGTTGGCGGGCTGGCCGACTGGTTTGCCGTTACCGCGCTGTTTCGCCACCCGCTTGGCATCCCCATTCCGCACACCGCGATCATCCCGCAGAACAAGGATCGCATCGCCGACACGATGGCGAGCTTCCTGCGCAGCAACTTCCTCACCCCCGCCGTGGTGGCTCGCCGACTTCACAGCCTCAACGTGGCGCAGGCAGCGGGCGACTTCCTCGTGGCGCGCGGCCTCAGCGGCACGGGCCGCTTGCGGGCAGGCGCGGGCGAACTGCTGATCGAGCTGCTCGAAACGCTCGATCCCGAGCGCCTCGGGCTGCAAGCCAAGGCGGGCCTCGCGCGGGCGCTTGGGCGGGTCGAGGTGTCGCCGGTGCTGGGCCGGATGCTCGAAGCGGCAATTGCTGACGGGCGCCATCGCCCGGTGATCGACGGGATGGTGCGCTGGGCCGGCCTAGCGCTGGAGGGTAACGAAGAGCTGGTGCGCGACATGGTGCAGAGCCGCGCCAACGCCGTGCTGCGGTGGACCGGTCTCGACGACCGCCTGGCGAACTCGGTGCTCGACGGGCTGTACAAGCTGTTGGCCGAGATACTGGTGCGGCCCGATCACCCGATCCGCATCAAGGTCGAGGAGGGGCTGAAGACTCTTGCCCACGACCTACAACACGATCCTGCCACCCGCGCGAAGGTGGAGCAGACGAAGCTCGACCTCTTGGCCAACCCTGCGCTGGGCGACTGGTGGATGGGCATGTGGGAGCGCCTGCGCCACGCGCTGATCGAGCAACTGCGCAGCCCCAATGGCGCGCTGTCCGCGCAGTTCGGCGAGACTTTGGCCGAACTGGGCGAGGCTCTGCGCAGCCAGCCCGCCTTGCAGAAGCAGGTCAACCGCTTCGCCCGCCGTACTCTGACGGGCATGGCCAATCGCTATGGCGACGAGATCGTACGGTTGGTGTCGGAAACGGTGAAGCGGTGGGACGCACGCACGATCACCTCACGGGTGGAAAACGCGGTGGGGCGCGACCTGCAGTTCATCCGCATCAACGGCACATTGGTGGGCGGGCTGGTGGGGGTGACGATCCACGCGGTGGAGCAGTTCTTGTAAGGCAGCGGAGATAAAAGGCCGTCAATTGATCCGGTAGCCAATAGTTGCTGCGTAATAGGACTTAATTGGCTTGCCATTCGCATCTTCGGCGGGCGCAAACATCGCGCGATCACCGAATTCGTCGCAAGCGGGCGAACGGAGATAGCGCGTCGAGGTGATCTCGTTGACCTGGCATTCTTCGATCGACCCATCGGCATCGACGATGATACGCAGCGCCAGCGTTGCCTGCTCGCCTTCGTGGAATGCCCGCGAAGGATAACTGTTCGAAATTCGTTCGGCGATTTCCTGAAAGTTGATGGGTTCTGCCTTCCGGCGCATCCTGTCTTGGCTGTCGAGGTCGAGGCCCCACGAATAGACCAGATCGCGCGTACAGTCGTTGAGCGCGTTTAACGCCGCCGCCAGCCCGGGCAGCTCAAAGGTGATCGACCCGCTGCGCCTGCTGAACTTCAGCGCAGCGTCACCCTCCAACGCGCTTGCGTTGATGTGGGGCAAACCAGATACGTCATAACGAGAATGTTCAGGCTCGCCATCGTGTTTGGGTGCTATCGTCAGTCCCAAAAAAATGGCTGTCCGGAAATCGCCGAAGCTTACGGAGTCGGCGTAAACGCTCAAGTTGCTGAATAGGGGGCTCAATTCAAGCTGGACATTGTCTCGCTCGGCATAACGCCACATCTCATCGCCAGCTACGGTGAGGGTCACGTGGGTTCCCGGTTGGAACTGATCCAACATCATCAGGTAGCGGTCGTCCTCCTCACCGAAATACCGCGCGAGGCGGCATTTCTGCTCGGCATAGTTGAGAATCCACTTGTCCTCGCTGGAGGGGGCTAGCCTGATATCTTCGGCGCGCGTTGGCGCGGCCAGTGTCGCGGCTGCGGTGGCAAAAACAAGACCTGCGCGAACCAATTTCATGACGAGTCTCCTCGCCTGCGCGATTATCCCGGCAAATTTGCAGCGACAACAATCAAAGCTTCGCTGTCAACTCCGGGACCGCTTCGAACAGATCGGCCACCAGCCCCAGGTCCGCGACCTGGAAGATCGGCGCATCGGGATCCTTGTTGATCGCCACGATCACCTTCGAATCCTTCATCCCCGCAAGGTGCTGGATCGCGCCCGAAATACCGATGGCGACATACAGCTCCGGCGCGACAATCTTGCCCGTCTGGCCGACCTGATAGTCGTTGGGCACATAGCCAGCATCGACCGCCGCGCGGCTCGCGCCGATGGCGGCACCGAGCTTGTCGGCCAGCGGGGTGATGATCTGCTGGAACGTCTCGCCGTCCTTCAGCGCACGGCCGCCAGAAACGATGGTCCCGGCGCTGGTCAGCTCGGGGCGGTCGCTCTTCACCGCTTCGAGGCCGACGAAGCTCGACAGGCCCGCATCGCCGGGGCCACTCACGGCCTCGACGCTGGCCGAGCCGCCCTCTGCATCAGCCTTGTCGAAGGCGGTGGTGCGCACGGTGATCACCAGTTTCGCATCGCTCGATTCGACCGTGGCAATGGCGTTGCCGGCGTAGATCGGGCGGGTGAAGCTCTTCGGCCCTTCGACCGAGAGAATGTCCGACACCTGCATCACGTCAAGCAGCGCGGCCACACGCGGGGCGACGTTCTTGCCGGTGGTGGTGGCAGGGGCAAGGAAGGCGTCATAGCCTGCGCCGTCCTTGGCCATCAGCCCGGCCACGAGCGGCGCGATGTTCTCGGCCAGCATGTCGGCATAGGCGGCATCGGCGGCGAGCAGCACCTTTTCGACACCGGCGATCTTGGCCGCTTCGTCAGCCGCGCCTTGCGCTCCGGCAACGAGCACGTGCACAGGGCCGCCAAGCTGCACGGCGGCGGTGACGGCGGAAAGCGTGGCGGGCGCGATCGCGCCATCCGAAAGTTCAGCGAGGACTAAAGCGGTCATTGTTCACAAACCTCGAAATCCGTTCGCCCTGAGCTTGTCGAAGGGCTGTTCTTTCATTTCCGCTCCCCGGTCCCGAAGCAAGGACGGTCCTTCGACAAGCTCAGGACGCTCGGGGATGTGTCTTAGGCCACCCCGAGCGCTTTGAGCTTGGCAACCAGCGTATCGACATCGGGGACGATCTCGCCCGCCTGTCGCACCGGCGGCTCGGCCACATGCGTGGTTTTGAGGCGCGGGGTGACGTCGACGCCGAAATCGTCGGGCGTCTTGGTGTCGAGCGGCTTCTTCTTTGCCTTCATGATGTTGGGCAGCGAGGCATAGCGCGGCTCGTTGAGGCGCAGGTCGGTGGTGACGATCGCCGGCAGGGCCAGCTTCACCGTCTCCAGACCGCCATCGACCTCGCGGGTGACGCTGACATGGTCGCCGTCGATGGCAACCTTGCTGGCAAAGGTGCCCTGCGGACGGCCCATGAGGGCTGCAAGCATCTGGCCGGTCTGGTTCGAATCGTCGTCAATCGCCTGCTTGCCGAGCATCACGATGCCCGGTTCCTCCGCCTCGGCAATCGCCTTGAGGATCTTGGCCACGGCCAGCGGTTCGACCTCGGCATCGGTTTCGACGAGGATCGCGCGGTCGGCGCCCATGGCGAGCGCGGTGCGGAGCGTTTCCTGCGCCTTGGCCGGGCCGATGGAGACGGCGATTACTTCTTCGGCAGGGCCCGCTTCCTTGAGCCGGATCGCCTCTTCCACGGCGATCTCGTCAAACGGGTTCATGCTCATCTTGACGTTGGCTAGGTCCACCCCGGAGCCATCCGCCTTCACGCGGGGCTTCACGTTGTAGTCGATCACCCGCTTAACGGGCACGAGGATTTTCATAGCTGTCCTCTCTCAAAGCTAGATGCCGAATATGTAAACGCGTTGACGTATACGTCAAGTGCGTGGGATAAGCTCCGCCGTCGGGGCATGAACCCCGACGGCAGTAGGTATTATGGGTGAGGAGCCGGCGGCTCAGGCCGCCTTCTTCACCTCGCCCACGATCTTCTGTGCGGCATCGCCAAGATTGTCGGCGGGAACGATCGGCAGGCCGGAGTTCGCGAGGATATCCTTGCCCTGCTGCACGTTGGTGCCTTCGAGGCGAACCACCAGCGGAACCGACAGGTCGACTTCCTTGGCCGCGGCAACGATGCCTTCGGCGATGGTGTCGCAGCGCATGATGCCGCCGAAGATGTTGACGAGGATGCCCTTCACCGCCGGATCGCTGAGGATGATCTTGAACGCCGCCGTCACCTTCTCGGTGGTGGCGCCGCCGCCCACGTCAAGGAAGTTCGCCGGGAACGAGCCGTTGAGCTTGATGATATCCATCGTCGCCATGGCAAGGCCGGCGCCGTTGACCATGCAGCCGATGTCGCCATCCAGCTTGATATAGGCGAGGTCGTACTTCGAGGCTTCGACCTCCATCGGGTCTTCCTCGGTCTCGTCGCGCATGGCTTCGACATCGGGGTGGCGATAGAGCGCGTTCGAATCGAAGCTCATCTTGGTGTCGAGGACGAGCAGGTTGCTGTCCTTGGTCTCAACCAGCGGGTTGATCTCGAGCATGTCGCAATCGAGCGTCGTGAAGGCCTCGTAAAGCTGCTTCGCCAGCTTCTGCGCCTGCTTGTTGAGGTCGCCCGAAAGCTTCAGCGCGAAGGCCACCGCGCGGCCATGGTGCGGCATGAAGCCGGTGGCCGGGTCGATTGTGATGGTGGTGATCTTCTCGGGCGTGGAGTGGGCGACTTCCTCGATGTCCATGCCGCCCTCGGTCGAGACGATCATGGCAATCCGGCCCGAAGCGCGGTCGACCAGCATCGAGAGGTAGTATTCCTCGGCGATATCGACGCCGTCGGTGACGTAGAGGCGGTTGACCTGCTTGCCCGCATCGCCCGTCTGCACGGTGACGAGCGTGTTGCCGAGCATTTCGCCCGCGTCCTTCTCGACATCCTCGATCGACTTGGCGAGACGCACGCCGCCCTTGGCATCGGCGCCCAGTTCCTTGAACTTGCCCTTGCCGCGGCCACCGGCGTGGATTTGCGCTTTCACGACATAAAGCGGCCCGGGCAGCTTCTTCGCGCCTTCCACCGCCTCGGCGACCGAGGTGGCGGGATAGCCGGTGGGGATGCCGATGCCGAACTTTGCGAGCAGTTCCTTGGCCTGGTATTCGTGGATGTTCATGGGCGGTGCCTGTTCTCTTGCATATGGGAGAGGAAAGGGTTTGCATGCGCCTTAGGCACTATCGTGGCGCTTGCAAAGCCTTCGCACGTGCATCATCTGCGGCGCACCCATGATCGATATCGACCGACTAGAGCTGATCTGCCGCGAGGCGGCCCGGATGGCGCTGCTGCTGTGGCCGGGGCAGGGGCATGATCTGTCGAGCTGGGACAAGCTGCCGGGCAACCCGGTGAGCGAGGCAGACCTTGCCGTCGATGCTTTCCTGAAGCGTGAACTGGGCAAATTGCTGCCTGCCGCAGGCTGGTTGTCGGAAGAAACGGTCGATTCGGACCATCGGCTGGAGCGCGACCTGATCTGGCTGGTCGACCCCATCGACGGCACGCGCGACTTCATCCGCGGCCGCACCGGCTGGGCGGTGTCGGTGGCGTTGATCAGCGCTGGCCGACCGCTGATCGGGATGCTGGTCGCTCCTGCGCGCGGCGAGGTCTGGACCGCCGCCGCCGGGAACGGCGCGTTGCGCAATGGCGAGAAGCTGGTTGCGAGTCGCTGCACGCGATTTGCCGGGGCGCGGGTGCCCGCCGATTCGCTGGAGCATGAGGATCGCGACCTGACCATGGTCGACAAGCCCAACTCGATTGCGCTGCGCATTGCCATGGTTGGCGCAAGCGAGGCCGATCTGGTGGCTACCCTGCGCTGGGGCTACGAGTGGGACATCGCCGCTGCCACACTGATCGCACGCGAAGCGGGTGCGCAGGTGAGCGATGCCTTTGGTCAGCCGCTCGTGTTCAACAAGCGCGATCCTAGAGCCTTTGGCCTCTTGGTGAGCGCGCCCGCGATCCACGAGGAGGCGGTGAAGAGGCTGGCGGATCGCGCCAAGGCGATTGCCAGGCCGAAATAGGTCAACCGCTTCAAATCCAATATCCTTCTCGCACACGAAAACGGCCTCCCAAAGGAGGCCGCAAGGGCGACTGCCCGCCCCGCAGCTGCCCCGCAGCCCTGAAAGGAGGGAGGGAACAGCAGCGGGGACGCCGACCCGGATGGGCCGGCGCGACAATCAGTAGGCCGAGTTAACGTCAGACTCGGTGATCGGGGTGATGCGGATTTCCACGCGGCGGTTCTGCGCGCGGCCCGCTTCGGTGGTGTTGTCGGCCACCGGATACTGCTCACCGTAGCCGATCGATTCCATACGCGCACGGGCAACACCGCGCGACGCGAGGTAGTTGGCCACGGAATCGGCACGGCGACGCGAGAGATCGAGGTTGTACTGGTCGGAGCCGGTCGAATCGGTGTGGCCCATCACGTCGATCAGCGAATTCGGATAGTTCACCATGCTCTGCGCCACACCATCGAGCGTCTGCCGCATCGAGGGCGAAATGGTGGACGAGTCGACCGCGAATGTAACGTCGGGCAGGTTGACCAGAATGCCATCGCCATTCGGGGTCTGCGACACGTCGACGCCGGTGCCTGCGGTGGCTTCTTCCAGTTCCTTGATCTGCTCGTCCATGCGATAACCGACATAGCCGCCAGCAGCCGCGCCAATACCCGCGCCCACGATACGGGCGGTCTTGCCGCCGATCAGGCCGCCGAGCAGATAGCCCAGACCGGCGCCGCCGACGCCGCCGATGGCGGTGCGCGAGGCATAGCGCTGGCCGGTGTTGGGGTCGGTCACACAGGCGCTGACGGTGAGAAGCGAAAGAACTGCGCCCGAGGCGACGAGAATCTTCTTGTTTTTCATGAATGTCCCTCTCTGATGTCGACCGCCTTTAAGGTCGGTCGACAGATAACCTATGGGTGCTCAACGCCCCGTGTGCCAGTCCGTTCCTGAATGAGAGTCGTCCAAACTCTGCGCTTGGGCATTCGCCTTTGCCGCGCAATCTGCTAGCGGGCGAAGTCTGATGTCACCATTTCCCTGGGATTCGCTCGCCTATCTTTCCGCACTGATCGTGCTCAACGGTGTTTTCGCCATGTCCGAACTGGCGATCGTGTCGGCGCGCACCTCCAAGCTGCGCCAGTCCGCCGAGACAGGCAGCAAGAGCGCACAGATCGCCATGAAACTGGCGGCGGACCCCGGCAAGTTCCTCAGCACCGTGCAGATCGGCATCACGCTGGTCGGAATCATCAACGGCGCGGTGTCGGGCGCGGCGCTGGGCGGCCCGGTGGGCGAACGGTTGGTCCTGCTGGGCCTCGATCCCGAGAATGCACCCGAGGTCGGCTTTGCCGTCGCCATTGTTGTAACGACTTATCTTAGTCTGGTGATTGGCGAGCTGGTGCCGAAGCAGATTGCACTGCGTTCGGCTGAGCGGATCGCCATCGTGATGGCTCTGCCGATGGACCTGCTGGCGCGCCTGGCCGCGCCGTTTGTCTGGTTGCTCGACAACAGCTCCAGCCTGCTGCTGCGCCTGATGCGGGTGCAGCATCGCGGCGAGGATACGATCACCGCGCAGGAACTGCAGATGATCTTTGCCGAGGCCACCCGCAGCGGCGTGATCGAGGAGGGCGAACGCGCGATCCTGTCGGGTGTCATGCGGCTGGCGAGCCGCCCCGTGCGCGAGTTGATGACGCCGCGCACCGAACTCGAATGGCTCGACGTCAACGCCAGCGAGGATGAGATTCGCGATCGGATCGCCAGCACCAGCCATTCACTTCTGCCTCTTGCCGAGGGCGCGCCAGACGACAAGGTGCTGGGCGTGATCAAGGTTCGCGAGGTGCTCGCGCTGCTGGTCGCGGGCAAGCCGGTGGTGCTGTCGCAGCTGGTGCGCAAGAGCGAGGTCGTGCCCGACCAGCTTGACGCGATCGACGCGATGCGTGCGCTGCAGCAATCGGGCACGGCCATGGCCATGGTGCACGACGAATATGGCCACCTCGACGGCGTCGTGACCTCGGCCGATCTGCTGGCGGCGATTGCCGGCGATTTCGCCAGCCACCAGGACGAGGGCGACAGCCCGATGGTGGCCGAGCGCGAAGATGGCTCGCTCCTGATTTCGGGCGCGCTGTCAGCCGATGCGCTGGCTGAAACGCTCGAACTCGAACTGCCTGAGCAGCGCGATTTCGCCACGGCGGCAGGCTATGTGCTCGACGTTCTGAAGAAGCTGCCGACCGAGGGCGAGCACTTTACCGAGCAGGGCTGGCGGTTCGAGGTCGTCGACATGGACGGCCGCCGGATCGACAAGCTGCTGGTGAGCCGGGTCGGCTGACCCGGACCCAGTTAAAACCTCAGGAAGGAATGGCGACGCGCGCGGCCTGCCCGTCACCCTCGGGTGCGACGATGATCGTGCGCGTGGCGTCGCCCTTGTCGACCGTATAGGTCTGCGGATCGCCCACCGTGGTGCGGATGCCGACATCGGCGTCGCCCGCCCTGCGCAGGGCGCTGGTCTCGATGGCGCTTCGAGCAGATTCACCGCCGAACAGCGTTTCGAGCGCCTGTTGTGCAGCCGTGCCCTCGGTGGGACGCGGGGCGCCCGGATCGGGCGGGGTGAGGTCGAAATCGGGGGGGATCACCAGCGGAGCCTGCCGCTGCACGGCGAATTCGTCGGGCCGGTCACGGTCGATCTTGAGGCCGCCACAGGCGGTTGCGCCCAGGGCGGCGGCAACGATGATCGCGGTGCGGATGGAATTACGCATAAAATCTCTCTTGGCCGTTGGCGCCATGTCAGATGGCGCTCTGCTCGTCGTCGGGTTTCTCGCGCATGAACAAGGCGCGGGCAAGGATAATCACCACGCCGATGCTGATGGCAGCGTCGGCGACGTTGAAAATGAGGAAGGGGCGGAAGGTGCCGATGTGGAAATCGGCAAAGTCGATCACGTAGCCGTAGGCATAGCGGTCACGGATGTTGCCGAGGGCTCCACCGAGGATCAGCGCATAGGCGGCGATGTCCCACAGCTTGCGCTCGCGCAGCATCAGATAGAGCACCACGCAGGCGATCAGCCCGGTGACTGCCACCAGCACCCAGCGCATTTCCATGCTGGTCGCCTCGAACATGCCGAGCGAGACGCCATAATTGTTGGTGCGGGTGAAGTCGAAGAACGGCAGCAGCGGATAATGATCACCGATGGCCGTGAGACCGAGATCCTCGACCACGAAGTTCTTGAGCCACTGGTCTGCAGCGAAGATGAGCGCCGCAATGGCGAGCCCGATGGCGCGGAATTTGTTGGCGGCGCTCATGCCTTGGCGTCCAGTTCGGCCACGACGGTTTCGCAGCGGCCGCACAGGTCGCCGTCCTCGGTGACTTCGGGGAGGTGCCGCCAGCAGCGGCCGCATTTGTGGTGCTCGGTTTTGGAAATTGCGATTCGAACGTGCTCGCCAAGCTTAAAATCAGCAGGGCCACTTAAAATGTCAGCCGCGGAAGCATCGTCGATTGCGCCTGACCAAGCTTTCGAAACAA
Source organism: Erythrobacter sp. (assembly GCA_027311945.1). Taxonomy (GTDB): domain Bacteria; phylum Pseudomonadota; class Alphaproteobacteria; order Sphingomonadales; family Sphingomonadaceae; genus Alteraurantiacibacter. Next base: position 14,737 of record DAICXZ010000026.1, read on the forward strand.
TTAACAAGTCGGCCCAATTGAGGTCGGCAAGATCTTCCATGCCGGGCTCAAGCGCCAATCCGACATTGGCTTCTAATGATGATCTGATAAGTTTGTCTCGCCTGAGCGGTTCAATGCGTTCCAATACTTGATTGCGGACTGACCTAATGCGTGACCACCGTGACATGAAGCTCTTAAAGGCATCCTCTGCACCGGCAGGCACCTCGGGCCACTCCAGCAAGTGCACCGAGCCACCCTCGGGATAGCGCGTACCCCAGACTTCCTCCGCCGTGAACACCAGCACCGGCGCGGCATAGCGTACCAGCGCGTGGAACAGCATATCGAGCGCGGTGCGGTAGGCGCGGCGTTCCAGCCCATCGGGCGCGTCGCAATAGAGCCGATCCTTGCGGATATCGAAGAAGAAGGCCGAGAGGTCTTCGTTGGCGAAGTCGGTCAGCGCGCGGGTATAGGCGTTGAAGTCGTAGTCGGCGATCGCCTGCCGCAGCTTGCCGTCGAGTTCGCCGAGCAGCGCCAGAACATAGCGCTCCAGCTCGGGCATGTCGGCTACCGCCACCTTCTCCGCATCGGTAAACCCGTCCAGCGCGCCGAGCAGATAGCGGAAGGTGTTGCGCAGCTTGCGATAGCTGTCGCCCACGCCTTTCAGGATTTCGGGGCCGATCCGGTGATCCTCGGTAAAATCGACCGAGAGCGCCCACAGGCGGATGATGTCGGCGCCATATTCCTCCATCACCTTGATCGGGTCGATGGTGTTGCCGAGGCTCTTCGACATCTTGCGCCCGTCCGACGCCATGGTGAAGCCGTGGGTCAGCACGGCCTTGTATGGCGCGCGGCCACGGGTGGCACAGCTTTCGAGCAGTGAGCTCTGGAACCAGCCGCGATGCTGGTCGCTGCCTTCGAGATAGAGGTCGGCGGGCGTTTCGTCGGCGGGGCGCACCAGATCGGGCCAGCGACCCGATTCGAGCACGAAGGCGTGGGTGCTGCCCGAATCGAACCACACGTCGAGAATGTCGGCCACCATCTCGTAGTCGTCGGGATCGTAATCGGGGCCGAGCAAGTGCGCGGCATTGTCCGCGTCCCAGCCGTCGACGCCCTGCTCGCGGATCGCCTCGATGATGCGGCGGTTCACTTGCGGATCGACGAGATATTCGCCGCTTTTGCGGTCAACGAACAGCGTGATCGGCACGCCCCAGGCGCGCTGGCGCGAGAGCACCCAGTCAGGGCGGCCCTCGACCATCGAGCGGATGCGGTTCTGCCCCTTGGCGGGGACGAACCGGGTCTTTTCGATTTCCGCCAGCGCGGTTTCGCGCAGGGTAGCGGTGTGATCGGCCTGCACGCCCAGCGCCACGGCCGCGCCGAGCGCGTCGGGCACGGCGGTGGGGAAGTCGAAGGGCTTCACCGGCTTGTCCATCGGCACGAACCACTGCGGGGTGCAGCGGTAGATCACCTTGGCCTTCGAGCGCCACGAGTGTGGATAAGAGTGTTGATAGTCTGCGGATGCGCTGAGGAGAGCGCCCGCCGCGCGCAGGTCCGAACAGATCGGGCCATCGGGCGCGCTGAAGCCGGGGTTGATCACGCTGCGGCGGCGCGGCTTGCCCTCGGCGTCGAGATCGTCAGCGCCGAGCCAGAGCCAGTCGTCCTTGTAGACGCCGCCTGCGTCGACCACGAACTTGGGGCCGATGCCGTGGGCCTTGCACAACAGGAAATCGTCCTCGCCGTGGTCGGGTGACATGTGGACGAGGCCGGTGCCGCTGTCGGTGGTGACGAAGTCACCGGGCAGCAGCGGGCGCGGCTCGGCATAGAACCCGCCGAGGTGGTGCATCGGGTGGCGGGTGATGGTTCCAGCGAGTTCGGAGCCTTTGATTTTCGGCCCAAGTTCCAGCGGTGGGGCGTCGTTATACTCGATAACTTCAAGGTATGGCCCCGTATCGTCTGACACAGTGCTGTATTTCTTCCACCCCCTGAGTCTCTGCCAAAGCCCGGATACAAGGGGATCGGCAACTAGGAGCTTCTTCCCCTCCCACTCAATCAAGCGATAATCAACCTCCGGCCCATAAGCCAAAGCCTGGTTCACCGGGATCGTCCACGGCGTGGTCGTCCAGATCACCGCATGCGCACCGACCAGTTCTTCAACGGGCGAGTCAACAATCTCGAACGCCACGTCGATCTGGGTCGAGGTGATGTCCTCGTATTCGACCTCGGCCTCGGCCAGCGCGGTTTTCTCAACCGGCGACCACATCACCGGCTTCGCGCCGCGATAGAGCTGGCCGCTTTCCGCAAACTTCAGCAGCTCGGTGACGATCCCCGCCTCGCTGTCGAACTGCATCGTGAGATAGGGATTGTCCCAGTCGCCATTGATGCCGAGGCGCTTCAATTGGCTGCGCTGCGTGTCGACCCAGTGTTGCGCATAGTCGCGGCATTCCTGGCGGAATTCGCGCGGCGGCACCTCGTCCTTGTTCAGCTTCTTCTTGCGGTATTTCTCCTCGACCTTCCACTCGATCGGCAGGCCGTGGCAGTCCCAGCCGGGAACATAGGGCGCATCCTTGCCGAGCAACGACTGGCTGCGGCACACCATGTCCTTGAGGATATGGTTCAGCGCATGACCGATATGCATATCGCCATTGGCATAGGGCGGGCCGTCGTGGAGGATGAATTTTTCGCGGCCCTCGCGCGCGGCGCGGACCTGCTGATAAATCCCTTCCTCTTCCCAGCGTGCGCAAATGGCGGGCTCCTTCTGGGGGAGCCCGGCCTTCATGGGGAAATCGGTCTTCGGCAGGAAGACGGTGTCTCGGTAGTCGCGCTTTTCGGTCATTGGCCCGGGGCCTTAGCGGGGGCGGGGGCTTTGGGCAATTTTGATTCGCTTTGCCGCAGGTATGGATTGCTTGCGGCGCTTGCGACTTAGCCCAGCAGCTCCCGCGCCCGGACGCAATCGGCGCTCATCTGCGCCACCAGCGCGTCGAGGCTGTCGAACTTCCCCTCAGGCCGCAGGAAATGGTGCAACGCCACCTCGATCTCCTGCCCGTAAAGATCGCCCGAAAAGTCGAAGAAATAGGGCTCCAGCACCTCGCGCGGGGGATCGAAGCTGGGGCGCACACCAAGGTTGGCGGCGCCCTTGAGCATCTGGCCGGTGGCCATGATCTGTCCGGTGACGGCATAGATGCCGTAGCGCGGGCGTAGGTAGTGGTTCATGTCCATATTGGCGGTCGGAAAGCCGATTGTGCGCCCGCGCTTGTCGCCATGAATCACCCTTTCGCGAATCGCGAAGGGCCGCGTGAGCAGGCGCGCGGCGACATCGCATTCGCCCGCCTTCAGCGCATCGCGAATGCGGCTCGACGACACCACCTGATTATCGAGCAGCACCGGCGCGATTGCCCTTGCGCCAAGCCCGCAGGTTGCGCCGACATCGCGCAGCACCGCGACATTGCCGCCGCGCCCCTTGCCGAAGGTGAAGTCCTCGCCTGTCACTACGCCTGCGGCACCGATTTGGCCTGCCAGCAGGTCGCGCACGAAGCTTTCGGCGGGCATGGTCGCCAGTTCCTCGCCAAAGTCGAACACCAGCATGGCGTCGGCCCCGGCGGCGGCGAACAGTTCGGCGCGCTGGTCGAGCGTGGTCAGGCGGAACGGCGGAACGTGCGGGGCGAAATGGCGCACCGGATGCGGATCGAAGGTGGCGATGATCGCGGGGCGGCCCTCGTCGCGTGCCCAGCTGACGGCCTCCTCGGCAACCTTCTGGTGGCCGAGGTGAAACCCGTCGAAGTTGCCCAGCGCGACAATCGCGCCGCGCAAGGCCTGGGGCAGCGGATCGCGATGATTGAGGCGAATCATGCCGTGCCGATTCGTTCGAGGCTGACGAAGTCGTAAGCCGGGAAGCCCCCCGCAGCGGGGCGACTCGCGCGCGCAACCTCGCGCCAGCCGGTATCGGGTGAGGGGGCGGGCATGAAGGTGTCGCCTTGTGTATCCTCGAAGACCTCGGTCAGCTCGAAATGGGTGCCGTAGTCCCACATCGCCTTCCAGATCTCCGCCCCGCCGATGACCGACAGGTCGCCATCGCCCGCCAGTGCCAGCGCCTCGGCGGGCGAATGGGCGACTTCTGCGCCCTCGGCCTGCCAGTCGGCCTGCCGGGTGATCACGATGTGGCGGCGGCCGGGCAGCAGGCCGGGCAGGCTCTCGAAGGTCTTGCGGCCCATTATCATCGGTTTGCCCATCGTGTGGCGCTTGAAATGCTTGAGGTCTTCGCTGATCGCCCAGGGCACCTGGCCGTCCTTGGCGATGCAGCCATTGGTTGCCCGCGCGACGATGAAGAGGACTTGCCGTGCCATCAGCCTACACGCGTGATGTGGCCCATCTTGCGGCCTTCGCGCGCTTCCCGCTTGCCATAGAGGTGCAGGTGCGCGCGGGGGTCAGACAGGTGGCGGGCGATATCGAAGGCCTCAGGCCCGATCAGGTTGTCCATCACGATCTTGGCGGCCATGGTGGACGTATCGCCCAGCGGCAGGCCGGCGATGGCGCGCACATGGTTCTCGAACTGGCTGGTGACAGCGCCCTCGATGGTCCAGTGGCCCGAATTGTGGACACGCGGGGCCATCTCGTTGAACACCGGGCCATCGGCGGTGGCGAAGAACTCGCAGGTCATCACCCCGACATAGCCCAAAGCCTCGGCGATCCGCTGCGCCAGTGCGCGCGCAGCCTCGACCTGCTCGCCAACAATGGCGGGGGCGGGCAGCACCGAATGGGCGAGGATGCCATGTTCGTGCGTGTTGTGAGTCGAATCCCAGAACCGCACTTCGCCATCGCGCCCGCGCACGAGGATCACGGAGAACTCGGCCTCGAAGGTCACGAAGCCCTCGAAGACCATCGGTGTGGCGGCGACCTCGCTGGCAGAGATGTCGGCGGCGCTGGCGATGCGCCACTGGCCCTTGCCATCGTAGCCATCGCGGCGGGTCTTCACGATGGCGGGGGTGCCGAACTGCGCAATCGCTGCTTCAAGGTCGGCCATCGAATCGACTGCGGCGAAAGGTGCGGGCCTGCCGCCAAGCTCGCTCACGAAAGTCTTCTCGCTGAGCCGGTCCTGCGCCACTTCGAGCGCGAGCGGCCCCGGCGCCAGTTTCGCCTGATCGAGCGCCAGTAGCGGGGCGACCGGCACGTTCTCGAACTCGTAGGTGATGACGTCGCAGGCATCGGCGAAGGCGGCCATGGCGGCGCTATCGCTCCAGTCGGCGCGCGTATGCGCGGCGGAGACCTCGGCGGCGACCGAGTGGTCGTCGGGCGCGAAGACGTGGACCTTATAGCCGAGCTGCGCGGCAGACATGGCCATCATCCGGCCAAGCTGGCCACCGCCCAGAATGCCGATCGTGCTGCCGGGTGCGAGCATCCGCGTCAGTCGACCGGCTTTTCAGCGACCGCTTCGGTCTGCGCGGCGCGCCAGTCGATCAGGCGCTGGCGCAGGCCATCATCGGTCAACGCCAGGATCGAAGCCGCCATCAGGCCGGCATTGGTCGCGCCCGCCTCGCCGATAGCCAGTGTGCCGACCGGAACGCCGGCGGGCATCTGGACGATCGACAGCAGGCTGTCCTGCCCCGACAAGGCACGCGATTTTACGGGGACGCCCAGCACCGGCAGGTGCGTGAGCGCGGCCACCATGCCGGGCAGGTGCGCAGCGCCTCCGGCCCCGGCGATCACGACCTCGAAGCCTTCATCCGCCGCGCCCTTGCCGAAGGCGTGGAGCCGATCGGGCGTACGGTGTGCCGAGACAATCCGCGCCTCATAGGAGACGCCGAGCTGGTCAAGCACATTGGCGGCACACTGCATGGTCGGCCAGTCGGACTGGCTGCCCATTACGATTGCGACTTTGGGTGTGGCCATCGACCTCAAGCGTCCTTCAGGTAGTAGTATTCGCCGGGATTCAACTCGGCGTCGAACTCGTAAACGAGCGGCTGGCCGGTCGGGATTTCCAGCCCGGTGATCTCATCGTCGGGAATGTTTGAAAGGTGCTTCACCAGCGCACGCAAGCTGTTGCCATGCGCGGAAATAATCACCGTTTCGCCCTTTGCCAGCTCGGGGAGGATTTCGGCTTCCCAATAGGGGAGAACGCGCTCGATAGTGAGCTTCAGGCTCTCTGTATTGGGGACATCGATCCCGGCATAGCGCGGGTCATCGGCGAGATCGAACTCGCTGCCCGCTTCGAGCGGCGGCGGCGGCACATCGAAGCTGCGGCGCCAGATCTTGACCTGCTCTTCACCATGCTTCTCGGCCGTCTCGGCCTTGTTGAGCCCGGTCAGCCCGCCATAGTGGCGCTCGTTCAGGCGCCAGTCCTTGGTTTCGGGAATCCACAGGCGGCCGCACTCTTCGAGCGCCAGATGCAGCGTCTTGATCGCGCGCTTCTGCACCGAAGTGAAAGCGCGCGTGGGCAGCATGCCCTTTTCCTTCAGCAACTGGCCTGCCGCGCGCGCTTCGGCCACGCCCTTTTCGGTCACGTCGACGTCCCACCAGCCGGTGAAGCGGTTTTCCAGGTTCCACTGGCTCTGGCCATGGCGGACGAGGATCAGAGTGGGCACGGGCGCTGTTCTCCTGCGGGGACTAAATTAGCGAAGGCAGGGCGTTAGCGGGCCGCGCCATCGTTTGGAAGGGGGCTGTCGGTCTCTGTCCCCTCGCGAATCGCGCTGGCGCGCGCCTGGGCCTTGCCCTGCGTCTTGCGACGCCGCAAATTTTCGCGCAGTTTTTCCGCGAGCCGTTCCTCGCGCGTTTGTTTACCACTCATGGCCTATCTCATGGCGTGATTGCAGCGCGGGCTCAAGCTTGCCTTGACATTCGTCGCGCCCACGACAATAGGGCCCGCCTGCTTCGCATGATGGCGACGCTGCTGTAGCTCAGTGGTAGAGCGCACCCTTGGTAAGGGTGAGGCCGGGAGTTCAATCCTCCCCAGCAGCACCATCGCGAAGACAGTTTCCCGTCATTCCGGAATTGCCGCCCGCACATCGGCCCAATCCGCGTGCTTGCGGAACTGCGCCTCGACATAGGGGCACTGCGGCTCGATCGTGAAGCCATGCTCGCGAGCATCGGCGACCATCTCCTTCACCAGCGCAAGCGCAATGCCCTTTCCGCGCGCTTCAGGCGGAGTGAAGGTGTGTTCGGCGATTCGCGCCTCGCCGCGCGCGGTCCAGGTGAGGACGGCGGGCTTGTCTGCGCCTTCGACCGGGGCCGAATAGGTGCCGTGGGTGGTCTGGTCGTCGTGGGTGATTGCGATGCTGTCGCTCATGGCCTCAATGCTCCTTCTTGCGTCCAACGGGCGGAGGCCTATGGGCGTTCCATGCAGTTCCTCTCCGACAATACCGCGCGCGTCCACCCGCAGGTCTGGGCGGCGATGCAGGCTGCCGACGCGCCCGACGCACCCTATGATAACGACGCGCTGAGCCAGCGCCTCGATTCGGCATTCTCCGAGCTGTTCGGGCGCGACTGTGCGGCGCTGTGGGTGGGCACGGGCACGGCGGCCAATTGCCTGTCGCTGGCCACGCTGGTGGAGCCGCACGGCGGGGTGATCTGCGAGGAGAACGCCCATATCGAGCGCGACGAATGCGGTGCTCCGGGATTTTACCTGCACGGGGCCAAGCTGCTGCTGGCCAAGGGCCAAGGCGCGAAGCTGACCCCGGAGGCGATCGAGGCCATTGCGGCTGGCATCACGCGCGGCGTGCATCAGGTGCCGGCGCAGGCGGTGTCGATCACACAGGTGAGCGAATATGGGCTGGCCTATAGTCCCGACGATCTGGCCGCCATCGGCGCAGCCACCGCGCGACTTGGCCTCGGCTTGCACATGGACGGCGCGCGATTCGGCAATGCAGGGGCCTTTCTCGGCTGCACTCCGGCCGAGGCGGCAGGTCCGGCTGACGTGCTCAGCTTTGGCTTCACCAAGAACGGCGCGATGGACACCGACGCTATCGTGCTGTTCGATCCGGCGCAGGCCGACCTCGTGCGCTGGCGGCGCAAGCGAGCAGGGCATCTGCATTCCAAGGGCCGCTTCATGGCTGCGCAGCTGCTGGCCATGCTGGAGGGCGACCTGTGGCTGGACCTTGCCCGCGCGGCCAACGCGGCGGCGGGGCTCGTGGCAGAGGGCGCGCGCGAGCGGCTGCTTTATCCGCACCAGTCGAACGAGCTGTTCGTGCGCCTCAACACCGAAGAACGCGCCGCGCTGCGTGCCGAGGGCTTTGCCTTCTATGACTGGGACGATGCGCACGTGCGTATCGTCGCCGCGTGGGACACCCGGCCCGAACACGCCGAGGCGCTTGGCCGCGCCATCGCCCGTCTATGAGCGAGACCCCGCCGCACACCCTGCTGCGCCCCGCGATCGCGCTGCCCTTCGTGCTGGTGGCGCTGATCTGGGGCTCGACCTGGTTCGTGATCACCACCCAGATTGCCGAAGTGCCGCCGGCTTGGTCGGTGACATGGCGCTTCGTGCTGGCGACCCCGGCCATGTTCTTGTTGGCGCTCGCTATGAGGAAGCGGCTCGCCATGCCGGGGCGCGCGCATCGGCTGGCCGTGCTGATGGGGCTCTTCCAGTTCTGCGGCAATTACATGTTCGTCTACTGGTCGGAGCTGCACCTGACCTCGGGCATCGTGGCGCTGCTGATCGGAATGATGCTGGTGCCGAACGCGGTGCTGGGCCGCGTGCTGCTGGGACAGGCGATCACCGCGCGGTTTATGGTCGGCAGTGTGATCGCGCTGGCGGGAATTGCGCTGCTGCTGCTGAACGAGGCGCGCACTGCGCCGCTTGGCGGCAATGTCGCGCTGGGGGCGGCGCTGGCATTGACCGCGATGCTTTCCGCCTCGATTGCCAATGTGATCCAGGCTGGCCCCGCGGGCAAGGATGTGCCGCTGGTGAGCCTGCTCGCATGGTCGATGCTCTATGGCGTGCTGTTCGACGCGGCCATCGCGCTGGCGCTGTTCGGTGTGCCGGAAGTGCCGCGCGATCCGGTCTATTGGCTGGGCACGGCGTGGCTGGCGCTGGTCGGTTCGGTCGTCACCTTCCCGCTTTACTATGATCTTGTGCGCAAGCTCGGCGCGGGCCGCGCGGCCTATAACGGCGTGCTGGTGATCGTGGTCGCGATGGCGGTTTCGACTGTGCTGGAAGGCTACCATTGGTCGGCGCTGGCGATTGCGGGCGGGGCGCTGGCGATGGTGGGGCTGCTGGTGGCGCTGCGCGGACGGCAAGTCAGAGCAGGCTCCTAAGCCCCTCGCGATAGGTCGGGTAGCGTGGCTGGAACCCCAGCACCCGCCTGGCCTTGCCGTTCGCGACCCGGCGGTTCTCGGCATAGAACCCGCGCGCCATCGGTGACAGGCCCGCCTCGTCAAGAGATACGAGCGGCGGCGGTTCGCAGCCCATCAGGCGGCAGGCCTCCTCGATCACCAAGTTCTGGCTGGTGGGCAGGTCGTCGGCAAGGTTGTAAGCACCCGGCGCGGCTTGCCATCCGGCCATCACGCCTTGGGCGATATCCTCGACATGGACCCGGCTGAACACCTGCCCCGGAAGGTCGATCCGGTGCGCCTTGCCGCTGGCGACCCGCTCGAAGGCGCTGCGGCCCGGACCGTATATTCCCGGCAGGCGGAACACCCGTGCGCCCAGCGCGAGCCAGCGTGAATCGGCCTCGGCGCGGCTCGTGCGGCGGCCCGTGCCGATGGGCGCGCTTTCGTCGACCCAGGCCCCGCCGGTGTCGCCATAAACTCCGGTCGAGGACAGATAGGCGAGGCGTTTTCCTTCCAGCGCCTCGGCATAGCGGGCGAGCACCGGGTCGCCCTCGTCGCCCGGCGGGATGGATGACAGCACCAGATCCGCCTCGCGCAGGGCGGCCAGCACCGCATCGGCATCGCCGAAAGCGATATCGCCATCGCGCCCTGTCGCTCTCACCGAAAAACCGGCGGAAACCGCAAGGTCGGCGATGCGTTTCGCACTGTAGCCGAGTCCAAATACAAGCAATCGGGTCATTCGACCCTCATACCCCCTCGACCTCGCAGCGAAAGTGCCTAGATCATCCCCATGGATATAGCCCGCAACCCCGAGATGGCTGACGCCGCTCCCGAACCTCATGACCCCGTGACGATCCGCCGGGAGGACTATCAGCCCTTCGGCTGGCTGGTGCCCGAGGTTGCGCTCGACTTCGATCTGGGACTTGAATCGACCCAAGTGACCGCGCGTCTCACTCTGGCCCGCAATGCCAAGGCCCCGCGGGCCGATGCCATCCGCCTCAATGGCGACGAGCTGGAGCCGACCAGCGTCAAGGTCGATGGCGAGTTCGTCAACGATTGGCACCGCGATGGCGATGATCTGATCGTGCCGCTCACCGGCGACGCGCATGAGCTGGAAGTGGTCACGCAGGTCGCCCCGGCCAAGAATACCAAGTTGATGGGGCTCTATGCCTCGTCGGGGATGCTCTGCACCCAGTGCGAGGCCGAGGGTTTTCGCCGCATCACCTTCTTCCCCGACCGGCCCGATGTCCTCTCGACCTATCGGGTGCGGATGAGCGGCGACAAGGCGACTTTCCCCGTGCTGCTTTCCAACGGCAACCCGGAGGCGAGCGGCGAAGGTGAGAATGGCACCCACTGGGCCGAATGGCACGACCCCTGGCCCAAGCCCAGCTACCTGTTTGCGCTGGTGGCGGGCGATCTGGTCGCCAATTCCAGCAGCTTCACCACGATGAGCGGGCGCGAGGTCGCGCTCAACATCTACGTGCGCGAGGGCGACCTGCCGCGCACCGGCCACGCGATGGAATCGCTCAAGGCCTCGATGGCCTGGGATGAGGAAACCTTCGGCCGCGAATACGATCTCGACGTGTTCAACATTGTCGCCGTTTCGGACTTCAACATGGGGGCGATGGAGAACAAGGGCCTCAACGTCTTCAATACGAAATATGTGCTGGCCGACCCTGAAACCGCGACCGACGCCGATTTCGACGCCGTGGCGGGGGTGATCGCGCACGAATACTTCCACAACTGGTCGGGCAACCGTGTGACCTGCCGCGACTGGTTCCAGCTCTCGCTGAAAGAGGGCTTCACCGTCCTGCGTGATCAGCTGTTCAGCCAGCATATGGGCTCAGAAGCGGTCAAGCGGATCGAGGACGTGCGGGTGCTGCGCGCGGCGCAGTTCCCCGAGGATTCCGGCCCGCTGGCGCATCCGATCCGGCCCGATTCCTATCGCGAGATCTCGAACTTCTACACCGCCACCGTCTATAACAAGGGCGCCGAAGTGATCCGCATGATGCGGACGATGGCGGGCGAAGAGGCGTTCCGAAAGGCCTGCGACCTCTATTTCGACCGCCACGACGGCGAGGCGGCCACCTGCGAGGACTTCGTTCGCGCGATGGAGGATGGCGCCGGGCTGGACTTGAAGCAGTTCCGGCTGTGGTATTCGCAGGCGGGCACCCCCAAGGTCCGCGCACATCTTGTGCATGAAGGCGAGACAGCGACCCTGCACCTGTCGCAGATCGTTCCGCCCACGCCAGGCCAGCCCGACAAGCAGCCGATGCCGATCCCCCTCAAGGTCGCGCTGTTCGACCGCGCCACCGGCGAGCGCGGCGAAGAACGTCTGCTGGTGCTCGACACGGAAGAGGCGAGCTTTGTCTTCAACGGCTTCGCCACCGCGCCTGCGCTCTCTATCAATCGCGGCTTTTCCGCGCCCGTTTCGATCGAACGCGAAGTCGCGCGCGACGAACTGGTGTTCCTTGCAGCGCACGACGACGATCCCTTCGCTCGCTACGAAGCGATGCAGGACCTGATCGTCGGCCATCTGGTCGACGCGATCGAGGGCAGGCTCGACGAGGCGCAGCGCGCTGCGGGCCGCGCCGACATTGCAGGGGCGCTGGGCGCAGTGCTGCGCGACGAGGCGCTCGATGATCTGATGCGCGGCGAACTGCTGGTGCTGCCGGGCGAAGGCTATCTGGCCGAGCAGCAGACCGTGGCCGATCCGGGCGCGATCCATGCCGAGCGGCGGGCCCTGCGCGGCTATCTAGGCGCCGAACTGGCGAGCGATTTCGCCGCGCTTTATGAGCGTGCCGCCAAGGTGCCCTTCACTCTCGACGCGGAGGCCAGCGGTGCGCGCAAGGTCAAGACCCAGGTGCTCGTCTATCTTGCTGCGAGCGATCCGGCCAAGGCCGCCGAGCTTGCCGCACAGCAGTACGATGCAGCCGACAACATGACCGACCGGCAGGGCGCGCTGATGGTGCTGGCCGGGCTCGACAGCCCGGAACGTACGCACAAGCTGCTCGATTTCTACAACCGCTATCAGGGCAATGCGCTGGTGATCGACAAGTGGTTCGCGCTGCAGGCGGGTTCGCTTCACCCCAATGTGCTTGAACACGTGCGGGCGCTTGCCAAGCATCCCGACTTCACCCTGTCGAACCCCAACCGGGTGCGCTCGCTCTATATGGCGATGGCGGTTAACCCGCTGGCATTCCACGCCGCCGACGGTGCGGGCTACGCGATGATTGCCGATCTGATCCTGGCGCTCGACCCGATCAATCCGCAGACGGCAGCGCGATTCGTGCCGCCGCTGGGGCGCTGGCGTCGGATCGAACCTGCACGCGCCGAGCAGATGCGCGCGCAGCTGGAGCGAATCGCGGCGGCGGGCAACTTGTCGCGCGACACGCAGGAACAGGTGGCGCGCAGCCTTGGCTGATCCGCGCGAAATCCTGCGCTCCGATGCGCTTGATGGGGTGTCGCACGGGTTCCTCACCGGAATCGGCCACGAAGGGGAGCCCGACCCCGCCCGAATCGCGGCTGGGGCAAAGCTGGTGCGCGTGAAACAGGTGCACTCACCGCGGGTGGTCTTTGTGGAGGCGCCCTTCTCCGGAGACGAGCTGCCCGAAGCAGATGCGCTGGTGACTGACCGGCCCGGTCTGGTGCTTGCCGTAGTCACCGCCGATTGCGCGCCGGTGTTGCTGGCCGACCGCGCGGCTGGCATCGTCGGGGCGGCCCATGCGGGCTGGCGTGGCGCCTTCGGCGGTGTGCTCGAGGCCACAATCACGGCGATGATCGACGCAGGCGCGAGGCGGGAGGCTATCGTCGCAGCAATCGGGCCAACCATCGCGCAGGCGAGCTATGAGGTCGACCGGGCCTTCCGCGAGCGTCTGGTCGAGCACGATGCGGCCACCGCAGCGCTGTTTACGCCGGGCGCACCCCATCACTACCAGTTCGATCTTCCCGCCTATGTGCGGGCGCGGCTGGAATCGGCAGGCATAGGGCAAATCGACGATCTCGCGCGCGATACTTATGCCGAGGAAACGCTTTTTCACTCGTTCCGCCGCGCCACCCACCGGAGCGAACCGACCTACGGGCGGCAGTTCTCGCTGATCGCCTGCCCGGCCTGACCCTCGGCAAAATCGGCTTATTGCGAAAGCCTCGCAATTCTGCGGCTTTGGCGGCCAAATTTGGTCCAAATCGCGGCTTGGCAGGCGCGTCTTGCTAGTCTATCAGCCGCGCCAAGTCGCATCCGGGGCACATCTGGTCGCGTGCGGCTTCAGGGTTATGTTTCGGTTCGCAAGCTCGGCACAAGGCTGGTGGGGCGGACCGGCAGGCAAGGCAGGGTAATGGCTAGCACTGGCACCGCAGACGCGCACTCAGAAGAAGTTGGGGTCGCAAGCGAAGACGGCGTTCGTCGCCGCGATTTTATCGAGATTGCCGCCGTTTCCGCGGCTGGTGTAGGCGGACTCGCCTGCCTTCTTCCGCTGGTTTCCCAAATGGCGCCCAGCGCCGACGTGCTGGCCGAAAGCTCGACCGAACTGGATATCTCGGCGCTCGAGGAAGGCCAGTCGATCAAGGCCGTGTTTCGCAAGCAACCGGTCTTTGTCCGCCACCTGACGCCTGCCGAGATCGAGGCGGCCGACGCCGTTGATGTCGGCAGCCTACGCGATCCGCAGACCCTGCAGGAGCGCACCGAAGACGGGCATCACAACATCCTCGTCGTCATGGGTGTCTGCACCCACCTCGGCTGCGTGCCGCTGGGCGCTGCCGAGGGCGAGAACAAGGGCGAGTTCGGCGGCTATTTCTGCCCCTGCCACGGCTCGCACTACGACACCGCCGCGCGCATTCGCAAAGGCCCTGCACCGAAGAACCTTGAGGTGCCGACCTATGAGTTCACCACCGACACGACCATCGTGATCGGCTGAGGCAAGAGAGACTGACCATGAGTTTCCCCTGGGCCAAGAATTACGAGCCGGTAAATCCGGTGATGAAGTTCATGGACGAAAAGCTGCCCTTGCCGCGGCTCGTCTACAATGCGGTCGGCGCTGGCTATCCCGTGCCGCGCAACCTCTCTTATTTCTGGAATTTCGGCATTCTTGCCGGCTTCTGCCTTGTGTTGCAGATCGTCACCGGCGTGGTGTTGGCGATGCACTATGCCGCCAACTCGGGCATCGCCTTCAATTCGGTCGAGCACATCATGCGCGACGTGAACTGGGGCTGGATGCTGCGCTACATGCACGCCAACGGGGCAAGCTTCTTCTTCCTCGTGATCTACATCCACATCTTCCGCGGCTTCTTCTACTCCTCGTACAAGGCCCCGCGCGAGATGATCTGGCTGCTCGGCGTGGTGATCTTCCTGCTCACCATGGCGACCGCATTCATGGGTTACGTGCTGCCCTGGGGCCAGATGAGCTTCTGGGGTGCCAAGGTGATCACCGGCCTGTTCTCGGCGATCCCGCTCGTGGGTGAGCCGATCCAGATCTGGCTGCTGGGCGGCTTTGCGCCCGATAACGCCGCGCTGAACCGCTTCTTCTCGCTGCACTTCATGTTGCCCTTCGTGATCCTGGGCGTCGTGATTCTGCACATCTGGGCGCTGCACATCCCCGGCTCGTCGAACCCGACCGGCGTGGAAGTGAAGCAGGAAAGCGATACCGTTCCGTTCCACCCCTATTACACGGCGAAGGATGGCTTCGGGCTGGGCGTGTTCCTGCTGATCTACTTCGCCTTCGTGTTCTTCTTCCCGAACACGCTGGGCCACCCGGACAACTACATCGAGGCGAACCCGCTCTCCACCCCGGCGCACATCGTGCCCGAATGGTACTTCTATCCGTTCTACGCGATCCTGCGTGCCTTCACCTTTGACTTCATCATCGAAGCCAAGCTGTGGGGCGTGCTGGCGATGTTCTCATCGATCCTGGTGTGGTTCTTCCTGCCCTGGCTCGACAAGAGCCCGGTCCGCTCGGGTCACTATCGCCCGATGTTCCGCAAGTTCTTCTGGTTCGGCCTGATCCCCTGCATGGCCGTGCTGTTCTACTGCGGCGGTGCCCCGGCCGAAGAGCCCTACGTGATGATCTCACAGATCGCGACCGCGTACTACTTCCTGCACTTCCTGGTGATCCTGCCGATCATCTCCTCGATCGAACGGCCCGAACCGCTGCCGTTCTCGATTACCGAGGCAGTGCTGGGCAGCGATGACAGCGCCGTGATCGAACCCGCCGCCAAGGCAGCCGAATAAGCCCGGACCCAGAGGAAAGACGAAACGATGATCCGCCTTGTTGGAATTCTGGTCGGCCTGGGCTTCACCTTCGTGGTGCTGCTCACCTTCCTTGTCGGCGCCTATACTGCCGCGACGGAACCTGCGGCCGAGACCGCCGAACACGCCTTCCACCTCACGCCGAAGGAAGACGTCCACTTCTCGTTTGAAGGCCCCGTCGGCCATTGGGACATTGCCCAGCTGCAGCGCGGCTACAAGGTCTACAAGGAAGTGTGCTCGGCCTGTCACTCGCTGAAGCAGGTCGCGTTCCGCAACCTCGCCGATCTCGGCTACAGCGAAGCTCAGGTGAAGGCAGAGGCCGCCGCATGGCGCGTTCCCGGCATCGATCCGAACACCGGTGAGGCGACCACGCGTCCGGGCCTGCCGACCGACGCCTTCCCGTCGCCCTATCCGAACTCGGTGGCTGCGGCTGCTGCCAACAACAACGCCATCCCGCCGGATCTCTCGCTGATGACGAAGGCGCGCCATGAAGGTTCGCACTACGTCTATTCGCTGCTGACCGGCTATCAGGAGCCTTCGGCCGAGCTGGCTGAGCGCTTCCCAGAATCGCTGCCGGGTCCGGGCCTGCACCACAACCCGTACTTCGCCAACCTCAACCTCGCGATGGCTCCGCCGCTGACCACCGAGGGCCAGGTGACCTACGACGACGGTACCGTCGCCACGGTCGACCAGATGTCACAGGACGTTGCTGCCTTCCTGACCTGGACGGCAGAGCCCAAGCTGGTGAAGCGCAAGCAAACCGGCTGGCCGGTGCTCGGCTTCCTGCTGTTCGCGACGATCCTGGCGTGGTTTGCCAAAAAGTCGGTCTGGGCGAACGCCAAGCGCCGCGAGGACTGAGCGGGCGGGGGAATGCCTCCCGCCACGCCACCGGCGCCTGATCTGAAGGCGCTGGTCCGCACGGTGCCGGACTTTCCGGCCAGCGGAATCCTGTTTCGGGATGTCACCACCTTGATGGCCGATGGCGCTGGCCTTGCTGGCGCCATCGACGCTTTGGCCGATCTGGCCGCTGGCCTTGCCGTTGATGCCGTGGCCGGGATCGAGGCGCGCGGTTTCATTTTTGGCGCTGCATTGGCCCAGCGGCTCGGCACCGGATTCGTGCCGTTACGCAAGGCGGGCAAGCTGCCCGTGCCCACCATGGGCGAAGACTATGCTCTCGAATATGGCGAAGCGCGGCTTGAGTTGGACCCCGCCATCATACCTGCGGGCCAGTCGGTTCTGCTGGTCGACGATCTGCTCGCAACCGGCGGCACCGCACTTGCCGGAGCCAGGCTCCTGCGCCGCGCGGGCGCGCAATGCACCCATGCCATGTTCGTGGTCGATCTGCCCGATCTCGGCGGCATGTCTGCCCTGCGCGAACAGGGCATCGAAGGGCGGGCGGTAATGGCCTTCGACGGCCATTAGCGAGCTCGGCGCAAACTGGCGCGCCGGAACCTTCCGTGTGCTATGGGATTGGCTAAATGCCAGCTTCGCGCGATCGGAGCGGCATCAACAAGGGGGCCCATGGAAGAGCAGGCAATTGTAATCGCGCTGGTTGGCGTGCTCGGTATCGGGGCCCAGTGGGTGGCCTGGCGCACGGGCTGGCCCGCGATCGTACTGATGCTGGTGGCTGGCTTTCTGGTCGGCCCCGTGCTTGGCATCATCAATCCCGAGCGTGCTTTTGGCGACCTGCTTGATCCGATGATCTCGATTGGCGTCGCGCTGATCCTGTTCGAAGGCGGCTTGAGCCTGGACTTCCGCGAACTGCGCCAGAGCGGCAGCGGCATCGGGCGGATGGTCTTTCTCGGCGTGCCGCTCGGGTGGCTGTTTGGAGCGCTTGCCTGCTATTACGTGGCGGGCCTTGTCTGGCCGGTAGCCATCCTGTTCGCGGGCATTCTCGTAGTAACGGGACCGACCGTGGTCATTCCGCTGTTGCGCCAGTCGGCGATCAAGCAGCGGCCTGCGACTCTGCTCAAGTGGGAATCTATCGTCAACGACCCCATCGGCGCCCTGTGCGCGGTGCTCGCCTACGAGTACTTGCGTATTTCGCAGGTCGATGGCGGCTTGGCGGTCGAAGTGATTCCCCAGATCGTCGCCGCCGGTTTGCTGGCAGGCGGGCTAGGCTATGTCGCTGCCTTGCTGATCGCCTGGAGCTTCCCGCGAGGTTATGTGCCCGAATTCCTCAAGGTGCCCGTGCTGCTCGTGGCTGTGATCGGCACCTTCGTGATCAGCAACATGATCGAGCACGAGGCAGGCCTGGTCGCCGTCACCGTGATGGGTGTGGCGCTTGCCAACATGCAGGTCTCCAGCCTGCGCTCGATCCATCCGTTCAAGCAGAACGTTGCAGTGCTGCTGGTGTCGGGCATCTTCATCCTGCTTTCGGCGGGTCTCGAGTTCTCGGACCTTCGCTTCTTCGACTGGCGTGCGGGGCTGTTCCTGCTCGTGCTGATCCTGCTGGTGCGCCCGGCCACCGTGCTCATCAGCCTTCTGTTCAGCGACGTGCCGTGGAACGAGCGCCTGTTCCTCGCCTGGATCGCGCCGCGCGGCATCGTGCTGGTGGCGATCTCGGGCCTGTTTGCGCTGCGGCTTGGCGAGTTGGGTTTCGAAGACGGTTCGATCCTGATCGGGCTGAGCTTCAGCGTGGTGGTGGCCACCATCGTCACCTCGGGCTTCACGCTGAACCTCGCCGCGCGCCTGCTAAAGGTGAAGGGCGCCGAGAGGCCCGGCCTGCTGATCGTCGGCGCAACGCCGTGGACGATCTCGCTGGGCAAGATGATGCATGAACTGAAGACGCCGGTGCTGGTCGTAGATCCGAGTTGGACCCGGCTCAAGCCTGCACGCGCTGCGGGCCTCGACACTTACAATGGCGAGATCCTCAACGAGGCGACCGAGCACAATCTCGATCTCACCCCGTTCCAGGTGCTTGTCGCGGCGACCGACAACGAGGCTTACAACGCCCTTGTCTGCTCCGAATTCGCGCCCGAAATCGGCACCGACAAAGTTTACCAGCTCGGCGATGGCGTGGATGACGAGAAATACGCCTTGCCCTCGTCGTTGCGCGGCCGCTCGCTGTTCGCCTCGGGCTATGCGGTTGAGGATGTGCACCAGCGTCAGCTTGACGGTTGGGTGTTCCGCCGCACCAAGCTTTCCGAACAGTACGACCTCGAAGATGCGCGCGAGAATCTCCCGGATTCCGCCAATATGCTCCTGCTGATACGTCCCAGCGGCGAATTGCAGTTCTTCACCCATGCCCGCGCGCCCGAACCGGCGGCGGGTGATATCATCGTCTCGTTCTCGCCGCCGCGTGATCAGGTCGCCGACGCCGAAGCGCGCCGGAAGCCCACACGCAAGACGGCGCCTGCCTGAGGCCCAGCCAAGGATGCAGCCATGACCAGACCGATCAAGCCCGCTTATTCCGCCCGAGTTATTGCAGCCGTGCTGCTGGCCTCGGCGCTGGGTGCCTGCGAAGTGCGCCGCGACGGAGCAGAGGAGGGCGAGCCCGCGCCGACCGACACCGCCACCACCAGCGAATCGCCACCTGCAACGCCAAGCCCCGGCGGGGTCTCGATCATCCGCGAGGAGATCGCCGAAACGCCTTCCCCCGCGCCTACGCCTCCCGAGCCACTCGATGTGGTGCTGCCCTTCCCGGAGGGGACAGACATATCCCCCGATGCCGAAGAACTGCTCGAGCTGGTATTACAAAGCGATGCGGTTCGCGCGGGCTGGCCAATCACTCTTGGCGGACATACCGACAGCGTGGGCAACGATCAGGCCAACCTGCGTGCATCGCGTTCGCGGGCGGAAAACGTCGCCGCCTGGCTGATCGAGCGCGGAATCGCCAACGAACGCATCAGGGTGATCGCTTTTGGCGAGCAAAACCCTCTCGTGCCCAATGCCCAGCAGGATGGCTCGCCCGACGAACTGGCCCGCCGCCGCAACCGCCGGGTGGAACTCACGGTCGCGCCCCCTGTCGAAGATGCGAAGCCGGGCGAGAACAAGGGTGATACTACAGAGTCACCTTGACTAGCCCCACTTGCTGGTGGCAAGCGCGCATACGGCCTGAGCGGGTATAGCTTAGTGGTAAAGCTCCAGCCTTCCAAGCTGGCTATGCGGGTTCGATTCCCGCTACCCGCTCCAACACCTTCTCCGACACCTCCCCCTCTTGTTGGATCGCCGAAGATCCGGTCGGTCTGGCTTGCCTTGGCCGATGAGCAGGGGTGCTGAAAGCCTCTCACTCGCTGCGAGTGAAGTGCTATTGCGAATTATTCCTAAAACCGATATGCGGCGGCAAATCTTCAGGGAGTTGCCTAATGTATCGCTATCTCGTCGGCGCGCTTGCGCTGGCTCCGCTTTCGCCCGCCTTCGGCCAAAGCGCTGACACACCCGCCAGCGGATCGACAAGCGACAACGCCATCGTCGTGTCCGCCGCGCGCACGCAGCTGCCGGCCAGTGCGCTGCCGCTGACGGTGGATGTGATCGATAGCGAGGCGCTCGAGCGGCAGGTGCTGATCTCAGGCTCCACCGTGGATGCCGTTTCCGCCCTGCTGCCCTCGTTCTCGCCCACCCGCGAAAAGCTCTCCGGCGCAGGTGAGAGCCTGCGCGGCCGCGCGCCGCTCTATGCGATCAACGGCATTGCGCAGTCGACCCCGGTGCGCGACGGTTCGCGCGACGGCTATACGATCGATCCGTTCTTCATCGACCGGGTGGAAGTGATCTATGGCTCCAATGCGCTGCAGGGGATCGGGGCCACGGGCGGCGTTCTCAATCAGGTTACGGTGGGGGCTCCGAGCCGCGATGGCCTCTCGATGCGCACCTTGTTACAGCTTACCTTTCCGAACGGATTTGAAGGCGAGGGCATCGGCGCCAAGGCTGGCGGGCTTGCAGGCTATCGTGCCGGGGCATTCGATGCGACCGTAGGCGGCACCTTCGAGAAGCGCGGGGCTTTCTTTGATGGGGCGGGCAACCGCGTCGGCGTCGATGGCACACAGGGCGAAATCCAGGACAGCGACAGCTGGTCGGTGTTCGGCCGCTTTGGCTATGATCTGGCGAGCGGTGCCCGCCTTGAAGTCGTGGCAAACCGGTTCGAGCTGAAGGGCAACGCCAATTACGTGCAGGTTGCGGGTAATCGTGCCACAGGCGTGCCGTCCACCAGCGAGCGCGGCACCACTCCGGGCGATCCGCCTTCCAACACGGCCGAGCTGCTGTCATTCTCGCTGACCGATCCTGATCTCGGCGGCGGCACCTTCGCCCTGCAGGGCTTCTACAGCCGCACCGATGATGTGTTTGGCGGCGGCGTGTTCGATACCTTCCAGGACCCGGCCATCGACCCCAGCGGCACCCTCTTCGACCAGTCGGCGAACCGCTCGCGCAAGCTCGGCGGCAAGGTCAGTTACGAGCGCGCCATGCCGGGCTTCGAAGACCTCGTGCTGATCGCGGGCTTCGATGCGCTGTTCGACCGCACCGCTCAGAGGCTGGCGCAGACCGGCCGAGCGTGGGTGCCCGAAAGCGACTTCCGCAGCCTCGCCCCGTTCCTGCAGGGCAATCTCGCGCTGGCTGACGGGCTGGTTCGTCTGGCCGGCGGCCTGCGCTATGAGAACGTGCAGCTCAAGGTCGACGACTTCACGACGCTGGCAAGCTACGGCGCGGTCGATGTCGCTGGCGGATCGCCCTCGTTTGAAGACTTGCTGCTGAACGGCGGCGTGGTCGTCGAGCCGTTCGACGGACTGCGGGCCTATGGCAGCTATGCTGAGGGCTTCACCATTGCCGATGTCGGCCGCATCCTGCGCGGGATTACCCAGACGGGCGTGGATATTGACGATTATCTTTCGCTTGAGCCGGTGATTTCCAACAACCGCGAACTCGGCCTCGAATGGGACCGCGACGGGCTGAAGGCATCGGCCAGCTACTTCTGGTCGTCGAGCGATTTCGGATCGCTGCTCGTCCTTCGCAACGACGTGTTCGAGGTGGAGCGCCAGCCGATCCAGATCGAAGGCTTCGAAGCGAGCCTTGCCTGGCAAACCCCTGTTCCCGGCCTGTCGCTCAGCGGCGGCTATGCCGCGCTCAAGGGAAAGACCGATGGCGATGATGATGGAGAGGTCGACGAGGATCTCGACGGCGCGAACATCTCGCCTGACCGTGTCAACCTCGCGGCGGACTTCAGCACAGGCCGGTTCAGCGCGCGGACGCAGGCGCGCTTCTACCTCGCGCGCGAATTCAATGATGCTTCCACCGCGACAGACTTCGAAGGCTACACGCTGCTTGACGCCTTCCTTTCCTATCGCGCCGATTTCGGCGAGATCTCGCTGGCGGTCCAGAACCTGACCGACGAGTTCTACATCAGCTATGACAGCGACACTGTCCGGGTGACCGACAGCAGCCGCTTCTTCTCAGGGCGTGGCCGTACCTTCACCGTGAGCCTGCGCAGCGAATTTTGATGAAGGTGCTCTCGCTCCTGCATCGCTGGACAGGCGGCTTCGTCGGCCTTTTGCTGGCCGTGATCGGCCTGTCCGGCATTGCGCTCCTGTGGGAGGATAGCTGGATCATGCTCGATGGCGCAGGTGATGCGCCGATCAGCGGTCCGGCGGAGTTGGGCAAGGCCGTCGAAGTGGCGATGGAGACTGCGCCGGGATTATCGCGCATTACCTTCGCGGGCGAGGATATGGGGCTGCATCAGGCGGTCTATGCCGATGGCAGCGGCGCCTACATCGCGCAGGACGGGACCGTGGTGGAGCGGTGGTCGGGCATGTGGGAGCGGCCCGAACTCTGGCTGTTCGACCTCCATCACTATCTGCTGCTGGGCGAAACCGGGAAGACCATTACCGGCATTCTGGGCATTGTGCTGCTGGCTTTCACCATCACCGGGATCATCCTGTGGTGGCGCACGCGCAAGACCTTCCGCTTTCGCCTCTGGCCGCCGCGCTACACCGCCAGCGCGATCGTGCGGCAGCATCGCGACCTTGGTGTGGTGGCTTCGCCCTTGCTGCTCCTCGCGGCAGCCACCGGCACACTGATGGTCTTTCCGGCGATCTCGTCGTTTCTGCTGGCACCGCTGTCGGAGGAACGTGCGAAGCCTGCCTTGCCGAGCGATCTTGCTCCCGTGGCCGAGACGACCGACTGGGCGCGCGTAATGGGCAATGCCCAGGCGGCCTATCCTGAGGCGGCGGCGCGCCGGTTGATGATGCCCGTCACACCCGGCGAACCGATTGCGATCCGGTTGCGTCAAGGCTTCGAATGGACGCCGAACGGGCGCAGCTACGTCTGGATCGCGCCGGACACTGGGGCCGTTGTGGCCAGGGACGATCCGGCAGAGCGCGACATGGCCACTGCCATCACCGAGAAGTACTACCCGATCCATGCGGCCAAGGTTGGCGGACTTCTCTGGCGGATCGTCATGACCTTCGCGGGCTTTGCCCTCGTCGTGCTCGGTTCGCTCGCCACCTGGAGCTTCTGGCGCGCGAGGGTCGGCAGGCGGTCAGGGGCTCTCGTCCAACCCAGAAGAGCGACCAGCTAGCTTTTCCGAGGCGGCTGAACCGGGTGGCAAAGGGATCATCGGCACTGCCGGTGTTGGTTGTCCTCGGCGAGGCCGCGAGCGCGATAACGCGCCGGGCTTGAGCGGGTCAGGCAGGGGTGGGCGTCGTCGGCAGTGACGGCTGCTTGTCCTTCGGACCAAACCGACGGGCCAGCTTGGCGGCCCGCTTGCCGAGCTTCATCACCGCCTGATCGAGCGCGCCCGTTCCCGCGCGGTGCTGCCACCACAAGAGCAGCGCCACGACCAGCACCCAGCCAGCCAGAACCAGCAGTGCCATCGGTGCCGGGCTACCCCCGCTGGCCGTTTCCACCAGGCTGATCGACTTGAGGAACGACACCAGCAGCGCCAGCCCCGCGATCAGCCCGATCGGGCTCGACGAGCGCATCGGCGGACGCGCCAGCGCATAGGCCAGCGCCGGGCTTGCCAGCGCCAGCGCCACCCATAGCAGCCGCCCGTAGGCCACCGCCCGCGCGCCGGGATCGTCCGCAAAGATCAGCTCCTCCAGCGGCACTTTCTTGTAGCTCTTTACCTCGGGCGGGGGCGTGGTGCTGACCCCCTCGCCGGTGAGATAAAACGACATCTGGCTGAAGTTCAGCACCCCGCCATCGGTGCCGACGATGGTCTGACCATTGATCAGCGTGACCTTGCCTTCGCCCTCGCGCGACAGCGAAAGCGTGCCGCTGGCGGCGTTGTAGACATTCTCGCCATCGACGAAGATCAGGCCAGCCAGCAGGCCCTTGTGCTTGTCCACGCTATCGAAATAGAGCGAGAAGCCCGAGCCCAGATCGGTGAATTCACCGCTCGCCAGCCGGTAGCCGAACTCGCCGCGCTCCATCTTCTGGTAAATCTCGTCGAAACGCTTCTCGCCCGCAGGCAGCAGCCAGCCCTGGTTGGCGAAGACGAACAGCGCCCCCAGCGCACTCAACAGCAGCGGCATCCGCATCCAGCGCGCGGGCGAGGTGCCGGTCGCCTCGATCACGGCCAGCTCGCCGCGGGTGGAGAGCTTGCGGATGGCCATGGCGACCGCGAAATAGAGCCCCACCACCATGCCGATCCCGGCATATTCGGGCAGCAGGCCAAGGATCGTCTGCCCGAGGATATAGCCCCGCTCGCCCGAAAGCCGGGTGACTTCGACCAGCCGGGGAATGTTCTCCAGCACCATCAGCGACATCAGCACGCCAATGACTGCGCCGAGCGTGCCGATGCTCAGTTCGAGCAGATAGCGGTCAAGTCGGCCGAGCCGCACGGCAGTCCTGCTCAGGCCGCCACGGATGCGCGCCGCGACTGCTGCTCGTACAGCGCAAACAGTTCGCGGAAGTGCACTTCCATGCTGCGCGGCACGGGGGCCGGCAGTTCGGGGCGGCTGCCTTCCGGCAGGGCCAGGATTGCGCGCACGGCATCGGCGGTGTCGGTCGGGCGGAAGCCATACTGCGGGTGATGGCGCACGAAGTCGCTCGCGCCGCCGCCTACGGGGGCCACCACCGGGATGCCGCTGGCATAGGCTTCGGCCGCCGCCATGCCGAAGGTCTCGGCCTCGCAGCCGTGCAACAGCGCGTCGGCGCTGGCGAGGATGGTGGCGAAGTGTTCGCGGTCGTTGATCGGCCGCAGGAGGCGGATGTGCGGGTTACCGTCTATCGCCTTCATGATCTTCTTGTGGCTGCGCCCTTCGCCGAAGATCACCAGCCCGATCGGGCGGCTGTGCCCGGCAATGGTGGCGGCTTCGACCAGCATCGGATAGCGCTTTTCGGTTGCCAATCGCCCCGCGCTGACGAGCAGTGTGGCATCCTCGCCCAGATCGCAGGTGGCGAGCAGGGTGGCGCGCAGCGCTTCCGACCGCAGCTCGGGCGAGAAGCGGCCCGGCTCGATCCCCATCGGCACGGTGACGCCTTCGGCAAGGCCGGGACCGTTGACGGCGCCGCCGTTGGTGAGGCGGTCGGTCAGGCTCGAATTGGCCGAGACCACCAGATCGAACCGGCGGCCATGGCGGCGCAGGCGCTGCCAGAACCAGTCGAACGCCTTGTCGACCGAGGAGGGCTGGGCGATTCCTTCGAACCAGCGATAGGCGTGGGCGGCCAGCGGATCGGAGTGCATGACCAGCGCGCGCGGGATGGGTGGCGCATATTCGCCCACGAAATCCGCGCTTTTCCACGGCGAGCTGGCCTCGATGAAATCGGGCTTCAGTTCGTCCAGAGCCTCATGAACCGCCTCCTTGTCAACAAAGGAAAAGTACTTCTTGTCGAGCGGGAAGGGCGGCTGTTCGAGCGTGACGATGCGCGCCTGCGAGGAAATCTCGCGGGTGCCTGCTTCGGCGCCGGGGGCCAGCACGGTGATGTCGTGACCGAGCCGCTCGGCCATTTGCAGCTTCTGATCGACATAGGTGCGGATGCCGCCCCCATGCGGAGTGTAGAAGCCGCAAACGTCGACGATCCGCATGGCCTAGTTCAGCGGCTGCATGCCGCGCAGGCCGCGCAGATAGTTGAGCGTGATCGAAATGCGCGTGCGTCCGCTGCCCGCGGTGGCGACGGTCTGGTGCCATTCCGGCTGGCTCATGCCCAGGCTCGGGTTGCTGGCAAAGCCCACGCCGTCACGCTGCCAGTTGAAGCGGTGGTTCCGATCGCGGTCGTGCAGCAGCACCACCGAATAGCGGCCCGGTCCGGGCACGCGAATGCACAGCTCAGGCGTTTCCCCGGCGGGCACGGGCACTTCCACGCGGCGGAACGTCTTGCCAGCGTTGAGCAGGACGTTGTCGTCAGCCAGATAGTCCTGCTCGTTGGCGGGATAGACTTCGAGCTTCAGATTGCCCGTCCGGTCCTTCAGCCCTACCGCCGAAACGATGAAGGCAGGGCCTTGCTCGTTGGCGCGGCAACGGCCTTCGGCCTTGCCCAGGTCCGGGCCGGTCTGAAGCGTTCCCTGCGCGAGCAACGGCAGGATGGCGAGGCTAGTCAATAGCGTCATTGCGTGTCACTCCTTTCAGCAAGTCGTAGAGCGCGAGTCCTGAACCGACGATGAGGTTGGTCGCAAGGATGAGTCCAGCCATCATCGCCAGCAGCTCGTCGATCTGCAATTCGGGGCCGACCGTCAGCGCGGCGACACCGGCGAAGACGATATCCTTGTTGGGAACGAAGGGCAGGCGGCTGATCAGCAGCCGGATCGCGGCCAGCAGCAGCCAGTAGCCGATCGGCGTATCGGGCAGCACGAAGGCCCACAGCAGGCCCGAGATCGAGGTGGTCACCACGATGCGGCCCATGTGCACCCAGAATACCATGTACAGCTCGCTGCGGGTGAGCGAGAACAGCGACTTGCGCCAAAACATGATGATCAGCGAGGTGCCGACCACAAAGGCGAGCGACCAGGCGACCGCATCGGTGTGCGCGCCAAGGTCGAGCATGCCGATGAAGGGCGCGGCTACGGCCATCAGCACCAGCGTCATCAGGTTGCCCGACATCGCCGAGAGCACGGCCACGTCCTTCACCGCGCCGAAGGGCGCCGTCTTGATTTCCGAATTCTTGCGCGCCCAAGCATAGAACCAGGCTTCGCCGAGATAGCCCAGCAGCAGTTCGTTGTAGATCAGCTTGCGCGTCAGCGCGCCGAGCGCGGGCAGCCCCACGCCCCACAGCCGCTTGAAGATGAAATATTCGGACAGAGGCCCTGCCATGAAGCCAAAGGCAAACAGCAGCCAGAAGGCGGGCGAGACCGGCAGCATGCCGAGAATGGCGCGCGGATCGATTTCGCGCAGCGAATACAGCGAGGCGGCGATGACCAGCAGCGACAGCACGAGGCTGATCGCCTTGGTCCAGCTGAACGGCTTTTTCTGATCCTGCGGTTGCAGGGCAATCATGTCTCCGCCTACCGGAGCTAGGATCGGCTGTTGCATGGTTGGGCCTTCGTTCGGTTGGTCACTCTCGGGCCGTTGCCGTTCGGGCCGATCCTCGGACGGGCTGCGCAGATCGGTCATGCAGCAGCCCTCCATCTGGCGCGGGCCTGTAGCTCAACTCGTGTATTTTCGCAAGCAAGAGGCCTCGTAGTGGCAGCGCCCTTGCGGGTGCGCGGATGAACGGCGCGTGACTGGCCTATGCGGTTTGTCATGGTCGGCTTAACCCAGCAGCTCGGCATAGCGGCCTGCACGGCGGCGGGCGGCGAAGCTGGCCAGTGTCGCCTCGATGCTCGCGAGGATGGACGCCTTGGTGGTGTCGCCGGGGTGGACCGCCACCCGCACCACGTCGAGTGGATGCAGCGCGGCGCGGGCCAGCGCGGCAAAGGCGAGCGAGGAGGCGGTGCGCATGGCGGAACGGCTGGCCCAGGTGATCACCGGGCCGCGCGCCAGCTGCCGGTCAGTGCCGGGTTGCCACACGCGCATATGGTCTTCGGCCATGGCAAAGCCGCATTCGGCCAGCGCTGAGTGCGCGCCTTCGCCATAGAGCCATGCAGGGGCGATGAACCCGGCCACTTCGCGCCCGGTAATGTCCTCGATCAGCGCACGTCCTTCGCGCATCCGGCGCGCGGCTTCGTCCTGATTCAGCCCGAGGAATTCGCCTTCGCCCGCGGTCATGTGCTTGGCCTTGAAGCTCGCCAGCCCTGCGTGCTGCAACTGGTCGCGGTGATACCAGCCGTGGACGAACATCTCGACACCGCTGTCGGCCCAGTCACGCAGGCGCGTAGCAAAGGCGCTGCCGGGCGTGAGGCGATGGGCGCCGTGGTGCTCGGGCACCACCAGCATGGCGAAGCGCGCGCTGCCGAGCTGCTTCTCCATCAGCGTGGCCAACTGGTCCACCTGCCGTTCCGAACCCGGACCGACATCGTGGATCGAGGCCAGCAGAAGCTTGCGCTCAGCCTTCACCGGGAGATCCCGTCAGCCGCATGGGATGGTGCAATGAGCGCATGGTCGCGACCATATAGGTAGCCATTTGCAATTCGTCACGGTTTGAACCGTCCGCCGCGAATATGGGTGAAGCGCGCGCCGTCGTGTTCATACCAGGCGATGGTCTCGACCACGCGGGTGTCGCCCGCCTTGGTGGGCCACACTTCGAAGTTGGGCCAGTCGACGCGGGTTATGAAGGTGGTGCGGCAATACATCGCCACATTGCCCGGCCCCACGAGCACGCCGAGCGGCACGACTTCCTCGTCGATATGCGCGGCCACCTCGCGATAGAAATCGAGGACGGCGTTCCGGCCGACGATTCGCTTCATCGAGCCCAGCTCGAACACCACGTCTTCGGCGTAGAACTGGCCGAAGCCCTCGAAGTCATTGGCGTTGAACGCGCCGATATAGCGCAGGAAGTCGGCCTCGGTCATGGTTTCGGATCCACCGGCATATTGTCTATGAGGCGCGTGCTGCCGATCCGCGCCGCGACCAGCAGCCGGGCCGGACCCTGCGGAGTTTCTGCCAGGGGCACAAGGCTCTGCGCGTCGGCCAGTGTCACATAGTCGATGGGGCCGAAGCCCGCCCCGGCCAGCGCCGCGCGCAGCCGCATCAGCGCGCCCGCCACGTTGTCGCCTGCTTCGATGTCTTCGATGGCGGCGCGCATCGCGCGGGGCAGGGTGACGGCGGCGGCACGCTCGTCGGGCGAGAGATAGGCGTTGCGGCTGCTCATCGCGAGACCGTCGGCCTCGCGCACCGTGGGAACGCCGTGGATATTGCTCGCCCGCGGAAAGGCCAGATCGAGATCGCGCGCCATCGCGCTGATCACGGCCAGCTGCTGCCAGTCCTTCTCGCCGAACAGCGCATGATCGGGGCGGACCTGGTTGAACAGCTTGCACACCACCGTCGCCACACCGTCGAAGTGGCCGGGACGGCTGGCGCCGCACAGGCCTTCACTCACGCCCGACACTTGAATGCTGGTGGCAAAGCCCTGCGGATACATCGCCTCGACGGTTGGTGCCCACAGCAGCGCCACGCCTTCGGCTTCGAGCAGCGCGGCATCCTCGGCCAGCCGGCGCGGGTAGGCATCGAGATCCTCGTTCGGGCCGAACTGCGTCGGGTTGACGAAGATCGACGCCACTACGTGATCGGCGTGGCTGCGGGCCTCGCGCATCAGGGTCAGGTGGCCATCATGCAGCGCGCCCATGGTGGGGACGAGGGCAATCGTGCCAGTTTTGCGCAGGTCATCCACAGCCAAACGAAGGTCTACCAGTGTGCTGACGGTTTGCATGATCCATGGCCTAAGATACAACAGTTAGGCTGGGCCTAGCCGCCCGCAGCGATTTGAGAAAGGCTCACCGTGAGCGCACCCCACCGTATCGTCTTCGCCAACGAAAAGGGCGGCACCGGCAAATCGACCACTGCCGTGCACGTGGCCGTGGCGCTCGCCTATCGCGGCGCCAAGGTTGCCGCGCTCGATCTCGATGTGCGCCAGCGCACGTTTTATCGCTATTGCGAGAACCGCGCCGCCACGCAGGCGCGCCGCGATGTCGCGCTGCCGGGGCCGAAGTTCGACACCTGCCACGCCAGCACGGTGGATGAGCTGGAGGCCGAAGCGCAGGCCATCGGCGAGGGGATGGACTTCCTGATCTTCGATACGCCGGGCCGCGACGATCCCTTTGCCCGCCACGCCGCAACTCAGGCCGATACGCTCGTCACCCCGATGAACGACAGCTTCGTCGACTTCGACCTCATCGGCCAGGTCGATGCGGAGAGCTTCAAGGTCAGCCGCCTCAGCTTCTATGCCGAGGCGATCTGGGAGGCGCGCATCAAGCGCAGCCGCGCCACGATCGAGCAGCAGCGCCGCGAGATGGACTGGGTGCTGGTGCGCAACCGCACCGGCTACACCGACGCGCGCAACCAGCGCCGCATCGAGCAGGCGCTGACCGAGCTTTCAAAGCGGGTGGGCTTCCGCGCGGTGCAGGGCCTGTCCGAACGCGTGGTCTATCGCGAGCTGTTCCCCTCGGGGCTGACGCTGCTCGACAAGGGGCACCTGGGCGATCTGGGCACCAGCCATCTGGTCGCGCGGCAGGAATTGCGCAGCCTGCTCGCCAACCTCAACCTGCCGATTCCGCACGCCGAGGGCGACAAAAACATCGCTCCGCCCGTGACCGAAGCGGCCTGATCGCGTGACCCGTCTGCTGATCCTCGCTGCGATAGGCATCATCGCCTATCGCTGGATCACCGGGCGCTGGCCGTGGCAGAAACGCATTTCGACCCGCACGCAGGCCGTGTTCAACGCAAGAAAATTGTTGGGCGTGGGCGAAAATGCCAAGAAAACAGACATAATTGCCGCGCATAAGCGGCTGGTCGCCATGGTCCACCCGGATCGTGGCGGCTCGAACAATCAGGTGCACGAGGCCAATGACGCGCGTGACCTGCTGTTCGAAGAATTGCCGGGCGATAGCGACCCAAGCTGAAGGAAACCCTTGATGACGTATACGTTCGATTCCACCGTCCTGCGCGAATACGACATTCGCGGGATCATCGGAGAGACCCTCGGTGCGGACGATGCGCGGGCCATCGGCAAGGGCTTCGGCACGCTGATCAGGCGCGCTGGGGGCTCGATGGTGGCGGTGGGCTACGATGGCCGTGTCAGCTCGCCGATGCTCGAACATGCGCTGGTCGAAGGGCTGACCAGCACGGGCGTGAACGTGCGCAAGGTCGGCATGGGGCCGACCCCGATGCTCTATTACGCCGAGGCTTCAGCCGAAGAGGTGCATGGCGGCATTCAGATAACCGGCAGCCATAACCCCGCCAACTACAATGGCTTCAAGATGGTATTCATGGGCCGCCCGTTCTTCGGGGCGGACATCCTGAAGCTCGGCGAGATGGCTGAAGCGGGCGACTGGGACGTGGGCGTCGGCGAGGTCGAAACGCTTGATGTCCTCGATGCATACATCGAACGCATGCTGACCGCGCTCGACGGGCTCGACGAAAGTGTGCTTTCCAAGCTGCGCGTCGGCTGGGACGCGGGCAACGGTGCCGCCGGCCCCGCGCTCGAAAAGCTCGCCGCCCGCCTGCCGGGTGAGCACCACCTGCTCTATACCGAAGTCGACGGCAATTTTCCGAACCATCATCCTGACCCCACTGTCGAGGCCAACCTTGAGGATCTTCGCCAGCTTGTCGCGGAGAAGAACCTCGATTTCGGAATTGCTTTCGATGGCGACGGCGACCGGATTGGCGCTATCGACGGCGAGGGCCGGGTGATCTGGGGCGATCAGCTGCTGATGATCTACGCCGAAGATCTGCTGAATGAGCGTGCCGGAGCAACGATTATCGCCGATGTGAAGGCCAGCCGCGCGCTGTTCGACAGCGTTTCGGCCAACGGCGGCAAGCCGCTGATGTGGAAGACCGGGCACTCGCTGATCAAGTCCAAAATGAAGGAAACAGGCTCGCCGCTGGCCGGTGAGATGAGCGGCCACGTGTTCTTCGCGGATACCTACTATGGGTTCGACGATGCGCTTTACGCCGGCATCCGCCTGATCGCGGCCTCGGCGCGGTTGGGCAAGTCCGTCACCGAACTGCGCAGCGCCATGCCCGACATGCTCAACACGCCGGAAATGCGCTTCCAGGTCGATGAAAGCCGCAAGTTCGCCGCCATCGACGAAGTGAAGGAGCGGCTCGCTGCGGCCAGCGGGGTGGAGGTCAACGCGACCGACGGTGTGCGCGTGAACACGGCTGACGGCTGGTGGCTGCTGCGCGCCTCGAACACGCAGGACGTGCTGGTCGCGCGCGCCGAAAGCGATACGCAGGAAGGCCTCGACCGCCTGATGGCGCAGATCGACGAGCAGCTCGCGGCCTCGGGCCTCGAACGCGGCCCGCAAGCGGGGCACTGAGGGCGGCGGCGATGAAGCTGTTCGGCCTGTTCGTTGCGCCGTTCGCCGCACTCGCCTTGCCCGCGCCAGCTCTTGGCCAACCCGCCAACCCCGATGTGACGGCGGAGCGGGCGGAGGCGCTGGGTGAGATGTTCCCGGTGGAGCCGCTCACCCCTGAACAGGAAGCGCGCCTGCCCGCCGCCACCGCGCTGGTAGAGAAGATCATTCCCCCCGGCACCATGGGCGAAATGGTGACCGGCATGTTCGACGGGTTTCTGAGCCCGATACGGGCGATAGAGGGGAATGAGGGCAAGCCGCCGCTGGCCAAGCTGCTGGGCGTTTCGCGCGGCCAGCTCGCGAGCGTCGGCGGCGAGGCCGCCGCCCGTGCGGCCACCATGCTCGACCCCGATTGGCAGCTGCGCGAGGAGCGCGAGGCCGAGGCCATGCCGCGCGCGATGAATGCGATGATGAGCGCGCTGGAACCGGCGATCAAGAGCGCCATGGCCGAGATGTATGCGATCCATTTCGATGCCGATGAACTGCGCGATATCGACGTGTTCTTCTCCACCGAAAGCGGCGCGGCCTATGCGCGCAAGAGCTTCGTCATGACTGCAGACCCGCGCTTTGCCGGGGTGATGATGGAAGCGATGCCGGAAATGATGGCCGGGGTGGCGAACATGCAGGCGGAGCTGCAAGCCGCTACGGCTGACCTTGCGACCCCGCGCAGCTGGTATGAACTTGAGCCTGCCGAGCAGGACAAGCTGGCCGGTATGCTGGGCATGAGCCGCGAGGAGCTGGAGGCGAGCATGAGCAGCGTCGATGCCGAGGCAGCCTACGACTATTGATGCGGGTGATGGCTGCGAGGCCTTTCACCGCATCGGGCGAGGCCCCATCTTGGCGGCATGATCACCGCCCCCCTTACACCTGAAGGCCTTGATCGGATTGCCTGTCGAGGCTCGGCGTGTTCGGGCTTTCCTACGTCGGGCGCGCTGTGCTGTGCTGCGGCCATGGCCTTCCATCACTCCCTCACCCGCTGCCTTCACCGTGCGCGGCGCGGGGCGAAATTTGGTCCGCAGGATTTTCCTCTCAGGACGGTGTCACACCTGTCACACCTTGTTGGATTGGGGGAGCGCGCGTGAGCGACCCGGTCATCCCGCCCGAGATCGCCGACTGGTTCGCCGGCCGCGGCTGGCGGGTGCGGCGGCATCAGGCCGAGATGCTCACCGCCGCCGATAGCGGCAGGCACGCGATGCTGGTGGCCGATACCGGCGCGGGCAAGACGCTGGCGGGCTTCCTCCCCACGCTCGCGGCCTTCTGCCCCTCGCGGCTCGGCGGGGCCAAGCCGCCCGAGGGGCTGCACACGCTCTATGTCTCGCCGCTGAAGGCGCTGGCGCATGACGTGCAGCGCAACCTCATCACCCCGGTTGAGGAGATGGGGCTCGACATCCGCATCGAGACCCGCAGCGGCGACACCCCCTCCGACCGCAAGAAGCGCCAGCGCGTCCGCCCGCCGCATGCGCTGCTGACCACGCCCGAGAGCCTGAGCCTGTTGCTCAGCTACCCCGACAGCCTCACGCTGTTCGAAGGCCTGAAACGGGTAGTGATCGACGAGATCCACGCCTTCGCCACCCAGAAGCGCGGCGACCTGCTGGCGCTGGCGCTCTCGCGCTTGCAGGCAATCGCGCCCGAGATGCAGCGGGTGGGGCTCTCGGCCACGGTGGCGGACCCCGAGGTCTATCGCGGCTGGCTTGCGCCCTGGGGCGACCTCGATAGCGTGGCCCTGGTCGAGGGCGAGGAGGGGGCCGACCCCGAGCTGGAGATCCTGCTGCCCGATGGTGAACGGGTGCCCTGGGGCGGCCATGCCGCCACCTGGGCGATCCCGCAGCTCTATCGCCGCATTGCCGCAAACCGCACCACGCTGGTCTTCACCAACACCCGCTTCCTCGCCGAGTACGTGTTCCAGCACCTGTGGGACGCGAACGAGGACAACCTGCCGATCGGCATCCACCACGGCTCGCTCTCGAAGGAGGCACGGCGCAAGGTGGAAGGCGCGATGGCGCGGGGCGAACTGCGCGCGCTGGTCTGCACCGCCAGCCTCGACCTCGGGGTCGACTGGGGCGATGTCGATCTGGTGGTGCAGATGGGCGCGCCCAAAGGCTCATCGCGGCTGTTGCAGCGGATCGGGCGGGCGAATCACCGGCTCGACCAGCCCAGCCGCGCGCTGCTGGTGCCGGGCAACCGGTTCGAGTTCCTCGAAGCGACCGCCGCGCTCGATGCCGTGCATGAAGGGCAGCGCGACGGCGAGGACTTCCGGCCCGGTGGGCTCGACGTGCTCGCCCAGCATGTGATGGCCCGCGCCTGCGCGGGGCCGTTCGACGAGGCGGCGCTGCTGGCCGAGGTTCGCTCGTCGTTGCCCTATGCGGGGATCGATGCCGAGGCCTTCCGCCGGGTCCTGGAGTTCGTCGCTACCGGCGGCTACGCGCTCAAAGCCTATGACCGCTTCCGCCGCATCGTGCGCGAGCGTGCCAAGGATGGCTCGTTTACCTGGCGGCTGACTCACCCCGATCAGGCACAGCGGCACCGCCTCAACGCCGGGATCATCGTCGATTCGGAGATGCTCGACGTGCGTTTCCGCAACGGCCGCTCGCTCGGCAAGGTGGAGGAGCGCTTCGCCGCTTCTCTGCGCGTGGGCGACACGTTCCGCTTTGCCGGGGTTACGGTCGAAGTCGAGAGCCTGCGCGATATGGAGCTGGTCGTGCGCGCAAGCAGCAGGGGGGCGATGATCCCGAGCTACGGCGGCTTGCGCCTGCCGCTCACCACCCATCTGGCGGGCCGCGTCCGTGCGCTGCTGACCGACCGTGCAGGTTGGGGCCGCTTCCCTGATGACGTGCGCGAATGGCTCGAAGTGCAGGACTGGCGCAGCCAGCTGCCGGGGCCGGACAACCTGCTGGTGGAGACCTTCCCCCACGCGGGCCAGCACTATGCGGTCTACTACACCTTCGCCGGATGGAACGCGAACCAGTCGCTGGGGATGCTGATCACCGCGCGGATGGAGGCGCGCGGGCTGATGCCGGGCGGCTTCGTGGCGAATGACTACTCGCTGGCGGTCTGGGGCCTGAAACGTGTCGACGATCCGGCCCCGTTGCTGTCGCCCGACATCCTCGCCGAGGAGTTCAGTGACTGGGTCACCCAATCGCACCTGCTGCGCCGTGCCTTCCGCGAGGTGGCGGTGATCGGTGGGCTGGTCGAGCGCCAGCAGCCGGGCAAACGCAAGAGCGGGCGGCAGGTCACCTTCTCGACCGACCTCATCTACGATGTGCTGCGCAAGCACGAGCCCGATCACGTGCTGATCGAGGCGGCCTGGGCCGATGCGCGCGCGAAGATGACCGACGTGGCGCGGCTCGCCGAGGTGCTCGATACGGCGGCGGCGCGCCTGGAGCATGTGGTGCTCGAACGGGTGAGCCCGCTGGCGGTGCCGGTGATGGTGATGATTGGACGCGAAGCCGTGCCGCAAGGGGCGCAGGACGACGAACTGTTGCTCGCGGCGGAAAGCTTGGAGGGCGCGGCGATGCGGGTGGAGCCGCTGGATGACGAGCGCGATTGAGGTGCAGGGTTACGAGCAGGCGTTCGCAGGGCCAAGATCGGTTTGGTCCCACTCGATAGGTGCGACGGGGGCGATCAGGGTGAGATTAAGGCGATATTGCGGGCTATCCTTGCTGAAGTCTCGGTAGCGCTCCAGTTCGCCGAAGCACAGCTTGGTCACACCGCTGTTCTTCACGATGTTGAGCACCTTGACCGCCAGATCATAGCTCGCATCGCCATCCGGTGCGAATACGATCCTTGGTTCGATGGGCTGCCTCATCCCGTCGTCGAGATGGTGGACGAGTTCGGATGGGGAGACGGTTTCGCCATCCCACTCAATGGTGCCAAAACGCGTGGGGGAGAGCCGGTGGGCCTCCTCTTGCGGGGTGCGGGGCAGCGGTTCGGCCGGATCGGCAATGGGTAGATCGAACGTCAAGACGTGGATCGGCACCCGTTCGAAGGTCAATCCGACCACCACCAGCGTGGTGAAGAAGAGCA
Organism: Erythrobacter sp.; assembly: GCA_027311945.1. Lineage (GTDB taxonomy): Bacteria > Pseudomonadota > Alphaproteobacteria > Sphingomonadales > Sphingomonadaceae > Alteraurantiacibacter. The sequence continues at coordinate 50,550 of DAICXZ010000026.1, forward strand.
GGATCGGCAGCGAGTTTGCCCGCGACAAGGGTTCGCCATGGACAATCCGTCGAACCGCGCGCTGGCGCCGGAAGCTAGTCGGCACGGAAACTGCGATACCGCTCGTTTCCGACAAAGCCGAGCTTCTTTACCCCAGCCTGCCGGATCAGGTTCAGCACCCGCGCCGATTGGGCATAGGAGGCATTGCCATCGGGCTCGTACTGCAATTGCGGCTCGACCGGCATGGCCTGCGTCTGCCTTAGGAGTTCGCGCAGGGCGCCTTCGCTCACTGCCTCGCCGTTCCAGCGGATGGTGCCGCTTTGCTGGATCGTAATCTTGTTCTTCACATCGTCGATGCCGGGACAGTCTGTGCAGGCGCGCGGAAGGTCGACCGTGAGACTGTGCGAGGCGACCGGGATCGTGATGACGAACATCACGAGCAGCACCAAGAGCACGTCGATAAGCGGGGTGGTGTTGAGCTCGCCCAGCGGGCGGTCGGCACGGGCAACTGCAAAGGCCATCGTCGCTCCCCCAAGCTATGTCATAGTATTACATCACGCTATGGCGCTCCTGTCAATTGCGGGCATAGCCGACCAGCGCAGGCTGCGTTGCAGGCACAAAAAAAGGGGCCGCCGGAGCAGCCCCTTGTTCTTGTCGCATTCGCGCCCGGAAAGAGCGATCAGCCCTTGCCGAACTGGCGATACTTTTCGTTGCCGACGAAGCCGAACTTGGTCACGCCGCTGGCCTTGATGATGTTCAGCACCTTGGCCGACAGATCGTAGCTCGCGTTTGCTTCCGGCTCGAACTGCAGTTCGGGCTCAACCGCGAAACGCAGCGACTGCTGCAGATTGCGAACCAGTTCGCCCTGGTTGATCACGGTTCCGTTCCAGAGGATTTGGTTGGTGGGGGTCAGCACGATCTTGTTCTTGATCGGATCGACCTGGTCCGGTGGAGGCGGTTCATTGCTGGCCACCGGAAGATCGATATTTACCGCGTGCGTTGCCACGGGGATGGTGATGATGAACATGATGAGGAGCACGAGCAGGACGTCGATCAACGGCGTCATGTTCATTTCCATCATCGGGGCGCCATCATCCTTGCCACCTGACATTGCCATAGGTTGTTACTCCTGATTCCTGCCCAGTTCCCGATCAACCGTTCGGGTCGACCGGGTTGGAGATGAAGCCCACGGTCGGATAGCCGGCCGCCTGGACGTTGAAGATGGTGCCGGCAACGCAGCGCCACGGCGCGTTGACGTCGCCGCGGATGTGCACCTGCGGGATCATTTCCGGGTTGGCCATGATCGCGTCGACGCCGCCGGCCTTCTGCACGATGTTGTCGAGCCGCGAGAAGGCACGGTCGTAGAGTTCGCTCGAATCGACCAGCGTGGTGTTGTTGAAGAACACCCGGCAATCCCCGTTGCGATCGGCACCGGCATAGCTGGTACGCAGCGTGCTGGGGGTGCGGCCCTCAGCGTCGGTGGTGGTCACCGTGATGAGCAGGTTTTCCACCTTGTCTTGCGATTCGACCGACACGAAGATCGGAACCTCGAGCTTCTCGACCGTCTGAATGGCCACGGGAACGGCAATCAGGAAGATGATCAGCAACACCAGCATCACGTCCACCAGCGGAGTGGTGTTGATGTCGGCCATCGGCTTGTCGCCACCACCGCCTGTCGAAATAGCCATATGACTTGTCCTATCTCAAAATTGGGACGGAGGCGGCGGACCTGTGCGAAGTGCGCAGGGCCCGCCGCCGTTTTTCCGCGTAAGCTATCAGGCCTTCTTCGGCGGCACGCCACCGGTGGTGGTGGCGGGCTTGGCAGCAGCAGCAGCCGGCTTGGCGGCAGCCACGGTCACGGCCGGCTTCACGGCACCGTTCGAGGTGATGTAAGCCTGCAGGTCGGTCGAGAAGGCGCTCATCAGTTCGCCGATCTTCTTGTTGCGGGCCTGCAGCCAGTTGTAGGCGAACACGGCCGGCACGGCGACGAGCAGACCGATCGCGGTCATGATCAGCGCTTCACCGACGGGACCGGCGACCTTGTCGATCGAAGCCGAGCCGCTCATGCCGATGTTGATCAGCGCGCGGTAGATACCGATAACCGTACCGAGCAGGCCGACGAACGGAGCGGTCGCGCCGACGGTGGCGAGGAACGACAGGCCGCCGTTCAGCTTCGAGGTGATCGAATCTTCCGAACGGCCCAGCGAACCATGCAGCCAGTCATGCGCTTCGAGGCTGTTGGGCATCTTGTCGTGCTCGGCCTGAGCCTTCAGGCTGTCGTCGACCAGCTGGCGCCATGCGCTGTTCTTCTCGAGCTTGCCGGCACCTTCGCTCAGCGTGCTGGCGCGCCAGAAGCCCTGACGGACCGCCTTGTACTGGTTGAGAATCTTCTTCTGTTCCATGAACTTGGTGATCAGGATGTAGAAGGAGCCCACCGACATGATGATCATGATGGCAAGGATCGCCCAAGCGACGGGGCCGCCTTCTTCCAGGGCCTGCACGAAGCCGAATTCGGTGGCAGGCGCTGCGGCATCACCGGCGGCGGCAAGAATGTTCATAAGCATGCGGATCAGTCCTCTTCGTAAGAGATGTAAGTTGTAACTTGTGAGTTAGCTCAGTCGGTAAACGATCGTCAGCGAATCGCTACCGGTGGTAGGGTTGCCGGCCGCATCGCGGGCGGGTTCGTAGCGGGCGTACCGCTCCATGCCTTCGCAAGCTGCCGTGTCGAGATCGCTTTCACCGCTCGACGAGGTCACGCGGCACGAAGACACGCGGCCCTCGGCGTTGATGGTCACCGAAACACCCACGTTGCCTTCGATCTCGCGCCGGATGGCACGCGAAGGATAGGCTTCCTGAATGCGAGCAGCCCAACGATTGAAGTTGTCACGCTGGGCAGCACGCGCCTGCGAAGGTGCGGGCGGCGGAGCGGGCGGCGGAGCAGCCGGAGCCGGCGGCGGGATAATGCGCGCAGGCGGGGCCGGCGGCGGAATCCGCGGCTGAGTCACGATCGGCGGCGGTGCCGGCGCGATATTGATCGGCGGCGGCGGCGCAACCGGCGGCGGCGGCGCCGTATCAGGTTCCGGCGGAGGCGGGGGTTCCTCCGACGGCTCGGGTTCGGGCTCTTCAATATCGACCGTGGTCACACGCTCAACCACCGATTTGACCGCCGAATAGGCAAGTCCGGTGACCAGCGTATAGCCAATGACGACATGAATGAGGCCAACGATGATAATCGCGACAACGCGACTACCGCTCATTTGTTGGTCAGCGTAAGCCATCCAGTCCCATCACTCCATCTCAAACACGCCATGCCCACATTGGGGCCTGGCCCTCAGGGCCAGCAACCTTGGTGTGGTATGCTGGCCACGCTCGTTTCAAAAATGTCCGGCCAAAACCGACACCACTTTCCCCTTTGCAGCAAACCTTGATGGAATGTGCAATGCTAAGGCGCCAGTAATCTTATTTTGTTAGCCGGGCCGTTTGGCGAGGGTGTAACGGCGATGTCCGGCATGGGCAAACGCTTTATCCGTTCACCTGCGATTCACTCGCGCGTCATTTCTTTATACGAAACTCGCGGGTTGCTATGCCGCTGAACCATGGCCCGGAAAGGAATGCCTCGATGCCCGCTCACCCCATGATTTTTCCGAAAATTCGTATGGTTAGCGCTATCCTTACAGCCGCTCTGGCCGTCTCTGGATGCGCGACATCGGGCATGGAAAGAGGCTCTGGCCAGCCCATTTCCGCCGAACTTCCGCCAGAACGCGCGCCGACCTATGCCGATCTGGTTGATCATGCCCTTCAAGCCGAAATCGTCGGCGTAGTTTTCGTTGATGATCAAGTGGTTGTGCCTACCGAACGCGCGCCCAATCTCGCGCCGGGGCGGGTCAGATTGTATGTCGAATCGACAATCCAGCGATTATTGAAATCTCCTGTGCCTTTGGGCGAATCGTTGAACTTTCTTGTCGATAAGATGCCAAATCAGGACGGAGAATTGCCGCGAATCACCCGCCAGGCGTTCGTTTTCTTCGCGGACCCGGTGCCCGGACAACCCGGTTCGATCCAGTTGCTGTCGTCTGATTCGCTGATTCCGGCCGGCCCGATGATCGAGGCTCGGCTCGAACAGGTGCTCAATCAGCTCGCTGCGGGTGACGCGTTGCCAGCCATTACCGGCGTGAAGGATGTGATTTCGGTTGCAGGCAACCTGGCAGGCGAATCGGAAACGCAGATGTTTATCCAGACTTCGACCGGGGCGCCGGTGTCGCTGAGCGTGGTTCGCCGCCCGGGCATGGAACCTCAGTGGGGCGTATCGTTGGGCGAGATCGTGGATCAGGACGCGCTCCCGCCAGCACCCGAGACGATCGCCTGGTATCGCTTTGCCTGCGAGCTTCCCGAGCAGCTTCCTGCCGACAGCTATCTCCAGAACGACCGCGCATCGCGGCGGCAGGCACAGGAAGACTATGCCTTCATCAAGCGCGAATTGGGGCCGTGCGAACGACGTTTGGACTGAAAACGGTCCATTTGCCGCGATCCGGCCCTAGCCATGGCCCGCGCCGGGCTTTAACGCCCCTGCACTGAGACGAAGGCCCGGCGTCAGTGCCCGGGCCGAAGGTTTGCGAAAGAGGGCACTAAATGGCGGACAGCTTGCGGATCGCATTGGCAGGGCTGGGTACGGTTGGCGCGGGTGTGATCCGCGTCCTCACCGAGAACGGCGACCTTATTGCCAGGCGCGCGGGGCGTCCGATCGAGATCGTGGCCGTGAACGCGCGCGACCGCAGCAAGGATCGCGGCGTCGACCTGTCGCCCTACGACTGGGAAGACGACATGACCGCCTTTGCGGATCGCGACGATATCGACGTCGTGGTCGAACTGGTTGGCGGCTCGGATGGCCCGGCTCTGGCGCTGGCCCGCAAGACGCTTGCTGGCGGCAAGGGGTTGGTGACGGCCAACAAGGCGATGATAGCGCACCATGGCATGGAACTGGCCGAAGCGGCGGAGCAGGCCGGCGTACCGCTGCGCTATGAGGCCGCCGTGGCGGGCGGCATTCCAGCGATCAAGGGGCTGGGCGAGGGCGCCGCAGCCAACCGGATCAAGCGCATCTATGGCATCCTCAACGGCACCTGCAATTATATCCTGTCGCAGATGGAAGGCAGCGGCGCCGACTTCGGCGACGTGCTGAAAGACGCGCAGGAACTTGGCTATGCCGAGGCCGACCCGACCTTCGACGTCGAAGGCGTCGATGCGGCGCACAAGCTATCCATTCTTGCTTCGCTCGCATTCGGAACGCGGATCGATTTTGGTGCGGTCGATTGCTCGGGCATCAGCGCGATCCGCGCGGCCGACATCGCGCAGGCCGACCAGCTTGGCTTCGTGATCCGACTGATCGGCCTCGCCGACTGCACCAATGACGAGCTGGGGTGCCACCTGTTCCAGCGCGTCGCCCCCTGCCTTGTCGCCAAGGATCATGCGCTGGCCGGGCCGAAGGGGCCGACCAACGCGGTGGTGATCGAGGGCGATCACGTTGGCCAGCTGCTGCTTCAGGGCGCGGGTGCCGGCATGGGGCCGACTGCGAGTGCCGTGGTGGCCGACCTGATCGACATCGCACGCGGCTTCAACCCGCCGCCGCTCGGCCTGCCCGCCACGATGCTGCAGCCGAGTACTCCGGCCGATCCCGCTGGCCGCCACAATCGCGCTTACATCCGTTTCACTGTGGCCGATCGGCCCGGCGTGCTGGCCGAGATCACCGCCGCGCTGCGCGATGCCGAAGTCTCGATCGAGAGCCTGATCCAGCACGGCAAGCCGGGCGAGGATGGCGAGCCGGTGCTGGTGGCCATGGTCACGCACGAGGGGCCGGAAGGCTCGGTCGCCAAGGCGCTCGACCTGCTGGCGGGCAGCCCGGCGCTAACCGAGGCCCCGCTGGTGATGCGCCTGATCGATTAGGGTCAGTCCGCCCCGATACCTTATTATATTGGACGCACGCGGCGCACGGTCTTCGGGCAGGCAGCTGCCGTGTGTATGGGCGGCGCAGCAGCCAGTTCCCAGCGCGGACGGCGAAGGCCGCGAGCGCGCTAGCCAGGAGCAGCATCGCGGCGTTTGAGATCGGCGGCGGTGCCAGCGTCCCGTTTGCCGCAATTGCGAAACAGATCGCAGATAGTCCCATGCGCCGGCTCGACATAGATTCGATCCCAACCTAAGCGATGCGTAACAAGGGCATAAGGGATGAACCCAGTATGACAGACAAGTCCGCCGACATCGAAAGTGTTCTCGACCGGGTCCTGGTGCTCGAAATGGTCCGTGTGACAGAGGCTGCCGCTATCGCCGCTTCCAAGCTGATCGGTCGCGGCGACGAGAAGGCCGCCGATGCAGCTGCGGTTGAGGCGATGCGCGAGGCGTTCGACACTCTATATATAGATGGCACCGTGGTGATCGGCGAGGGCGAGCGTGATGAAGCGCCGATGCTCTATATTGGCGAGAAGGTTGGCGGCGCACCCGGCAAGGGCCCGAAGATCGATATTGCGCTCGATCCGCTCGAGGGCACCACCATCTGCGCGAAGGCCGGGCCGAACTCGCTGGCGGTGCTGGCGGCGGCGGAAGAGGGCGGCCTGCTCAACGCGCCTGACGTCTACATGCAGAAGCTGGCGGTGGGGCCGGGCTATCCCGAAGGGGTGATCAGCCTCGAAAAGAGCGTGCGCGAAAATGTCGAGGCAGTGGCTGCGGCGAAGGGCGTGCAGCCGCACGAGATTATCGTCTGCGTGCTCGATCGTCCGCGCCATGCCGAGCTGATCGCCGAGCTGCGCGAAATCGGCTGCGGCGTCGTGCTGATCGGCGATGGCGATGTTGCCGGGGTGATCGCGACCACCGATCAGGAAACCACCATCGATATGTACATGGGCTCGGGCGGCGCGCCCGAGGGTGTGCTGGCGGCGGCGGCGCTGCGGTGCGTGGGCGGTCAGTTCAATGGCAAGCTGCTGTTCCGCAACGATGACGAGCGGGCCCGCGCGCGCAAGTGGGGCATCGAGGACTTCGACCGGATCTACAAGCTCGAAGACCTTGCCAGCGGTGACTGCATCTTCGCCGCCACCGGCGTGACCGAAGGTTCGTTGCTGGCGGGCGTGAAGACACTGCGGCGTCCGGCGGGAGGCAGTGTGCTTACCACCGAGAGCGTGGTGATGCGCGCTTCCTCGGGCACGGTGCGCTGGGTGAAGGGCGAGCATCGGATCGACTGATCCCGGCTCGGCTTTCCCCGGCCCGGGGCCCTTCGCAGGTTGCAATCATGTGACGCGCCGCTAGAGCGTGGCGCGTGAGGAATCGCCTGCGCAATCTCGAGGGTCCTGCATCATGAAAATCATGTCCGGCAACGCCAACCTGCCGCTGGCACGCGCCATTGCCGGTTATCTGGAAGTGCCGCTGACCGACGCCAGTGTGCGCCGTTTCGCCGATGAAGAGATCTTCATCGAAATCCATGAAAACGTGCGCGGCGAGGATGTGTTCATCATCCAGTCGACGAGCTTCCCGGCCAACGACAACCTGATGGAACTGCTGATCGGGATCGACGCACTGCGCCGCGCCTCGGCCCGCCGGATCACCGCCGTGGTGCCCTATTTCGGCTATGCCCGGCAGGATCGGAAGCCCGGCCCGCGCACCCCGATCTCCGCCAAGCTGGTCGCCAACCTGATCACCGAGGCAGGCGCCAACCGCGTCCTCTCGGTCGATCTGCACGCCGGCCAGATTCAGGGCTTCTTCGATATCCCGACCGACAACCTCTATGCCGCGCCCGTCATGGCCGCCGATATTCAGGCGCGTTATGGCAACGAGGATCTGATGGTCGTCTCGCCCGACGTGGGCGGCGTGGTGCGCGCGCGTGCGCTGGCCAAGCGGCTCGACAACGCGCCGCTCGCCATCGTCGACAAGCGCCGCGAGCGTCCCGGCGAATCCGAAGTGATGAACATCATCGGCAACGTGCAGGGCCGCCACTGTATCCTGATCGACGACATCATCGATTCGGGCGGCACGCTGTGCAACGCGGCATCCGCGCTGATGGATCAGGGCGCCAAGAGCGTGGCGGCTTATATCACCCACGGCGTGCTTTCGGGCGGCGCGGTGGCGCGGGTCAACGGTTCGGCGCTGAAGGAACTGGTGATCACCGATTCGATCCTGCCGACCGAGGCGAGCATGGCGTCCGAACGCATCCGGGTGCTGAGCGTCGCGCCGCTGGTGGGCGAGGCGATCCGCCGCATTGCCGACGAAAGCAGCGTTTCCAGCCTGTTCGACTAGGAGCAACACGATGACCGCAGCGATCCAGACCCGCCTGAGCCTGCCGCTGCTGGCCGTCGCGCTTGGCGCATGCAGCGCCGGTTTCGCGCAGGAGCCTGCCCCGCGGGCGGGCTGGACCCCGCCCATCGGGCCAAACCCTGTGTTCGACACTGCGCCTGCCGCCGCGCCGGGGCATCGGCTGATCGTCACCGATCTCAACCTTGGCCCCGATGCAGTGGGCGATCCCCATTCGCACCCTTGGGAAGAGTTCCTCTATGTGATCGCCGGCGAGGCGCTGGTCGGCCTGCCCGGTGCCGAGCCGCAGGTGGTCTCGGCCGGTGAGACCTTCACTATCCCGCCCCGCGTAATTCACACTCCCAAGGCCGGACCTGAAGGCGTGCGCGCCATCGTGATCCGTGTGCACCTCACGGATGATCCGGTGACCCTGCCCTGATGCGACTCGACGCCGAAATTGCCCTCGCTGCCCGTCTGGCAGAGGCCGCGCGCACTGAAATTCGTCCGCTGTTCCGTACCGCGCTTGATCACGAGGCCAAGGCTGACGCCTCGCCCGTCACCATTGCCGACCGCAATGCCGAGGCGGCGATGCGCAAGCTGATCGAGGCCGAATATTCCGCTGACGGCATCCACGGCGAGGAATATGGCGTGAAGGAAGGCAAGTCGGGCCGGGTCTGGGTGCTTGATCCGATCGATGGGACCACCGCCTTCCTCGCCGGCCGCCCGATCTTTGCCACACTGATCGCGCTCTTGGTCGATGGCTTTCCTGTGCTGGGCATGATCGATCAGCCGATCACCGGCGAGCGCTGGCTCGGCGTGACCGGCAAGCCGACCACTTTCAACGGGGAAGCGGTGGCCACACGGCCCTGCCGCGAGCTTTCGCAGGCTGCGATCGCCACCACCGGGCCGCACTATTTCAGCCAGGCCGAGGGCGACGTGTTCATGGCGCTTGCCGCCAAGACCAACCACAAGCGCATGGTCATGGGCGGTGACTGCTACAACTATGGCTGTCTCGCCTCGGGCCAGCTCGACATCGTGTGCGAGGCGGGCCTCAAGCTGCACGACTTTGCAGCCTTGGTGCCCGTCGTCGAGGGCGCGGGCGGCCTGATGTGCGATTGGGCTGGCGAACCGCTCCATGCCGGGTCCGATGGGCAAGTGCTTGCGCTGGGCGATCCGGCGCGGCTCGAAGACGTGCTCGAGGCCATGGCCGGTCACGAGGGCCATCACCACTAAGGCCGCCCCAGCTATCGCGGCGCTTGCCTTTTGTCGGCAATTGTCTAAGAGCGCCCGCTTCACCGACACGTGATTCATCTGCCTGCCTGGCGAAAAGGGCTGCCAGGGCCGGTTGGACGTGTCTCTGTTTGAAGGAGATGAAAATGCCCAAGCTGAAGACCAAGAGCGGCGTGAAAAAGCGCTTCAAGCTCACCGCCACCGGCAAGGTCAAGCATGGTGCCGTTGGCAAGCGTCACCGCCTGATCAGTCACAATGCGAAGTATATTCGCCAGCACCGCGGCACCGATGTGCTGTCCGAAGCGGACGTGAAACACATCAAGAAGTGGGCCCCTTACGGCCTTAGCTAAGCCTGCGCGCTAAAGGAGATATACTATGCCTCGCATTAAACGCGGTGTAACCACCCGCGCCAAGCACAAGCGGATTCTGGATCAGGCGAAGGGCTATCGCGGCCGTCGCAAGAACACGATTCGCGTCGCCCGTCAGGCCGTCGAGAAGGCCGGCCAGTACGCCTATCGCGACCGCAAGGTGAACAAGCGGAACTTCCGCGCCCTGTGGATCCAGCGTATCAACGCTGCGGTGCGCGCCGAAGGCCTTACCTATTCGCAGTTCATCCACGGCACCAAGCTGGCCGGGATCGAGCTTGACCGTAAGGTGATGGCCGACCTCGCGATGAACGAGAGCGCCGCTTTCGGCCTCATCATCAAGCAGGCCAAGGAAGCGCTGCCCGCCTGATCGGCAGGTTGCATTCCGAGCCAAGCAAAGGGGCGCGTTCGGCTTTGGCCGAGCGCGCCCCTTTGCATTTCGGCGTGCCCTAAGTATCCTGAAGTTTCAAAGTTTCGGTTGCCAAGGTATTATAAAGCGGAGATTATCGATCCTAGAGTGAGGGCTGCTACAAGTGGCGATTGTTTGCGGCGATCGGTGTGACTGGGCATCAGCTGGTCCGTTTCGCCTGCCGAGTGAGTGAATGGGGTCTGTGCGTTGGATTATCCTGCGATTCCTTCGTTCACACTGGACGTGCGGTTCTTCCGCCTTTCCGATGTGCTCACGCCCTATTTTACCGCCCTCTACTGCTTTTCGCTGGTCTGCGAGGATGGCGGGGTCGTCGCAGATGCGCTTCACCCCGAATGGGCGGCCATGCGGTTCACCTACACCGGAACGCCGCCCGCTGCTCGTGTCATCCCGGCCGGAGCGGAGCCTTGCCCGCCATTCGTTGTCAGCGGCCCGACCAGCCGGGCGATCGACTTTCGGCTCAGCTCCTCGCAGATCTTTGGCCTCGGTCTCTATCCGGCCGGGTGGGCGCGTTTCGTCGACCAGCCGGCTGCCTCGCTCAAGAACTGCATTATCAACGGAGAAGGCTCTGCCTTCGATAGTTTCGCTCCGCTGTTGAAGCTGATCGAAGCGGCCGAGGGTGACGATGATGCAGCCGCCGTAGCCATCAACAGCTTCCTGCTCGATCTCGATGCACGCACACCGCCCGTGCCTTCGCGCGTGCTGGCCTGCCAGGAGGCGCTCAAGGATGCCGATCTCAGCGATGTGAACGATCTGGTTGAGCGGGTTGGCATCAGCCGCCGTTCGCTCGAGCGCCTCTGCAGCCAGTATTTCGGCTTCCCGCCCAAGACCTTGCTACGCCGCCAGCGTTTTTTGCGCAGCCTGGCGCGGTTCATGCTCGAACCGCGTGGGAGCTGGAGCGAGGCGCTTGACCGGCACTATTACGACCAGCCCCATTTCGTGCGCGATTTTCGCAGCATCATGGGCATGACCCCCTCGGAATATGCGGAAATGCCGCATCCGATTCTCGACCGGATTATCGCTCAGCGCATGGTCGATCAGGGCGCTGTCGCGCAGACCGACCTGCCCACGATCCTGCGATATGGCGGAGGAAAGGCCCTGCGCAACGTCGAGAAGGCGAAATAGGGCTTGGGGGGCGGGCGCAGGCTCGCTAACAGGCCCGGCTTGTCGGCCAACAAATTGCCAAAGAATTGCTAGTGAGCATGTCGGAAACACAAACGATCGAACACGACGCGAAAGCGCGCATTGCGGCGGCAGCCGATCTGGCGGCCCTTGAGGCCCTGCGCGTCGAATTCCTGGGCAAGCAAGGCTCGGTCTCGGCGCTGATGAAAACGCTCGGGAAGATGAGCCCCGAAGAGCGCCAGACCAAGGGGCCGGAAATCCAGGCCCTGCGCCAGGCTGTCACCGATGAACTGGCCGCGCGCAAGGACGTGCTCGAAGCCGAGGCGCTTGAAGCGAAGCTCGCCGCCGAGACGCTCGACCTGACATTGCCCGCACCCGAGGGTCCGCGCGGTTCGGTCCACCCGGTCAGCCAGGTGATGGACGAACTGGCCGAGATCTTCGCCGACCTCGGCTTTGCCGTCGCTACCGGCCCCGAGATCGAGGACGACTGGTACAACTTCACCGCGCTCAACATGCCCGAAAGCCACCCGGCGCGGGCGATGCACGATACGTTCTATTTCCCTGACGTTGCGCCAAAAGGCGGCAAGATGCTGCTCAGGACGCACACGTCGCCGGTGCAGGTGCGCACGATGCTTGCGGAAGGTGCGCCGCTGCGTATCATCGCGCCGGGCCGCGTCTATCGCAGCGACAGCGACGCCACTCACACCCCGATGTTTCACCAGATCGAAGGTCTGGTGATCGACAAGGGCATTCACCTCGGCCACCTCAAGTGGACGCTGGAGACCTTCCTCAAGGCCTTCTTCGAGAACGAGGACATCGTGCTGCGGCTGCGTCCGAGCTACTTCCCCTTCACCGAACCCTCGGTCGAGGTCGATGTCGGCTTCGAACTGGTCGACGGCAAGCGTGTGCTGGGCGGCAGCGGCGATGCGCCGGGCCACGGCTGGATGGAGCTGCTCGGCAGCGGCATGGTCAACCGCCGGGTGATCGAAATGAGCGGGCTCGATCCCGATGAATGGCAGGGCTTTGCCTTCGGCGTCGGCGTCGACCGGCTCGCGATGCTCAAATACGGGATGGACGACCTGCGCGCCTTCTTCGACGGCGATGCCCGCTGGCTGTCGCACTATGGTTTCTCGGCGCTGGCCCAGCCGACGCTTTCTGCTGGTGTGGGAGAACGCGCATGAAGTTCTCGCTCGAATGGCTGAACTACTTCCTCGACACCGAGGCAAGCCTTGCCGACATCGCCGCCAAGCTGAACGCCATCGGCATCGAGGTCGAAGGGATCGAAGACCCGGCCGAGGCGCTTGCCGGTTTCCGCGTGGCCAAGGTGCTCACCGCCAAGCCGCACCCTGATGCGGACAAGCTGCAGGTGCTGACGGTCGACAACGGCTCGGGCGAGATTCAGCAGGTCGTCTGCGGCGCGCCCAATGCGCGTGCGGGCCTTGTTGGCGTGCTCGGTTCGCCGGGTGCGGTGGTTCCGGCCAACGGCATGGTGCTGCGCAAGGCGGCGATCCGCGGCGTCGAATCGTCGGGCATGATGTGCTCGACCCGCGAGCTGGAACTGGGCGAGGATCACGACGGTATCATCGAGCTGCCCGAGGATGCGCCCATCGGCACCGACTTTGCCGAGTATCACGGCGCATCGCCGGTGCTCGACGTGGCGATCACGCCCAACCGGCCCGATTGCATGGGCGTCTACGGCATTGCCCGCGATCTGGCGGCAGCAGGCCTCGGCACGCTCAAGCCGCTGAAGAGCCTCGCGATCGAAGAGGCGTTCGACTGCCCCATCGAGATCCGTACCGACGATCCCGAAGGTTGCCCTGCTTTCTATGCCCGCGTGGTACGCGGCGTGACCAACGGCGCGTCGCCCGACTGGATGCAGGCGCGGCTCAAGGCGGCGGGCCAGCGGCCGATTTCGGCGCTGGTGGACATCACCAACTACATATCGCTCGCTTTCGGGCGCCCGGCGCATGTGTACGATCTGGCCAAGCTGACCGGCCCGGTTGTCGCCCGCCGCGCGCAGGATGGCGAACAGGTCGTGGCGCTTAACGACAAGACCTACACGCTCGATTCCACCATGACCGTGATCGCCGACGACAACGGCGTGCACGACATCGCCGGGATCATGGGCGGGCTCGACAGCTCGGTGAGCGAGAGCACCACCGATGTCCTGCTGGAGATCGCCTATTTCAACCCCGAGACGATTGGCGTGACGGGCCGCAAGCTCGGCCTTGCCAGCGATGCGCGCACCCGGTTCGAGCGCGGGGTCGATCCGGCCTGGCTTGACGGCGGGTTGGAAGGCCTGACCTCGCTGGTGCAGCGTCTCTGCGGCGGGGAAGCAAGCAAGGTCGTGCGCGCCGGTTCCCCGCCGAGCGAGCCGAAAGTGATCGCCTTCGATCCGGGCCTGACCGCAAGGCTGGGCGGGGTCGAGGTGGCCGAGGCCGAGCAGAAGCGCATCCTCGAAGCGTTGGGCTTCGCGGTCGATGCGAGCTGGAACGTTACCGTGCCGCTGCGCCGCCATGATGTGGAAGGCGCTGCCGATCTGGTCGAGGAGGTGGTGCGCATCCACGGGCTCGACAAGGTCGCGAGCGTGGCCCTGCCGCGCGCCGATGGCGTTGCCCGCCCCACGGCCACTCCGGCACAGGCGCTGGAACGGCGGGTTCGCCGTGCGGCGGCTGGGCGCGGGCTGAACGAGGCGGTGACCTGGTCGTTCCTGCCTGAGGCAGAGGCCGAGCTGTTTGCAGAGGGCCCGCTGTGGGTGCTCGACAACCCGATCAGCGAAGACTTGAAGGCCATGCGCCCCTCGTTGCTGCCGGGGCTGATTTCTGCGGCCAAGCGCAACCTCGACCGTGGCGCGACGTCGCTGCGGCTGTTCGAAATCGGGCGCCGTTACCTTCGCGGCAAGGACGGCGCGAGCGACGAGCGGCTGACGCTTGCCGTGGTGCTGGCGGGCGACAAGACCCCGCGCGGCTGGGCCACTGGCAAGGCGCAGGGCTTCGACGCCTTCGACGCCAAGGCCGAGGCGCTGGCGCTGCTGGCGGAAGCTGGCGCGCCGGTTGATAAGTTGCAGGTGATGGGGGAGGCTGGCGATCAGTTCCACCCCGGCCAGTCTGCCACCTTGCGGCTTGGCCCCAAGAACGTGCTGGCCCGCTTCGGCACGCTGCATCCGCGCACGCTGGCGGCCTTCGATGTCGATGGCCCGGTGGTGGCGGTCGAGCTGTTCCTCGATGCTATACCCGCCAAGAAGGGCGCGGCAAGCTTCGCCAAGCCGCACTTCGCGCCGCCTGCGCTCCAGCCGGTGCTGCGCGACTTTGCCTTCCTGGTTCCGGCGGACCTTCCGGCGGGCGACCTGCTGCGCGCGGTGAAGGGTGCGGGTAAATCGCTTCCTTGGGCAAACATCGTCGATGCCCGCGTGTTCGACGTGTTCGCGGGGCAAGGCGTGCCCGAGGGCAAGAAGAGCATCGCTGTCGAAGTGACGCTCCAGCCGGGCGAGAAGAGCTACAAGGAAGCCGACCTCAAGGCTATTGCAGATGCGGTGGTGGCAGCCGCCGCCAAGCTCGGCGGGGAGCTGCGCGGGTAGTGACTTCCAATCGCCGTACCTTCGCGATCATCTCGCACCCTGACGCCGGTAAGACCACGCTGACCGAAAAGCTGCTGTTGCAGGGCGGCGCGATCCACCTTGCCGGGCAGGTCAAGGCGCGCGGCGATGCCCGGCGCGCCCGTTCTGACTGGATGAAGATCGAGCAGCAGCGCGGCATCTCGGTCACCTCTTCGGTGATGACATTCGAGAAGGACGGCATCACCTTCAACCTGCTCGATACACCGGGCCACGAGGATTTCTCCGAAGATACCTACCGCACGCTGACCGCCGTCGATTCGGCGATCATGGTGATTGATGCGGCCAAGGGCATCGAACCGCAGACCCTGAAGCTGTTCGAGGTTTGTCGCCTGCGTTCGGTGCCGATCATCACCTTCGTCAACAAGGTCGACCGTGAGGGGCGCGATGCGTTCGAGACGCTCGATGAAGTGGCCGACAAGCTCGCGCTCGATGTCAGCCCGCAGATGTGGCCGATCGGCATGGGCGGCCTGTTCGAAGGCCTGCTGGATTTCCGCACCGGCCTTGTCGCGCGGCCCGAGGGTGCTTCGAAGGAATTTCTCGGCAAGCGCGAGGCCGATGCCGCGATTCCCGAAAACTACGCCGAGGAAATCGAACTGGCGCAGGCGGGCTATCCCGAGTTCGATCTGGAGGCCTATCGCAATGGCGACCTCACCCCGGTCTATTTCGGCTCGGCGCTGAAGAACTTCGGCGTCGAGGAACTGATCGCCGCGATTGCAGACTTCGCCCCGCCGCCGCGCCCGCAACCTGCCGGCGAGGATGAGATCAGCCCCGAGCACGACGAGGTCACCGGCTTCATCTTCAAGGTCCAGGCCAACATGGACCCCAACCACCGTGACCGCATCGCCTTCATGCGGCAGGTTTCGGGCACCTTCAAACGCGGGATGAAGCTCACCCCGAGTGGGCTGGGCAAGCCGATTGCGGTCCATTCGCCGATCCTGTTTTTCGCGCAGGACCGCGAAATTGCCGACACCGCCGAACCGGGCGACATCATCGGCATTCCCAACCACGGCACCCTGCGCGTGGGCGATACGCTTTCGGAAAACAACAAGATCAGGTTCACCGGCCTGCCCAATTTCGCTCCCGAAATCCTGCGCCGGGTGCAATTGCGAGACCCGACCAAGACCAAGCAGCTGAGGAAGGCGCTCGACGATCTGTCCGAGGAGGGCGTGATCCAGGTGTTCTACCCGGTGATCGGCGGATCGAGCATCGTCGGCGTGGTCGGGCAGCTTCAGCTCGACGTGCTGATTTCGCGGCTTTCGGCGGAGTACAAGGTCGATGCGGCGCTTGAAGCCTCGCCCTTCGCCACCGCGCGCTGGCTCAAGGGCAGCGATGCGGCGAAGGATACTTTCGAAAAGTTCAACCAGGGCAACATCGGGCACGACCGCGATGGCGATCTGGTGTTCCTCGCCAAGTCCTCGTGGGACGTGGGCTACCAGCAGGAGAAGAACCCGGACCTCACCTTCTCCGCCACCAAGGAACGCTGAGAAGTTGACGAAGTTGACAGCGTGACGATGGCGCTTCCGGGAAATTCTTCTTCATAGTCAAAGCTTTGCGATAATCCGCCGAAGTTGACACTTGGGCGGGTTTTCGCGCGAAGCGGGGACGGTTCAGACGTGTCAAAGAGCCCGTCTGCCGTGCCACGAAGTGCTGCCTGTAGGAAAGTGCCCCGCCTGCGCCTATATCGAGGCCATGGCCGCATTCTTCGACGCGCTCGACGAGAAGCATATCGCGATGATCGCGAAACAGCCGGTGTTCTTTGTCGCCACGGCGGCGGCGGACGCGCGGATCAACCTTTCACCCAAGGGTTATGACGCCTTTCGCGTGCTCGGCCCGAACCGGGTCGCCTATCTCGATCTCGGCGGCTCGGGCAACGAGACCAACGCGCACCTGCTCGCAGATGGCCGCATCACGATCATGTTCTGCAATTTCCAGCAGCCCGCGCAGATTCTGCGCATATACGGGCGCGGCAACCCGGTGTTGCCGTGGGAAAGCGGCTGGGACGAGCTGGCCGAGCACTTCACCCTGCTCCCCGGCACGCGCCAGATCTTCGATATCGCGGTCGAAAGCGTGCAGACCAGCTGTGGTTACGGCGTGCCGCTGATGCAGCTGGAGCAGGAGCGGCAGACGCTGGTGAAGCACCACGCGCAGGCCGATCCGGCCGAGTGGGCGGGCAAGGCGCGGCGCGCGCGGGAAAGCATCGACGGGCTGCCCACGCGCACCACCGACCGCTTCATCGCCGGCGCATGACCGAGCTCACCTTCGCCAGCTACAACGTGCACAAGGCGGTCGGTTCCGACCGGCGGCGCGATCCCGAACGCATCCTCGCGGTGATCGACGAACTCGGGGCGGATGTCGTCGCCTTGCAGGAAGTCGATCTCAGGCTCGGCCAGCGCGCCAGCGTGTTTGAGCGCTCGCGGCTCGAACACCTCGGCTGGCAACTGGCTTCGGTGCCGATGAAACCCGCAAGCCTTGGCTGGCATGGCAATATGCTGCTGGTGCGCGAGGGGCTGACCATTGACGCGGTCGATGCCGTGCACCTGCCCCGGCTCGAACCGCGCGGCGCGCTCACCGCCAGCTTGCTGGTGGACGGCCAGCCGATCCGTGTCACCTCCATGCACCTCGATCTTTCGGGCCTGCGGCGCAAGGCGCAGCTGGCGCATCTGTGCGCGGCGGGCCGGGCAAGCGGGCAGCCTGCGCTGATGCTGGGCGATCTTAACGCCTGGCTCTCCCACCCCGAGCGCCTTCGTGGGCTGCATGATTACTGGTCAGTGCTGACACCCGGCCGCAGTTTTCCGGCGCGCGGGCCGCTTCTCTCGCTCGACCGGATGATCGTCAGCCCGCACTGGCGCTGCGAGCAACTGGAGGTGTTCCGCTCGCCGCTGGCGCGCGAGGCTTCCGACCACCTGCCGATCCGTGCAAAGCTCACGCTTGATGCACAAAATTTAGGCACAGCGCCCACGCTTTAGGCAGATGGAGTGCCTCCGGGTCGGGCAGACTCGGTAAACGATCCCTGAATCCCGTCGATATCGAAACTGGCACGCTGCTTGCGAGGCTGTGCCATGGCCGGGGGCGTGCCCGGCAAGGCAACAGGGGTTTGAGATGAAGTTCATCATCGCCATAATCAAACCGTTCAAGCTCGATGAGGTGCGTGAAGCACTCGCCGGGCTGGGCGTGGCCGGGATGACGGTCTCGGAAGTGAAGGGGTTTGGTCGCCAGAAGGGGCAGACCGAAATCTACCGCGGAGCCGAGTATTCGGTGAACATGCTTCCCAAGGTGAAGCTGGAGATCGCGGTCACCACCGAGCTTATGCCGAAGGTCGTCGAGACCATCCAGCAAACCGCCAGCACCGAAAGCATCGGCGACGGCAAGATCTTCGTGCTCGATCTGGCATCGGCGACGCGGATCCGCACCGGCGAAACCGACGAAACCGCGCTTTGAGGGGGATGCATTCCATGAAGAACACTCTTTTCAAACTGGGCACGGCGGCGCTTGGCGCGTTTGCCCTGGCCACGCCTGCCTTCGCGCAGGAAGCGGTTGAAGCCGCTGCTGCGGTCCCCAATCCGGGCAACAATGCCTGGATGATGACCGCGACTGTCCTGGTCATGATGATGATCCTGCCGGGCCTGGCGCTGTTCTACGGCGGCCTGACCCGTTCGAAGAACATGCTCTCCACGATGACCCAGATCGGCGCCACCGCGGCGCTCGCGATGATCATCTGGATCATGTACGGCTACTCGATGGCCTTCGGTCCCACTCCGGTCGGGGGCCTCGAAGCCTTCATCTCCAGCGGTTCGCTGTTCCTCTCCTCGGTTACCCCGGACACCACGGCGGCAACCTTCTCGGATGAAGTCATCAGCGAATATGTCTTCGTCAGCTTCCAGATGACCTTTGCCGCGATCACCGCCGCGCTGGTTCTGGGCGCGACGGCCGAGCGCATGAAGTTCTCGGCCACCATGCTGTTCACGATCCTGTGGCTGACCGTGGTCTACTTCCCGATCGCACACATGGTGTGGGCGGGCGGCGGTCTGCTGTTCGAAATGGGCGCTCTGGACTTCGCCGGCGGCACCGTGGTGCACATCAACGCCGGTGTCTCGGGTCTGGTGCTCGCCTTCCTGCTCGGCAAGCGCAAGGGCTACCCGACCGAGCCGATGCCGCCGCACTCGCTGACGCTGACCATGGTCGGCACCGGCCTGCTGTGGGTTGGCTGGTTCGGCTTCAACGCCGGTTCGGAACTCGAAGCCGACGGTTTTGCCGGTCTCGCCATGATCAACACCTTCGTTGCTACCGCTGCTGGTGGCCTCGCATGGATGGTCGTCGAGAAGCTGGCTGGCAACAAGGGTTCGGCGCTCGGCCTGTGTTCGGGCATCATTGCCGGCCTCGTGGCGGTCACCCCGGCTGCGGGCAACTCCGGCCCGTTCGGCGCGGTCGTGCTCGGTATCGTATCGTCGCTGGTCTGCTACTTCGCGGTGGCCAAGCTCAAGCCTGCCCTGGGCTATGACGACAGCCTCGACGCTTTCGGCATCCACGGCATCGGCGGCATCATCGGCGCGATCGGCACCGGCTTCGTGAACACCATGTTCGCTGGCCCGGGCAACGGTTCGGCTGACAGCATGATGGCTCAGGTCACGATCCAGATCATTGCCGTGGTTGTCGCTATCGCCTGGGCTGCGATCGGCACGCTGATCTGCGGTCTGATCGTGAAGTTCACGGTGGGTCTGCGGGTTTCGGAAGAGACCGAGGTCAACGGCCTCGACATCTCGGAACACGGCGAACGCGCCTACAACTGATCACAAGTTTGGCGGGGTCAGGTTCTTCCTCCTCTCCCCCTGATCCCGCCTACCGACGTTCCTCCTGCGAACGAACACCTTCAGACGGGCCGGAGCCAATAGCTCCGGCCCCTTTTTTTTGTCCCGCGTCCGTGCGACACGGGGCGCGCTTCGGGGCCGACACTGTGTCGGGCGTGCAGCCAAGCGGAGGAAGCAGGCGATGAAAATGGTGATTGCGGTGATCAAGCCGCACAAACTCGAACCGGTGCGCGAGGCGCTCGCGGCCATTGGCGTCGCCGGCCTTACCGCCAACGAGGTGAAGGGATTCGGTCGCCAGAAAGGGCAGACCGAGATTTATCGCGGCGCCGAATACTCGGTGAACATGCTGCCCAAGGTGCGGCTGGAAATCGCCGTGCCCGACGACCTTGCGCCGCGGGTGGTCGAGACGATTCGCCTTGCCGCCAACACCGAGACGATTGGTGACGGCAAGATCTTCGTGCTCGATCTGGGCGAGGCCGTTCGTATTCGCACTGGTGAGACGGGCGAACACGCGCTTTAGCCGCGCTGGCGGCCTCATTGCCGATTCGCAACGATTTGCGCTCAAAGCTGGCGAAATTGCGCCGCAGCTGCCTCAGAGACTATTCTTGGAGGCGAATTGAATCGTGCGGATGGGGCAAAGGCAGCGATAAAAACCGCTTAACCCGGCCATAATCTTAAAACATTCGCGTCACCGGCTTTTCTAGGTTATACACAGCAAATGGAAGTGGCGGGGCATCGCCACCGCTTCCGGCCGGGGGTCTTCGTCCGAATTCCACGGCATGGTTGAAGGACGGAAACTTAGGGTTTTTGGTTTAGATGGGTTACGACAGAGGACGTCGCGGACGGGGACGCGACAAGCGGGACAACATTGGCGGCGAAGGCTTCGATCCCTTCTTTGAAGGTGGTCCGCCTTCCGACGGCGGCTGGCGCGGTGGCGACAGCGGCGGCAGTCGTGGCGGTTTCGGCGGCGGCGGCGATCGCTTCGGCGGCGGCAACCGGTTTGACGACGATCGCGGCTCGCGTGGCGGCAGTGGCGGCCCGCGCAGCGGCGGCTTCGGCGGCGGCCCGCGTGGCGGCGGCGGCGGCGGTGGCGGCATGCCTCCGCAGGTGGTCGGCAGCGGCACCGGCAAGGTCAAATTCTTCAACACTCAGAAGGGCTTCGGCTTCATCCAGCGTGATGAAGGCGGCGAGGATGTGTTCGTGCACATCAGCCAGGTCGAACGGGCCGGGCTCGAAGGTCTGGCCGAAGGTCAGGAGCTTGCCTTCAACCTCGTGGATCGCGGCGGCAAGGTGTCGGCGGCCGATCTGCAGGTCGTGGGCGACGTGATCCAGGTCGAGGCCAAGGCCCCGCAGCGCGAGCTGACGGGCGAAAAGGCCGTGGGTACGGTCAAGTTCTTCAACGCCATGAAGGGCTTTGGCTTCATCACCCGTGACGACGGCAAGGAAGACGCTTTCGTGCACATCAGCGCGGTGGAGCGTTCGGGCCTGCAGGGCATCAACGAGGGTGACCGATTCGAGTTCGACCTCGAGGTCGATCGACGAGGCAAGTACTCGGCCGTAAATCTCGTTCCGGCTGGCTAAGTCCAGCAGGATTGCGGGGCGGCCGAGCGTTTGACCGGCCGCCCGCAGCATCATACTACACGAGCAGCAGGCGGCTTTCCGATCCCGGATCGGGCCGCCCTTTTGTGTTTTGATGTGAAGGAATCCCAATGGCCATTTCAGCGCTTATGCCAGTTTACCCACGGTGCGGCGTGCGTCCGGTCCGTGGCGAGCATTGCCACCTCATCGACGAGGATGGCACCCGCTACCTCGATTTCGCCGCGGGCATCGCGGTCAACCTGCTTGGCCACTCGCATGAGGGGCTGATCGGCGCGATCCAGCGTCAGGCTGCTGAACTGATGCACGTGTCGAACCTCTACGGCAGCCCGCAGGGCGAGCACCTTGCCCAGCGGCTGGTCGACCTGACCTTCGCCGACACGGTGTTCTTCACCAATTCGGGCGCCGAGGCGGTCGAGTGCGCGATCAAGACCGCGCGCGCCTATCACCAGCACGCCGGCAACGAAGACCGCTTCGAACTGATCACCTTCAACAACGCCTTCCACGGGCGGACGATGGCCACGATCAGCGCCTCCAATCAGGAGAAGATGCACAAGGGCTTCGCGCCGCTGCTGCCGGGCTTCAAATATGTCGAGTTCGGCGATCTTGCTGGCGTTGAAGCGGCGATCGGTCCGCACACGGCAGGCATCCTGGTCGAGCCGGTGCAGGGCGAGGGCGGCATCCGCGTCGGCAGCCAGGAGTTCATCAAGGGCCTGCGCGCGCTGGCGGACAAGCATGACCTGATGCTGGTGTTTGACGAGGTGCAGACCGGTGTTGCCCGCACCGGCACCTTCTATGCCTACGAGCAGTATGACCTCGTGCCCGACATCCTTGCGACGGCCAAGGGTCTCGGCGGCGGTTTCCCGCTCGGTGCCTGCATGGCGACCGAGAAGGCGGCGCGCGGGATGACCTTCGGCACCCACGGCTCGACCTATGGCGGCAACCCGCTGGCCATGGCGGCGTCCGAGGCCGTGCTCGATGCGGTGGGCAACGAGGAATTCCTCGCGCAGGTCCGCACTACGGGCGAACGGCTGCGCGGCCGGCTCGAACAGTTCATCGGCAACTATCCCGACCTGTTCGAAGAGGTGCGCGGGCTTGGGCTGATGCTGGGCCTGAAGATGAAGGTCGAACCGCGTCCGTTCATGCAGCACCTGCGCGACAACCACCAGCTGCTCACCGTGGCAGCAGGCGATTCGACGCTGCGGCTGCTGCCCCCGCTGGTGATCGGCGAGGCCGAGATCGACGAGTTTTTCGAAAAACTCTCGGCGGCCGCGGCGGACTTTGTACCGGAGACTGCGGGATGACGACGCGCCATTTCCTCGACCTGAGCGATGCCGGCGGCGATGCGATCGCCGCGATGATCAACGATGCGCAAAGCCGCAAGGCCGCGCGCAACGGTTGGCCCAAGGGCCAGCCCGATGCCGATGCGCCGCTGGCTGGCCGTGTACTGGCGATGGTGTTCGAAAAGAACTCGACCCGCACCCGCGTCAGCTTCGACATGGCGATGCGCCAGCTCGGCGGCTCGGCGCTGATCCTCGATTCGGGCACCTCGCAGCTCGGCCGCGGTGAAAGCGTGGCGGACACCGCGCGCGTGCTGAGCCGCATGGCCGACGCGATCATGGTGCGTACCGACGATCACGCCAAGGTCGAGGAAATGGCCCGTTATGCCAGCGTTCCGGTGATCAACGGGCTGACCGACCAGTCGCACCCGTGCCAGATCGTGGCCGACCTTGTGACCATGGTCGAGCACCGCAAGGCGCTGCCGGGGCTTGAGGTCGCCTGGCTGGGCGATTGCAACAATGTGCTGAACTCGGTGCTGGAAGCGGCGGGGCTGATGAAGTTCAACGTGCGCATCGGCACGCCCGCCGAGATCGTGCCCGATGCAGACTATGTCGCCACGGCCCGTGCCGGCGGCGCGCGCATCGATGTGACGAGCGATGCCGCCGAGGCGGCCAGCGGTGCCGACGTGATCGTGACCGACACGTGGATCTCGATGGGTCAGGCTCATGCAGAGGAGAAGCTGGCGCAGCTTGCGCCCTATCAGGTCGATGATGCGCTGATGGCGAAGGCCAAGGCCGATGCGATGTTCCTTCACTGCCTGCCCGCGCATGTAGGCGAGGAAGTGACCGAGGGCGTGTTCGAAAGCGCGCAATCGGTGGTTTTCGACGAGGCGGAAAACCGAATCCACGCGCAAAAGTCTGTTTTGCTGTGGTGTTTCGGCCTGTTGGGCGCGGCGGCTTAACATCTCGCCCGGCTATTCCCATTTATAGCCGATGACTGACACCGCCGCCGCCTCCGCCGCCGCCACTGACCCCACCGAGACTGGCTTCGACACCGTTCTGCGCTTCCTCCTGCCCGACCGCGATTGCCGCGGCCGGGTTGTGCGCCTCGGACCGGTGCTCGACGAAATCCTGTCGGCGCACGACTATCCGCCACCGGTGAAGCACTGCCTCGCCGAGGCGCTGGTGCTGACCGCGCTGATGGGTTCGATGCTCAAGGACGAGCAGGACCAGATGACCATTCAGGCGCGTTCGGAAGAGGGGCTGATTCGCCTGCTGGTGTGCGACTATCGGGGCGGCGCGCTGCGCGGCTACGCCGAGGTCGCGGAAGATGTGCCCGCGCAGGTCGGTGCCAATCCGCGGCTCGAAACGCTGTTTGGCAAGGGCCACCTCGCCGTGACTTTCGATCTTGCCAGCACCGGGCAGCGCTATCAGGGCATCGTGCCGCTCGAAGGCGAGAACCTGAGCGAGGCGATCGAGATATACTTCGCGCAGAGTGAGCAGCTGCCCACGCAGGTGCGAACGGCGATGGCGTTCGGGCAGGACGGCGGGATTGCCGGGGGAATGCTGATCCAGCATCTGGCCGACGGTGAGCAGGGACGCGAGCGTTTGCACGTGCGCTTCGATCATCCCGAATGGGAGCACGTATCGATCCTCGCCGATACCATTTCGCATGGCGAGCTGGTGGATCAGGCGCTATCCTTGGAAGCCATGGTGTGGCGGTTGTTCCACGAGGAACGCGAGCTGCGCACCGATGGGCTGGTCAGTCTGTGCAAGGGGTGCCGTTGCTCTATCGAGCACTATGCAACGATACTTAGCCGGTTTGGCGAGGAAGATCGTGCCGAGATGGTAAACGACGAGGGCGATATCGTGGTCGACTGCGCATTCTGTTCGCGGCAATTTGCAATACCGGCCCTACCGGGTGAAGTATCATGACATTTTGCATTGCCCCGTGTTTGTTCATCTTGGACAGGTTATAGGTACGTCATGCGTAAAGTCTTGAAACTTGTAGCGATGGTGTCCGCAGGAGCGGCGGTGGGCTTGCCTGCCTCGGCTCAAGCACCTGAGCTTGCCGTGCTCGGCACCCTCGACAAGGGGGCCTGGACCGTGCGGGTGAGGCCCGATGGGCCGACCATGCGGCTTTGCGTGCGCACGGGGCAGGAGTTCATCCAACTGCGCCACCGCCAGCTCAACTGCGGTCGCTTCGTGGTCGAAGATGAGCCCGGCGAGGTCACGGTACAATATACCTGCCGGGGGCACGGGTATGGCCGCACCAGCATTCGCCGCGAGGGCAATCGGCTGGTGCAGTTGCGCAGCCAGGGGACCGAGGACGGCCAGCCATTCTCGATCGACGCCGAAGGCCGCTACGTAGGGGCCTGCTGAGCGAAGGGGCTTGCTCCGGGGCGAGCACCGTCCTAGCTCCGCGCCATGACCTCCACCACCTTAGATGCCGGCCAGAAGCAGGCGATCGTGCTGCTGTCGGGCGGCCTCGATTCGAGCCTGTCTGCAGCGCTGGCCAAGGAACAGGGCTTTGCGATCAACGCCCTGACCATTGACTATAACCAGCGCCACCGCCGCGAACTCGATGCCGCGCGCGCCGTGGCGCAGTCGCTTGGCGCCGAGCGGCATATTATCCTCCCGCTCGACCTGTCGCAATTCGGCGGATCGGCCCTCACCGACGACATCGACGTGCCCAAGGGCGGCGTTGCGGAAGAGGGCATTCCGATCACCTATGTCCCGGCGCGCAATCTGGTGTTCCTGTCGCTGACGCTGGCCTGGGCCGAGGTTGTCGGCGCGAACGACATCTTCATCGGGGTGAACGCGCTCGACTATTCGGGCTATCCCGACTGCCGTCCCGAATTCATCGCCAGCTTCGAGGAAACCGCAAGGCTGGCGACGCGTGAAGGGCAGGAGGGCGAAGGCTTCCGGATTCAGGCGCCTTTGCAGCACTGGGACAAGGTGCGGATTGTCAGCGAGGCGCTGCGCGTCGGGCTCGACCTGTCGCTGACCTGGTCGTGCTACGATCCGCAGCCTGATGGAACGCCTTGCGGTCTGTGCGATAGCTGCCGCCTCAGGGCCAAGGGATTTGCCGAGGCGGGCGCGGTCGACCCGGTGGCGGGTAGCGAAGGCTAGCAGTGGCAGCCGATCGCCCAAGCCCGTGCGAGCGGGTGCCGGTCTACAACTGGTATGCGCTCGGGGTGCTGGCGCTGGTCTATTGCGCCAACTTCATCGACCGGCAGATCCTGTCGATCCTCGCCAACGACATCAAGGCGGATCTGGCGATCGACGATGCCCAACTGGGCTTTCTCTATGGCACGGCCTTCGCGGTGTTTTACGCGCTGCTGGGCATACCGCTAGGGCGGCTGGCCGACAGCACCCACCGCCTGCGCCTGCTGAGCTTCGGGCTGGCCCTGTGGTCGGCGATGACGGTGCTGTCGGGCTTTGCGAAAAACTATGCGCAACTGGCTTTGGCCCGGGGCGGGGTCGGTGTGGGGGAGGCTTCGGCCAATCCTTGTGCCTATTCGCTGATCGCCGACTGGTTCCCCGCCCACATGCGCGCGCGCGCCATCGCGATCTATTCGGCGGGCCTGTTTGTCGGCAGCGGATTGTCGCTGTGGCTGGGCGGGTTCATCGTCGAAGGCTGGAAAGAGGCCTTTCCGACCAATCCTCCGCTTGGCCTTGCGGGCTGGCAGGCGGCGTTCATCGTGGTCGGAATGCCGGGGCTGGTGCTGGCCGCATGGCTCATCACTTTGCGTGAGCCGGAGCGGGGCTCGACGGCGGATTCTGCCGGTGCGTTCCGGACGTTCTTCGCTCAATGCGCGCTGATCGTCCCGCCCTTTGCCGCGATTGGCGCGGCGCGCCAAGGCGGCAGACCGCTGGCCGCCAATATCTCCGGCGCGGCCTTTATCGCACTGATCTGCGCCGCGCTGGCTCTGATGCTCGGCAATGTGGAGCAATTCGTGCTCATCGGCATTGCCTACTATGCCGTATTCAGCTGGGTAAGCCACACCCGCCGAGCCGACCCGGAGTGCCACGCCCAGACCTGGGGCAGCAGCGCGTTTGTCGCCATCGTCGGTATCTATGCCTGCACGTCCTACGTAGGATATTCGGTCACCTACTGGGCCGCGCCCTATGCCGAGCGGACGTTCGCACTGGGCAAGGCCGAGCTTGGCCTGCTGGTCGGCGCACCCAACGCGCTGGGCGGGTTTCTCGGCATTCTGGCGGGCGGATGGGCAGCCGATGCCTTGCTGCGCTATAGGGTGAACGGGCGGGTGCTGGTCGCCAGCGCTGCCGTTGTTTTGCCGGTGCCGCTGGTCCTGATCGGCTATACCACAGACAACCAGACGCTGTTTCTCGTCTGCAACTTCCTTACCCAAATGGCGACTGCCTCCGCGCTTGGTGCCTGCGCCTCGGCCAGCCAGGCGTTGGTGGATGAGCGCATGCGCGGGCGGGCATCGGCGCTGTTCCTGCTCGGGCCGACATTGGTCGGTCTGTGTTTTGGTCCCTTCGCGGTCGGCCTCGTGTCGGAGCGGACCGGCGACCTCGGCCTCGGCGTGATGATGAGCCTGCTCGCGGCGATCCCGGCGGGTCTTTGCCTGCTTGCTGGCCTCCGGCTCTATCCCGCAGCGATTGCGCGCATCAGCCGCTAGGCCAGTATTCCCGCCGCGACGAGCGCCGCGACGAGCCCCGCGATCGCCGCGCGCGCTTCGGTGTCCTGTGTGGCACCGCCGCTCGGCAGGGCGATAGGCGATGCACGGCTCCAGCCATCGTCGAACATGGCCTGCTGCCCTGCGGACTTGTCGTAGAGACGCATTCCCGTCAGCGGCGGCTGGAACAGCCAGTTGCCTGACTGCCGACAGGCGACCTCGCTCGCATGGTCGGCCCATTCGCCGGCGGGCGTGTTCCCGACGAGCCAGGCCTCACCATCGACCGGCGCGGCAGGAGGCTCGTCTGCGGTGCCCTCGACGGCGATGTGCAGCAGCGCATCGAGCCGCGCGAGCGCCTCGTTGACAGTGAATTCCTTCTGCGCCTGCGCGGTGAACAGGAAGGGCAGGCCAAGCCGCGCGCTGGCGTTCGTGAAAGAAATGGGATCAGGCATAGGTCACCTCAAGCAAGGGTTGTGAGATAGAGCGGATCGGAGCGAGCGCTGTTGCCGATCTGGCGCACCCACAGCGCCTTGCCGGGATGCTCGGCGCGCAGGGCGGACCAGTTGGGAGCGGAGAACTGCAGCGCGGGTGCGCTCACTTCCCACAAGGCCTCTGGCAGGACGGTATCACCAAGGCCGACCGTGTAGCGTTCGAACTCTTCGGCGAGCGGCGGCTCGACCGTGCCGCTCCAAGTCCAGGCCCCGCGCGCGCGGCGGATCCAGCTTAGAGCGGTTTCCGTTCATTCCGGTTCGTAGCCACAGGATTTGAAGTAATTGGCGCATTCATCGGGCTGGAAGATGTCGACGAGCGTGCCGATCAGGTCCCACAGGCCGCGGACTGTGCGTTCACCGATCTTGCGCAGC
>DAICXZ010000013.1 GCA_027311945.1 Erythrobacter sp.
GCGCCCTGCGCCAGCAAAACCTCCGCTTCACGCAGCTTGCCGATAATCTCTTCCGGGCGATGCTTCTTGCTCGGCATTCGTAATCTCCTTCGTCGTCCAAAATATCATCAATTTTGGACCACTCAGAAGGGGTCAGATCAAGGCCGCCGCCATCGCCTTGCTGATGCTGACCGCGATCTATTTCGTCGTCCGCCTGCGCCCGTTCAGGCGCGCCTAGGGCTGACCTAAAAGGACTTGCCGCCCGCGCGCACCGGAAAGCTTCACCATGCGCCGCGCGAATGCCGTGAGCGTGGGGACCGAGCTTTCAAAATCGTCGGCAGGCATCGAGAGGCGCAGCAGCACGCCCTCGTCCACCCGCCAGTGCCCGACACCCCGCGCGACGGCGAGCCGCTGCTCCCACAAGGACTGCGCGAAGACATCGCCAATCCGCGTCCAGTAGAGCACCGCTTCGCTCCGGCTGCCCCGTTCGGCTAGCATGATGTTGCCCGGCACGGGGCGCTCGGCAATCGGCAGGTCGCGCTCCTGCACGTCAAGAATATCGAAGCCCGAGGCGGTGTAGCAGATCTCGGGGCGGTGAAGCTGGAAGGTGTAATCCTGCCGCCCGCCATAGGCCATCACCAGCGTGATCGGCGGCTGTTCGGGGTGGACGAAGGCCTTGATCGCCAACTCATCGTAAACCCGGTCGGTCAGTTGGTCGGGCGAAGGGAGGATCACTTCCTCCGGCGCGACCGCCTGCCAACGATCCACCTGTTGCGGCAGCACGCTGGCCGGGTCGAACCCAATGTCGGTGCCGGGCCTGAGCCTCACGGCCCCCGCCGCCGCGCCGAAAAGGCCGAGGCATCCGCCCACGAGTACCGTGCGCCGGTCAGGCATCGCGCGCCCCGTCGATCAGGCGCAGGCCCTCGCGCAAAGCCCGGTCGGCAGCAAGGAAGAGCCCGAGCGCAATCGAAAAACTGAGCAGGCCCGCGACCGGGTGAACCACCGTGTCGAGCACCGGCGCACCGAACCGGTCGACCGCAAGGATCAGTACGACCACGCGCAGGATATTCGCCCCCCAGGCAATCGGCACCGCCAGCGCCACGCACAGCACGGTGCGCCGCCAGTCACGCCCGCGATACCAGTAGGTGAACAGCAGCACGAAGGCGACCAGCGTGATGGTAGAGCTTGTCCCCGCGCAGGCCGCTTCCAGCGCGAGGCGAAACTGGTTCACGAAAATGCTGGTCCGGTCATAGGCGACGTCGAGCCCCAGCAGATCGGCCAGCCACACCGCCGAGGCGGCCATTTCGGCGCGCAGCCGCTCGGTCATGATCGTCGACAGCGAATAGGGGAGCGGCACGGCAAGGCCGAGAAAGACCAGCGGGAAGCGGCAGGCCCAGACGATGGCCCCGCCCCGCCAGGCCCACAGCGCCAGCACACAGCCCGCCCAGGCGCAGACCGCCATCAGCAGTACGAAACCGATGGCGCTCGCAAAGAGATAGCCGAGCGAGACTGCGACCAGCCCGCCAAGCACCGGGCGAAGCGGCCCCGCCGCGACGAGCGCCTTGTGCTGCTCAATCGTCTGTGCGGTGGTCCACAGCCCCAGCAGCAGGATCAGCGGGGTGAGCGATCCGGCCTCGGTGTTCCAGTCCCGCTGCGACAGGGCCACTAGCGCCGGGAGGCAATAGGCCGCCATGCCCATGGGCACCAACCAGGCGGTGTCCTTCCAGCGAGGCAGGGCGCGTATCGCCTCCATCGCCTATTTGAGCGGCATAATCCGGTCGATGATATAGGCCGCCGCTTCTTGCGGGCTCATCTCCACCGTGTTCACGCGGATCTCGGCGTTTTCGGGCGCTTCGTAGGGGCTGTCGATCCCGGTGAAGTTCTTCAGCTTGCCTTCGCGCGCCTTCTTGTAGAGGCCCTTCACGTCGCGCCGTTCCGCCACTTCCAGCGGGGTATCGACGAACACCTCGACGAACTCGCCTTCAGGCAGCAAGTCGCGCACCATCTGCCGCTCGGCGCGGAACGGCGAGATGAAGGCGGTCAGCACGATCAGCCCGGCATCGGTCATCAGCTTGGCAACCTCGCCCACGCGGCGGATGTTTTCCACCCGGTCGGCATCGGTGAAGCCCAGATCCTTGTTCAGCCCGTGGCGGATATTGTCGCCGTCGAGCAGGAAGGTGTGGCGGTTCATCAGGTTGAGCCGCTTTTCCACCTCGTTGGCGATGGTCGACTTGCCCGAGCCGGAGAGCCCGGTGAACCACAGGACCTTGGCGGTCTGGTTCTTGAGCCGGGCGTGCTCCTCGCGGTTGATGTCGACGGCCTGCCAATGCACGTTCTGGCTGCGGCGAAGCGAGAAATGCAGCATCCCGGCGGCCACGGTCGCGTTGGTGACCTTGTCGATCAGGATGAACCCGCCCAGCTGCCGACTGTCGGCATAGCTCTCGAACACCAGCGGCTTGTCGGTGGTGACTTCGGCCACGCCAATCGAATTGAGCGCCAGCGTCTTGGCCGCCAGATGCTCCATCGTGTTGACGTTGACCTCGTACTTCGGCTCGGCAACTGCTGCGGAAACCGTCTGCGAACCCAGCTTCAGCCAGTAGCCACGGCCGGGCAGCAGCGCCTCATCGTCCATCCACACCACGGTGGCCTCGAACTGGTCGGCAACCTCGGGCGGATTGTCGGCCACGGCGATGACATTGCCGCGCGAACAGTCGATCTCGTCGGTCAGCGTCAGCGTGACCGACTGGCCCGCCACGGCCTCGTCAAGGTCGCCGCCATAGGTGACGATCGAGCGGACATGGCTGGTCTTGCCCGAGGGCAGCACGCGCACCGCATCGCCCGGCTTCACCGCGCCGGTGGCGATCTGGCCGGAGAAGCCGCGGAAGTCGAGATTGGGGCGGTTGACCCACTGCACCGGCATGCGGAACGGCTTTTCCGCGTCCTGTGCGGTCAGCACCTCGACCGTTTCGAGATGCTCGATCAGGCTCGGGCCGCCATACCAAGGTGTGTTGTCGCTCGGGGCGAGCGTGATGTTGTCGCCCTTGAAGCCCGAAATCGGCATGGCGGTGAAGCTCTCGATGCCGATTTCCTCGGCGAACTTCGCATAGTCCGCCACGATCTTGTCGAACACCTCTTGCGAGTAGTCGACCAGGTCCATCTTGTTGACCGCAAGGACGATGTTCTTGATGCCGATCAGGTTGCAGATGTACGAATGGCGCCGGGTCTGCACCAGCACGCCCTTGCGCGCGTCGATCATCACCACGGCAAGGTCGGCGGTGGAGGCGCCGGTGACCATGTTGCGGGTATATTGTTCGTGGCCGGGGCAGTCGGCGACGATGAACTTGCGCTTCTCGGTGTTGAAGAAGCGATAGGCCACGTCGATCGTGATGCCCTGCTCGCGCTCGGCGGCGAGGCCATCGACCAGCAGCGCGAAATCGATTTCCTGCCCTTGCGTGCCGACCTTCTTCGAATCGTTTTCGAGCGCAGTCAGCTGATCCTCGAAGATCATCTTCGAATCGTAAAGCAAGCGCCCGATCAGCGTCGACTTGCCATCATCCACGCTGCCGCAGGTGATGAAGCGCAGCATGGTCTTGTTCTGATGCTGGTCGAGATAGGCGTCGATGTCCTCGGCGATGAGGGCGTCGGTCTTGTAAATGGGGTCCGACATCAGAAATAGCCCTCCTGCTTCTTCTTCTCCATCGAGGCGTCACCGCCGTCCTTGTCGATCACGCGGCCCTGCCGTTCGCTGGTGGTGGTGAGCAGGGTCTCCTGCACCACGTCGGCCAGCGTCTTGGCACTGCTCTCAACCGCGCCGGTAAGCGGGAAGCAGCCGAGCGTGCGGAACCGGATCGAGCGCATGGTGATCTCGGGCAGCGTGCCCATGGCCTGTTCCAGCCGGTCGAGGTCGTCGGCCATAAACAGGCCACCCTCATATTCGTAAGTGGGGCGTTCTTCCGCGAAGTAGAGCGGAACGATCTCGATCTGCTCCTTCATGATATATTGCCAGATATCCAGCTCGGTCCAGTTCGAGATCGGGAAGCAGCGGATGCCCTCGCCCTTCTTCTTGCGGGCATTGTAAAGGTTCCACAGCTCGGGCCGCTGGTTCTTCGGATCCCAGCCGTGGCTGGAGGTGCGGAAGCTCATCACGCGTTCTTTCGCGCGGCTCTTCTCCTCGTCGCGGCGCGCCCCGCCGAAAGCGACATCGAAGCCATATTTGTCGAGCGCCTGCTTGAGCCCCTCGGTCTTCCACATGTCGGTGTGGAGCGGGCCGTGCTGGAACGGGTTGATCCCGCGCTCCTCGGCCTCGGGGTTGTGGTAGACCAGCAGCTCCATCCCGGCCTCCTGCGCGGCCTTTGCGCGCAGTTCGTACATGGCCTTGAACTTCCAGGTCGTATCGACGTGGAGCAAGGGAAACGGCGGCGGCGAAGGATAGAAGGCTTTCTTCGCAAGATGCAGCATCACCGCTGAATCCTTGCCGATCGAATAGAGCATCACCGGCTTGTCCGCCTCGGCGGCGACCTCGCGCATGATGTGGATGCTCTCCGCTTCGAGCCGTTCGAGATGGGTCAGACTGGTCATGCGGGGCCTTATATTGTTGCACTGCACAATCGCAAAGGGTTTACCTTGCAATTGCGCGACTTGCGCGCCTCTGCCGGGCTTGCAGCATTGCTGGCAATGCATGCGTTCCTCTTGCGTCGTTTCGGGCCACTTTGACAGACGGCGAACTTGCCCTCGCTGCCGGCAGGGCCCAGATGGGTGCCTAGAGAAAAGCCGCCGGGCGGCAAACCTAGTTTGCTTTTGCCCCGGCAAACCCTGACTTTGCCCAACGAGAGACACGTTATGCTGATGCCCCTGCACGAAAACCGCCTTGCCGCCCTGCGCCGCGAACTGGCCGCCCGAGGGCTCGATGGCTTTGTCCTGCCGATCAGTGATGAATACCTTTCGGAATATGTCGGTGCCTATGCCCAGCGCTTGCAGTGGCTCACGGGATTCGGCGGCTCGGTCGGCAGCGTCGCGGTGCTGGCTGACAAGGCCGCGATCTTCGTCGACGGGCGCTACACCATCCAGGTGCGCGATCAGGTCGAGGCCAAGCTCTACGAATACAAGTCGGTGCCGGCCGATTCGCTCGCCAAATGGGTGGCTGACAATGCCGGGCAAGGCGCAAAGATCGGCTATGACGGCTGGCTCCATACCCGCAGCTTCGTGCGCGCGCTGGAGGCGGCGCTGGCAAAGAAGGGCGCAACCGCCGTGCCGGTGGAGAGCAACCCGATCGATGCCGTCTGGGACGACCAGCCCGAGCCCTCGCCCGCGCCGGTGTTCCTGCAGGATGAAGAGCTGGCGGGCCGCTCCAGCGCCAGCAAGCGCGGCGAGATCGCCGAATGGCTGAAGGGCGAAGGCCTGGACGCGGTAGTGATCAGCGCGCTCGATTCGATTGCATGGGTGCTCAACGTGCGCGGACGCGATGTGGAGCATACGCCGGTGGCCCTGTCGTACCTCACACTGTTCGCCGACGGCACCGCCGACTGGTTCATCGCGCCCGACAAGGTGCCCGCCGAAGTGGGTGCCGCGCTTGGCAATGCCGTGCGCCTGCGCCCGCGCGACCAGTTTGCCGAAGCACTGGGTGAACTGGCGGGCAAAAAGGTCGCCACCGATCCGCAGCGATCGGTCGCGGCGATCTTCGATGCACTCGACAGCGCCGGGGCCGAAGTCGTGGCCGCGCAAGACCCGGCGGTCCTGCCCAAGGCGATCAAGAACGAGGCCGAACAGGGCGGACACCGCGCCGCTCAGGCACGTGACGGGGTGGCGGTCGCCCGCTTCCTCCACTGGCTCGCGGTCGAGGGGCCGAACGGCGAGATCGACGAGCTTGCCGCCGCGGCCCGCCTGCTGGCGTTCCGTCAGGAATGCGGCGACCTGCGCGACCTCTCGTTCGACACCATCTCCGCCTCCGGGCCAAACGCCGCGCTCGCCCACTACCGCGTGAACGAGGAAACCAACCGCAGGCTTGAACCGGGCAGCGTCTATCTTGTCGATTCGGGCGGGCAATATCCCGATGGCACCACCGACATCACCCGCACCGTGTGGATCGGCCCCGGCGAGCCGCCGCAGGAGGTGCGTGAACGCTTTACGCGGGTGCTGAAGGGCCACATCGCGCTCGACACCCAGACCTTCCCCGCTGGCACCACCGGCGGCCAGCTCGACAGCCTCGCGCGGCAGTTCCTGTGGTCGGCCGGGCTCGACTATGCCCATGGCACGGGCCACGGCGTGGGCGCGTTTCTGGCCGTGCATGAAGGGCCGCAGCGGATCGCAAAGTCCAAGGGCGGGCAGGCCGGGGCCGAGCAGGAGTTGCTCGCGGGCATGATCCTCTCGAACGAGCCGGGATATTACAAGGCAGGCGAATACGGCATCCGCATCGAGAACCTCGTTCTGGTGGCCCCGCGCGCAATCACAGGCGCCGACGAAGGCGAATGGCTCGGCTTCGAGACGCTGACGCTGGCCCCGCTCGACCGGTCGATGGTGGAGCCCTCGCTGCTGAGCCTCCGCGAGATAGCCTGGTGGAACGACTATCACGCGCAGGTCGCCAAGGTGATCGCCCCGCAGCTCGAAGGAGCGGAGCGCGCGTGGTTGCTGGAAGCCTGCCAACCGCTGTGACGATCCGCCGCCGCGACCAGCACCAGGTCCATCTGGATACGGAACCGGGCAGTCGACCCAAGCCCGCACCGGCCCCGCTGAGGCCACTTGGCGGTGGGATTGCTGGCGCCCGGATGAACAGCCCACCCCAACCGCGACAAATGGCGACAAAAACGGCCTTCGCGGGCATAAGCCTGCGACATAGAAGGCCTAGATCAAGGGCAAGGACAACAAGGCACCGCCCCCATCCTCCCATCCCATTGTGGCTGTGTCTTGTTGTCCGATCCAACCAACGGGAGTTCTTGAACTATGAAGAAGACTATCCCCATCTCGCTGGCGATCCTCGCCACGACCGTCACCCTGGCCGGAGGTGCTGCCCTGGCGCAGGATCGAGGGCCCGAGCGCGCGCCGCAAACTCGCGCCCAGGCTGAACAACGCGCCGCCACCATGTTCGACCGGCTCGACGTCAACGGCGACGGCGAGCTCTCCGCAGCCGACCGCGAGGCGGCCGAACGCAAGCGGTTCGACGAAGCCGATACCGATGGCAACGGCCAGCTCAGCTTTGCCGAAGTCACGGCCCAGCGCGAGAAGCATCAGCAGGCCCGTGCAGAACGCCGCGAGCAGCGGCCCGAACGCATGGCAGCACGTGGCGACGGCGAGGCACGCGGGGCGGGCCACCGTGCAGGCATGCGCATGATGCGCGGCGAAGGCGGCCCCGGCAGGCCCATGCTTGAACGTGCCGATGCCGATAGCAATGGCACGATCAGTCGCGCCGAATTCACCGCCGCCGCGCTCACCCGCTTCGATGCCGCCGACAGCAACAAGGACGGAACGATCTCGGCAGAGGAACGCCGCGCGGCCCGCCCCGAACGGCGCGGCATGAACCGTCCAGCGGCCCCCGCCTCGCAATGAGCGACCAGCCGACCCGGCTGTTGCTGGTCGATGACGAAGCCAGCCTGAGAGAGCCCCTGGCCGACTATCTGTCGCGCCAGGGGTTCCTGGTGGAGCAGGCGAGCGATGCTGCCAAGGCGCGCGCAGCGCTGCTCGTCACCACCCCCGACCTTGTCCTGCTCGACATCATGATGCCGGGCGAGGATGGTATTTCGCTGTGCCGCCATCTCACGGAGAGCAAGGATCTGCCGGTGATTTTTCTCACCGCGCGCGGCGAGGCGACCGACCGCATCGTCGGCCTCGAAATCGGCGCGGACGACTATGTGGTAAAGCCGTTCGAGCCGCGCGAGCTGGTCGCCCGTATCCGCTCGGTGCTGCGCCGGGCGTCGCGCGCCGGTGGAGCCCCGCCTGCCAGCGAGGCGCTTTACGCCTTCGACGGCTGGCTGCTCGATCCCCTGAAGCGCCGCCTGACCGATCCCGAAGGCACCGTGGTGCCGATTTCTTCGGCCGAGTTCCGGCTGCTGTCGGCCTTTCTCGACCATCCGCGCCAGGTACTCGATCGCGACCGGCTGCTCGACATGGTGCAGGGCCGCGAGGCGCACCTGTTTGATCGCGCTGTAGACAATCAGGTCTCGCGGCTGCGGCGCAAGATGGAAGTCGACAGCCGCGATCCCAAGCTGATCCAGACCGTCTGGGGCGGTGGCTACCGCCTCGCCTGCGATGTCGAGCGCGTGGCCCCCGCCAAGGCCGAGGGCTGATCCGCGCCATGCCTGCCATGCACCGTTTCCTCCCGCGCAGCCTCCTGGGGCAGATGCTCCTCGCGGTGGCGTTGGCGCTGCTGGCGGCGCAGACGCTGTCCGCCGTGCTGATCTACCGTGCCGATCACCAGCGCCGCGAGGCCGCGCTGATCAATTCGCTCGCCTTCCAACTGGTGTCCGACCCCCGCTTTGAATTCCGCGAGGGCAACAATGGCCGCGGCGGGCATCCAGGGCGGCGCAAGATCCGCATCCAACGCACACTCGCAACCCCGCTGCTCAAAGGCGAGCTGCACGACCCCGAGCGCGAAGCCGCGCTGCGCGATGTGCTGGTCGCGCAGGATATCGCCATCGACAAGCTGGTCGTCCTCACGCGCGATATCCCCGAGGACGACTACGTGATGCGCGGGCGTGCCGGGTCGATTTCCGGGCCCGACGGGCGCTGGTCGCTCGACGGCGACGTGTTGATTGCCGGGCTCAAGCGCATGGGCGAGAACGAGTGGCTTATCGCGCGCGTGCCGATGCCCGAGCACAACCGGGGCGCGCTGGGCGGGCTGATCCTGCAGACGCTCGTGCTCTATATCGTGCTGGTGGGCGGGCTTGCGTTCCTGCTGCGCCGGATTACCCGCCCGCTCGCCGCGCTGACCGGGCGGATGAGCCGCTTTGCCGGGCGTGCCGAAGGGCTTGAGCCGCTCGAACCCTCCGGGCCGGAAGACACCCGCGCGCTGATCGCTGCGCATAACGAAATGGAAGCGCGCATCGCCGCGCTGCTTGACGAGAAAGACGTGATGCTCGGCG
Organism: Erythrobacter sp.; assembly: GCA_027311945.1. Lineage (GTDB taxonomy): Bacteria > Pseudomonadota > Alphaproteobacteria > Sphingomonadales > Sphingomonadaceae > Alteraurantiacibacter. Next base: position 9,051 of record DAICXZ010000013.1, read on the forward strand.
CCATCGGGCATGACCTGAAGACCCCGCTCGCCGCGCTCCGGGTGCGGATCGAAAGCGTCGACGACGAGGCCGAGCGCGCGAAGATGGCGGCCACCATCGAGGACATCACCCATTCGCTTGACGACATCCTGTCGCTCGCCCGCGTAGGCCATGCGAAAGACCCGCTTGAGCGGACCGATCTTGCCGCGCTGGTCTCGGCCGTGGTCGAGGAATACGAGGATCTGGGCGAGCCAGTCGAACTGGGCGAGACCATGCGTATCGCCCTGCCCTTGCGCGCCACCTGGATGCGACGCGCACTGCGCAACCTGATCGACAATGGCCTGCGCTATGGCGGCAAAGCGGAGGTCTCGCTGACCCGCGAGGATGGCTATGCAGTGATCTGCGTGACGGACAATGGCCCCGGCATTCCCGAAGGCGAGATCGCCGCCATGTTCGAACCCTTCGCGCGCGGTGAGGCCTCGCGCAACCGCAGCACCGGCGGAGCAGGCCTTGGCCTGACGCTGGCGCGAGCGATTGCCGAGCAGCATGGTGGCTCGCTTACGCTGACCAACCGGATCGAAAATGGGCGGATCGTGGGTCTCGCCGCCGAGCTGCGCCTGCCCCGGCGCGGCTAGCGCATCAGCCCGCCGATCAGGTTGCGCACGAAGCGGCCCGCGATCGGTCCGGCAAGGTCGGTGGCGAGCGAGCCCAGCCCCGACGTCACCGCCGTTGTCGCAGGCTTCGCGCGGCTTTTCTTCCCGGTGATCGCCGCCGCCGCCACCGATGCGGCGGAGCCTGCTGCCGCGCCCATCGCCGCCTTGGCTGCCTTGCCCCAGATCGAGGTCGACTTGCGGCTCCGCTTGCTCACCTCTTCACGGCCCTTCTCCTCGACCTCCTCGGCGGTTTCGGCGGCATCGGCTGCCTTTGCCGCCAGCAGCTCCTCGGCGCTCTCCCGGTCGATCGGTTCGTCGTAGACGCCCTCATGCGGGCTGATCGACTGGATGATCGCGCGTTCCTTCGCGTTCACCGGCCCCAGCCGCGAGCGCGGCGGCTTGATCAGCGTGCGCTGGACGATGGTGGGCGCGCCGTCCTCGTCGAGCGTGGAGACCAGCGCCTCGCCGGTGCGCAGTTCGGTGATCGCGGTTTCGACATCGAGATCGGGGTTGATGCGGAAAGTTTCCGCCGCCGCCTTGATCGCTCGCTTGTCCTTCGGGGTGAAGGCGCGCAGCGCGTGCTGCACCCGGTTGCCGAGCTGGCCCGCGATTTCCTCAGGGATATCGATCGGGTTCTGCGTCACGAAATAGACGCCCACCCCCTTCGAGCGGATCAGCCGCACCACCCGCTCGATGGTGTCGGTCAGCGCCTTGGGCGCATCGTCGAACAGCAGGTGCGCCTCGTCGAAGAAGAACACCAGCTTGGGCTTTTCCGGGTCGCCCACCTCGGGCAACGTCTCGAACAGTTCGGCCAGCAGCCACAGGAGGAAGGTGGCATAGAGCTTGGGGCTGCTCATCAGCTTGTCGGCAGCGAGCACGTTGATCACGCCGCGCCCCCGATCGTCGAGGGTCAGAAAATCGTCGATTTCGAGCGCAGGTTCGCCGAAGAAATTGCCCGCTCCCTGCGCTTCGAAACTCAGCAACTGGCGCTGGATCGCACCAACCGATTGCTTCGACACATTGCCATACTGGCCCGAAAGCTCGGTCGCGTTCTCGTAAGCCCAGGCGAGCATCGCGCGCAGGTCCTCGAAATCGAGCAGCAGCAGTCCGTTCTCGTCGGCATAGCGGAACACGATCTGCAGCACGCCTTCCTGCGTCTCGTTAAGGTCGAGCAGGCGGGCGAGCAGCAGCGGCCCCATCTCGGTGATCGTAGTGCGGATCGGGTGGCCCTGTTCGCCGTAGAGATCCCAGAACACCACCGGGTTATCCGAATAGGCATAGTCGTCCATGCCCAGTTCCTTCGCCCGCCCCTCCAGCTTGTCGGCATGCTTGAACGTGGGCGAACCGGGCATGGCGATGCCGGAAAGGTCGCCCTTCACATCGGCGAGGAACACCGGCACGCCCACGGCGGAGAAGCTTTCGGCAAGGCCCTGCAAGGTGACCGTCTTGCCGGTGCCGGTGGCGCCTGCGATCAGCCCGTGGCGATTGGCGCGGGCGAGGTCGAGCGCCTGCCTGCCACCCGCCAGATCCTTGCCGATGAAGATGTCTGCCATGTCCGTCCCGATCCCTCTTGGCTTTGTCGGAGCGGAAACTGGCGGGGGTGCCCCTTGCGGTCAAGCGATAGACTTACACCGCGAACACGCTAGATGAAGGCGCGATGGACCGCAGCCAACCCTTTGTCCTGCTTGACGATGCCCGCAGCTCGGGCGCGAGCGATGCCCAGCTCTTCACCGCCCCACGCGAAGTGTTCGTGGCGCGGCGGCCCGAAGAGGTGGTCAGCACGCTCGCCGCCGCAGAGCAGGCGCGCAGCCAGCAGGGCGGGCATCTGGTCGGCTACCTCGCCTATGAGGCAGGGCTGGCGCTTGAAGGCAAGCTGGCCTCGCTGGCGGCTGCGCGCTCTGGTGCAGCCGGGCCGCTGGTGTGGTTCGGCCTGTTTGGTGATCCCGAAGTGATCCCGGCGGGCGAGGTCGAGGGCTGGCTGGCGGCACGGGCCGAGGGCAGCGCCTCGATCGGGCCGCTCGAACCGCAGGTCTCGCCCGGAGCCTACTGCGCCGCTTTTGAGCGTCTGCAGGAAGCGATCCGCGCGGGCGACATCTATCAGGCCAACCTTACCATGCCGCTCGCCGGCCCGGCGCAGGGCGATCCGCTCGCGCTCTACGCCGCGATCCGGCCCACGGCGGCGGCGGGCTATGGCGGGCTGGTGTTTGACGGGTCGGATTGGCTGCTCTCGTTCAGCCCCGAGCTGTTCTTCACGCTGAAGGACGGGGCAGTGAAGCTGAAGCCGATGAAGGGCACCCGCCCGCGCGGCACAACGCCCGAGGATGACGCGGCGCTGGCCGCCGAACTCGCCGCCTCGGTGAAGGACAAGGCCGAGAACCTGATGATCCTCGATCTGATGCGCAACGACATCAGCCGCGTGTCGCAGCCGGGCAGCGTCGAGGTCGACCACCCCTTCGCTATCGAGAGCTATCCCACCGTGCACACGATGGTCTCGACCGTGCGTGCGCAGCTGCTTCCTGGCAAAAGCGCGGTGGACCTGCTGGGTGCTGTCTATCCCTGCGGCTCAATCACCGGCGCGCCGAAAATCCGCGCGATGGAGCTGATCGACGAGGTCGAACGCGACGCGCGCGGGCCTTATTGCGGCGCGATTGGGCGAATCGGGCCGAACGGCGATGCCGCCTTCAACGTCGCCATCCGCACCGTGCGGCTGACCCCCGGCGAGAACCAGCGCCACAAGGCCGTGCTCGGTGTGGGCGGCGCCATCGTCGCCGACAGCGAGGCCATGGCCGAATGGCGCGAGTGCCTCGTCAAAGGCGCCTTCGTGCGCGGCGCGGCGGGCGGGCATGATCTGATCGAATCGATGCGGTTCGACCCCGAAATCGGCATCGAATTTCTCGACCTCCATATCGAGCGGATCGGCGCCAGCGCGAAGGAACTGGGCTTTGCCTTCGACCGGCACGAGGCGCGCAACCGCATTCAGGCGCTGTGCTTCGAACTGGAAACTCCCGCCAAGCTGCGCATGTTGCTGTCGCGCGGCGGGGCACTGGCTTTCGAGGCGCAGGCGCTGAGCGCGACCGCCCCCGCCGAACCGCAGCTATGCGTGGCGCTGCCGCTGCCCGTGGTTACCGGCGACTGGCGCCTGCGCCACAAGACCACCGACCGCGGCTTCTACGAGGATGCGCGCAAGATCGCCGCCACCGCCAATGCGAACGAGGCGCTGTTCGTGCGCGACGACGGGCTGGTGACCGAAGGCTGCTACTCCAACATCTTTGTCAAACACGATGGCCAGCTGCTCACTCCGCCGCTGCACCTCGGCCTGTTGCCCGGCGTACTGCGCCGCTCGCTGATCGAGCAAGGCCGCGCCGCTGAGGCCGAGCTGACACTTGACGACCTCGCCGATGGCTTCCTGCTCGGCAATTCGGTGCGCGGGCTGATGAAGGCGCACCTGCTATCATGACCAAGCACCAGCTCAGCACCGCGCTTTCGCGGATCGAGGCCTCGCCCACCACCGCCATGACCGACCGTGCGATGGAACTGCGCGCCGAGGGCCGCGACATCATCTCGCTCTCGGTGGGCGAGCCCGACTTCGACACCCCAGCCCATGTGATCGAGGCCGCCAAGGCCTCGCTCGATGCGGGCGACACGCGGTATACTGCGGTGATGGGCACCGCGCGGCTGCGCAAGGCCGCCGCGCTGCATTTCGAGCGCGACCTCGGCATTGCGACCGATCCGGCGCAGGTGATCGTCAGCGCCGGGGGCAAACAGGCGCTGTTCGAGGCGATTTGCGCCACCGTCTCCGCAGGCGACGAGGTGATCGTTCCCGCGCCCTGGTGGGTCAGCTATCCGCAGATGGTACGCTTTGCCGGGGGCACGGTGGTGCCGCTGATGACCCACGCCAAGGACAACTTCCGCTTCCGTCCCGCGCAGCTCGAAGCGCTGATCACCCCGCGCACGAACTGGGTGATCCTCGGCAGCCCCGGCAACCCTACCGGCGCGGTCTATCCCGCCGAGATGCTGCTTGGCATCGCTGAAGTGTTGCGCCGCCACCCACAGGTGATGGTGCTGAGCGACGATATCTACGCCCCGCTCAACTATACCGGCGAAGGCCACGCGACGCTCGCCAACCTGTGCCCCGATCTGGCCGACCGTATCTGCACGATTTCGGGCGTCTCCAAGAGCCACGCGATGACGGGCTTCCGCATCGGCCTTGCGACCGGCCCGAAGTGGCTGATCGACGCGATGGGCAAGCTGCAAAGCAATTCCTCGGGCAACCCCGCCGCGACCAGCCAGGCCGCCGCCGTCGCCGCGCTCGAAGGACCGCAGGACTTTCTGGCCGACTGGCGCGAGACCTTCCGCCAGCGGCGCGATCTGGTGGTTGCCGCGATCAACGCCATCCCCGGCCTCTCGACCCCGGTGCCCCTTGGCGCGTTCTACTGCTTCATCGACGCGAGCCCGCTGATGGATCGCTTCGGCGGCGACGACAACAAGCTCGCGCTGCACCTGCTGGAGCACGGCGTGGCGGTGGTCTCGGCCAGTGCGTTCGGCGGGAAAAACGGTTTCCGCATCAGCTTTGCCGCCAGCGAAGCGGTGCTGAGCGAGGCCTTGCAGCGGATTGCCAAGGCGCTGGGCTAAGCGCCCCTTTCTTCGCTAACGTGGACAATCCTTCGACAAGTTCCCGATGAGCGGTGTAAGGGGCTGCCGATGAATATCCCCATTCTCTATGAAGACGGCGAAGCGCTCGTGATCGACAAGCCCGCCGGCCTGCCCATCGACATTCCGCGCAAGGGCGGCCACGCGCTGGTGAAGGAGCTGTCGACCCTGCGCCTCGGCTTCCAGCGCGAGCCCAGCCCGGTCCACCGGCTCGACACCGACACCTCGGGCTGCCTGTTGCTGGCGCGCAACGCCAAGGCCCACGTGCGCTTTGCCGCCGCCTTCGAGCAGCGGCTGGTCGAGAAGGTCTACCTCGGCATTGTCTCGCGCGTGGTTGAAGAGGACGAAGGCACCATCGCGCTCTCGCTCTCCAAGATCAGCAGCGCCGAGAAGGGCTGGCGGATGATCGCGGCGAAGAAGGGCAAGCCCGCCGTCACCCACTGGCGCAAGCTGAAGTTGCTCGACGGCGGCCTCACGCTGGTCGAGTTCCGCCCCGAGACCGGGCGCACCCACCAGATTCGCGTCCATGCCCAACTCGGCCTTGGCGCGGCGCTGCTGGGCGATCCGGTTTATGGCCATAAGGATTCGCGGGTGAACCGCACGATGCTTCACGCCAGCGCCCTGACCGTAGAGCGCGAAGGCAAGACGCCCATCGTGGCCGAAGCCCCGCTTCCCGCAGACTTCGCGGCGCTTGGAGCCTGACGCCATGGGCGCGATCATCGATCGGGCCATGGCGCAGGCACAGGAAAGCTTCATCGCCGCCTCCGGCCCCGGCGGGCAGAACGTCAACAAGGTGGCGACCGCGGTGCAGCTGCGCGTCAATATCTATGCGCTCGGCCTCACCCCGGCGGTGTTCCACCGGCTGAAGGCGCTGGCGGGCAGCCGGATGAGCGCGAGCGGCGATATCATTCTTGACGTGCGCACGCACCGCACGCAGGAGGCCAACCGCCGCGAGGCGCGCGAACGACTCGCGGCGATGATCGAGGCAGCGCTGAAAGAGCCGAAGAAGCGCGCCAAGACCCGGGTCAATCGCGTGGGCAAGACCCAGAGGCTGAAGTCGAAGAAAGCGCACGGCGCGAAGAAGGAAATGCGCGGCAAGGTCGACTGGTGAGGCACGCCAATGCTTGACTCAGATACGATTCTCCATCATGGGCCGCGATCAACGGGCGGCGCGCTGGCGTCGCCTCTTTGTTTTCGGGCCGCCCTGGCCCCATCAAACCTTTGAGAGCAAGACCATGGCGAAGCCTGCAACCATCAAGATCCGCCTCAACTCGACCGCCGGGACCGGCCACTTCTACGTGACCAAGAAGAACCCGCGCAACCACACCGAGAAGTTCACCTTCCGTAAGTACGACCCCGTTGCGAAGAAGCACGTCGAGTACAAGGAAGGCAAGATCAAGTAAGCTGAACGCTGGCCACCCCCAGCAGTTCAGTGACAGTTCAATGCGCCTTCGCTAAGCCGCGCATATGAACAGCCTGATTCAGCTTCGACGCAAGCCTCTGGCCGCCGCTTTTGCGGCGGCTTTTGCCTGTGCGCTTCCCGTCACCGCCCTGCTCGCTGCGGCTCCTGCCCATGCCCAATCGCGGCAGGACGATCTCGACCGCGCCGTGACCGCGCTGCGCGGCATCACCACGATGAAGGCCGACTTCACGCAGACCGGCCGCAACGGACAGACCCTGCGCGGCGAACTGACGCTCAAGAATCCGGGCCGCATCCGATTCGAATATTCGAACGACGTGAACATGCTCGTCGTGTCCGACGGCAAGGCACTGACGCTGATCGACTACGACGTGCAGCAGGTCGAAGCCTGGCCCATCAGCAATTCGCCGCTCGGCGCGCTGCTCGATCCGAATCGCGACGTGCGCCGCTTCGGCAAGCTGGTGCCCACCGCCAACCGCAATGTGATCAGCATCGAGGTGAGCGATCCCGGCCGCCCCGAATATGGCACCATGACGCTGGTGTTCGTGCGCAACGCCTCGGCACCGGGCGGGCTGCAGCTGGCGAGCTGGGTCGCGCTCGATGCGCAGAACACGCGTACCACCGTGCGCCTCAGCAACCAGCGCTATGGCATGGCGGTGAGCAATTCCGCCTTCACCTATCGCGATCCGCGCCGTCGCACACGCCGTCCGGGCTGACCCTTGGAGGGTCCAGCAGTTGTATAGAAGCGACAAAATGCGCGTTCCGTTCATTGGCGCGACAGGCAGGCAGACTTATATCTCTTAGGGCAAGCACGGCTGATCGGCGGGTTTCTCCCCCCCTGTTGACCCGCCATTCGATTTACGGCCTGCTTGTCTGCGTGACGAACGCAAGAATGAACCCCCGTCTCACCGCCCCCGGGACGGGGGTTTTTCTTGCCCGTCTTACGGCCAGACCCGGCACCCGGCTTGTCGCCCGGTCAATGCCGACCTAAAGCCTTTGGCCATGTCTGCCCCCACCCTTTCCGTCGCCAGCTGGAACATCAACTCGGTGCGCCTGCGCATGCCGCAGGTGGCCCGCTTCCTAACCGAGAACGCGCCAGACGTGCTCTGCCTGCAGGAGATCAAGTGCATGGAGCACCTGTTTCCGCGCCAGGCCTTCGTCGACCTCGGCTACGAGCACATCGCGCTGACCGGGCAGAAGGGCTACCACGGAGTGGCCACGGTCAGCCGCATCCCCTTGCGCGAATATGCCCGCCACGACTGGCAGGACAACGGCGAGGCGCGCCATGTCGGGGTGGAGCTGCTCGGACCGGGCGAGGGCGTGATCCTCGAAAACGTCTATATACCCGCCGGCGGCGATCTGCCCGACCGTGAGAAGAACCCCAAGTTCGGCCAGAAGCTCGACTTTCTCGAACGGATGACGCGCTGGTCCGAAGGCATCGAACGGCCCACGCTGCTGGTCGGCGATTTCAACATCGCCCCGCTCGAATGCGACGTTTACGATCACAAGGCGCTGCTTAAAGTGGTCAGCCACACGCCGATCGAGGTGGAGACGCTGGGGAACTTGCAGGCAGCGCACGACTGGGTCGACCTTGGCCGCAAGCATATCCCCGCGCCCGAGCGAAACTACACCTGGTGGTCGTACCGAACCTATTGGCAGGGCAAGGATCGCGGTCGGCGGCTTGACCACATGTGGGCCTCGCCCGATCTCGCGGCCAAGAGCGTGAAGCACACCATCGCCGAGCACACCCGCGAGTGGGAACAGCCGAGCGACCACGTGCCGATCATCAGCGAGTTCGCGCTCTGAGCAAGGCCTCGCCTTCACGCCGCGCGGCGCAGGCGGTCGATGCCCTGCGCCACGGCTGGCCGGTGGCCATCGGCGGCGCGCCGGTGCTGCTGCCGATCGAGACAGGGCTTGCCCCCAAGGCGAAGTCTGCGCGCCTGCTGATCTCCACCGCGCGGGCGGAAACACTGCGCCTCACCAACCAGCGCGAGGCAGCGCGAGGCAGCGATCCGGTGCTGATACGCGCGGGCGAACCGCTCGATCTGGCCGCCGCGCTGCCGGTGGCCGATCCTTCGCTTGATCTGCAAAGCCCGCTCAAGGGGCCATTCCTCGCGGAAGAACTGCCCTGGCGCAGCGAGGCCGAGGTCGCGCTCGAACTGGCGCGGATTGCGGGGATTCTGCCCGTCTTCATGGTCGCCCCCGAACACGGCGGCGAGCCGGTTGCGCTTGAAGCGGGCGACCTTGCCGCGTTCTCCGACCCTGCCGCGCTCACCATTGCCACCCGTGCCCGTCTGCCGATCCACGCCAGCGAACACGCGCGCATCATCGCCTTTCGCAGCGCCGACGACCTGCGCGAGCATGTCGCGCTGGTGCTGGGCGAGCAGGATGCGGGCAAGGTGCCGCTGGTGCGCCTCCATTCCGAATGCCTGACCGGCGACGTGTTCGCGAGCCTCAAGTGCGACTGCGGCCCGCAACTCGATGCAGCGCTGGTGGCCATGGCCGAGGAGGCCGCGAAAGGCGGCTGGAGCGCGGTGCTCTATCTGCGGCAAGAGGGGCGCGGGATCGGCATCATCAACAAACTGCGCGCCTATCATTTGCAGGATGACGGCCACGACACGCTCGAAGCGAACCGCCGCCTCGGCCTGCCAGAGGAAGCGCGCGACTTCCCGGTCGCGGCGCGAATGCTGGATCTGATGGGCGTGAACGCGGTGCGGCTGATGACCAACAACCCGGAGAAAGTGGCTGCGCTGGAGGCCGCCGGGGTCACAGTGACCGAACGCGTCCCGCACCAGCTACCCGCCAATCCGCATAACGCCCACTATCTCGATACGAAGCGCGACAAGGCGGGGCACCTCCTGCGCTAAGAAGTGTCAGCGCAGCTGGCTATCCTTGGAACCGCGCCGGTTGATCGCAGAGTGGTTCACAGCTCTGTCGCGGCCAGACTGGCAGGCGACACAGGTGCGCACGCCGGGCACAGCCTCGCGCCGTTTGGCGGGGATCGGTTCGCCGCATTCGTCGCAATATTCGGCGCTCTCGCCGCGTGGCATCCGGGCCCGCGCCGCGCTGACCGCGTCGCTTACCGTATCGTCTATCTGATCCTGCACCGCGCCATCGCGCGACCAACCACCGGCCATTGCCGCCTCCTTTTCACCTGCTCAATGTCGGCAGGGGGAGGCAAAATTGCAAGGTTTGCGCGGCCTTAGCGCTCCTCGAACGGTTTCAATCCGCGCCCGAGCGCATTGTCGCCAATGCCCGACATTTCGCCTGACCAGTCGGCCACGAACACGGTGTTGCGGTCCACACCCGGCGCCAGACGCGCGTCGTTGCCGGCCACGGTGAGGCCGGCCGAACTATGCTCGCGATCCTCGGCAGCCACCGCGATGAAGGCGGAATAGTTCTCTTTCGACTGGCCTTGTACGAACCAGTTGTTCGAAATCTGCCCGCTTGCGCCAGCAGGCAGGTCGATCATGTAGTTGGTGTTGCGCCCAGCCGCATCGTCGAAGCTGCACGAGGCAATGTCCACCTGCGCCGCACGCGACTTCACATAGTGACCGCCCGCGCCCTGCTCGAAGCGGCTGCGGGTGATGCGGACCTGACCGTAAGAGCCGGTGTAAATCGAATGGGCACAGCCGCCCGCGCCCTCGCAGGTGCCAAGACGGGTAAAGGTCGAGCGGTCGATCACGATCTGCGAGGCTGGGTCACCCGCGGTCAGGATGCCCTGCTGGCTGTCACGAAACCAGCTGTCGGCCACGGTGAGATTGCCCTTTTCCAGGCGAATGCCCGCGCCGTTGAAATCGGGCACGCGCATGTTCTGGAAGATCAGACCCGAAACCTCAGCCCCGCGCCCGCGCAGCACCAAAGCGGCCTTGCCCTCGCAGGTAACGGTGTCGAACACCGCCGATCCGGGCTGGCTGGCGAGATAGGAGATTTGCCCGCGTTCCTGCACCGCGCACTGGCCATAGCGGCCCGGCGCAATGGCAATCGCGCCCTCACCATCGCCAATCGCGTTCACCGCGTCCTGCAGCCGTTCGAAGCCCTGCCCCGTCGCGACCACGGTGAAGGCAGCCTCGCGGTCCTGCGCCGTGAGCGTTGCGGCGGGCAGCGCGCCAAACGACAGGGCGCCAAGGGCGGCAACAAGCGCGAGCCTGGCGCGCGGCGAAGAGGGGCGTCGAGTCTGGGTCATCACGCAATGAGCTTAGCGCACAAGCGTTAAGCAGGCGAGAACAGCCGAATCAGCGACGCCGGGACTTGCGCTGGCTGCGCTTGAAGGCCTCCAGATCGTTCATGTCGACAAACTCGCTGCGCGCCTTCATCCAGCGGATCATCGCCCATGCCCATCCGGCCACCAGCACGAGGAAAGCGCCCGCCAGCGCCAGCATCACGTCGGGTCCCGGCTCAGTCGCAGCGAGCGCGACATAACCGCCGGTCAGCAGCGCGAGCAGCGCCATCCACGCGATCAGCCCGCGCCAGCCAGCGCCATTGCGCGGGGTGATCTGCACGATCCAGCCGTGGCGGATGCATACATAGGGCTTGTCTTCGTCACGCATCTCTCATTCCTCCTTGGCAGGCCGCCCCCGCCGGGGCCGCTCGCTGACGGCGGGACGAATGCCCCGCCGTTCGAGCGCCTCGCGCAGCAGCACCTCGATCTCCGCGTTCACGCTGCGCAGCTCCTGCGCCGCCAATCGTTCGAGGCAATCGTGCAGCGCAGGGTCCAGACGCAGGGCAAAGGCTTTACGTGCCGCCATCGCCTTACTGGTACAGCGATCCGGCGTTGACGACCGGGTTCACCTCACGCTCGCCGCAGAGCACCACCATCAGGTTCGAAACCATCGCCGCGCGGCGTTCGTCATCCAGCTCGACGATTTCGTCGGCAGAAAGCTTGTCGAGCGCCATCTGCACCATCGTCACCGCGCCCATCACCAGCTTGGCGCGCGCGGCAATCACCGCCTCGGCCTGTTGGCGGCGCAGCATGGCCCCGGCGATTTCGCTGGCATAGGCAAGGTGGGTGAGCCCCGCTTCGTCGACCACGATCCCCGCCGCCGAGAGCCGCTCGTTCAGCTCGGTCTGCAGTTCGGCGTTGATAACATCGGCGCTGCCGCGCAGGGTGGTCTCGTCCTCGTCGCTCATGTCGTCATAGGGATGGCGCGCGCCGACCGTGCGCAGCGCCGCCTCGATCTGGATTTCGACGAACTCGTCATAGTCATCCACGTCGAACACAGCCTGCGCCGTGTCGCGCACGCGCCAGACCACGTTGCAGGCGATGTCGATCGGGTTGCCGCGCAAATCGTTGATCTTGATCCGCTCGGAATGGATGTTGTGCGCACGCACGCTGACCTTCTTGCGCATCATCCACGGCAGCACCCAGCGCAGGCCCTCCTTGCGGTCAGTCCCGCGATAGTCACCGAACAGCGTGATCACCGCGCCCTGGTTGGGTTGCACCATGTAAAAGCCGAGGCCAATGAACACCATGGCCACCACCGGCAGCAGGATGCAGGCGATAAACAGGCCCACACTGCCAAGGCCGAAGCCGCGCGTCAGCACGTTCACCCCCACGAACACGATCAAGGCGAGCAGCACCATCAGCAAGGTATAGCCACTGCTGGTCGCCGCAGGCACTTCACGACTGCGGGTCATGGCGGTCACAGGCTCCGACATCATTCGATCCTCCGATAAATTGTGATATCATATTTATATCACTTTGCGGAGGAACGCAATCGGATCACTGCGGTGTCAGTTTTCGGCCACAACCTTGAGGAAAGCCGCGCCATAGGCCTCGAGCTTCTTCGCGCCGACGCCGCCGATCCCGGCCAGATCGGAGCGGCTCATCGGCCGCCGCGCGGCCATCTCGCGCAGCACCGAATCATGGAAAATCACATAGGGCGGCACGCCCGCCTCGGCGGCGAGATCGCGGCGCAGCGTGCGCAGCGCGTCGAACAGCGGATCGCCCACCGGGTTCGCCGCCTCGTTGCGGCTGCGGCGCTGGCGACGCTCGGCCCGCGCGGGCGGCTTGGTGATCGAGAGGCCGGCCTCGCCCGTGAGCAAGGCGCGCGCCTCGCCGCCCAACGCCAGCCCGCCATGCTCGTTGGGCACGAGGCATCCGCGTGCCTGCAAGGCCCGGCTGACCGGCTGCAACAGCGCCGCCTCCTCGCCCTCGACAATGCCATAGACCGAGAGCCGATCATGCCCGCGCTCCACGATGCGCGCATCGGCAGCGCCAGTGAGCACTTTCTGCAAATGGCCGAAGCCAAAGCTCTGCCCGGTGCGATAGCAGGCCGAGAGCAGCTTCTGCGCCAGCTCGGTCACTTCGAGCACCTGCGGCGGGTTGAGGCAGTTGTCGCAATTGCCGCAGGCCTCGGGCGGGTCTTCCCCGAAGTGGCGCAGCAGGATTGCGCGGCGGCAGGTCGGCGCCTCGACCAGAGCGGCAAGCGCATCGAGGCGCTGCCGCTCGCCCGGTTGGCGCTCCGCATCGAGTTCGCCGATCCGCATGCGCGCGGTGGCGAAGTCGCCCGCGCTCCACAGCATCACCGCTTCTGCCGGATCGCCGTCACGCCCGGCGCGGCCCGTCTCCTGGTAATAGGCCTCGATCGACTTGGGCACCCCGGCATGGGCGACGAAGCGCACGTCGGGCTTGTCGATCCCCATGCCGAAGGCGATCGTGGCCACCATCACCATATCCTCGCTGGCGACGAACCTCGCCTGGTTGTCGGCGCGCTGTTCGGCGGGAAGGCCTGCGTGGTAGGGCAGCACGGGCCGCCCGGTGGCGCGCGCGAGGCTGGCGGCGAGATCCTCCACCTTCTTGCGCGTTCCGGCATAGACGATGCCCGGCCCCGGCTGCTCGTCCACCAGCTGTTCGAGCTGGCGCGACAGGTTGTCGCGCGGGCGAATCGTATAGCGAATGTTGGGCCGGTCGAAGCCGGAGATGACAAGGCCATCGTCGGGAATGCCCAGCTGGCCGAGGATGTCGCCGCGCGTGCGCAGGTCCGCCGTGGCGGTAAGCGCCAGCCGGGGGACATCGCCGAATGCGTCCATCAAAGGGCGCAGCTGGCGATAGTCGGGGCGGAAATCGTGGCCCCATTCGCTCACGCAATGCGCCTCGTCCACCGCGAACAGCGCCAGCGGGGCGGCACAGAGCAGGTCGCGGAACTGCGGCTGGCTGGCCCGCTCGGGCGCGACATAGAGCAGGTCGAGTGTGCCTGCGCGAAAGGCGTCCTGCGTTTCGCGCCAGTCGGCATCGGCGCTGGTGAGTGTGGCGGCGCGAATGCCGTTGGCGCGCGCGCTGCGCAGCTGGTCGTGCATCAGCGCGATCAGCGGCGAGATCACCACGCAGGTGCCCTCCAGCATCACGGCGGGAAGCTGATAGGTGAGCGACTTGCCAGCGCCTGTGGGCATCACCGCCAGCGTCGATTGCCTGGCCAGCACGCGGCCCACCACATCTTCCTGCACCATACGGAAGGATTCGAAGCCGAACACTTCGCGCAAGGTGGTGCGGGCACGGTCGAGGGTTGCGGGCGGGGGCATGGCGCACCACCTGCCAGATGAGCAAGCCGAGGCATAGGGGCGCAATTCCTGTTTTGCCCCGGCCCTTCAAACGGCTACAGACCCATCCATTCGTTTAGCAACTCTGAGGAGATATACACATGAAGAGGATCGCTATGCTCGCTCCGGCTGCGCTGCTCGCGCTGTCGGCCTGCGGCGAATCCACCGACGCTTCGGAAGAGGCCATGGCCGACACGGTGGAAGTCCCCGCCGACGACGCCATGGACGGCGTGCCGGACCCGGTGATCGACAGCTCGCTCAACGACGCTGATACCGGTTCGATCGAAGATGCGGTCGATGCCGCCACGCAGGAAGCCGAAGACGCCGCCGACAGCGCCCAGGCTGCGGCCGACGACGCGCTCAGCGCCGCCGATGCGGCTGCCGCCGCCAGCGCCGAAATCGAAGGCGCGACTGAGTAATGCTTCGGGCAGCGCATCTGCGGCTGGCGCTTGTCGCCGCCGGTGCGCTGCTCGCTTCGGGCTGCGATGCGCCCGACCCGATGAGCGGCCCCGCCCCTGCCAGCAGCAACGAGGCTGCCGCACTGGAAGATGCCGCCGAAATGCTCGATCAGCGCGACCCGCCCGGCGATAGCCCGCAGGAACCTGCGGACTTAGCGCCTGCTCAGAACAGCACCAGCAGCGCCACGCCCATCGCCACGCGATAAATCACGAAGACCATCATCGAGGCCTTCTTCAGGAAGTTCATCAGGAAGGCCATCGTCACAAAGGCGGCGATGAAGGTCAGCACCCCCGCTATCAGCGCCTCGTGCAGCATCTCTGCCCCCGCGTTGAACAACTCGGGCACGATCAGCACACCCGCCCCGGCCACCGCCGGGATCGACAGCAGGAACGAGAACCGCGCCGCCTCGAACCGGCCATAGCCGAGCGTGCGCGCCATGGTCATGGTCACGCCCGAACGGCTGGTTCCGGGAATGATCGCAAAGGCCTGGGCGATGCCCACCAGCAGCCCGTCGCGCCAGGTCATGTCCTCGAAGGTCTTGGTTTCGCGGCCGAACCTGTCAGCCAGGCCGAGCAGAATGCCGTAGACGATCAGGTTCACCGCGATCAGGTCGGTAAAGCGGATCGAGGCCATCAGGTCGCCATCGACGATGGTCACTCCGAACAGGCTCGACACAAGGCCGTTGAAGACCCCCAGCTTGATCGCGAAGCCGAACATTACAGCGGGGATCGTGCCGAGGAGGATCCACCAGAACAGCTGCCGCTCGTGCGGAGCCTTGCCGATCCCGACCGTGGCAAAGCCCCCGCGCGCCAGCATCACCACGTCCTTGAAGAAATAGACGATGATGGCGAGCAACGAGCCGACATGCACGGCCACGTCGATCTGCGGGCCCTGATCGGGAAAGTCGGTGAGGAAGGGGATCAGGATCAGGTGGCCCGACGAGGAAATCGGCAGGAACTCCGTCGTCCCCTGAACAACGGCGATCAGCAACAGCTGGATGAAAGTCATGAACGGCAGGGCCTCGAATTCGCCCGGTGGCAGGCACCGCGCATAATTGAGCGCGCTGCCTCCACCAGCCCATGCGCGAAGTCAAGCACTCGCGCTTGCAGCAAGTCAGCCCGTTACCAGATCGAGACACGATCCTCGGGCGCGAGATACAGCGCATCGCCGGGCTGGACGTTGAACGCCTTGTACCATGCATCCATCTGGCGCACCGCGTTGTTAAGGCGGAACTCCTCGGGCGGATGCGGATCGGCCACCATCATGTTGCGCAGCCGCGCCTCGCGCGTCTTGCCCCGCCACACCTGGGCAAAGCCAAGGAAGAAGCGCTGATCGCCGGTCAGCCCGTCGACCACCGGGGCCTGCTGGCCATCGAGCGAGATCTGGTAGGCGCGATAGGCGATCTGCAAGCCCACCACATCGCCGATGGTCTCGCCCATGGCGAGGTCGCCGCGCAGGCAGAAGGTGCCATCATCAAGCGGGCAATATTGCTCGATCAGCTTGCGCAGCATGGCGGTCCGCTCCTCAAAGGCGGTGCGGTCGGCATCCTGCCACCAGTTGCGCAGCGCGCCGGTGGCATCGAAGCGCGAGCCCTGATCATCGAACCCGTGGCCGATCTCGTGCCCGATCACCGCGCCGATCGCGCCATAGTTCACCGCCGGATCTGCCTCGAGCCCGTAGAACGGCTGCTGCAGGATCGCCGCCGGGAACACGATCTGGTTGAAGTTCGGCGAATAGTAGGCGTTCACCGTCTGCGGCAGCATGCCCCATTCGCTCTTGTCGACCGGACCGCCGAGCTTGGAAAGGCTGTCCTGCTGCTCCCACGCGATGGTGCGGATACGGTTGCCAAGCGGATCGTCGGCCTTGATCTCGAGCCCGTCGTAGGTCTCGAACTCATCGGGATAGCCGACCATCGGGGTGAACCCGGCGAGCTTGGTCAGCGCCTCCTCGGTGGTGGCGGGCGTCATCCAGTGGTTCTCGGAGATGCTCTCGCGGTAGGCGGCGGTGAGGTTGGTCACCAGCTGCTCCATCCCGGCCTTGGCTTCGGGCGGGAATTCGCGCTGGACGTAAAGCGCGCCGAGCTGTTCGCCCAGCTGGCCTTCGACCGCCGCGATGGCACGTTTCCAGCGCGGACGCTGCTCCTGCTGGCCCGAAAGCGTGGTGCCGTAGAAGTCGAAGTTGGCATCGTCGATGGCCTGGGGCAGCACCGGGGCATTCGAGGAGAGGAAGCGCACCGCCATATAGGCCTTGAGCGTGGCCAGCGGGGTCTCGCGCAGCAGCTTCATCATCGCGGGCAGACCGCCGCCCATCATCGCCTGCTGTTCGCTCGACAGGTCAAGCGCGGCGATCTCCTCCGGGGTCGGCGGAAGCTGCGAGGCGTCGAACAGGTTGTGGTCATCGAAATGGCCCGCCGCCAGCAGCGAGGCCATGGGGAATTCGGGATCGAGCGCGAGCAGCGCCTCGCGGTCGAGCGGGTTGTAGGTCAGCTCGGGGATGCGCAGCATCCGGCGGTCCCATTCCAGCTCGGCCACCTTATGCTCGAAGGCATAGACTGCCTCTGCCGCAGTGGCCGGATCCTCGTAGCCCGCCTGCCCGAGCATGAAGCGCAGGAAGTCCATGTACTTGGCGCGAATCGCGAGGTTCTCTTCCGAATCGACGAGGTAGTAGTCGCGATCGGGCAGGCCCATGCCGTTGAAGCCGACCGAGACGAGGTAACGGTCGGGGTTCTCGCTGTCGACATCGACACCTGCGCTGACGAGCGCGGGGATGCCCGGCTCCTCGAACAGTGCGACCAGCGCCGAAAGATCGGGCGCGTCGGCGATCTTCGCGAGGTAAGGCTGCGCCGGCGCCAGCCCGGCTGCCTCGATCGCAGCGGTGTCGGCATAGGCGTTGTAGGCATCGACGATGCGCCGTTCGGCCGTGCCCGGTGCGGGGTTCGCGGCAACGAGGTCGCGCATCAGCGTCTGCACGTCGTAGGTCGACTTCTCGGCCAGCATGGCGAACAGGCCATAGCGGCTCTGGTCGGCGGGGATTTCGGTCTCACGCACCCATTTGCCGTTGGCATAGGCGAAGAAGTCTTCGCCGGGCTTGGCCATCGTGTCGATCTCGCTCGTATCGACGCCCCAGGTGCCGAAGTCCATCTCGGGCGGCGCTTCGGGCGCATCCTGCGCAAGTGCGGGCATGGCAAGGGCCAGACCAAGGGCGGAAACGGAAGTTGCAAGCAGGCGACGGATCATGGACGGCTCCGGTTGAGAAACTGTGCGGCGAATATGGTGCCGCGCGCGGCGAATGCCACGTTTCGTTTCGAATGATACGAGAGCGGCTTAACTCAGCCTTGCCCCTGCCTCAAGAGTCCAGCCTCAAGCAGGAGCTTTATCGTCGAACTGGAGCGAGGCGAGCCGCGCATAGAGACCGCCCGATGCCGAGAGGCTGGCATGGTCGCCCTGTTCGACGATCTCGCCCTTGTCCATCACCACGATCCGGTCAGCCGCGCGCACGGTGGCGAGGCGGTGGGCGATCACCAGCGTGGTGCGGTTCTGCATCAGCCGTTCGAGGGCCTGCTGCACCAGCTGTTCGCTTTCGGCATCGAGCGCGGAGGTCGCCTCGTCGAGCAGCAGGATCGGCGCATCGCGCAGCACCGCGCGGGCAATGGCCACACGCTGGCGCTGGCCGCCCGAAAGGCGCGCGCCGCCATCGCCCAGGAAGGTGTCGAGGCCCTGCGGCAGGTCGCGCAGGAAGTCTTCCGCATTAGCGGTGCGGGCCGCGTCCCAGATCGCCTCTTCACTCGCATCCCAGTTGCCGTAGCGCAGGTTGTCGCGCGCGCTGGCGGCGAACAGGATGCCCTCCTGCGGCACCAGCGCCATGCGGCGGCGCACCTCGGCAGGGTCGGCCTGGGTGAGCGGCACGCCATCCATCTTCACGCTGCCCGACTGCGGATCGTAGAACCGCTCGGCCAGCTGGAAGATCGTCGACTTGCCCGCGCCCGATGGGCCAACGATGGCCACGGTCTCGCCAGGTTCAACGGTCAGCGTGAAGTCGCGGATCGCCTTGTCGGTCGGGCGGGTGGGATAGGAGAAGGTGACGTTCTGGAACGCGAGGCTGCCACGCGGCGGCTCGGGCATGGCCTGCGGACGCGCGGGAGCCTCGATCTCGGGCTTCTCCTCCAGCAATTCCTTCAGCCGGCTGGCCGCCCCCGCGCCGCGCAGCAGGTCGCCATAGACCTCGGCCAGCGAGCCGAACGCGCCTGCCACCAGCACGCCGGTGAGCACGAAGGCGGCGATGGTGCCGCCCGAAAGCAGGCCCTCGGCCACCTGCACCGCGCCGCGCCACATCAGGAGCACGATCGAGCCGAACACGAAGCCGATGCCGCACAGGGTCATCAGCGAACGGGTCAGGATCCGGTGCTTGGCTGTTACGAAAGTCTCCTCAACGAACTTGCCGAAGCGCGCCAGCTCGCGGCCTTCCTGATTGAAGCCCTGCACGATCTTCATTGCGCCGAGCACTTCGGAAGTGGTCGCGGCCACATCGGCCACCCGGTCCTGGCTCGCACGGCTGATCTTGCGCAGGCGCCGACCGAACACCACCAGCGGCACGATCACCGCCGGCACCACCAGCAGCAGCATCACCGTGAGGCCGGGCGCCAGCCAGACAAGGTAGATCAGCCCGCCGATGGCCATGATGAGATTGCGCAGAGCCACCGAGATGGTGGTCCCGACTACCGATTCGATCAGCGTGGTATCCGCGGTCATCCGGCTGGAGATTTCCTTCGGGCTGTTCTCTTCGAAGAAGCCGGGCGACAGGCGCAGCAGGTTCTTCTGCACGGCCAGGCGGATATCGGCCACCACCCGCTCGCCCAGGATCGACACGAAGTAGAACCGGCAGGCGGTGCCGACTGCAAGGATCACCACCATGCCGAGCAGATAGCGGAACCAGCGGTTGATCTCGCCGGGATCGCTCCCTTCCGAAAAGCCGCGGTCGATGATCTCGCGAAAACCTGCCGGAATTGCCAGCGTGGCCGAAGCCGTGACCACCAGCGCCACAGCTGCCGCCACGATCAGGCCCGGATAGGCGCGCGCGGCGCGGAAGATCATGCCGAGCGGGCCGAGATCGCGGGCCGGTTTGGGCTCTGCGGACTCAGTTTCGGAAGCAGGAGACTTGGCCATAGCCGAGCGCCCTAGACCAGATTTTGCGGCCTTTGAAGCGCGCCGGGTCAAAGCCGGTCGGGTTTCATGCAAAAACTATTTTTTGCCGCACTGCACAATATTCACTATATGGCGGTATGAACATTTGCGCCGGATCGTGTTCCGGCCGCCTGCAGTTGGCGCAAGAAGGGTCAAGAAACTTGCTTTATTCCGCTTACGAAATGCAGAAGGCGTGGTTCTCCAGCGCCAGCCACTGGGCCGAATTCGGCGCCAACATCCTGTCCAATCCGGCGCTGCCGATGGGCTATCTCGGGATGGGTCCGGCCATGGCCAGCGCGCTCAAGGTTTTCGCGCATGTCTATGAGGAGCGCGGCAAGCCCGCCTTCGGGATCGACAGCGTCGAGGTGGGCGGCAAGAGTTATCCCGTCGCGCAGTCCACCGTGCTCGAAAAGCCGTTCGGCAACCTGATCCGCTTCCGCCGCGAGGGCCTGCCCGAGGATGCGCCCACCATGCTGGTCGTCGCGCCGATGAGCGGGCACTTCGCCACGCTGCTGCGCGGCACCGTTGCGCGGCTGATCGAGAATCAGGAGGTCTATGTCACCGACTGGGCCGACGCCAAGACCGTTCCGCTGAGCGAAGGCCTGTTCGATCTCGACGACTATATCGACTACCTCATCGAGTTTCTCCAGTTCATCGGCCCCAACACCCACGTGCTGGCGGTGTGCCAGCCCTCGGTCCCGGCCTTTGCCGCCACCGCCGTGATGGGCGCGGACAAGGACAAGTGCCGCCCGGCCACGCTCTCCATGATGGGCGGCCCGATCGACACCCGCGCCAGCCCGACCGGGGTCAACGACCTTGCCATGGACAAGCCGCTGAGCTGGTTCCAGAACAACGTGATCGCCACCGTTCCGTTCAGCTATCCGGGTGCGGGGCGGCGGGTCTATCCCGGCTTCCTGCAGGTGGCGGGCTTCATCTCGATGAACCTCATGAGCCACATGATGAGCCACTACGAGATGTTCAAACACCTCACGGTGGGCGATCAGGAAAGCGCCGACAAGACCAAGGAGTTCTACGACGAGTACCTGTCGCACTGCGACATGACCGCCGAGTTCTACCTGCAGACGATCGAGCACGTATTCCAGGAACACACCCTGCCCAGGGGCGAATTCGTCCACCGCGGCAAGGCGATCGACCCTGACGCCATTCGCGACACCGCGATGCTGGCGATCGAGGGCGAAAAGGACGACATTTCGGGCATCGGCCAGACCCGCGCCGCGCTTGACCTGGCCCCGCACCTGCCGGTGGCGATGAAGAAGTATCACCTCGCGCGCGACGTGGGGCACTACGGCATCTTCAACGGCAGCAAGTGGCGCACCCGGATTGCCCCGGTGCTGGAGGAATGGATCAGGGCCAATCCCGGCGTGAACTAGCCACGCTGGGCCGGGCGCGCAAACGCTCGCATGGGCGTTGATTGCGGCATAGGACTTGGCCTAGGCTCGCACGCACCGTTCACGAGGAAGTGCCCGATGCTCGCAGAGGACCTGATTGCAGCCAGCGCGATAGCGGCCGTGGTCAGCAATCCGCGCCTGCCCGATAATCCCATCGTGGCTTGCAACGATGCCTTCATCGCGCTGACAGGTTTCGAGAAGGACGAGATAATCGGCCGCAACTGCCGCTTCCTGCGTGGCCGCGATACCGAACCCTGGTTGAGCGAGGCGCTGCGGACCGGCATCCGGCTGCGGCAGCCGACCATGGTGGAGATCCTCAACTACCGCAAGGACGGCACCCCATTCCGCAATGCGGTGATGGTGGCGCCCGTTTTCGACGCGCGCGGGGATCTGGAGTTCTTTCTCGGCTCGCAGATCGAGCTTGAGGACGACAGGCCCCGGGCGAACGACATGCGCCGACGCCATGCGCACGAGCGCGTCCAGAACCTTACCCCGCGCCAACGCGAAATCCTGATCGAAATGGCACGCGGGCGGCTCAACAAGCAGATCGCTCACGATCTCGATCTCAGCGAGCGGACGATCAAGATGCACCGGGCGGCGATGATCCGCGCCCTGGGGGTGCAAACGGGGGCCGACGCGATCCGGATTGCGGTGGAAGCGGGCTTCTGATCCTGCACCAAAGGTCAGGTTGGCTTCTCGCGCCAAAACCGTGATCATTTCTTGGAGATCGGAACTGCCCTCACCCCCCGTTCGCCGATCCCGCTCCTACCCAAGCCCGGCGCCATCGTGCGCCGGGTTTTTTGTTCTTTTCAACATGCTGGCAGCCACTTCTGCCCCAAAGGTCAGGTTGAGAGCGCAGGTGGCAAGCACCACCCTCAATCTATCGGTGGACCCTCGCAGCAGCGCGGGCGCCGCAATGCCACTGCCCTGAAAGGAACTGTCGATGAGATTCCCCCTCCTTATTGTCGCCGCCGCGCTCGCTGGCACCGCCACGCCCGCCTTGGCCAACCATCACGAAGCCGCCTCGCTCGTCGAGACGGCCATCGCCTCACCCGATCATGAGACGCTGGTGGCGGCGGTCCAGGCGGCGGGTCTGGTCGACGCATTGAGCGGCGAGGGTCCGCTGACCGTCTTCGCGCCCACCGATGCCGCCTTCGGTGCCCTGCCCGACGGCACCGTCGAAACGCTGCTGATGCCCGCGAACAAGGAGCAGCTGCAGGCCGTGCTCACCTATCACGTGGTGCCCGGCAAGGTAACTTCGGCCGATCTTCTCAAGCTGATCGAGGATAACGGCGGCAGCGCCAGCGTGACCACGCTGCAAGGCGGCATGCTGACTGCCTCGCTGGACGGTGGCAAAGTCATCCTGACCGACGCCGCAGGCGGCACCGCCACCGTGACCGCAGCCGATCTCGAAGCTTCGAACGGCATCATCCACGTGACCGACGCAGTCTCGCTTCCGGGCTGATCCGCTCCTGCTCCAGTTGGCCCGTTCGCACTCCATGGCGGGCCGGTCGCCAGTCGCCCTCGCGCGCTCCCCCCCCCCCCCTATCAGCGCGAGAGGGCGGCATGGCTGGCAGCCCAGCGACGTGACGGGCTTTGCCTCTGTTCGTCGGCCTGCCGCTTGAGATAGCTGCCGAAGGCAATCTCCATGCCCACGATCAGGAAGCCGAACGGCTGGAAGGCGATGCCCACGAACAGCGCGCCGATCATGAACACCACGTGCGCCTGTTGCAGCGCTTCGGCCAGACCGCCCTGCCAACCCAGCTTTTCGCCATCCTTCGGGCGGAACCGGCGGCGCACCAGCTCCATCTGCAACAGCCCGATCGCGTGCAGCAGCAGCCACAGGCCCAGCCCCAGCCAGCCCTGTTCGCCCAGCATCTCGAAATAGGACGAGTGGTAAGCGCGCCCCTCGTCGGTAACCTCGACATAGGTGATCGAGCGTGAATTGCCCGAGCCGGTCACCTGCGGCATCTGATAGGTAAAGCTGTTGGCGCGGTAAGCATCGAACCCGCCGCCAAGCGGGTGCTCCTTCACGTAGTCGAGCGTCCAGTTCCACACCGCGATGCGGGTCGAGGCCGATTCGTCTTCCTGGTGATCGAAGATCGTGCCCATCCGTTCGAGATAGCTCGCCGGCAGGAACGGCACCGCCATCACCAGCGCGATCCCTGCCAGCCCGGCATAGACAAACCGATGCCGCACCGTGCGCAGCATCATCACGGCCAGCACTGCCGCGCAGACCAGCCCGGTGCGCGCGTTGGTGCCGACCGGCATCAGCAGGCAGGCGAGCGAAAGGCAGGCCACGAACACGGTCACCGTCCAATGCGGGCGAAACACAGTGCCGAACCGCGCCAGCCACACCGCGATGGGGATGATCGCAATCGCCGCAATCGAGATGATCGAGCTTTCGTAAATGCCCGAGTTCTCGACCACGAGCAGCTTGAGCGTGCCATAGCCGCCGCCGCCGAACACCGTCTTCATCCCGCCCGAAATGCAGATCGCGCCGATGGAGAGCACCATTACTAGTGCCACAGCCTCGATCCTGAGACGGGTACGCATGGCCAGCGGCAGGAAGGCGGCGAACAGCAGGCTCTTCCACACCCAGTCCCATTTTTCCCAGGCGCTGTCCTGAAACTCTGCGCGGAACGTGGTGAAGGCACACAGGGCCAGCAGCGCCGCGATCAGGCCCTGGCGAAAGGTGAAGCGGCTGCCCTCCTTGCTGTCGAGCACCAGCCAGCCGCCGAAAGCCAGCACGAACATCATCAGCGACAGCGGCAGCGCCTGAATAATTCCCCAGCCGATCTTCTGCGGGATCACCAGATCGACATAGATATAGAGCAGCACCCAGACGGACGGGCGCTTCAGCCCCATCGCGGCCATCAGCCCGATGAAAGCGAGCAGGACCAGATCAAGCATGGTCGCTCCCGGCATCCTCGTCGCGTGCGACAAGCCAGGGCTTCGGCGCGGGCTGCTCTTCGCCGGTGAGGCTGTCGTCGTCGAGATCGGGCCGCGTCAGCAGGCGCCAGACGGCCAGCGCCATCAGGCCGTGCGTCAGGGCTATGGCGAAGTAGTCGATCACGTGCGGTGCGGCCTTTCGCACAGGGGCTTAGCGCGAAGCCCTTGACGCGGCGTTAAGCTTGTCGTGGCATGGCTGGCACCATGATCCACGCTTCGCTTTCCCGGCCTGCGCCCCGCATTTTGCACGTGCTCGATCACTCGCTGCCGATCCATTCAGGCTATACCTTCCGTACGCGCGCCATCCTCAAGGCGCAGGAACGCCACGGGCTGGAGGTACGCGGGATCACCGGCCTGCGCCATACCGAGGATGGCCCCGATGTGGAGACCGAGGACGCCCTAACCTTCCACCGCACCCGCGGCAGCGCAGGCGGCCCGCCGGGCCTGCGCGAATGGCGCGAAGTCGGCTTGCTGGCCGATGCCATCGCGGCGCTGGCCAGGGACTGGCGGCCCGACATTCTTCACGCACACTCCCCTTCGCTATGCGGACAGGCCGCGATCCGCGCCGGGCAGCGCCTCGGCATTCCGGTGGTCTACGAGATCCGCGCCTTCTGGGAGGATGCGGCAGTGGGCAACCTGATGACCACCGAAGGCTCTCTGCGCTACCGCCTCACCCGAGCCCTGGAGAACCGCGTGGTCGCCCGGGCCGATGCGGTGATGACGATCTGTCATGGTTTGCGCGACGACCTGATCGCGCGCGGCCACAATGGCGGCAAGATCGGGGTCATGCCCAACGGGGTCGACCTCGCGCTGTTCGGCACGCCCCCGCCGCGCGATGCGGCGCTGGCGGCAAAGCTCGGCCTCGGCGAAGGCCCGGTGATCGGCTTTATCGGCAGCTTTTATGACTACGAGGGCCTCGACGACCTGATCGCCGCCATGCCCATGCTGATCGAGCGCGTTCCCGATGCGCGCCTGCTGCTGGTCGGCGGCGGTGAGATGGAAGAATCGCTGCGCCAGCAGGCCGGGGCATCGAGCGCGGCCCATGCGATCCACTTCATCGGCCGCGTGCCGCACCACGAGGTCGAGCGTTATTATGCGCTGTGCGACGTCATGGCCTATCCGCGCAAGCGCAGCCGCCTCACTGACCTTGTCACCCCGCTGAAGCCGCTCGAGGCCATGGCCCAGCGCACGCTGGTGGCGGCAAGCGACATCGGCGGCCACCGCGAACTGATCGAGGATGGCACCACCGGCGTGCTGTTTACGCCCGACGACCCGCAAGCCTGCGCCGAGGCGCTGGCAGGCCTGCTCCGCAATCGCAGCCGGTGGGACACGATCCGCGACGCTGGCCGCGCGCATGTGGCAAGCAAGCACGACTGGTTCACCAATGCGGCACGTTATCTTTCCGTTTACCAAGCCTTGCTAGGCAAACCCTTGGATTGCCGTATACCTGCTGCTGCCTGATTCTATCGGGCCTCAGTTTGAGTTCGGCGCAACAAGGACGCATGGCTGGTGGCAAAGGTCGAGCAGGGTCGCACAGGCGGCACGCGTATCAAGCGAACAGGGGCCAAGGCGCCTCTCTCCGCTCATCCCGCATTTGCCGTGATCGTGGCGCTGTGGTTCGCCGCATTGCTGGGAATCGGCAGCCTCATCCTGCCCATTGTCCTGATCGAGAAGCTGGTGGTCGCCACCGGCCTGCCCACGGTTCTCTCCGCCGCGCAGCCGCCGCTCGGCTTTACCGCCCGCGCCGGGATCGCGCTCGCCGCTACCGTTGGCGGCGCGGTGATTGGCCTCGTCGTCGCACTGCAGGTTGCCCGGTCGCACCGCACCGCCGTCGCGAACCGCTCGACCAACCCGTCCGATCTGATTCGCCGTCCGCCGGTCAACGCCCATGCCGAGCTTGGCAGCGAAGGCTTTGACGGCAATGGCACGTCGCGCCGCCGCGCTCTGGCGCTGGCCGCGGCAGACGAAGAAGAGACGGAAGACCACCGCGAGGCCGCCTACGCGCCATCGCAGCCCCAACACTTCGAACTCGAAGAGACGTTCGCGGTGGAAGAAGCCGTGTCCGAGGCCGAAGACGCACCCGCGTCGATGCCGTTTGCCCCGCCGGTTGCAGAGTTCGAGCCGAACGATAGCTTCGACGAGGATGCCCTCGACGCGCAGGATGCGTACGAGACTGACGCCGCCACGATTGGGGAACCAACCCCGGCTCCTTTCGCCAAGCCGGCTCCGTTCGCACGGCCTTTCGAAGCCGAAGACGCCGAGCCCATGTCCGAAACGCAAGAGCCCGAGTGGGAGCCAGAGGCCGAAGAAGAGCCGCAGGCCTTCGCTCCGCCTCCAGCAGCAGACCGCCCGGCACCCGGCGCTGTCCGCGAAGACCTCGCAGAACTCGGGCTGGTGCAACTGGTGCAGAAGCTTGAGGCCACGATCGAGAAGCATCGCGCCTGGCTGATCGAGAAGAACCAGCGCGCCGCCGAGGCTGCCGTTGCAACGGCAGACGACCTGCCAGAGCCCACCCCGCTCGATACCGAAGAAGCCTTCGGCACCATCGCGCCCGACGAGGCTGCTCAGGCACGTCAGGCCTATTTCGATGCTCCCGCTCCGGCTCCGGTTTCCGCCGACGAAGGTGAGGACAACAGTCACCCCGCCCCCGTCGCTGCGCTCGCAGACTTTGCGCCCGAGCATGACAATGAAGACGAGGACGATCAGGAGGCCGCCGCGCTCTCCGCGAGCTTTGCCCTGCCCTTCGCCAAGCAGGAGCCGAACCGGACGGTGCTGCGTCAGGTGTTCCAGTCTGACCCCGCGCCCGAAACGGAAGACCTCGAAGAGGCTCCCCAGGCAGATCACGACTCGTTCGCCAGCCTGAACCGCGACTTGGCGCAACGGCGCTTACGTGCGGTCCGCATCGAAGAGCCCGAAACCGAAGGCGGCGAAGAAGCTGCTGTGGTTTTTCCGGGCCAGTCGGCCCGCGCGTCGGACCGTTCGTTCGATCCGCCCAAGGCGGTGTCATCACCGCCGGTGCAGCCGCAGGATGCAAAGCCTGCCGCCTCCAGTGAGGAAACTGATCAGGCCCTGCGCGAAGCGCTGCGCAACCTCCAGCGCATGGGCCGCGCCAGCTAACCTCGTCAGTCCAGACGGGCGCGTCCGGCCGCGCCCCCACTTGCAAAATTCGCTTCCTGTCGCCATGGGAACTTTTCGCGACATTTTCGTGCGGCCCGGAGCCCCTGAGATTCGCGTTTCGTTGCCGATGTAACCGGCGGCGAGGCGCGGGACCTAGGGTCGGGTCCAGACAGGAAGACTGACTTGACCAAGCTGACGCAGCGTCCCGATTTTCCCGAGAACCCCGATCTGCCTGCGGCGCAGGGCCTTTACGATTCACGTAACGAGCATGACAACTGCGGTCTGGGCTTTGTCGCCCATATCAAGGGCGTCAAATCGCATGCGATCGTGTCGCAGGCGCTGCAGATTCTCGAGAACATCGACCACCGCGGCGCGGTCGGTGCGGACCCGCTGCTGGGTGACGGCGCGGGCATCCTTATCCAGATTCCCGACAAGCTCTATCGCAAGTGGGCCGATGCCGAAGGCCTGACCCTGCCCCCCGCAGGCGACTATGCGGTGGCCATGTGCTTCCTGCCCTCGGACACCGAAGCGCGCGACTTCATCACCTCGCAGTTCGAGAAGTTCGTCGCCAAGGAAGGCCAGAAGCTGATCGGCTGGCGCGACGTGCCGACCACCACCACGGGCCTCGGCAAGGCCGTGCTCGATTCGATGCCGGTGATCCGCCAGTGCTTCATCGCGCGCGGCGAAAACTGCCCCGATCAGGATGCGTTCGAGCGCAAGCTGATCGTGATACGCAAGCAGACCCAGAACCCGCTGAAGGACCTGGCCGAAAAGCATGACATGCCCGGCCTGCTCAAGCTCTACATGCCGAGCTTTTCGAGCCGCACCGTGGTCTACAAGGGCCTGCTGCTCGCGAACCAGGTCCAGTCGTTCTACGACGACCTGCGCGATGCCGATTGCCTTTCGGCACTGGGCCTCGTGCACCAGCGCTTCTCGACCAACACCTTCCCCAGCTGGCGCCTCGCCCAGCCGTTCCGCCTGATCGCGCACAACGGCGAGATCAACACCGTGCGCGGCAACGTCAACTGGATGAACGCGCGCCGCCGCACGATGGAAAGCGACCTGCTCGGCGCCGACCTCGACAAGCTGTGGCCGATCGTGCCGCACGGCCAGTCGGACACCGCCTGCCTCGATAATGCGCTCGAGCTGCTGCTGCTGGGCGGCTATTCGCTGGCCCATGCCATGATGATGCTGGTGCCCGAAGCCTGGTCGCGCGATCCGAACATGGACCCGGAGCGCCGTGCGTTCTACGAATACCACGCCGCGCTGATGGAGCCGTGGGACGGCCCCGCCGCGCTCGCCTTCACCGACGGCCGCCAGATCGCCGGCATGCTTGATCGCAACGGCCTGCGCCCGGCGCGCTATTGCCTCACCAAGGACGATATCGTCTGCCTCGCTTCGGAAAGCGGCGTGCTGCCGTTCGCCGAGGAGGACATCGTGCGCAAGTGGCGCCTGCAACCGGGCCGCATGCTGCTGATTGACCTCGATGAAGGCCGCATCATCGAAGATGAAGAGCTGAAGGCGCAGCTGGCCGGGGAAGAGCCCTATGCCGAGTGGCTGCAAAAGGCGCAGTACAACCTGAAGGATCTCGAAGCGATCGAGACGGATCAGGACGCGGTGCGCGCAGCCGACGAAACGCTGCTCAACCGCCAGCAGGCCTTCGGCTACACGCAGGAAGACATCAGCCGCTTCCTCGAACCGATGGCCGTCAACGGCGACGATCCGATCGGCTCGATGGGCACCGACACGCCGATTGCCGTGCTCTCGAAGAAGAGCCGCCTGCTTTACGACTACTTCAAGCAGAACTTCGCGCAGGTGACGAACCCGCCGATCGACCCGATCCGCGAAGAGCTGGTGATGAGCCTGCTTTCGATGATCGGCCCGCGCCCGAACCTACTCGGCCACGAGGCGGGCACGCACAAGCGTCTGGAGATCGATCAGCCGATCCTCACCAACGCCGATATGGAGAAGATCCGTTCGGTCGAATCGAGCCTCGATGGCGCGTTCCGCACCGAAACGATCGACATCACCTGGGCCGCCAAGAAGGGCGCCAAGGGCCTGCGCATGGCGATCAAGGAAATGTGCTGGGCCGCCACCGAAGCGGTGCTGCAGGACAAGAACATCCTGATCCTGTCCGATCGCGCGGCCAGCTCGGAGCGCATCCCGATGCCCGCGCTGCTGGCGACCGCCGCCGTGCACCATCACCTCGTGCGGCAGGGCCTGCGCATGCAGACCGGGCTCGTGGTCGAAACCGGCGAAGCGCGCGAAGTGCACCACTTCTGCGTGCTGGCGGGCTATGGCGCGGAAGCGATCAACCCCTACCTCGCCTTCGAGACGATGGAGAACTTGCGCGCCGAGAAGTTCCCGCACCTTTCCGAAAAGGACGTGCAGAAGAACTACATCAAGGCCATCGGCAAGGGCATCCAGAAGGTCATGTCCAAAATGGGCATCTCGACCTACCAGTCCTATTGCGGGGCGCAGATCTTCGATGCGGTGGGCCTGAACACCGCCTTCATCGACAAGTACTTCACCGGCACCGCCACCACGATCGAGGGCATCGGCCTGCCCGAGGTGGCGGAAGAAACCGTGCTGCGCCATGCGGCGGCCTTCGGTGACAACCCGATCTATCGCAACATGCTCGATGTGGGCGGCATCTACCAGTATCGCCTGCGCGGCGAGGATCACGCCTGGACGCCTGCCAACGTCGCGAACCTGCAGCACGCGGTGCGCGGCAACCAGCCCGCCGAGTACAAGAAGTTCGCTGACTCGATCAACGAGCAGTCCGAACGCCTGCTGACGATCCGCGGCCTGATGGAGCTGAAGAAGGCCGAGCAGCCGCTCGACATTTCCGAGGTCGAACCGGTCGAGGAAATCGTCAAGCGCTTCGCCACCGGCGCGATGAGCTACGGCTCGATCAGCTGGGAAGCGCACACCACGCTGGCTGCGGCGATGAACAAGATCGGCGGCAAGTCGAACACCGGCGAGGGCGGCGAAGATCCGCGCCGCTTCAAGCCGATGGAAGACGGCACCAACCTGCGCTCGGCCATCAAGCAGGTCGCTTCGGGACGCTTCGGGGTGACCACCGAATATCTGGTCAACGCCGACGACATCCAGATCAAGATGGCGCAGGGTGCAAAGCCCGGCGAAGGCGGCCAGCTGCCCGGCCACAAGGTGGATAAAACCATCGGCGCGACTCGGCACTCGACGCCGGGCGTGGGCCTGATCTCGCCGCCGCCGCACCACGACATCTACTCGATCGAGGATCTGGCCCAGCTGATCCACGACCTGAAGAACACCAACCCGAAGGCGCGCATCTCGGTGAAGCTCGTCTCCGAAGTGGGCGTGGGCACCGTGGCGGCAGGCGTTTCCAAGGCGCGCGCGGATCACATCACCATTTCGGGCTACGAAGGCGGCACCGGCGCTTCGCCGCTCACCAGCCTCACCCATGCGGGCAGCCCGTGGGAAATCGGCCTTGCCGAAACGCAGCAGACGCTGCTGCTGAACGATCTGCGCTCGCGCGTTGCGGTGCAGGTTGACGGTGGCCTCCGCACCGGGCGCGACGTTGCCATCGGCGCGCTGCTGGGTGCAGACGAGTTCGGCTTTGCCACCGCTCCGCTGATCGCGGCGGGCTGCATCATGATGCGCAAGTGCCACCTCAACACCTGCCCGGTGGGCGTGGCCACGCAGAACCCCGAGCTGCGCAAGCGGTTCGTCGGCCAGCCCGAGCATGTGATCAACTACTTCTTCTTCGTCGCCGAAGAGCTGCGCCAGATCATGGCCGAGATGGGCTTCCGCACCATTGACGAGATGATCGGCCGGGTCGACCGGATCGACATGAATCGCGCCATCCGCCACTGGAAGGCGAGCGGTGTGGACCTGTCCAAGCTTCTGCACACGGTCGAGCTGCCCGAGGGCAAGAGCCTGTTCCACACCACCGGGCAGGATCACGGCCTCGAGCGCGCGCTCGACGTCAAGCTGATCGAAGCCGCAGGCCCGGCGATCCACGAGGGCAAGGTGCTCTCGCTCGAATCGCCGATCTGCAACGTCAACCGCACCGTCGGCACCATGCTCTCGGGCGAGATCGCCCGCGCGCACGGCCACAAGGGCCTCGACGCCGATCAGTTGCGCATCACCTTCACCGGCACCGCCGGGCAGAGCTTCGCCGCCTGGCTTGCCCACGGCGTCACGCTCGATCTGATCGGTGACGGCAACGACTATGTCGGCAAGGGCCTGTCGGGCGGCCGCGTGATCGTGCGCCAGCCGGAAGGCACGGGCCGTGTGGCCGCTGAAAATATCATCGTCGGCAACACCGTGCTGTTCGGCGCCATCGCGGGCGAGGCCTATTTCAACGGCGTCGGCGGCGAGCGGTTCGCGGTGCGCAACTCGGGCGCCGTGGCGGTGGTCGAGGGGACGGGCGATCATGGCTGCGAATATATGACCGGCGGCGTGGTCTGCGTGCTCGGCAAGACCGGACGCAACTTTGCCGCGGGCATGAGCGGCGGGATCGCCTACGTCTACGACGAAGACGGCACCTTCGCCGAGCGCTGCAACATGGCACAGGTCGAGCTGCTGCCGATCAGCGCCGCACCGAGCGAGGAGGACGGCACCGGGCGCCCCGCCCAGCGACCCTCCAGCGTCACCGACTACGGCATGGGCGATCCGCTCTACCACGATGCCGAGCGGCTGCGCATTCTGCTCGAACGCCACAAGCTCCACACCGGTTCGGCGCGTGCGACCGAGCTGCTTGAGGATTGGGACAATGCACTTGGCAAGTTCGTGAAGGTGATGCCGGTGGACTACCGCCGCGCCCTGAAGCAACTGGAAGCCGAGCGCGCCGAAGCCGCCAGCGTCGCGGCCGAATAAGGGTTATACGAAGATGGGCAAGGAAACCGGCTTTCTCGAAGTCGACCGTCAGGATCGCACCTATGCCGATCCCAAGGAACGGCTGACGCACTACCGCGAATTCGTCATCCCGCATGACGAGGACAAGCTGCAATTGCAGGCCTCGCGCTGCATGAACTGCGGCATTCCCTATTGTCACAACGGCTGTCCGGTGAACAACATCATCCCGGACTGGAACCACCTTGTTTACGAGGGTGACTGGCAGAACGCGCTGGAAGTGCTGCACTCGACCAACAACTTCCCCGAGTTCACCGGCCGCGTGTGCCCCGCCCCCTGCGAGGCGAGCTGCACGCTCAACATCACCAACGAGCCGGTGACGATCAAGTCGATCGAATGCGCGATTGTCGACCGTGGGTGGAAGGAAGGCTGGATCCAGCCGCAGCCGCCCAAGGAGAAGACCGGCAAGAGCGTTGCCGTGGTCGGCTCCGGCCCCGCCGGCATGGCCTGCGCGCAGCAGCTCGCCCGCGCCGGGCACTCGGTCACCTTGTTCGAGAAGTCCGACCGGATCGGCGGCCTGCTGCGCTATGGCATTCCCGACTTCAAGATGGAGAAGTCGCTGATCAACCGCCGTGCAGTGCAGTTCGAGGCCGAAGGCATCACCCTGCGCACCTCGACCGAGGTCGGCGTCGACGTTTCGATGAAGTCGCTGAAGGAAAACTTCGACGCCATCGTGCTGGCTGGCGGCGCGGAAGATGCGCGCCCGCTGCAAATCCCCGGCGCCGAGCTGCCCGGCGTACGCCTCGCGATGGAATTCCTCACCCAGCAGAACAAGCGCGTGGCGGGCGACAGCGAAGAGCGCGCCGCGCCGCGTGGCTCGCTTACCGCGACCGGCAAGCACGTGATCGTGATCGGCGGCGGCGATACCGGCTCGGACTGCGTGGGCACCTCGAACCGGCAGGGCGCTGCCTCGGTCACCCAGATCGAGATCATGCCCAAGCCGCCCGAGATGGAGGATAAACTGCTGACCTGGCCCGACTGGCCGATGAAGCTGCGCACCTCGACCAGCCACGAAGAAGGCGCGGAGCGCGACTGGGCCGTGCTGACCAAGGAAGTGGTCGGCGAAGATGGCAAGGTCACGGGCCTCAAGTGCGTGCGCGCCGACTGGTCGAACGGCAAGATGGAGGAGGTTCCCGGCAGCGAATTTGTGCTCAAGGCCGACCTGATCCTGCTGGCGATGGGCTTTGTCGGCCCGCGCAAGTCGGGTGTGGTCGAACAGTCGGGCGTGAAGCTGACCGAGCGCGGCAATGTCGATGCCGATACGGTCGCCTATCGCACCAGCGACGAGCAGATCTGGGCCTGCGGCGACATGCGGCGCGGCCAGTCGCTGGTCGTCTGGGCGATCCGCGAAGGCCGCCAGTGCGCCGCGAGCGTGGACGAAGCGCTGATGGGCGCGACCGAGCTGCCGCGCTGATAAACGGGCGGTGCGTTCCGGCGCGGCGAGAGCGCTCGCGCGCCGGAACGGCCCTTGGTGCGGGCCGGGGTCC
The DNA here is from genome assembly GCA_027311945.1 of Erythrobacter sp. Taxonomy (GTDB): domain Bacteria; phylum Pseudomonadota; class Alphaproteobacteria; order Sphingomonadales; family Sphingomonadaceae; genus Alteraurantiacibacter. The sequence goes on from DAICXZ010000013.1 coordinate 42,795, forward strand.
GTTATTCCGCGCTGACGAAAGCCAAGCCCCGGGTCAAGCCCGGAGCGACGATGGGAAGGTGCCCCGCGTCCGAACACACGATCGTCATGAGCTTGTCGACGTCTCACACGACAATCACATTACATTCTTCCGTCACAGCTAGCTGAATGCCGCAAGCGAACGTCTTATGCTGGCTCTTTCCATCGACGCAGGCGAGTGTCGCGCAGTTCCGCAACGACCTGCCCTACGGATTCTGCAAGTTCATACACACCGTGCCGGTATATCAGCGAATGTGCCTTTACATTCAGAAGCGCTGGCGAAAGTCCCGAGTCATCGGCTGTTGCAAATGTCTCAACCATACGCGCCCGATCATAAGGCGCGTCGAATGCAGGAGATTCATTCAACACTGCCGTGAAGTACTCGGCATCCCTGCCAGACCAGAGGTGCTCATCGACCCGGAAATACCGAATCTGGGATGTCGGTACGCTATTCTGCAACTGATCGAAGTACGGAAGCCCTGCCCAAGACGGCATGTAATGCCTTACCATATCTTCGTTCAGCTGGCATTCCACTTTACGCTCCAGTGTATCCATTCCGCCTTGGTTAATATATTCCGGCACAAGGAAAGGAAGAATTTGAGCTGTGGCGGTTGATCCGGGTGTTTGTGCACCAGCCATGCGCCCCACAAGATACCAATAGTCAAAGAACCGATAACCAGTTATTCCACTATCCAGCGCATCCAGAAAATTAGATAATATGATTTCGTCCAGCGGTTGGTCAAAATCTTTGGTGACAAAGTGAAGTCGAGTGCTGCTGGTGATCGGATGGCTCGCCAAGCGCTGGTACGCCGGGGTAGTCGCTATTTGCGAAAGCCACTCCGGGACATTCTTCGCGAAAACCCCGCTGACCTGGGAAGGATGATAAGCATAGGCCTTTCCAAGCTCACCGCCATTCCCTGCAAAAGATACATGAGCCTTGTCAAACAAGTGAAAGGGGGTTCTGATAGGGCACTTGTTGTAGAGCGCTGAGCCTATTCCCGACCCCTCCAACGCGAAAGCCCAGTCAATCGCGCGATCTCTGATTGGGACGTACTGGCCCTGCTTACGCTCAAACCCCTGCCACAAAGATGAGCCGTCTGTGCGAACCGCAAGATCATCGTCTTCGTAGCGATCGAACATCGGAAGCTTTTCAACAAGCTCCTTGGCAATCGTTTTCTCAAGCGCTGGAGGATAAGAGGTTCTCCCACGTCCTTCCTGCGGGAAGTGATGGAAAGCAAAAGCTGCCGACGCACGGGAGTCCCTCCCCCCCGTGATGGCAACATCGATCTCCTCATAATCGCCAAGAGTCCTTACCTCATTGGCCAGACGCTCGAGTCCTTCAAATGCGTCCGGGCCAGTCGTTCGGAACCAGTCCAAACCTGCCCTATTGTGCTTAACCTCATAACCATCTTGCGAGATCAAGATCATTGCACCTGGTCTATTTCGGTGAACGTGCTCGAAAGGAGAAAGTTCATCAAACATGAAACCGTGCCGATGTTCGGCAGCCCAGCCCAGCTCGCTCAAAGTCGGCTTACGCAGCAGAGCAAAGTGAGGTGCTATCGCCCTGTTCGAAACGCAGAATCCATTAACGTCTGCCATCCGATAGGTTCGGCAGTATCCAGCCACGTCGGTGAGAAGACGTATCTCGGAGTTTTTCTTATCGACATCGAGAAGAAAAAACGGCGGATGCATGGCCTTGATAGCACCGGGCGCTCTTAAGGCGTCAGCTAAAGCAAAAACGTTGCGGCCATCTCCGTCAACCAACGCCGAATAACCATATGGCGCCCCTGAAATCGCAACTAGGCGATCTGAACTGTCTTGCACTCTATGGAAATGTTCGTTAGCAAAATCCTGCCACATAATGTGACAACCCCCCTCGAATACTCATCGTAATGATGTAACGTTTTTACATTTTTTCCGATCCCTACCTTATATTGACTCTCTATAGCTTTTATTCGTCTCGACAAGTGCGCCGATCCGACAAAGTTATTCAGTTTAAACGCATTGAAGATTATCATTTAGCTTCCTAAATCATGGTGTTTTCTAAATAACTTCAACGGTCTGAAGTCGAGTTGCGCCTGCGAAGTCAGCACCACGAGGTATTTTGGTTTTCCCTAGGGGTGCCGCCTTAACAGTGGGCCATAGCGTTACAAGCAAAGCCGCTGCAATCACTCTTCTAAGTATGAGTGCACCCTCCACACTTCATCGTCGGATTTCGATAAATGAGGATTCTTGTTCGCAGATCGCTTCGACATCGAGGGCGTCGCTCTTGCCGCGCTTCACGTAGGCCTTCACGTAGGATGGCGGGATCAGGCGAACCTCGTGTCCCATCTTGGCGAGCGTGCGTGCCCAGTAATGTGCCGTTCTGCACGCCTCGACGCAAATCAGGCATGGCGACAGCTTCGAAAAGAACGGCAGCATCTGCTTGCGGTGCAGCTTCTTCACCAGCACCGTGGTGCCGTTCTCATCGACGCCGTGCGCCTGGAAAACGCTCTTCGCCAGATCCAGTCCTATCGTCGCAATCCTCGTCGTGAACGCTCCTCTTTCTGTTCGGGCGACCACTTCGCAGCATAGCGGCTGCGGACCGGTGCAGCGGCGCCCACATCATCAAGATGGCTTTTGCGGAGGTCGTCTTGACGCGGTTGCTGATGAAGAATGCCGAGTAGGCGTTCGTTTTCGTCCTTTTTGATGGCAGTGCGGGGGCAAGGAGCTCGCCCTGCTGCCAACCACCGCCTCGTTCCCGATGTCCAACGAGGGGTTCAAGCTTATGAGGAGTTTTAAGATCTTTGGTTAGCCGCCGGCTCTCCCCTACCCTCTCTCGATGGTCGTGGGTGGAAAGGTTATCGTTGGCCACTGCATCAGGGTATTCATTCGACTTGGATTACTCGAATACGCGCAAGGAATAGCGGGAATAAGGGATACGATTGTCTGCACTACGTCATTGGGACAATGGACCGCACTCTCCGCATCATTATAAGCGAAGATCCCACCACGGCGAAGCTCAGGTAATTCATTACTTCCACTTCCTACCCCATAGTCGGACATTTGCGCTCACCCTGTTACGCCTCCCAAAGCGGACCAACGGCGAACTTTGCCAGTATCGGCGACGCCTCCTCCGACACCCATCGGAAAGTCACTTTCCTACCCGCCCTAGACTCGTCCATATCAGCGCATGACCAAGTGCCAGCGACACTCCGAACGAAAGCAGCAAAGTGTCAACTTTGGCGTCAAGCGCGAAGGTCATGAAATCACTGTGCCTTCCGCAGTCTCCGAGGCTGACAGACTGTCAACTTCGTCACCCTTCCGGCAAGCGCCAGTCCACCGCGCCGCGCCCGTGCGCTTCGAGAAATTCATTCGCCCGGCTAAACGGCTTCGAGCCGAAAAACCCGCGATAGGCCGACAGCGGGCTCGGATGCGGGCTCTTGATCAGCAGGTGCGGCCCGCCCTCGCGCAGCGCCGGAATCCGCGCGGCTTTGCCCTGCGCATGGCTGCCCCAGAGGATGAACACAGCTGGTTCATCACGCTCGGCCACGGCAGCGACGCAGGCGTCGGTGATCGCCTCCCAACCCTTGCCCGCATGGCTGCCCGCCTTGCCATTCTCCACCGTCAGCGTGTTGTTGAGCAGGAGCACCCCCTGCCGCGCCCAGCTTTCGAGGTTGCCGCCCGCAGCAGGCGCAATGCCCAGATCGTCGGCCATTTCGGCATAGATGTTCTTCAGCGAAGGCGGCAGGGCAACCCCGTCCTGCACCGAGAAGCACAGGCCATGCGCCTGCCCCGGCCCGTGATAAGGGTCTTGCCCGAGGATCACCACTTTCACTTCGTCGAGCGGGGTCAGCTCAAGCGCGCGCAAACGAGTGCCACGCGGCGGGTAGATCGCCTTGCCCGCCTCCTCCTCGGCGCGCAGCCAGCCGCCCAGCTGGCGCGAAGCGGGCTGCGAAAGGACCGGATCGAGCACCTTGGCCCAGCTTGCGGGGACTGTATCGGACATGCCACGCAGCCTAGGCAAGCTGATGGGCCGCCGCCAGCGGCTCTTTCCCTCTATCCCCGATGCGCCTAAGGGCCGAGCCATGACTGTCTATTTCCACGAGGAAGACCTGCCGGACGGCACCTTTGCCGATCTCGCGCCCGACCACCCGCTCGCCGTCGATACCGAGACGATGGGCCTCGTCACCGCGCGCGACCGCCTGTGCGTGGTCCAGATCAGCGACGGCAAGGGTGATGAGCACCTCGTCCGCTTCAGGAACGGCAGCAGCTACGATGCGCCGAACCTCAAGCGAGTGCTGGCGGATCGGAACCGCGTGAAGATCTACCACTTCGCCCGCTTCGATCTTGCTGCCATCGAGCACTATCTCGGCGTGGAAGCAGGCCCGGTCTTCTGCACCAAGGTCGCCTCCAAGCTGACCCGCACATACACTGATCGCCATGGCCTGAAGAACCTCGTCAACGAGCTGCTCGGCGAGGATATGTCGAAGCAGCAGCAGAGTTCCGACTGGGGCGCGGACACGATCACCGATGCGCAGCGCGAGTATGCAGCATCTGATGTGCGCTTCCTCCACCGCATGCGCGAGATCCTGCTAACGCGGCTCGAACGCGAGGGCAGGCTTGAAATGGCGCAGGCGGCTTACGATTTCCTTCCCACGCGTGCCCGGCTCGATCTGGCCGGTTGGGCGGATAAGGACATCTTCAGCCACGAATAGGGCGCCCGCTACGCACCAGCCATCATGACCACCAGAGCCGACCGTATCCGCACCCGCCGCCAGGCCTTCGCCACCCCCGGCTCGCCGCTCGACAAGATCGTGCGGGTGCTGGCGCTGGGCCTGCCTGCGCTGGTGGGCATGATCGCGGCGATGATGCTGATCACCCCGCTTTCCCCACGCGGAGAGGTGAGTTTCCTGCTTGACCGCAACAAGGTGGCCATTGCCGAAGACCGGCTGCGCGTGAACGATGCGATGTACCGCGGTGAAGACGATCAGGGCCGCCCGTTCTCACTGATGGCGGGCAGTGCGGTGCAGGAAAGCAACTCGCTGCCGCTGGTACAGCTGCAGGATCTGACCGCGCGGATCGTCCTGCCCGAAGGCCCCGCCGTGCTTAGTGCGCCCGGTGCCCGCTACGATATCGACGATGAGGTGGTGTCGGTTCCCGGTATCGTTCGCTTCACCGCTGCCGACGGCTACGAGATGAGCGCGCGCAATGTCGCGATTGATCTCGCCGACCGGGTGATGACCGGCACGGGCCGCGTGAGCGGCATTATCCCGGCGGGCAACTTCAGCGCCGACCGGATTCGCGCCGATCTTGCTGCGCGTACGCTGTTGCTCTCGGGCAATGCCCGCATGCGCATGGTGCCGGGCAAGCTGCGCCTTCCGAATGCCGTACGATGAGGAGTTGCCAATGACGCAGGATGGCTTATCGAACCGGGCCATGACCAAGATGCGTCCATCCTTGCGCAAGCTGGCGCTGCAGGGCCTCGCGGCCGGGGCGATTGCCGGCACCGCCGGTGCGCTGGCCTTTTCTTCGATTGCCGGGGCGCAATCGCTCGGCTCGTTCGATTCGAACCAGCCAGTGAACTTTGGTGCCGACCGGATTGAGCTGCAGGACCGGCAGAACCGCGTGGTGCTGTCGGGCTCGGTCGATATCCGGCAGGGCGACCTGCGGCTGACCGCGCAGCGCACCACCATCGCCTACAGCGACACTGACCAGCTCACGATCCAGCGGCTCGATGCGAGCGGGAACGTGGTCGTGACGCGCGGTAACGAACGTGCGCGCGGCGACGCCGGGGTCTACGACTTCAACCGCAAGACGATCATTTTGTCGGGCAACGTCGGCCTTAACCGTGGCGGCGACAAGCTGAATGGCGGACGGCTGGTGATCGATCTCAACTCGGGCCTGTCGAGCGTGGACGGCAGCGGCGCTGCGACCAGCGATCGGCCCGGCGGGCGTGTGTCGGGGACTTTTGCGGTTCCGGATTGACCGGGGCCCGGTGCGATACCGGCCGCCCTCTAGTGTTGCTTACCTACAAGGCAGCGACACCCCTTGGCCCGAAGCAAAACTGCTGTACTGAACGGGATTAAACCCGCCCCGAGGTGCGCAGAAAAGCTGAAACAAGGTATGATGGATATTGCCCGCAAAGGAATAATTCTCGCCGGAGGCTCGGGGACACGGCTCTATCCGCTCACCCGCGGCGTTTCGAAGCAATTGATGCCGGTCTTCGACAAGCCGATGATTTACTATCCGCTGTCCACACTAATGATGGCGGGCATTCGCGATATCCTGATCATCACCACGCCGGAGGATCAGGATCAGTTCCGCCGGGTGCTGGGCGATGGCTCGGATTTCGGCGTTTCTCTTAGCTACGCGGTACAAGCCAGCCCCGATGGCCTTGCACAGGCCTTCCATATCGGCGCGGACTTTGTTGGCAATAGCCCGAGCGCGCTCGTGCTGGGCGACAACATTTTCTACGGCCACGGCCTCCCGCAATTGCTCGGCAATGCTGCCGCACGCACCAGTGGAGCCAGCGTCTTTGCCTACCGGGTGAAAGACCCGGCGGCCTATGGCGTGGTGGATTTTGACGCCGATGGCGTCGCCTTATCGTTGGAGGAAAAGCCAGCGCAGCCGAAGTCGAACTACGCGGTGACGGGCCTCTATTTTTACGACAACACCGTGGTCGACCGCGCCCGCGACCTGAAGCCTTCGCCGCGCGGGGAACTAGAAATCACCGATCTCAACCGCCTTTATCTCGACGATGGGGCGCTGTCGGTCGAGATCATGGGCCGCGGCTTTGCCTGGCTCGATACCGGCACCCATGGTTCGCTGCTCGATGCCGCCAGCTATGTCCGCATCACCGAGGAGCGGCAGGGCCTCAAGATCTGCTGCCCCGAGGAAATCGCCTGGCGGCAGGGCTTCATCGACGATGCCAAGCTTGAGGCTATTGCCGCGCCGCTGAAGAAGTCGGGCTACGGCGAATACCTGATGGCACTGCTGAACGAAGGACCCGGCCGATGATCATTACCAAATGCGACATCGCCGGGCCGCTGGTTATCGAACCCAAGGTATTCGGTGACGAACGTGGCTTCTTCATGGAAAGCTGGAGCGCCGCAAAGTTCGCGGAAGCAGGGCTCGACATCGCCTTTGTGCAGGACAACCACTCGCGCTCGCAGAAGGGCGTTCTGCGCGGGATGCACTTCCAGAATCCCGGTCCGCAGGGCAAGCTCGTGCGGGTGGTCAGCGGCGCCGTGTTCGACGTGGCGGTGGATCTCAGGCGATCCTCCCCTACCTTCGGACAGTGGACGGGTGTGGAACTCTCGGCCGAGAACAAGCGCATGTTCTGGGTGCCGCAGGGCTTTGCCCACGGGTTCCTCACGCTCGAGGATGACACCGACTTTCTCTATAAGTGCGATGCCCCCTATGCGCCGCAACACGAACACTCGCTGGCCTGGGACGATCCTGATGTCGGCATCGAATGGCCGCTTGATGGCATCGAGGTCCAGCTTTCGGCGAAGGACGCCAAGGGCACCCGGCTGAGCGATGTGGAGGCCTTTGCGTGAAAGTCCTGATTACCGGGGCCAACGGCCAGCTGGGGCGCGGCCTGATCGCCACCGCTCCTGCCACAGTCGATATCCACCCCGTCACTCGCGACGACTGCGACCTTGCCGATAGCAGCACCATCGCCGCGCTGGTCGCGCAAGTATCGCCCGATCTGGTGATTAACGCCGCCGCCTATACCGCCGTCGATAAGGCCGAAAGCGACGAGGACACGGCGCGCGCCATCAATGCGGAAGCGGTCGCCGCACTGGTTGCCGCGCATGAGGGCAAGCTGGTTCACGTCTCCACCGACTTCGTATTCGACGGCATGGCGAGCCGCGCCTACCGGCCCGACGACAGCCGCAACCCGATTTCTGCCTATGGCCGCAGCAAGGCCGAGGGCGAGGACCACCTGCGCGACAGCGATCTGCTTGTGCGAACGGCCTGGGTCTACACCGCAGGCGGCACCAACTTCGTGCGGACCATGCTGCGCCTGATGGCGGAAAAGCCCGCGCTGAACGTGGTGGCCGACCAGATCGGCGCGCCGACATGGGCTCCCGGCTTGGGGCGCACCATCTGGGGGCTGGTCGCCAAGGAGGCCAGCGGCACCTTCCACCACAGCGATGCAGGCGTCGCCAGCTGGTACGACTTCGCCGTCGCCATTCAGGAAGAGGCGCTGGCGCTCGGTATGCTGGGGAAGGCGATCCCGATCACCCCAATTCCCACCAGCGCCTATCCCACACCCGCCGCTCGCCCTGCCTTCTCGTTGCTCGATTGCAGCAAGACACGTGCGCTGCTCGAAGACGGCCACACTCACTGGCGCTGCAATCTGCGTGCCATGCTGACAGAAGAACTGTCGAATGGCTGAAATCCTCGTTACCGGCGGCGCTGGTTTTATCGGCGCGAACTTTGTGCATCACTGGCGCAAGGCGCACCCGGACGATACCGTCTGCGTGCTCGACCTGCTGACCTACGCGGGCAATCCGGCCAACCTTGATGGGCTCGACGGTGTCGATCTGGTGGTGGGCGACATCCGCGATACCGCGCTGGTCGAACGCCTGCTGCGCGAGCGCGGGATCGACCGGCTGGTCCATTTCGCCGCCGAAAGCCATGTCGACCGCTCGATCAGCGGGCCGGACGCCTTCATCAGCACCAATGTGGATGGCACCCATTCGCTGCTGAAAGCCGCGCGGACCGTGTGGCTCGACGAGGGCTCAGGCCGCCCGCACCGCTTCCACCATGTCTCGACCGACGAGGTCTATGGCTCGCTCGGCCCCAATGATCCGGCCTTCAGCGAGACCACCCCCTATGCCCCCAACTCGCCCTATTCGGCGAGCAAGGCGGCGAGCGACCACCTCGTGCGCGCCTACCATCACACCTTCGGGCTGGAGACTACGACGAGCAATTGCTCGAACAATTATGGTCCCTATCAATTCCCCGAAAAGCTGATCCCGCTATTCCTCATCAACTGCCTTGAGGGGCGGGCCCTGCCGATCTACGGCGACGGCATGAACGTGCGCGACTGGTTGCACGTGGAGGACCATTGCCGCGGCATCGAGCTGGTGCTCGAAGGCGGCAAGCCGGGCGAGGTCTACAACATCGGCGGCGGTGAGGAACTGCCGAACATGACGGTGATCGACGCAATCTGTGCGGCAGTCGACCGCGCTTTCGTGGAGGTCGACGGACTGGCCGCACGCTATCCCGATGCGCCCGCCGCCAACGGCAAGGCAACGAGCGACCTCAAGACATTCGTGACAGACCGCGCAGGCCACGACCGGCGCTACGCCATCGATTGCAGCAAGATCGAGCGCGAGCTGGACTACCGCCCGCACAACAGCTTTGCCGAGGGCTTTGCCGCCACGCTTGCCTGGTATCTTGCCAACGAAGACTGGTGGCGGGCGCTGTTGCAGCGCTGATTTATCGGCGCCGGTTTCTGGCCGAGCCGGATTGCCAAGGCCCGGCAGAATTGGCACGAGGACCGTCATGAGCAAGGAATTGCCTCACCACCGCCAGGCAGTTTCCCAAGGTGGCAACCGCGCGCTCCTGCGGCTGGCGGTTCACTTCGATGCGCTGCGGCTGAATCCCAGGCGCTATTTGCGGGGCCTGTGGTGGAGGCTGTGCGGCAAACGCCTGCGCGCCCGGCTGACGATCGCCCCCTTGCTCGGCACCTCGCCGCGCGCCTATCGCCTGTGGCTGGCACAGGAAGCCGACGCAGGCACGGTTCAGGCCCGCAGCCCGGTCACGGCTCCGCCTGTTGTGGCACTGGTTCGCACCGGCACCGGAGAGGAGGCGACACTCGCCAGCCTCGCCGCCGAGGGCATCGAGGCCCGGCTTGCTCCCGGCCACCCGGACGCCGCCTTGCAAGCGGTTTTGCAGGAAGCACGGGGGGCATGGGTACTCCCGATCTATGGCGGCGACCTGCTCGCCATCGGAGCTGGCGAGGTCTTGCGCACGGCACTGGTTGAGGCCGCCGACGCGACCCACCTCATCTATGCCGACGATGACCTGCTCGACGCGCACGGCCGCCGCTGCGATCCACACTTCAAGCCGGACTGGAACGCGGAGCTATACCGCCATTTCGACTATCTGGCCGGGACCGTGCTGGTACGCCTGCCGGAAGCCAACCTCACCGCGCCGCTCACTGACGACTGGCCCGCCGACCTTGTTCGTCGGGTGACCCAACAAACCACAGCGCAGGGCGGACAGCCGCGTCACTTGCGCGAGGTGCTCTACCACCGACGCACCCGGCCTGAGCCACAGCGCCCTGCCCCGTTCGTGCTCAGCGCCGAGGAGCGCGACAGGCTGCCGAGCGTCAGCGTTATCGTGCCCACCCGCAACCGTGTCGACCTGCTGCGCACCTGCCTCGATGGCCTCGCCGCGACCGACTATCCGGGCAGCATCGAGATCATCGTGATCGACAACGGGAGCGACGAGCCGGAAACGCTGCGCTTCCTCGCCGAACTCGAGCCCGACTTCGCCCGTGTGCTCTCAGATAACGGGCCCTTCAATTTCGCAGCCCTCAACAACCGCGCAGTCAACGAGACCTCAGGCGAACTCCTGTGCTTCCTCAACAACGATATCGAAATCGCCGATCCTCATTGGCTGACGGTGATGGCACATCAGGCGATGCACGCAGACGTAGGCGCCGTGGGGGCACAGTTGCTTTATCCTGACGGGCGGATTCAGCATGCTGGCGTAGTCCTGGGCATTGGCGGCGGGGCGGCACATGCCCATCGCTTGCTCAAGCCGGCGCAGGCGGGCTACTTCCACCGCCATGCCCTGCCCCAGTTCGCCTCGGCCGTCACCGCTGCCTGCATGGTAGTCCGAAAGAGCAGCTTCCTCGCCGTCGGCGGTTTTGACGAAGAGCACTTTACGGTATCCTTTAACGATGTCGATCTCTGCATGAAGTTGAATGCGCGCGGCTGGCAGAGCCTTTACGAGCCGCGAGCCCAGCTCGTGCATCATGAATCGGTGTCACGCGGGTTCGATCGCGATCCGGTAGGGGCCGAGCGCCAGGCCGGAGAGCTGGCGGCCCTGCGCAGCCGCTGGGGCCTGCGCGAACCTCGCCCGGGCGATGACTGGCGCACGTGGCAGGCTGACCCGTTCCACCATCCCGCGCTGAGCCCGGTCAGCGAGCAGTTCGTGGCGCGGACTTAGGAAGCGCTGATGCCTGCCGATGGATTGATGCCGTCCCCTCCAGCCAAGCGTTTGCAGCTGCCGAGCGTCACGCTGTGCGCGGTGAGTTCGACCAACCTGCCGGCCACGCTCGAGGCCATGCGGGTGAGCATGCAATACGTGGACTTCGCTGAGGCGATCCTGTGCACGCATGATGCGGGTGCCGCGGATGAAACCGACGGCGCGATCCGGGTGGTGCCGATCGAACGGCTGACCTCGGCCAAAACCTATTCACAGTTCATGCTTACGCAGCTGGTCGACCACATTCACACCGAGCATTGCCTTGTGGTGCAATGGGACGGGCACGTGATCGATCCCGCTCGCTGGCGACCAGAGTTTCTCGATTACGACTATGTCGGCGCCAGCTGGCCGCAGTTCGATGATGGCTATGAGGTGGGCAATGGTGGGTTTTCCTTGCGCAGCAGGCGCTTGATGGAGGCCTGCCGCGCTACCGACTTCGAGGCGTACCACCCAGAGGATATTGCGATATGCCGAACCAATCGCCCACTGTTGGAGCAGCACGGGATGCGCTTCGCCCCGGCCGAACTGGCCGATGCCTTTGCGGCGGAACGCGCTGGCGATCCCGCCCGAAGTTTCGGCTATCACGGGGTTTTCCTGGTGCCACAGGTCTTAGGCGTGGAGCGGTTCTGGCGGATGTATTGCGCGCTGGATGAACGCGGCAGCTTGCGGCGGGACTTTTGGCAATTGCTGCGCGCAGTGAAGGGAGGAAGCCGTGGAGCAGCGCGCATGCTGCGCATGCTTTTTGAACGGACATCCGACATATCCCGGTGATGGCGACAGCCACTGACGCAAGCGCGCGATTGCAAAAACGCGTGCCTTTCACGAAGCATTGCGTTAACGGCGTCATTCGAAGAGCCTATGGCAAAATTAGAAGTTCCCCATCCGCTATAGCGCAGACTTGTTTGTGAGAGATTCATCAAGCTATTGCTATCAATCCCTCGTTTGGGGTTAGCCAGCCGAAGTGGGTAGGCGCTGTATGCTCTACCCGTGATTGAGTTGAATTATTACCAATGCACCATGATCCAGACCTTCAGCGCCAAGCTGGCGAAATTGAAACGGAAAACAAGACCGTTGCCCTGCTCAAGCGATGGCGCTGGTTTGGTGCATTTGTAGTTCTGCCTTCACTGCTGGGCACTCTGTATTTCGGCTTCATTGCTGCCGATATTTACGTTTCGGTGTCCAGCTTCGTCATCAAGGCACCTGACAAACAATCGGCCAGCAGTGCCTCGATCGGCAGCATCTTGCAGCGAACCGGCCTTGGCGGCGGACAGGAGCAATCTAGCGAAATTATCGGCTACTTGCACTCACGCGATGCGCTTGCCGACCTTTCCCAGAAGGTGGACGTTCGCGGCGCCTTCTCGTCTCCCGAAGCCGACCTGTTCAGCGGTTTTCCACGCCTTTGGGAGAGCGGTTCGTTCGAGGATCTCTACGCGTTCTACCTCGGGAAAGTGAGCGCCATGCCAGATCCGACTAGCGGCCTGACCCAGTTGAAGGTGGAGGCCTTCACCCCACAAGAAGCGCAAGCCATCAATCTGGGGCTTCTGGAATTGAGCGAAAGGCTAGTCAATCAACTAAATGAAAGGGTAAACGCGCAGGCGATCGCCGAGGCGGACGAGCGTGTCGACGAGGCGCAGAAGCGGGTGCGTGATGCGCGAATCAGTCTTGGGGCCTTTCGCAATTCCGCGCGGATTCTCGATCCGCAAGAAGAAGGCATGGGCGTGATGGCCGTATCCAACGAACTGATCGCACAAGAAACGGCACTCCAGGCGCAGCTTTCCCAGTTGCAGCGCATGGCGCCCAGTCACCCGTCGATCCCGGCCATTCGAGAGCGGATCGTCGCAACCCGGCAACAGATCGATACCCAAACGAGCCGCGCAGTCGGAACAAGTGATGGCCTTGCCTCCCGCTTGTCCGAATACGAAAACCTACTGGTCGAGCAGGAATTCGCTACCCAACTCTTGACCGTGGCCAATTCATCGCTTGAGCAAGCGCGCATTGAGGCAGAGCAGCAGCAGTACTATCTGGAGCGTGTTGTCGAACCCAACCTTCCAGATGCTCCCATCCTTCCTAACCGGCTGAAGAGCATTCTGGCGGTAATCTTCGCCTCACTGTGTATCTATCTGGTCGGCTGGATGCTTTCTGTCGGCATTCGCGAACATGCCCCGGAAAGCTAGGCAATGGCGAGTTTATCACAAGGTCTTCACGTCCAAGCAAAGGTGGTGCAGGCCCTGATCATGCGCGAGCTCGTGACACGATTCGGGCGTGACAATATCGGCTTCTTGTGGATCATTGTCGAACCTCTTCTTTTTGCCGGGCTCGTGGGCATTGTGTGGACTATCGCTGGTGGCCATAACAGCGGAAGCATTAGTGTAATTGCATTCGTTGCAACGGGCTATATTCCCCTGACATTTCTGCGGCATGCTTTCGGCCGCTCCTCCAAGATTTTTCAGAGCAACAGCGCGTTGCTTTATCACCGGCAAGTCAAGGTTCTCGACTTCATATTTGTGCGCGTATCGATCGAAGCGATCGGCGCAATGGCGGCTTATATATTCGCTGGCATTGTGCTTTACTTCTTTGAAATCGTTACCGCGCCAGAAAATGTCGGAGCAATCATCCTTGGCTGGTGTGTGTATGTCTTCTTTGTGATTTCCGTTGCCACCGTTCTGGCACCTCTGTCCGAAATGTCGGAAGTGGTGGAAAAACTCGTGCCCATCAGCGTCTACGTCGCTATCCCTTTCTCCGGCGTATTCAATCTAGCAGCCTGGCTGTCGCCGCCAATGCGTGACGTCCTAATGTGGTCGCCCTTGGTGTCAGGGATGGAGCTGATGCGATATGGTGCCTTCGGGGATCTGGTCACACCCTATTACGATCTGCCCAAGGCGCTTGGGGTCTCGCTTGCCTGCCTGCTGTTAGGGCTGACATTATGCCGACGAGTGCGGCGGACAATGACCGTATCATGATCGTTTGCAGTGAAGTTCATAAGGACTATCGTGTTGGCAAGGGGACCAAATCGGTGCTTAAGGGGGTCGATTTTGTCATTAACCCACTTGATCGCATCGGCCTTCTGGGACGCAATGGAGCTGGCAAGTCTACGCTGATCCGTCTGCTTGGCGGGGTGGAAATGCCCACCTCAGGCAAGATTACACGCAAGATGACATGCTCTTGGCCACTCGGCTTCACTGGCGGCTTCCAAGGTAGCCTCACGGGATACGACAACGCTCGCTTCATCGCCCGCATCTACGACAAGCCTTACTCCGAGATGCGCACTTTCGTGGAAGAATTTACCGAACTCGGTGTGAACCTTCACATGCCGGTGAAACAATACTCATCTGGCATGCGCGCGCGGCTCGCCTTTGCCCTTTCGCTCGCCATTGAGTTCGAATGCTACCTAATCGACGAAGTGATTATGGTCGGCGACAAGAATTTCCGAGATAAGTGCAAGGAGCACTTCTTTGAAGGTCGCCGAGATCGCGCCCTTCTGCTCGCCTCGCATAGCTTGGGAATGGTTCGGCAATACTGCAACCGTGCCATTGTCTTAGATAATGGGGTGGCACAAATATACGAGGATGTGGACGAAGCGATCGCGATGTATGAGCGGCTCTGAACGCTTTCATACACTGGCACCTGGAGAACAACTCAAATCCCCAAATCTAAACCATTAGTAGAATGTAATTTGACGTTTTTGGCTTGAAATCCGTTGATTGCCCTGGAGCCAAATCTTGTTTTTTCACGGATCCTTGAGATAATTCAGTAATATGTGCATATCGTGGCCTTCAAGCTACCAAGTGTGCGCCTAAATCTTTCGCACGCTAACAAGCGATACAGTCTGCAAGGGATATGGGCTTGCGGAGACCTCAAATGACATCGTGTTTGCCACACACCCCATTTCACCAAGCGACTGCGACTTCATTCGATTGGAAATACGGCCGCCATTGGTCGGCAGGATCAACGCCCTCGGCACCCTTCGTGCTCGAGCTAGATCAGTTGCTGTGGGGCGGCCATGACGAAAAGGTTCTTCCGCTGCTTCGCAGCCTTGTTGCAGATGGCCCGCCCGCAGAGCGCGCCCTCGCCGGCTGGGTGTTAGCTCGCTGGGAAGCAGAGCATGGCACTGCCGAACGTGCGCGACAGGCTATCCTCGCATTTCACGCCGATCGCGACCACCAACACGTGGTCGACCATCAAGGACCCTTTTTGCTTGCGATCCAGCTATGTACAGCGCACGGCGATATCGCCACAGCTCGTACCTTGCTCAACGAAGCTATCGAGCGCTTTGGTTCGCACGCCGACCTGACATTGGCCGAGCTCCAAGTTTCGCGCGCCGAAGGCGCCGACACGCGTCGACTATCGGAGGTGCTCCGACGCCTTCACCGTGGCGCAGGCCTTTCGAAAGTTTCGCTGTTACCCGGCGACACCCCATCATTCGACCGACTTGTCGCAGAGCACCACCTCCCAGAAGTTACCGTTCCGCATAACGCGCCACTCGTAAGCGTAATTGTGCCGATCCATAATGCAGCGCTTGAACTTCCGACAGCCTTGCGCGGCCTGTGCGCACAATCATGGCCGAACCTAGAAATACTCTTGATAGACGATGGCTCAACCGATGCCAGCCCGTCAGTCGCATGCACGCTTGCCGAACATGACAATCGCATAAAGGTGCATTTACGCGAGCGCAACGAGGGGGCCTATCCGGTGCGCAATTTCGGCTTAGCCAAGGCGCTGGGAGATTTCGTCACAGTCCATGACGCCGATGATTGGTCACATCCGCAAAAGATCGAGCTGCAAGTAAGAGCGTTGCTGGACAACAGTCGTTGCAAAGCTTCGGTATCGCATTGGGTTCGCGCCGGCAATGATCTCGCAATGACTCGATCACCCAAGGAAGGTGGCTGGATTCATCGCAACGTATCGTCTTTAATGTTTCGCACCAGTCTGCGCGACGAGATCGGCTATTGGGACCGCCTCAGTGTTAACGCTGACACCGAATACTATTACCGCATACTCCATCTGTATGGTCCTGAGGCAATAGTCGAGGTCTGTCCGGGTGTTCCACTAGCGTTTGCTCGCACCCTTGCAGATTCCCTCACCAATCAAAGTGAGACGCATCTGCGTACGCAAGTGCGCGGCGTTCGCCACGACCATATGGAAGCAGCCAAGTACTGGCATAGCCAGGCAAGTCGACCCGATCAGCTCTACTTACCAGAACATCCTTCTACCCGCCCGTTTGCCGTCCCGGTACAAATTGATTTGGGCCCACCGCCAGGTCCCGAAAACGACTTTGACAAGCTTAAAGGTTCTGAATTTTTCGACGAGGATTGGTACTTGCAGGCGTATCCAGACGTGAGACATTCCGGTATGGGGGCCGTGCGTCATTACTTAGCTTCAGGCGCGGAAGAGAATCGCGACCCAGGGCCGCTTTTCAGCACTAGCGGCTACAGGCTGAAAAGCGATCTTGGGCCGCAGGAAAATCCTTTGCTGCATTTTTTGAAGCGCCCGCACGATGTTCCTGAACTCCGCCTCCCGAGCTTCGCAGGGGATATAGCGGAAAGCGAAGGCGCCGCATTGCCAGTGCTCGTCTTCGCACATCTTTCGGGCGAGACATTGTTTGGAGCGGAGCGAAGCCTGCTGGACGTCCTGGCTCGCCTCCAGCGCACCGGTTACTCGCCGGTTGTGGTCCTACCTTCGCATCACAACGCTGAGTATCTTGGACGCTTGCGGCAACTCTGCGCCTCCGTCGAAACGCTACCTCAAACTTGGCGCAGCGGGATTTATCGGCAAAATCCGGACACGATCGCAGCCATCCGGGCTCTCATTCGAAAGCATGATCCTTGCGAAATTCATGTGAACACTGCCATGCTTGATGCGCCGCTAACTGCCGCGCGCGCGGAGAAAGTGCCGAGTGTTGTATATGTGCGCGAGATGCCTGCGGAAGACCCCGAACTGTGCCGATCGGTCGCAATATCCCCCGAAGTACTGCGCAAACAGTTGCTAGCTGATGCGGATCGCTTCGTTGTGCCTTCTACCGCGACCGCCAAATGGCTTGCTTGCCCGGCCCGCATCACAGTGCGACCGAATGCCGTAGATGAGTCCCTGTTCGACTTGCCCTTCGAGCCCGGGCGTTTCTTGAATGTTGGCCTGATCAGCAGCAACATTGCGAAAAAAGGAATCGGCGACTTCGTAGCCGCCGCCGATCTGGTCGCCCGCCTCGGAGTTGCGGTGCGTTTTCTACTCATCGGTCCAAATACTGTCGATCTTGAGGGCCTTCGTCCCTTCCCGCCCAACGTGCGATTATGCGGATATGCAGCAAGTCCACTGGCAGCGGTCACCCAGGCGGACGTGGTTGTCAGCCTGTCGCAGTTTGCGGAAAGCTTCGGCCGGACCGTCGTCGAGGCCATGGCGGCTGGCCGCCCGGTGATATGCTATGACCGCGGTGCCCCACCATCGCTTGTCGTAAGCGGAACGACCGGACTAGTTGTCCCCCAGGACTCAGTCATTGCCGTGGCCGAAGCGGTGCTTGCCCTTGATGCAGATCGCGATCTTCTCGGTCGATTCAGTGAGGCTGCGCGGCGGCAAGCACGACAAATTCAAGCACAAGCCCTCACATGATACATTGACCAAAGTTACGGAGAAATTCGTTTTAGATAAGCTTTAACGGAGGGTCGGGGAGAGGCGGCCCCACGCTAAAGATCGCGCGGCCCTCTGCTTGACCATTACGCAAATAATGCAAAAAAGCCGGGATTCTCGCCGTCGTAACATCAGGATGAGCGATGTGATAATCTAGAGAATTGAAACCGGGCCCCGGATTGTGCAGCTGGTAGGCTCCGTTTGCCACGAAGTACGAGGCTAGGTCGCTGACCTTTTCAACTGCATTGCAATACATGGCGCCATACCATTCTGCATCAAACAGAGCGGAGTTTCTGACCAGATCAATGTCTCGCGACATTCGCAACTTTGCGCGTCTACACGCCGGTGCGAAGAATGGTTTTGAGAAGAGCGCCTCCTGTTGCGCAAAAGCTGATCCAAGTTCACCTGCGATATAGCTTTGCAGGCTGGCATTCCGGAGTTGCCTCTGGAGCAAGGCAACCAGCGCTTCAAGCCGCACCACTTCATCGCTTACATCAGCTGTCTCGGTCAGACTCTCACCACAACGTTGCTCGAGCAGGGGGTGGTGACTGACAAGATCTGCCACTCCATCGGAATCTGCTCCGTCGCAGCCACCCGTGTTTTGATCAAAGGAAGCGGTCTCGTTAGGGTGGACGGGCTTCTGGCACATAGGCATTCAGAGGGTCATGGCTTTACCGCAAAAACCGTGAGGTTTTCCCGCGGGGGCGTCCAAGGTTTTTGCTGTGCAACTTTTTCGCCCAGCGCACGCGCCTCGTTATCGCTGGTGACGTTGATGCTTTCCGCAATTAAGCTTTGATTCAATTCGGGTTCAGCGTTTACCCTCACGATGCGCATTCCAAACGTAGTGAGAATATCGACTATCGTCGGCGCACTTATGTAGACAACCTGCTCTGTTAAGAAAGCCGCTTGCTCCGGCAACCCTAGTCCTTCGGCATAGGCAGTGGCAAACTTTCGCGGAAGATAGGGAGGCCACGGGGCCATTGCGTGGCCGTCCCAGCAGTTGCGAACGTCGTCGGCGAAAAGCGACAGCGTCCCGCCCGGTTTGAGAACGCGAACGATTTCCTTCAAGCAAGTTTGAGGCTCTGTTACATGTTCGAATACGAACCAAGAGTAGCAACAGTCAAAGCAGTTCGATTCAAACGGCATCTGCCGACCGTCATACATATGCAGGCTCTGCTCAGCAGCCGGCTCGTGAGTTCTAGCATTTGCACGGAACTGCTGCTCGCGCGCATCGTCAACTTCGACACCTTTGACCTCGTGGCCTGCGCGCAGTGCTGCTATAACAAAACCGCCCGCTCCACACCCGAAATCCAAAAAACGCCCCTTTGGGTCCGCTCCGAAGTGCTTTCGATGTTCAGACTGGAAACGGCTAAACCGCCGCTCGCCCTTTTCAATCACAGACATACACTCTCCGCAAGTGAACTAGTGCCTCGAGCATCTCGCTGATGCTAGGCGTGCCTCAGGTTTCCGGTACCAACATGACGTCATTGTACATCATCGGTTGAAGCGCCAGATAACGAAACTTGTAAGGATTTTTCAGGCAGAATTCATTCACGGCGCGGGCAACGCCGCAGTGGAACATACTGGCAGGTGACCACACGGCGTAATCATTGAAAATGAACACACCATCCGTCTTGAGCTTGGGCGCAGATGCTTCGATGTCTCGGATAACGCCCTCATAACGGTGATCGCCATCAATATAAATAACATCAAAGTAGTTGTCCGGCATCCGAGACATGTTCAAGCCACTATCGCCCACATGAGTCTCGACGCGTTTGCTTTCGCCAGCAAGCTCTTCCAAAATTGTAGGATCCACTAGCCGGTCGATATCAATGTCGAAAAGGTGCAGCTTTACTGGCTCACAGCGGTTTAGAAGCTCCAGAGAAAAGTCTCCCCGGTCGACCCCAACTTCTGCTATGACACCGCCTTTCTTGACACGGTCAAGCAGCGCCAGACGATTTACGAGAACCTCGCAACCTTCGAGTTTGTGTGACGGCAGTTCGACAGCCGGGTGGTGGTAGCGCCCTCCTGCTCCGAGGAATTCTTTAAGTGTTCTCGCAAAAGCCCGACGTTTTTGTTCGACGAATTCGTATGTCACTTCTGGATTATCAGTCATATCCTGCCTCAAAGTCTAAAAAATTTCTTAGTAAACTCCTTCACATCGTACTCCTTCATACTTTGTGAAAAAGCATCCCGGTACAGATTCTGATCCTGTAAATTGGCGAATGCGACAACACGTTCTAAGGCATTTGCCATATCATCCACCACATGATCTCCGAAAAGCGACCTTGAACCGGGCCAATTGTAGACAACAGCGTCGCAGCCCGAGGCAAGCCCTTCCATAACCGCAGTGTGGCACCCTTCAGAATCGGAGCTGGAGATTATTGTGCCAACACCTCGATACCACTCCTCCATATCAGTGCCGGCAGGGTCGAAACGGACACCTCCTTGAAGAAGCGGGTCGTTAAAAATGCGCCTGAAAACCTCTTCGAAACGCATCTTGTCGTCGTTGTCTGCATTCCACACCCACTCGATCTGCCAAGGCATTACAGAGCGAACCGCAAGGCGGAAACGGTCATCCCTCTGGCGTAACTTAACGAAGAAATCGATCGCCCGGTCAAAACGTTTGTGATCGAATGGGTTTATTCCCACCATGCCCAAGGTAAATCGAGCGCCCGCATGTTTCTGGCGCTGCAGCTGATCCCAATCGATGAATTGCGGAATTATGTGAATACGTTCTGGATCGCACCCGTGTTCGCTTATCAATATGTCGCGGAAATAACTCGAGACTACTATTATGGCATCAACGGCCGGCCAATT
The DNA here is from genome assembly GCA_027311945.1 of Erythrobacter sp. Taxonomy (GTDB): domain Bacteria; phylum Pseudomonadota; class Alphaproteobacteria; order Sphingomonadales; family Sphingomonadaceae; genus Alteraurantiacibacter. The sequence continues at coordinate 63,464 of DAICXZ010000013.1, forward strand.
TATTCGCGAAGGAAAGGCTCGGAACGCCTCAAACCGGTGCAACCTCACTATAAGTTTGGTTCCTGGACGTTTGTTGTAACTGTGCCACACCGCGTTTTCACAGGCCCATTCGCAAAACACCGTATCGACGCTTTCGGGTACGTCGGGCTCACCCACGCCGAATTGCGCAGTAGAAGACCAATGCTGCCAGCTAATTTCGACTTTCGGATCGCCTTGGACCTGATCGAGAAATTGGTTCAAAAACTTCCGGTCGTGTGTCGCTATTAGAACTCGTCGGAATTTTCCCTCCGGGTCAAGGTCGCCACCTTCAGAGCCTCGGATTGCAGTGCCCAGCCGATGCGATAACTGCGATGCTGAAAACTGCTTTGCAATTTCCGCGATACGCTGCTGAGCCAAGACGTAGGTGTCACTACCCTTCGTGCGCATAATTTCATGCAAGCGGCTGACCGGATCCTCTAAGTGTGTATCAACATAGTAAGGATAGTCGTCGCCAAACAGAGCTCGATTTAACGCCGTGTCATTGACAATCGGCGGCACCCCTAGGCTACAAAACTCAACGATCTTAGTCGAGATTTCGATGACGCCATTATACCTGTCATGGCGAAGACAGAACGCAAAGTGTGCTTTGCCCATTTCACGCTTCGCTTCAGCATGAGAAAGACTGGAAAAGTACTGTTCGCGCGTAGACTGGCTCAACAGCACAGCTTCTCGATACACGTCGAACTTCTCAAAAAACTTCTTGTGGCGATTACGAAACGTATCCTTCGCACCCAAAATGGTCGTCGCCAAATCAGTATGATCGGGGAGCGTCGTGCAGAACTCGAGAAGCCAATCGAGGCCATAGTCAGGGTCAACCTTGCCCGAATAGCATAGACGAATTGGCAGCTCTTCGCGTTCAGCTTGCGCAGTTTCAGCAAACACAATCGGTGGCACAACATGAACAACTTGAGCAGGATAGCCCGAGAGGGCCTCCATGGCTTGCTTTGCAATTTCAGACTGCACGATCAGCCTCGTGCGAGCGGCCCGAGCCAATGTCAGCCAGTTCGGTTCCGATTTTGAAACATCGGGCAGCGTCTCCGGAGTATAAGCCACAACCCGGTGAACCCAAGCAGGGCTCTCCAACAGCGCTTCGAGAAAACCTGCTCCTCTGACAAAGACGCGATCAAAACGCCCTACAATGCCTTCGGCAGCGGCAAGCGCCGGCTCGAGAAAAGGCGGGTAAAGACGATCTCGAGGGGAGGCCTGCTCTAAATCCTCGAACTCAATAACCTTGACTCGTTCAGGCAGCTCGTCGGCGAGATGGGTATTGGTGAGCGGGTGACTAAGGACCAGGACAGGCTCCATATCATGTTGCAACGCGATCAGTTTGCATACGTTGAGAAGCCATATCGTCGAGCCATCGATCAGGCTAAAATTCTGTTCAGCTAGTATCGCGACCCGTATCACACTACCACCTCTTCATCGGGAGATACCACTTCGAAAACACTCGATACGGTTCGGAACATTGGTGCCGCCGACTCGGACATCGGCCCCAAAACCATCAGTCTCCAGCCGCGGTTTACGGCAATCCTGCTCGCATCCATCAGCTGGCGATTCAGGCGCATGTTCGAGACCATCCATAAGTCTGCCCATTCTTCATAAAGACCATTGCCAGCCTCGCGCCGCAGCCCGGCCCAGTCAACGAGGAAGATGCCAGGGTTTCCAAGCGCCAAATGGGAAAAGAGGTTGGCCCGAGTAAGTGCGGTAAAGGAGGCGGTCGAAAAGCGCTGCTCGTTGCATGGACCAATGCCGGCCACGGCCAAACCTCGCTCAGGCGTGAAAAGAGTTTCTGGTATGTTTTTGAGATCGAATGGCGGAAGCATCCGGCCAACTGCTGCTGCGCCAGAAAGTCTGGCTGATTCTTGGTCTTTGAACTTCTGCGCGAGCGGCAACATTACAGCCGCTAGTGGGTCTATGCGCGTCCGCCAGTAAGCTTCCTTGCGCGGACTTTTTAAGAAGATGTCATCGCGAAGATGCATTTGCAGTTTTTGGACAAGGTCAGACAGATCGCCTTCTCTGAACATTGTGGCCTGCGTGTCCTCCACCACAGCTGACAGCGCAGCAGCGTCGGCGATAAATTGCGGCACGGCGTAAGCTGCGACTACATATGGTTCCAACGGCTCTGCCAGCTCGTATTCGGTCAAGCTGCGGCTTGGGAAAATCAAAGCGTCACAGCTAGCATAATAGACACCCGCCATTTCTCTCGTTGTTGGCGGAGCAAACATGACGTGATCTGTTATGTCCAGTTTCTGTGCTTCGGAGAGAATTGCCGACTGCTGGAGTAGGGAAATTTGCTGGGCCGGGACACCAGAGGCATCTACGGACAAAATGAGTGCAGCAACATCTGTGCCTCCGGAGCGCAGTTCCGCAATTAGCCGGGTTATCTGCTCTGCGCCACCCTCATCTTTAGGATGATAAACGAAACCGAGCAGATGTTTTGCCGTGCAACCAAATTCTGACTTGCGCCGTATAGGCACTTGGGGAGGCCTTATCCGAACTCCGTTGGCAAGCACCTTGATGCTGTCCAATGTAACGCCCAGAGCCAGGAAGTCTTGGCGTATGGCATCGGTCATCGCCATAACAGCCGTCGCCCTGCTGGCAATGTTGGTCTCTTTTGCGGCCGCCTCCCGGTCAGTCAAAGAACGGCTTTCTAGCGAGCCCCCCCTATCCTGCGGTCGATTGCGCACCTCGTAGACAAAAGGCAGATCGAGACGCTCCGCTACGTTGGCGGCAGGCTCGGCATTTTGCCAATTGGAAGTCACCACAATCAATGCCGGACGGAAGACGCTCATGGCTTCGTAAAGTACGCGTTCAGCGAAGCGCGGGGATTCCCGGCCGCCCAACGCCCGCGTGGTCATGCCGGGAAGCGTGATATACCGGACACCTTCAATGGTAGTGTCTAGGTCGACATGAAGATTTGGAACGAAACCGTCCGTATCCCAAGGGTATCCGGGCCGCGAGAACACGAGAACTTCGAAGCCCCTGTCCACCATTGCACGCCCGATTTCGTGGGTGCGATACGCGTCGTCGCTGTCTGTATGCCGCAAACTTTCGGCAACGATGTAGGCCAATCGCATGGGCAGCCGCCAAGCCATGTAGTTCTGTTCGTTGAAATTGGTCATTATCAGTCCGGATTGAGGCACATGTAGGTGGGATGAAGGCATATCCGTGCCATTCCGGCAAAAATAAGGCCAGTCACGGAGCCAAGCTGCTCGGCATGATATGGCGCAACTCGTCGTAGCCGAATTGAAGATAATGCAGCAAAGGGTTGATTCCGGAGGCACGGACGTCAGCATACATCAACAAATAGGAGGCGGTTGAAAAGAAAGGGCCAGGGTCGCGCATCTCGCTCGCACCGTGTTTCAGATAGTGATCTGCAGGATTGACGCCAGCCGCACCAACGTCTGGATATCGCCGCAAGTACCAAACCGCGTCGAACAGCCCCGACTGGACCAGATTCTTACGTATCCGGAAACGCCGATATCGTCGCGACCTGCGACGCAACCATGCCTCAAATTTACCTGGCTTGCTTGGTCGTTTTCCAAATATAGGTCGAGATGGAGCCACCGCATTAGAGCGGTTTCCGTTCATTCCGGTTCGTAGCCACAGGATTTGAAGTAATTGGCGCATTCATCGGGCTGGAAGATGTCGACGAGCGTGCCGATCAGGTCCCACAGGCCGCGGACTGTGCGTTCACCGATCTTGCGCAGC
>DAICXZ010000014.1 GCA_027311945.1 Erythrobacter sp.
AGCAACAACCCGATCCCGAAGGTCCTGTGAAAGCGTTCGTGCCATCCATGCTGGCCTCCTGCCTCCAGCAGGAAGCTTGAATCAGAACCGCGACCGTAAGGGAATCCCTTTCGAGTCAGAACGTGTGGAAACCGCTCTAGAGCCGAGCTCTGTCGCTTAGATGGCGCACTTGGGACAAGCCGATCTCTGGGACCGCCGATGGGTCGCTCACTTTCCTTGCTGCCGAAGCGGTATTTGAAATATCAGAGGTCGCAACCGTTCGGCTTCTCCAGCAGCAACAGACCCCGCGAGTCGTATTTCTTGTACGCCTTGTCGGCAGGCAGGAAGCCTTTGATTACCTGCACATTGGGGCTCATCTGGGGCCCACTTCCGTGTGAACTAGGTTCTATTGGCATGGAGCCCAGAACCGTGCCCCCACAGGCGCTGGAACAAACCGGAACAAGACCTCGTTTTCTACCCTAGACATCAAGAATGGCAGAGATCCGCCATTTCTGTGATGTTTCAAAAAGTCTTGATAAGATAAAATGGTGCCCAGAAGAGGTGTAGAACTTTTGTCTCAGGCAATGCCGGGACGTCTCTAACTACACTGTAAAGTCAGATATTTGTCTTGTAGAGTGTTCGTGGTCGATCGGCCCGGTTTGTCTGAAATCCCACCGAAATGTGGGAACGATTGTGGGATCAATTCAGGCAAGGACTCGAACCGATGGCACTTACCGCATTGAAGGTGAAAAACGCGAAACCCGGTCGGCACGTCGATGGCCGGGGCTTGTGCCTGCTAGTGAAGCCGAGCGGCGCGCGGACATGGGTGCTGCGGATGCAGAAGAACGGCAGGCGGCGCGACTATGGCTTGGGGTCGGCACTGGACGTGTCACTTGCAGAGGCCCGTGACGCAGCAACGGCGCTGCGCCGTCAGGTTCGCGAGGGCGTCGATCCCGTTGCCGAGCGGCGCAAATCGCGCAAGGTGGTTCCGAGCTTCGAGACGGCCGCGCGCGACTGTTACGAGGCGTTGAAGGAGGGCTGGAAGAACCGCCGTTACGCCAACTGGATTTCCAGCCTTGAGAACCACGTCTTTCCTTTGATCGGCACGAAGCCGGTGGATCAAGTGGATAGCGTTGTAGTGGTCGAGGTGCTTTCACCCATCTGGCTAGAAATCCCTGAAACGGCACGCCGCATATTGCAGCGCGTCGGAGCGGTGCTGGACTTCGCCCATATCAAAGGATGGTTAGCCGACGAGGTATCATTGCGCTCCGTCCGCAAGGGGCTTCCACGCCAAACGGCCAAGAGCGAGCATCTGGAAGCCATGCCCTATGCGGACGTTCCGGCGCTCATGCAGAAGCTGGCGGCGGCAGTGCCGACCACAGGCCGGGACGCGCTGCGCTTCACCATCTACAACGCTGTGCGTTCCAACGAGACGCGCTTTGCCGTCTGGACCGAGTTCGACCTGGACAGGGCTACTTGGACCATTCCGGGCGAGCGCATGAAAGCGCGCGAAACCCATGTCGTGCCGCTGTCTCCGTCCGCCGTGGCGCTGCTCCGCAAGCGGTGGAGCGAGCGCACCAGCGACACCGGCCTTGTGTTCTCGAACGATGGAGAAAAGCCGATCAGCGACATGACCATGACCAAGCTGCTTCGGGATGATAGCATCAAGGGTGTGACCGTTCACGGCTTCCGTTCAGCCTTCACGGATTGGGCGGCGGAAAAGACCCGCTTCCCCAAGGAGGTTGCCGACAAGGTGTTGGCGCATAAGCTGCCCAACCAAGTGGAGGCCGCCTATCGGCGCACGGACTTTTTCGAGAAGCGCCGGAACCTGATGGCGCGTTGGGCCGAGTATCTGGACAGGGTGCCCACGAAGGAGAGCAAGGACGCCGCCACCACGGCGTCCGAGCCTATGCCGCTCCGCGCTGCCGCCTGATGAGATCGTGCAGGCTGGCGGTGGTGATGCGGGTGGACTTGCCGAGCTTCACCGTCTCGACTTCACCGGCCGCGATCAGCTCGTAGAGCTTGGTCCGGCCAACGCCGATCATGCGGGCCGCGTCGTTGACGCGGACGCAGATCGGATCGGGGGAAGGGCGCGCCGTCACGGCGCTTCGCTCCCGGTGCGATCCTCACGGTAAGCGGACGGGTTGGCAATCCAGCGCTGGACGGCCGATTCATGCCAGCCGGTGCCGTTGACGCTGATCGGTAGCTGCCGGGGAAACGTCCCGTCCGCGATCTTGCGGTAGAGGGTGGAGCGGGAAAGGCCGGTGCGTTGCAGCACCGTCTTTAGACGAATGATCCTTTCAGGGTTGGGCATTGCGTGACTTCCGTTTTCGACATTGGTGTGATCCCCCTACGAACAGCATTGGCGGCGCGAATCCGCCTTGCAAGGGCGGCCGGGACAGCGAAGGACCAGCAGGGATCAAGGAGGAACATAAAGGTATGTAGGAGGACCTTGAGGGACGCCGGGTGCACTACAGTGAGGCGTGAGGACGCAGCGAGCGCTTGCGCGACCCGTTTTCAGGCTTGTGCCGGATAGCACCGTTCGGATGAACTTTTCAGTATTCGACATGGGAAACACCTCCATCTTCTGGTGATGAATGACGCCCCCTGACAAATAAGGATGGCCGCCCCGAATCGCGTTGCAATAACAAACCGCCTGAGAGGCAGCGTGATCGTAGTATGGGCGGTAAAAACTTGCTCCCGGCGGCTCTGGCGTGCTCCGGGCGGCAATAGCGTGCTGTAGGCAATAGTGGACGACGGACGGCGGGTATCTTGGCCCTGTTTGCTTCCGCTCTGTTCAATTCAGGATGATGCCAGAGGTTTTCACCCTGTCCGCTTTTCGCCTTCCACCTCTCCGAGTCGCGCGCCATGACCAACCTCAATCAGCTGGTCCGCCCACCACATTTTCATGCTGTATCGCTTTGTCGCGCCGCGCAAGAGGGGGAGGCACGACAGTGCCGACAGGTGCCAACATAGTTACAAAGGGACCAAATTAGTCGTTTTCGGCACGCGCACACGCCGATGCCCAGCATTGAAATATAACGCTATGTGTTATATATCGACAAGGAAGCAGGAGAACCGCCATCACGCGCATCTTCAAGAATGGCTGGTTCGACCGCTTCGCGCGGAAGGAACGACTGGCCGATTCGGCCCTTCGCGACGCCATGCAACGGGCCGAAAGCGGGCTGGTGGACGCCGACCTTGGCGGCGGTGTCATCAAGCAGCGCGTGGCGCGACCGGGAAAGGGCAAATCGGGCGGTTATCGCACGTTGGTCCTGTTCCGGCATGGCGACCGCGCGATATTCGCTTTCGGGTTCGCCAAGGCGAAGCAGGCGAACATATCGAAAGCCGACCTGGCGCTGTTGCGCGACGCGGCAACCGAAGCACTGCGATGGAGCGACGAGGAACTGGACCGGTTGGTGGCGTCAGGAACGCTGGTGGAGATCGAAGATGACGACGACAACGAAGGATAAGGGCTACCGCAGCGAGATCGCGGGTGCGATCCATGAGATGATGAGCGACGCGCACGACGCGGGCGTGGTGTCGCGTGCGACGCTTCGCACGTTCGACGAGGCGTGCCTCGCTCCGGCTCCGGAGATCGCGGGCGATGAAATCCGCGCGATCCGTGAGCGCGAGCATGTCTCGCAGCCGGTGTTCGCCGCCTATCTCAACGTATCGCGCAATCTGGTGTCGGATTGGGAGCGCGGCGTGAAACGCCCCGGCGGCCCCGCCTTGCGTCTGCTGTCCATCATTCAGCGCAAGGGATTGCAGGCCGTCGCGTAGCTGAACCGCGCCGCTCGCCTTCCAATGGTTAACCATCCGCATCATGTTGAGTCATCTAGCCTGAGCGAGCCTTCATAACGCACGATCAGCCCTATCACCGGCGCTGCTATCTCGACATTGAAGTTGAACTTGCCGTCGCTCCCTTCCGCCTCATAGGCTGTCCCGTTAGGCAGGAGAAACCGGGGCATCGGGACGCCGAGAAACGTCCATCGGCGCGGGATCAGCATCAGGCGTTCGCTCTCGACAACGAGCGCCATCGCAATGGCAGCCGGACCAAAGCGTTCCACCAGCAAGCAACTGTTCCGCCCGATGCCAACGGATTGCAGGGAGGAAAACGACCGTCTTCCGAAATGCCGCGTCCACCGCTCGCCGTGCCGATCCGGCGAAAATGTGACGGTGACGGGAACCTGCAACGCGGTCTCGGGAAAGCGCATCGCCGCGGCGACCAGGCGGGCAAGCAAGCCCTTGCCGCGCTGGACTTTCGCTTTCCCGATCCAGCGCCGTTTTCGGGCGCTGCCATGCAAGTCCTGAAGCGACTTCGGCAGGGTATCGAAAGCCGAACCCAAAAGCCGCCGATACAGAGGCGCGGCATGGTCATCGTCACGAAATCCCGTGTAGATCGTGCGACCATTGAACAATGCATCATAGTCGCTCAATTCAAGGGCATGGATGGCCGTTCGCGCACCAGCCATTGGACGGTCGCCCGCGAGCATTTTGCGCAGGATCGCCTCGACCGCCATGGATGGAATGTAAGGCCCATCGTCGCCCTCGGCGAGCAAATGCCAGCTCCGTTCGACCTGCACGCCATCGGCGACTCCACGCGCGCGAACGAACATACCGCCCCGATGCTCGCCGAAGCGCATCAGGTTCAAGACAGTGTAGAACAGGCGCGACAGCGGCACCAGCGACGGCAATCCGAATGTCGCGCGCGCCTTTGCCAGCATGTTCAGTATCCGATGCAGAGATTCCGGCACGGGGCCGGCTCCCATCCAGATATCCGTCATCATTGGATAGTCGGGCGGAATGACCTGCAAGTCGGGCACATCGACCAGCGAATAGCGCAGGTTCCACAACGGCATTTTTCCAGGCACCGCGACGGTGAATTGCCTGCTCTCGGCAAGACCGATGCCATGCGCTTGCCTGCCGCCGCGCCGCAGCTTCACGGGAGCGCCGGCATAGCCCACCACCGCGCGCATGACGTTAAGACCGATGCCGGCATAGGGAGACGGTGCAATGCCGCCTTCGACGTCCACAATATCCATCGTTCGCGCCATTTCCCGGAGCACCGCAGCGGTCAACACCGGAAAGCTGCTCACACCGGACAGCACAAACATCCCCGCATCCTTGGCGGCAGCATCGAATTGAGGCACGCCAAACACGAAATCGGCTGCGTCCGCAAAATCGAGATAGTCGGTATGTGCCGCGATGCACGCTACGATCACCTTGTATCGCTCTGCACCATAATCCTGAAATGGCCCTGAGGCATCGACCACGAGGTCCGGACGCAGCACTTGAAGAGCTTCCGCGATGTCCCGCCGATCGAGTTCCAATGGCTGCACTTTGGCCTGCCCATTGTAACGCGCGCAGAAGGCTTCGGCCCTGTGCTGGTCGCGCCCGGCAATGATGATCTCAAGCGCGTCGATGTCGGCCAGCAATTCGGCCAAACGCCCCCCAAAGACACCATAGCCGCCAAGAATGAGAATTTTCACGGAGAACACACCTGCAAGTCGGCCCAATCCATCGCGTCAGAGAAACCGATCGCGATATTCCGGTGGCGGCAACCAACAGGTTTGGCGCTTCCCAAACAGCCGGTAGCGATTGCGCGCGACCCAACGATAGAGCGGATCGCGGAGCCCGGCTGGAAGGGCGCGCAGGACCGTCAGCAGACGCCAAGGCAAGCCCAATGCCTCGTAGATGCTGAGCACCGCGTCACTGTCTTGCTTCACGACGCCGTTCTCCACGAGAAGAAGGCTGATCGGATCGGCCGGGTCCATACCATGTTCTCGATAGATCGCTGAACCAACACCGCCCTGCATCGAGGCCAGACGAAAATAGCCCTTCTTGTCGTGCTTCAGGACAAATTTGGCATTGGCCGAACACAGCACGCATTCCGCATCGAACAGGATTACCGCCCCGTGCGCTTCATGAGGGAGGCTGTCGGTTTCCATCATTAATTCCTGCTCACCTGGACAGCCTCAATTCGACGTTGGGTAGTCGCTGGTTCCATATAGCCATTGAAAATCACCAAATCACTTCCGAAGCGCACCCGCTGCGAACGACACGGCTTTTCAACCTTTCGCGGTTTCCTGTTCCGCCTCGAACGCGCGTTTGCCTTTGCGCTGCCATAGGATAAGCGCATTGTCGCGTTCCTCACCTTGCAGCTTGCCCGCGATGGTGAGGAACGCGCCGTAGAGCGTGGCCCGGTCGTCGTCGGTCAAATCGACCAGCCCGGCCTTGATGACTAGCCCGCCGAGTTCGATCAAATGGCGCGTTCTCTCCCGCCGTTTCATCACCCACTCCCGTGTGTCGGTTCGCGCCTTTGTTGCCTCAACGCGATGCCGTGCCGCCTTGGAGCGGTAGAGCGCCTTCCGGCTGGCGTTCAGATCGCGACGCAGGCTTGCGTTGTTTGCCGCAAAAAAATGCCGCGCCCGCCTTGCGCCAGCCCTCCTTTGCGGCGGCATCCTTCATCGCGACGGCATCGAGCAGCGCACCCGCGAGCAGATCGGCGTCGAGCGCATCGGCCCCGGTTGCCGCGACGAGTTCGCCAAGCTGGCGCACGCGGCGTTCCTTGAGCGCCTTGGCCTTATCGGCAAGGACTTTCAGTTCCGTATCGAAATCGCGAGGTTTACGCATCGCAGTCTCCATTCTTGTCTGATGGGTTGATTCTAGAGTATTGCTTTGCGTAGTACAGTAGAGTCGCCGGGACGGGATGACACCGCCTAGTCCCTGCTCGGATTTTATTCGAGGAGGGCGCGCTTATACGTCGTGCCGACGTGCGCTTAGTGGCGTAGATGGATTGCCGTCATGGCAATCTATCACTTCTCGGTTCAGGTCATCAGCCGCGCCAGCGGGCGCAGCGCCGTTGCAGCGGCCGCCTATCGTTCGGCCGAGCGGCTGCACGACGAGCGGCTGGACCGCGACCACGACTTCACCAACAAGTCGGGCGTCGTCCATTCCGAAGTGATGCTCCCGGAGAACGCGCCGGCGCACCTGTCGGACCGCGAGCGGCTGTGGAACGACGTCGAGGCCGCCGAGAAGCGCAAGGATGCCCAGCTTTCCCGCGAGGTGGAGTTTGCCATTCCGCGCGAGATGACGCAGGCGCAGGGCGTCGAACTGGCCCGCGACTTCGTAGGTCAAGAGTTTGTCGAACGCGGCATGATTGCCGACCTCAATGTGCATTGGGATATCGGCGTGGACGGCGTAGCAAAACCGCACGCCCATGTCATGCTGACCATGCGCGCTGTGGGCAAGGACGGTTTCGGCGCGAAGGAACGCGACTGGAATAGGACCGAGCTTGTCGAACAATGGCGCGAGCGTTGGGCCGATCACGTCAACACGCGCCTTGCCGAACTCGACATAGAGGCCCGCATTGATCACCGTTCATTGGAAGCACAGGGAATCGAGCTTGAGCCGCAAGACAAGATCGGTCCCGCCGCGCAACGCATGGGCGAGCGCGGCCTTGAATCCGAGCGCATCGAGGATCACCGCGAGGTCGCGCGCAGGAACGGCGAGCGCCTCATCGCCGAGCCGCGCGTCGCGCTTGATGCGATCACCCATCATCAGGCGACATTCACGCGCCGCGACATGGCGATGTTCGTGCATCGCCACACGGACGGGAAAGAGCAATTCGACGCTGTGATGAGCGTCGTGCGCGCGTCGCCCGACCTTGTCGCACTGGGCAAGGACGGGCGCGGCGAAGATCGCTTCACATCGCGCGAGATGATCGAAACCGAACGCCGACTTGAGCAGGCAGCCGATCGATTGGCGTCGCATACCGATCATGGTCTCCCGGCAGCGGCGCGGGATTGGGGGGAGGCCGCCGCCGGGAGTGATGGGCTGGTGCTCGGGAAAGAGCAGCAGGCCGCGCTGGAGCGCATAACAGGACCAAGCGGGCTTGCAATCGTTATCGGCTACGCTGGCACCGGCAAATCCGCCATGCTGGGCATCGCGCGCGGTGAGTGGGAAGCGGCGGGCCTCAATGTGCGCGGTGCCGCCCTGTCGGGCATCGCCGCCGAGGGCTTGGAAAACGGCTCGGGCATCGCTTCACGCACCATTGCCAGCATGGAACATGGCTGGGCGCAGGGCCGCGATCTGCTCACCGCTCGCGACGTGCTGGTGATCGATGAGGCGGGAATGGTCGGCACCCGCCAGATGGAGCGCGTTTTGTCCCATGCCGCCGACGCCGGAGCCAAGGTTGTGCTGGTCGGCGACCCACAGCAGTTGCAGGCCATCGAGGCAGGCGCGGCGTTTCGCGCGATCCATGAACGCCACGGCGGCGTGGAGATCACCGAGGTTCGCCGCCAGCTTCACGATTGGCAGCGCGAGGCCACCCGTCACTTTGCGACCGGCAGGACCGGCGAAGCGATCCGGGTCTATGCCGATCATGGCATGATCCACGCGGCCGAGACTCGCGAGCAGGCGCGCGGCGAGCTTGTCGAGCGGTGGGATCGCGAGCGCATCGCCGCGCCCGACCAGTCCCGTATCATCCTCACCCACACCAATGACGAGGTGCGCGAACTCAATCAAGCCGCCCGCGACCGGATGCGTGACGCGGGCCAGCTTGGCGATGACGTGCTGGTGAAAGCCGAACGGGGAGCCCGCGCCTTCGCAACCGGCGATCGGATCATGTTCCTCAAGAATGAGCGCGGCCTTGAGGTCAAGAACGGCACGCTGGGCACCATCGAGCAGGTGAACGAGCGGAGCATGACCGTCCGCACCGATGACGGCCGCAGCGTCGCTTTCGACATGAAGGATTATGCCCATGTGGATCACGGCTACGCCGCCACGATTCACAAGGCGCAGGGCATGACTGTTGACCGCGCCCATATGCTGGCGACGCCCGGCATGGATCGCCACGGCTCCTATGTCGGCATGTCGCGCCACCGGGACGGCGTGCAGCTTCATTATGGCCGCGACGATTTCAGGGACGAGGCCCGCCTTGTCCGCACGCTGTCGCGCGAGCGCGCCAAGGACATGGCGAGCGACTTTGAGCGCCGCGATCCCACGCAGCAGTTCGCGGAACGGCGCGGCATCACGTTCCGCGAGCGCATCGCCGAGATCGTCAAGGCTGTGCCGGATAAGGCGCGCGGTATGTTCGACGGGCTGCGCCTCGCCATCGGCGGCATCGATCGCCAGCCAGTCGCGCCGGAACGGCGGCGCGGCATCTTCGCCGATTTCCGGCCAACCGCGCCCGCCGCCGATCCGGCAAAGGCGGCTCAGGCCGAACGTGAGCATATCCGGCAGCTTGCCGTCGAACGTCATGCCCGCGCCGTCACCGACATATGGAAGATGGAGGACAAGGGGTTGCCCGTCCTGCCCCACCAGCGCGCCGAACTCGACAAGGCCCGCGAGGCGATGAACGCGACGGCCAGGCACGCCGCCAGGGACATGGAGCAGGCATACAGCCGCGATCCTGCACTGGCATCCGACGCAGCGGGCGGACAGGTGCGCCAGGCCATCCGCGCCATGCAGCTCGAAGCGGAAATCCGCACCGATCCCGACAAGCGCGCCGACAGGTTTGTGGAAGGCTGGCGGCAACTTGGCCAGCACCGCGAGGAGCTACAGCGCGGCGGGGATTTCCGGGGCGCACGCAAGGTGTCCGAGCAGATGGCGGGCATGGCGAAGAGCCTCGAACGCGACGCGCAGGTCGAATCCGTGCTGCGCGGGCGCAAGCAAGAACTCGGCATCTCATTCGATACCGGCCGCCAGCTTTCCCACGACCTTGCCGGCAGCGTCGGAATCGAGATGGGGCGCGGCCACGATCACGGACTTAGCAGATAGGAGGAACGATCATGGACACGGACTTACCCGCGCTCTTGCCCGATGCTGATCCGGCCGCTCAGGCATTCGCGCGCCTCGCCGAGAAGGTGGACTTGCTGGAAGCGGCCATCGCCGGCCTCGCCGCCAAGCGCGACGCCATGCCCGACTATAGCGAGACGCTCGGCGAAATCGCGGCCCTTCTCGAAAAGATGCGCAATGCGATCAACACGCTCGCACGCCGTCCCGCGATGACGCTCACCCCCGATGCAATGGCCGAGCAGATCGCAGTCGCAGCTACCAAGGCACGCGCAGCCGATGCCGCAACCATCAGGCTCGCACAGGAGCGGATGGAGAAGGTAGCCGGCCGCCTCGAATATCTTGAGGGCACGGTGGTCACCACTCGCGATCAGCGCCGCCGCCTTATATGGGCGGCTGGCATCGGCGCGCTCACGGGTATAATGGTGTGGTCATTCCTTCCCGGCTCTGTCGCGCGCACCGCGCCAACCGACTGGCATTGGCCCGAACGGATGGCGACGCGCATGGTGGGCCTCGACCAATGGGCGGCCGGCGAACGGCTGATGGCCACAGCCGACCCCGAGCGCTGGCGAACCGTGCTGTTCTCCAACGCACTGGTGCAGGAAAACCGCGACGCGATCGGCAGATGCCGCGAGAACACCGCAAAGGCGAGAAAGCCGGTGCGTTGCACCATCGAGGTCGGATCGTAGTCGCCCGGGGGACAACTCGTGCTTACTGTCAATTTGGCGTGATCGCGGCCCAATGGTGACGTCGATATTTTCCGATGGGCTTGCCAACAAAGCGCGCTGAAGTGTCCACTCTATAGAGGTGAACCGTTCCCTGCGTGGGGATCCAACCTTTGTCACGAACAGGTAACAATAGATCGCATTATGAATAGTTAATTCGTAAAAATCCAAAATAGTTTCAAGTTGTATGAGTCGAATTTAAAGTCATATACTGTGACATTTATGTGAATCCATCAATTTTCTTGTCACTCGTTTCAAGTTACGATACAAACTCTGCAAGTCGCAAAATCGCGCGCATCCGATTCGGCGTCCGAACGTGGATGCGATAGTCGCTTCTATTTCAGGAACAGGGCAACGAGCGTCGCGCAGGGTTCCCGCGCGGGACCGCTTTGTGCTGTTCAAGCGGGGGTGTGATGGAAGTTGCCAGTGGCGATCCGTCGAGCGATAGCGACCCGGCTGGCGATTCCGGCCTGGCGGCGCTGGTTCTTCTCCTTGGTGTTCACCAGATCGCCGCCGACCCGGCGCAACTGCATCACGCGCTCGGCAAAAGCACGCTGGCCGATAATCACGATCTGGTGCGCCTCGCACGCAAGCTCGGCGCGCGGGCGCGGATTGCGCAGGTCGAGCTGGCGCGGCTTGCCGACGCCCCGCTCCCTGCCATCATGCGTGCCGTCGACGGCCGCTATGCCGTAATCGGCGGCGCGCGCAACGGTCAGTTCCTGATCCAATGGCCGGGCCAGGCGCCGGTCGCATGCGCGATTGACGATCTTGCCCCGCTGTGGAGCGGCGAGGTCTTGCTGATCACTACGCGCGTCGATGCGGGCGGCGAAGGGCGGTTCGACCTCTCCTGGTTCGTGCCGGCGCTGATGCGCTATCGCGGACTGCTCGGCGAAGTTCTCGCCGCCACCTTCGTGCTGCAACTGTTCGCGCTGGCGACACCGCTGATCTTCCAGGTGGTGATCGACAAGGTGCTGGTCCACCAGGGCCTGACCACGCTTGATGTTCTGGCGGTCGCGCTCGGCGGCATTATCCTGTTTGAGGGGTTTCTAAGCGGCGTTCGCGCGTGGCTGTTCACGCATACGACCAGCCGGGTCGATGTCGAGCTGGGCGCGCGGCTCTATCGCCATACGCTGGGTCTGCCACTCGCCTATTTCGAGCAGCGGCGGGTCGGCGACACCGTAGCGCGGGTGCGCGAGCTGGACACGATCCGCGAGTTCCTGACCTCCTCGGCGATGACACTGGGTATCGACCTGCTATTCACTTTCGTTTTCCTCGCGGTGATGTGGTTCTATTCGCCCTGGCTGCTCCTGATCGTGCTGGTGACGATCATCCTCTATGTCGCCATCTGCGTCGCAATCACGCCAGCACTGCGCCAGCGTATCGAGGAACGGTTTCAGCGCGGCGCCGAGAGCCAAGCGTTTCTGGTCGAGAGCATCACCGGCGTCCAGACGCTGAAGGCGGCCGCCGTTGAGCCGCAGATGCAGAGCCGCTGGGAAAAGCTGCTTGCGGCCTATGTTGGCGCCGGCTTCAAGGCGGCGCGGGTCAACATCATCGGCAATCACAGCATCCAGCTTATCAACAGGCTATCGATGGCGCTGATCCTCTATGTGGGGGCGCGGCTCGCGATTGCCGGCGACCTCACAGTCGGAGCGCTGGTCGCCTTCAATATGCTCGCGGGCCGCGTCGCTGAACCCGTCTTGCGTCTGGCCGGGCTGTGGCAGCAGTTTCAGGAGGCGCGTGTCGGCGTGGCCCGCCTGGGCGACATCCTCAACACGCCGGCGGAGATCGCCTTCTCACCTTCGCGTTCGGCATTGCCGCAGATCAGGGGCGCGGTCGCATTCGACGATGTGACCTTCCGCTACCGGCCCGGTGGGCGCGAGGTGTTGCGGCGTGTCACGCTTTCCGTATCGCCGGGCGAAGTGCTTGGCATCGTCGGCCCATCGGGATCGGGAAAGTCGACGCTGACCAAGCTCGCCCAGCGCCTTTATGTGCCGGAGAGCGGGCGGGTGCTGGTCGATGGCGTCGATCTGTCACTGGTCGATCCGTCCTGGCTGCGCCGCCAGATCGGCGTCGTGCTTCAGGAGAACCTCCTCTTCAACCGTTCGGTGCGCGAGAACATCGCACTCGCCAATCCAGGCCTGCCGATGGAAGCGGTGCTGGCCGCGTCCACGCTCGCCGGGGCGCATGAGTTCATCCTTGAGCTGCCCGAGGGCTATGACACGCTGATCGACGAGCGCGGCGCAAACCTGTCCGGCGGCCAGCGCCAGCGTATTGCCATAGCCAGGGCGCTCGTGACCAATCCGCGCATTCTGATCCTAGACGAGGCGACATCGGCGCTCGATGCCGAAAGCGAGGCGATCATCCACCAGAACATGCGCTCGATCGCGCGCGGTCGCACGGTGATGATTATTGCCCACCGGCTGTCGGCAATCCGCATGACAAGCCGGATCATCACCATTGAGGCCGGTGCGATCACTGAGGAAGGCACGCACGACAGCCTGATCGCCGCTGGCGGACGCTATGCCCAGCTCTGGCGCGCCCAGATGCCAGGCGCCGCGTGATGGCCATGGCCGCACAGTTCGACATGGTCGCACGCGCCTGGCGCGACGAAACCGAGCGGCGCAAGACCGAGCGTCGCCGCCGGATCGAAACCGAATTCCTGCCCGCAGCCCTTGAGGCGACCGAGACGCCGCCCTCCCCGACCGGACGGGCGATCCTGTGGACGATCGTCATCGTCACCCTGCTGGCGCTGCTCTGGGCGTGCCTGTCGATGATCGATGTCGTAGCAGTCGCCGAAGGGCGGGTCGTGCCGCGTGGGCGGCTCCAGTCGGTCGAGGCGGCGGAGGCGGGCGTCATCCGCGCCATCCATGTCCGCGAAGGCCAGCGCGTCACCGCCGGCCAGTTGCTGATCGATCTCGACCCCACTTATGCAGATGCCGATGCGGGGAGCGCCCGGAGCGAACTCACCACCGCCGCGCTGACCCGCGCGCGGTCTGGCGCGCTGCTTGCGTATGCGGCCGGCCTCCCGCCGACGTTCACCGCCGGTCCTGGCGTCGATCCGGCGGCGGCCGCCGCCGAACGCCAGGTGGTGGACGCACGCATCCGCGAATATGACGCGCGCCGCGCCTCCCTTATCGAAAAACGGGCGGGCGCGGTCGCAAGCGCCGAAATGGCGGCACAGCAAGCGGCCAAGCTCCGCGAGACGCTGCCACTCGCCGAAAGCCGGCTTACTGCTCTGCGCACCCTGGAGGGAAAAGGCTATGCCGCCAAGCTCCGGGTGCTGGAGGTCGAGGAAAAAGTGATCGGCATCCGACGCGACTACCAGGTTGAGTTGGCCCGACAGAGCGAGACGCGAGCGCAGATCGGGGCACTCAACCGCGATCTGGCGCAGGCGGCGCAGGAATTTCGAGGACAAGCGGCCAAGGAGATGGCGGAGGCAGAATCGGTGTTCGCCACCCGCTCCGAGACGGTTCGCAAGGCCGATCAGCGCAAGGCGCTGCAACGCCTCGTTGCACCCGTCTCCGGGATCATCAACGAAATCTCCGTCACGACGCTCGGCGAGGTCGCCGAAGCCGGCAAGCCGCTGGTGACGATCGTGCCGGGCGGCGACGAGTTGATCGTCGAAGCGCTGGTGCTCAACAAGGATGCCGGGTTCGTCAAGCGTGGCGATCCGGTGGTGGTAAAGCTCGAAGCCTATCCGTTCACCCGCTACGGGACGATCAAGGGCAGGCTGGAGAACATCTCGGCCGATGCAATCGTCGACGAGCGGCGCGGGCTGGTGTTCCCGGCGCGCGTGACGCTCTCCAGAACTGCCCTCCAGGTTGACGGACGGCGCGCGCCGCTCTCCCCTGGCATGGCCGCGACCGCCGAGATCGTCACCGGCCGCCGAAGGGTCATCGATTTTCTTTGGTCGCCGGTTGCCAAAGCAGTGGCGGAAGCCGGGAGAGAACGGTGACGATCAGACTATTGCAGAACCTAGGCATAGCATTTTCTGCACTGCTGCTTCCCGCAGCCGGCGCAGGAGAAGGCTCAGGGGGCACCGACCGGGTTCCGGTCCACGGTCGGTTCACCGTGCACGTCCTTACCGGGCAGCCGACGTTCCGTCTCGATCCGATTGCGCTTGAGGCGAATACCCATGGCGAGCGGATCGCCTATATGAACAACGATGCTGATTGGGTCCGAGGATTGGCAATTCGCGATCAGGAATCACTTCCGATTTGTGATGAACGTCCGCACCCAACGAAATGTCTCATGCCTGACCCTTATCTAGAGAATCTTGGCGAGGAAATTACTCGCGATCGGCCTTGGACAATCGGAATAGCGCCATTCCATATAAGGCAGGGAAGAAAGGTTGCGTTTGCCACCACAAGAGAAATCTCTTCTGGGGTCGCGCGCATATCCGTCAAGTCTTTCTCATGCGAGAACGGTGTGATTACCATTCGCGTGCAAACTAGATATGCAGAGTCCTACTATGACAAACGATATGGGATGATATCTTCTTTCAGCGCAGATGGAACGACAAGGCAATCCCTAATCGCTTACACCGATTCGCCCACGGATCAGGTTCCAAAGTTATCGATCGTAATGCTGGAGCCAGAAACCAAGAACGTGGAAAAGGACGAATTCAGCGATCACTTGTCTTTTTCTCATGCAAGTGTCTTCTCAAGTTCATTCACGCCAAAATGCTAGAATATCCTCACTGCAGACAGGAGATCAAGATATGCCTCTCGATCCGACATACTTTAGCAATGCATGGAAGCTCGTTCCAGGTCCAAATTCAGAGGTCTTGGCGGCAGCGCTCAATGAGCTTGCGCGAATTTCGCCCCGATTCCGAGCAGAGGTGGCGGTTGTCAACAAGCGCGCGCCGGGCAGTACTGTGATCGGCGCCACCTACAACGATCCCACCAAGAACGGATCCGGCCTCACCAACTACAAGACGGTAGCAAACAAGGTTGTTAGCAGTACAACAAGTATCGCGATTGATGAATATCTCGCATCCGGTGCTGATTTTCGCTACTTCATGAACCCGACCACTAGGAGTCTAACATCCATTAACGATGGCCTAATTGGGATTATAACCGATGAATTCGGGCATGTCGCTTACGGTAGCGATGAAAAAGGGCCGGCAATCAACTTTGTCGATCAATTTACCGGTCTGTCAGTCGCGGGGCACTTCGCATACAAGCGAGGACCAATCATTCAATTGCAAGACGCCATCCGCGACGAGGTGTCAACAGCCGTAGCGAACGGCACCGCAAACCTTAGCGCCCTCATGCTTTCCCCAGGATACGATACCCGTTCGGTAGATCAGCCCTTTTATCTGATAAACGAGTACGCCAATAAAATGGGACTTGGAGCAAATTCAATCCTGCCGACAACACTTCCCTATGAACCAAAAGACCTTCTGAACCGGACATTTGATCAAAACAAGCTGCCGGTCACCGGCACTGGGAAAAGATCGGATATCTACAGCTACAATCCCTCGACCGGAAATATTTCAATTCGGCGGGAGTATCTTGTCGATGCTAGCACAACGCTTGTCCTCAGTGAATATACGATCCTTTCGAATGGTCAGATAACCTCGACGATGGCCGGCTACGGCGGCTTGACGTTTGTCGATATCAATGCGTTCTCCTTGTTCAATACGCTTAAGCAGACGAACGTTTCGGTGAGCGGATTAACGGGCACGGTCTCCTCGGACGCGCTTTATGGTCGTATCAGCAGCACCTTTCTCGGCGACACGCCGGGTGGAACGGTCAATAATAGCCTGCTCGACATCACAACAAGCAGCTACGCTAACGGGGCGCCGCAACAGACCGACACGTCATTGACATCGCCGAGCGACTTTGCGCCGGGCGGTCTCATCGTTGGAATCGACAGCGGTCGCGTTGTGACGCCTGATGTGAATCTCGATGGCTTCGGTCCGGTTTTGCGAAATCTCGTGATCGGCGGTGGCTTCCGCCCTGCGGCACAGGAGATCGCTGACCTGCAAAATAACCCGTTCGTGATGATGGACCGGGACGGCACGCCGCGTGTCACGATTACGCCCGAACAGGCCATGGGAGGGACGTTCGCCACGGACCCGCTGTTCGGTGACGCTCTCAGAGGTCTCATTCGCCTCAGCCGTGCCCAGGCCGGCGCGCCAGGCATGACCAATGTCGACCCTCTCGTTCTTGATCTCGACGGCGACGGCGTTGAAGCATCGAGCTGGATCACTAACAATGTCTATTTCGACAGCCTCGCCGACGGCAAACTGCGCCACACCGGTTGGGCGGCCGGCGGCGACGGCATGCTCGTCCTCGACAACAACGGGGACGGTAAGATCACCAGCATGAGCGAGATGGTCTCGGAGTTCTTCAGTCGCGGTGCCACGCCGGGCGCTTATGTCGATGGCTTCCAGGCGCTTCGCCAACTCGCCTCCTCGCCGACCGCAACCGTCTTCAGCCGGACGACATCTGGCATGAACAGCTCCACCGGCAATCTCTTTTTCGACGATCTCCGGGTTTGGGTCGATGCCGATGAAGACGGTGTCACCGACAGCGGAGAATTAAAGACGCTTGCCGGTTTGGGTATTGCCTCAATCAGTTTGGTCGGAATCGGGGACGTGGGCGCAAGCATCGGCGGAAACGACGTTGTCAACTCCGCGACCTTCACGCTGACTGGAGGAGCGGCTCGTGACATCGCATCACTCCGCTTCCAGGTGGAAGACAGTACCACCACGGTGACCACCGGCAGCGGAAACAGCGTCATTCGCACGACCGGTAATCAAGCCGTCACGAGCTATGTCGTTTCCGGAGCGACGCCCGTGTCGATCAATGTTTCAACGTTTACGCTTCCCGATGGCTCCATGCCGAATGCTTTCCTCTCAAATAATGCGCTGAACAACAGCTTCGTTGCTAACGCGACGGATACGAAATCCTATTGGCTGGGTGGCGGATCGGGTTCCAACACGCTGCGAGGCGGCGCGGGAGACGACGTTCTCATCATCAACTCGACCACATTGCAGGCAAATATCGACGGGCGTGGTGGCTTTGACGTGGTCAAGGTCGACGATGACAATGGCGTCAGGCTCGATCTTAAAGCGGCGAATATCGAACAGGCGTTGGGCGACGACGGTGCTGACCTGTTCGACGCCTCGGGAATGACTACAAACGCATTCCTCGACGGCGGCGCTGGTGCCGATATTCTATTGGGAGGGATCGCAAACGACGCAATCGCTGGCGGCGAAGGCAGCGATATGATCGACGGCTTCGGCGGTAACGACATCCTGCGCGGCGGCTTCGATGGCGATCGCATCTACGGTGGTGCGGGCAACGATATACTTTATGGCGAGGGAGGTGACGACTATCTCGACGGCGGGGCCGTCAATGCGGGCGGCGCCAATATTGTTGAGGGAGGTGAGGGCAACGACACAATTGTCGGCACCGCCGGCTACACGGTGGCTTCCTTCCGTGGATCTTACGCCGACTATTTTATTGCGAGCAACCCCGATGGGAGCACCACGGTTTCCGATCGCCAGACCGGCCGTGACGGCGTAGATACACTCCGCGACGTGTCGGCGATTAGCTTCGAAGATATATCCCAAGTCTCGATCAAGAGCGGAGCCGGGGCCTATGGATACACCTTGCCGGTTAACGATCGCGTGGTGGTCGCAGCTAGCGCCGTGGCAACGATCTCCGCGGCCACCCTCTTGGCGAACGACAAAAATTTCGCTGGCTCGACAGTCTCCCTCAGAGAGTTGGTCGGCATCAATGACGTTGCGATCGCACGAGGCTCAAGCGGTCAGGTCGTCGGGGGAACCGCCTCTCTCAATGCGGCGGGCACCAGCATGACGTTCACGCCTACCGCCGGCTTCACAGGGGTGATGGGCTTCAAGTATCGCGTGGTCGACAGCACCGGCAAAACGGGCGCGATCGTTCAGCAGGTAGGGACGACAGCTACGGCCGAAATGACTGCCACTGTGTATTTGAACACAGCCGACCAACCGGTCGATCCATTGTTCAACCAGCAGTGGTATTTGCCTGACATCAACGTGCTTCCAGTCTGGAAGGACTATACCGGCGCCGGTGTCCGGGTGGCGGTCTTCGATCCTTCGGGCAATGTGGACCTTAGTCATCCGGACTTTTACACAAATGCCGGCCGTTCGATTGAGCGAGCCGGAACCATTGGCGTCGACGAGATCGGTGTCCACGCGACGCTTGTCGCAGGAGTGATCGCAGCGAACCGGAACAATGTCGGGTCAATCGGCATCGCATACAATGCCGAGATATCGTCAGAGGCTATCAGCGCCGACGATCTCGACAACCTTCTTCACTTTCGAAATTATGACGTCGTGAATAATAGTTGGGGCTTTACAAACCGGTTCGGCAGCAACTTCCTCGTCGACACCGGATTTGCCCAAGCTTTTCGGGATACCGCTCAATTAGGTCGGGGCGGCCTGGGAACGACCATCGTTTGGGCGGCCGGGAACGACCGACAAGAGGGTGGCAACGCCAACGATGGCAATATTATGAACTCGCGCTACGCGGTCGCTGTTGGTGCAATCAACCATCAAGGCGATCTTGGCTCCCTCGTGGCACCCGGTATCCCGTTCAGCAACCCAGGGTCGAGCATTCTCGTTTCAGCGCCTGGTTCGAATGTCACTTCTACGGGCGTGCTGTTGCGCAGCGACACCGGTTCGACCTTCGGCGCGGACCAGGAAGTAGCTCGCGGCACTTCGTTCGCCACGCCGATCGTCTCAGGCGTGGTGGCGCTGATGCTCGAAGCCAACCCGGACCTCGGCTACCGCGACGTTCAGGATATCCTCGCCCTGTCGGCAAAGCGCGTCGACGCCGCCAATCCAGGCTGGGCTTACAATGGCGCGAAGACCTGGAACGGCGGCGCCATGCACGTCAATCACGACTACGGCTTCGGCGAGGTCGATGCACGAGCGGCGGTTCGGCTGGCCGAAAGCTGGACGACCACTCATGTGGTGGCGGACAGTAATCCCTCGACCTTCGACCTTCAAACCCGCACCGCGACGAGCGGCACGCTCAACGCGGCGCTGGTCGACAATGGCGTGCTCACCCGCACCCTGACTATTCCGGCGTCCGGCACGTTCGCGGTCGAACATGCAGAAGTTCGGCTGACGCTCGACCATCAGCAGATCGGCGATCTCGTCGTCACGCTGATCTCGCCCACCGGCACCCGCTCGGTGCTGATCGATCGCCCTGGCAAGATGCCGGGAAGCACTGATGCGGCCGATCGCGGCGACGGTGCGACCAATCTCGACTACACGCTGATGACCACGCTGTCGCGCGGCGAGGCGGCGGCCGGAAACTGGACCCTCGAAGTCAGGGACGCTGCTACGGGCCAGACCGGGACATTGAAAAGCTGGACGGTAACCCTCACCGGCAAGGCGAATGAAGCGGATGAGGTGTTCGTCTACACCGACGAGTTCGCCACGCTCGGCGTCGGCACGCGGGCGACGTTGACGGCGTCGGGCGGCTATGACGCGATCAATACCTCCGCTGTCTCCACCAACTCGGTCATCAACCTCAGCCCCGGCACGACCAGCACGATCGCCGGCAAGGCACTGCTGCTTGCAGCCACCTCGACCAGCGTCGTCGATGCCTTCGGCGGCGACGGCAACGACACCATTACTGGCTCGGCTGCCGACAACCTGCTCTTTGGCGGTCGCGGGATTGACAACATCAATGGCGGGAACGGCAATGATCTTTTGGCCGGCGGCGCCGACGCCGACCAGCTCAACGGCGGCCTAGGGATCGACACGGCGCACTATTATGCGACCGGGACGGCCGGCGTGAACGTCAACCTGGCACTGACCACCGCCCAATCGGGCGGCGAGGCGCAGGGTGACGTGCTGACCGCGATTGAAAATGTGAACGGCACCCGGTTCAACGATGTGCTGACCGGCAGCACGCTTGCCAACATTCTCGAAGGGTTCGAAGGCAATGACACGCTGGCCGGCGGACTCGGCGCTGATATCTTGGTCGGAGACGAGGGAACCGACACAGCCAATTACGCTGCATCAAATGCGGCGATCTCGATCGATCTCACGACCCTGGTCAACATCGGCGGACACGCCGAGGGCGATCAGCTTTACGGGATCGAAACCATCATCGGCTCGGCCTATGACGACAATTTCCGGGGCACGACGACGGCCACCACCTGGACCGGCGGCAACGGATCGGACCTGCTGGTGGTCGGGTCCGGCGCGGAGCACTTCACCGGCGGCACCGATGGCACCTTCGGCGACATCGTCGATCTCGGCTGGTCCAACGCGAAGGTCACGCTTAATCTCACGACAGGCGCGGGAAGCGGCGGATATGCCGCCGGCGACACCTATCTCACGACTGAGCATGTCTTTGGCTCGAACTATGGTGATACTCTGACCGGCAACACCGCCAGGAACATCTTCGCGCTGTTCGGCGGCGTGGATACGATCGATGGCGGCGGCGGCATCGATGTCGTCACTTATGAGTTCTCGTTCGCCGCCGTGAAGGCCAGTCTGGCATCGAGCGTCGGCAGCACCGGCGATGCCGCAGGCGATGTCTTCGTCAATGTGGAGGACTTGACCGGCACGCTCTATGCGGACACCCTCACCGGCAACACCCTTGCCAATGCCATCGACGGCTATGAAGGCAATGACATCATCGATGGCGGGTTCGGCAACGACATTCTGACGGGCGGGGCCGGCAACGACACCCTCATCGGCAACGCGGGATCGGACACCATATTTGGCGGTATAGGAACCGATACCGCGGTCTATCTCCAGACGCGGGCGTCATTCACGATAACGACCGGAACGGACGCCAATGGCGCCTACACCGACGTGCTTCTTATTGGGTCCGCGATGACGGATCGCGTCTATCAAGTCGAAACCCTTCAATTCACGGACCAAACCATCGCGGCGCCCGCCGGGGCGATGACGATGGCGCTGCCCTCGGCGACGATGCAATCCCAGGTGACAGGCACAGGTGCAATCGGTTCACGGTCGTCCCGCCTTGCTGGCCTCGAACCCGCTGCCTTGCGCAAGACGTCCGAAGAGGCGTCCGCCGCGACGCCCAACGACACGAGCGGTATCGCAGCGCCTTCGACCCAGCCGAGCCTGCCTAATTCCGCCGGGCTGAGCAACGTTGCGGATGCTCCCGCCCCACGCGATCCGCAGCAGCAAGGGCCGATCACGACCGGCGGCAGGACGGCCAGCGATCCGGTCGCTGACGGTGCGGTGGACACCGGCGCGAATGTGCCTGCGTCCGACGCCGACCGGGCTGCGCAGTTCCTGGCTAATCAGGAGGCCGATACGATCTGGAGCAACGAGCTTCCGACGCTTGGCCATGGTGGCGGCACGGGTTGGTGGCGTGCTGGCGATCAGCGCCGTTCTCGCCTGGCCCAATCTCTGGGTGCCGGGGAATCCAGTGTTGATGATGGCGAGCCGTTCGATCGCCTCATGGACGTGCCGATGGCGGCGGAACGGCAGCGCTTCCATCAGGCGATGGCGGCGTTCCGGGGCGATGCCGGGGCCGCTCCCGCTGTCTGGCAGCGTCAAGCTGGCCAGGGTGCGGAGACGAGTGTGGCCACGCCGACATGGCAGGCGCATTCGCTGGATCGGCAGCGCGGCCTCGCCGCATGATCCTCGGATAGCATTGGCGGTTACGGGAGCGGTGCAAGCCGCTCCCGTTTCGCATGATCAGCTTCCATTGCTCCGATCGGGCTTGTTTTTAAGGAACCGCGCTACATGAAGCCCAGATTGGATGTCCTCCACTTTCTCCTTTGCAGCATAGCCAAAGCGAGAAGGGTCACCGGCGGAGCCTTGGCCGCGCTTGCGATGATCGCTTGCTCTCAAGCGACTTTCGCTCAGGAGAACACTGCGCAGACCGAGAGTGGTGGTGCGACCGGTCAGCGCGAACCCGGCCGAAAAGAACCCGCATCTCAGCCCCTATCTGGTTCGGTCCCCCTCCTTCCGGCACCTACCTTCTATCCACCGCCTGTCGTGCCGGTCGCGCCAATCGCGTCAACCGGGGGGAGTGGCCTTCGCATCGGCCAAGCTGGCGTCGCTGCGCCCCAAAATGACGTGCGTAGCCTCCGCGCCGCCGCCCTGACTGCCTTTGATCGCGGGGACCTGACAGAGGCCGAGCAGCTGTTTCAGGCAAGTATCGACAATGCGCGCGTGACCGGACGATCGCCGGCAGATATGGACATCCTTCGCTTCGACCTGGCGCTGACGGTGGAGCGCAGCGGTGACCGCGCGCGTGCCGACACCATGTATGAGACGCTCATCAAAAGCGCTACCGATCGGGGCGATACGGACATGCTTGGGCGGGTCCACAGCCAGTTGGCGTCGTCGCTCAACCAGACCGGCGATCTCGATCGGGCGAGTGAGCACGCCCTTCTGGCGTTCAACCTTGGCGAAGCCGCGCATAGTCCGATGGCCCAGGCGAACGCTGCCCGCAATCTCGGCTCGATTGCCCGGCTTCGCGGCAATCTCGATGAAACCGTGCGCCGTTACGTTCAGGCGCAGGGCCTGTTCGCCTCCGCAGGACAGGTCGATTACGTCGCTGAGACGCTCGGCGGCCTGGCCGCGCTGGAAATGCAGCGCGATCGCCTGGGGATAGCTCAAGGCTACGTCGACGACGGACTCAGGTTGCCTGCGAGCCAGCAGGCGCGGCTCGCCCTATTGCTCGCCGCCGCGAATGTCGCCGATCGCCGTAACGACCTGGCCAATGCCGAACATCGCTATGCCGAGCTTGCGGATCTTCCAGCCTTGCGTGCGGTGACGAATGGCCGGGCGACGGCGCTTTCCAATCTATGTGGTGTCCGTGCCCGGCTTCGCTCGACCACCGCCGAACAAAGCTGCCGCGACGCGCTTCACGAGACCGAGGCGGGCAATGCCCCCGAACTGACCGCCCGCGCTGCCTATCATCTTGCCAGCGTGCGCTACAATGCGGGTGACTTTGAGGAAGCGCTGACACTCGTGCGCCGGTCCTTGCTGCTGTTGGAGGCGAATGGCAGCGGTGCGACGGCATTCGCCGTGACCGCGCGCAGCCAGATCGAACGGATAGTGGAACGGAAGGCGGCCGACTTTCCGCCGCTCGATCCCCGCCGAAGCCGCATCTCCGACCTCAACGCCCAAGGTGTCGCGACCTATGCGCGGGGCGACTATGTTCAGGCTCAGTTGCTGCTGGCCGAAGCCTTGGCGGATGCCCACAGGCTTGCCGATGAAGACGGCGAAGCGATGGTGCTCGGCAATCTCGGCTATCTCAAAATGGCCCAACGACGCTTTGGGGAAGCGC
The DNA here is from genome assembly GCA_027311945.1 of Erythrobacter sp. Taxonomy (GTDB): domain Bacteria; phylum Pseudomonadota; class Alphaproteobacteria; order Sphingomonadales; family Sphingomonadaceae; genus Alteraurantiacibacter. The sequence goes on from DAICXZ010000014.1 coordinate 23,798, forward strand.
GCGCCTATGCCGAGCAATCGCTCGCGATCAGCGAGCGGATCGGCGCCGATCATCGAACCTATGCGCAGCTATTGCTGCTGGGGAATCTGCAGGCGATGTCGGGTGAGCGTCGTGAGGCGACGCGAACCTTGACACGCGGCCTTGCGATGGTGCGGGGCGTGAGCAGCCGGCATGAGGGCGAGTATCTCACTGTCCTCGCAACGATACAGGAGCATGAGAAGCGGTGGGCGGAAGCCGGCCGGCTGCACCTTGAGGTGGCCGATATTCAGCGGCGCCTAGGCGACCAGCGAAGCCTTGGCCTAGCGCTGATGCGGGCCGCCCGCAGCGATGTCGAGCTTGGGCGGCTGCTCGATGCTGAAACACGGCTGCGCGAGGCGCTTGCGGCGGCGCGGGTCGTTGGCGATTTGCAAGGAGAACATGCAATCTGGTTCGTTCAGAGCGGGATCGACGAACGGCGCAGGCAATATGGTGATGCGCGTCACCATCTAACGGCAGCACTCCAGTTGGCGCTGCAAGCAAGGGCGCCCGGAGAAACGCGCACGACCTACGACAGGCTGATCGCACTTGCCGAACGGCAGCGAGACGCGCAGGGCGTCGCCGCTTGGCGCAAGGAGCGTGACGATGTTCTGGGAGGTCGGGTCATGTCCCGGCTCCAGGCGGCCAGACTTGCGGCAGCATTGGCCGACATCGCCCTTCAAATCGGAAACCGAGAGGAAGGGCGCCTGTATCTTCGCCGTGCCGTCCTGCTCTACCGCGCGATGGATCAATCGGCGAGCGAGGAAGGCCGGAAGGCTGAGAAGCGACTTGCTGATCTGGGCTGAGGCAACACCAACCAAATGGAATCAGAAGATTTCACAGAGATGAGGAAGATCTGCATGGGATCGAAGAGGCCAGTTCTGGCACCCGCCTCATTTCTTTCATGGGAGGCCATGTTCAAGCTCGCGGATACCAGGCACGACATCGAACTTTGGCGGCTGCGAAGGGATGTCATGCTCGGTCGCCCGGCGGACAAGACGGATCAGTTGCCGCAGCACGCGGCCATCTCGAAACGCTGCGCGAAACTCATCGCTCTGCCAGCGCAGCAGTAAAGACGGGACGCGCAAGGATGGCGGCTGCCGAGCGGATGCGGTTTCAAGGCTATTTCGAGCCTAGTCTGCGATATATGGCGGACTCGATCGCCGTCAAAACCAAGCTGAAAGCCGGCCATTCTGCGGCAATCGCCTTCTCCGGCTTCGATGACGATAACAATCTCACCGCATTCGACCTAGAGTCGATCTCCTGCGAAGACGGCTTTGTCACGGTAAACGCGCGCGTGCGCTATGCGGCCGGCGTCCATGATCCCGCGACAGGGCGGGTTCTCAAGCATTTTACGGCGGATGCGTCGATCTATCATTCGCTGCTGGCCTACACCGATGACGGGCAATCGCCAGTGTCGGTTCATATCCACCTTCTTCCGCCAGAGCATAGGGGGTTCATCGAGTGGACAAAGGGATTCGATCACGAATTGCGCGCAACGCAGGTTCAACTCCAGTGCCGCTAGGCGGCAGCCTTCTCACCCTTGCCTCCTGGCCGGGTGCGTTGAGATCGGGCGTCGCGGCGCGGCGGAACTCATGCTTTGTGATCCTAATGCTCGTTTTTAGCTGCTTCACTGCTTGCCTAGCCGCGCCGGCGGCCTCACAATCTGTTGACGCAGGTTCCGTTCCGGCTTCTCCGGTTCCGGCGACACCGCTGGAGCCGCCTTCCGTGCCAGCGCCGCCGTTTGGACTGGGCGGGGGCGGCAGCCCCCCACTCAAGACGAGTCAACCGCTGCCTGAGACGCGCCGGTTCATCGAACGGCGCTTCCTCCAGACGGTGCAGGACGAATTCCACAAGGCGATCCGGCGTCGGAATTTCGAGAGCGAGAAGAATTGCAAGGGCATCTATTTGGTTGTGATCTCGCCGCAGCGGACGGTGCAGTCTCTGTTCCGCAAAACCGAGGACGATTATTGGCCAGTGGTCATGGAGGCATTCGACACCGCTCTCATTGCGTTGAAGGATGAATTTCCGGAGGATGCCGTCGGCCGGGGACTCGCCATGCGTTTCGGCAAAGGTCTGATGGACTGCCGATCCATCTTTCCCTTCCGACCATGAACTCGAACCCGACGCGGTGCGCGCACAATGTCCGGAGATGGCGCGCATGCTCATTGCCGAGGGCGGAATCCCGGTGGCGGAAGCCGGCTACCGTGTCGGCTTCTCGAACGCCGCAGCCTTTACGGCAGCCTATCGCCGGCATTTCGGCGCTCCGCCGCGAATGGACCTTGCCTCGTGCGGCAGGCAATTGAAAGCGGGGCGAGAATCCGTCCCGGCCAGTCCCGAGCTATGCCCCGCGCCCCATCCAATATGTGGACAAATGTGGTGGGAGATCGGCTGGCCAAGAGATTTATCATTTAAAATAAACGCGATAAACCGCTTGACTGGTGCCCCATACGTCAACTGGGTAGGGGCTTGTTTCGGCCTAGATTGCTATCGCCAGCGAATTACAACAAAGGTGTTCCCGCGAACCCGAAGCCACTGGCATTATAACCGGTTCGTAGGGCAATGCCCGAAGTGCGGTCTGCGGACTCATTTCCTATCTGCGTTCATTTTGCCGTGGCTAGCAGGAAACGCATCAGGTTCGGTCCCAAAGAGGCTCTACGGAGCCCATTGAAACCCATCAAAAATGTGGGAACATATGTGGGGTCGGGTTTTTCGGATCACCCTTTTATCGTGTTAAATCAGCACGATAAAAGGGTTGACTGGTGCCCAGAAGAGGACTCGAACCTCCACGCCGTTGCCAGCGCCGCCACCTGAAGACGGTGCGTCTACCAATTCCGCCATCTGGGCACACATCGAAATGCGGATCATCCAAGGTCCGCATCGGGTAGGTCGGCGCCGATAGGGCACCGCAGCCACCCTTGTCAATTCGATTGGCACGCCAAGGCGCATTTTCTTGGCCGCCCCCCGCAGAACATCCCTATCTCCATTGTTGCTCGCAACCCCCTCCCTCGCTTAAAGGCTGGGCAAACAGCCTCAATCGCTTCGCGCAAAGGAACCAGACGCATGGCAAATTACGGCCCGCTCGAAGACAAGCTCGTCGTCCTCATCGGCGGCAGCGGCTTTATCGGCCGGCAAGTCGCGCAGGATCTGCTCGAACGCGGGGCGCGGCTGCGCATCGCAGCGCGCAATCCCGAGAAGGCCTATAGCCTCAAGCCGCTCGCCAACCTCGGCCAGATCCAGTTCGCCCGCTGCAATGCCGCCGACAAGGCCAGCGTGGAAGCCTGCGTCGCGGGTGCGGACGCGGTGGTTTACCTGGTCGGCACCTTCGGCAAGAACCAGCGTGCATTGCAGGCGACCGGCGCCGGAGTCGCTGCGGCCGCCGCCGCTGCAACCGGAGCCCAGAGCTTCGTCTATGTCTCGGCGATCGGTGCCGATTCGGCTAGCGAGACCGGCTACTATCGCACCAAGGGCGAAGGCGAGCAGCTGGTGCTCGAAGCCTTCCCGCAGGCGACGATCCTGCGCCCCTCGGCGGTGTTTGGCGAGGAAGGCGGCTTTGTGCCGATGTTTGCACAATTGGTTCAATCGATGCCGGTGCTGCCGGTGTTCGGTGCCGAATCGAAGCTCCAGCCGGTGTGGGTCGCCGATCTGGCCGAAGCCATCGGCAATGCCCTCGCCGCGCCTGCCACCCATGGCGGCAAGACCTACGAGGTCGCCGGGCCCGACCAGATGACGATGGAAGAGCTAAACCGCGACATCGCCAAGGCGCAGCAGCGCGATCCGATCCTGTTCGCGATGCCCGATGCGCTGGCCCGGTTCGTGGCCTCCATGCCGCTTGCGCCGATCAATGGCGACCAGCTGGCCATGCTCGAGAAGGGGAATGTCGCCAATGGAACTTTGCCGGGGATTGAGGCTCTTGGGGTGACCGCCAAGCCGCTCTCTCTGTTCCTCGATAAGTGGATGACGCGCTATCGCAAGCACGGCCGCTTCACCGCGCAGCGCAAGCCCGCCTGACCTTGCGTCCTGCTCGGGCGACTAGGTATATTTGACTAGAGCGCGCTTCAGGCATCATACTTAATGGCTGGTTAAAACCTTCGGAAACCACGGGAAAACTGCGCCTTTTCTGCGTAGACACCTGGATAGCCGATAGGGGGCCTGCATGGGCAGGAGCGAAGATCAGCTGGCAAGGGCACGGGCTTGCTACGCGCAGGCGCACCGGCCCTGTGGAAGGCGCGCGCGATGAAGGCCGTGATCCTTGCGGGCGGCTTTGGCTCGCGCATTTCCGAAGAGACCACGATCAAGCCCAAGCCGCTGGTCGAGATCGGCGAGAAGCCGATCATCTGGCACATCATGAAGACCTATGCCCACCACGGCATCAACGAGTTCATCGTCTGCGCGGGCTACAAGGGCTACATGCTCAAGGAGTATTTCTCCAACCTCTTCGTGCATCACAACGACATCACCATCGACCTGAAAACCGGCCGGATCGAGCATCACTACGCTGATGAGGTCGACTGGAAGGTGACCGTTGTCGATACCGGCCGCGACACGATGACCGGCGGGCGCTTGCGCCGTGTGGCGCGCTATCTCGATCCGAACGAACCATTCTGCCTCACCTATGGCGACGGCCTCGGCGATGTCGACCTGACCGCCGAGATTGCCTTTCATCACGCCCATGGCCTTGACGCCACGATGTGCGCGGTCGTGCCGCCGGGCCGCTTCGGCGTGGCCAATATCGAGGGCGGCCGCGTCACCTCCTTTGTCGAGAAACCGGCAGTGTCGAACCAGCGGATCAATGGCGGGTTCTTCGTACTCAACCCGAGTGTGCTCGGCCTGATCGAAGGAGATGCCACCGTGTGGGAGCGCGAGCCGCTCGAACGCCTGTGCCAGACGGGCCAACTCGCCGCCTACGAGCACGACGGGTTCTGGCAGCCGATGGATACCTTGCGCGAGAAGATGCAGTTCGAAGACCTGTGGAACTCCGGGAGGGCGCCGTGGAAGGTCTGGGCCTGAGCGCGTTCTGGCACGGCCGCCGCGTGCTTGTTACGGGCCACACCGGGTTCAAAGGCGCATGGCTGTGCCTGTGGCTGGATCGGCTGGGCGCTGAGGTGACTGCCGTGGCGCTCGAACCGCAGACGGAGCCTTCGCTCTATGGCCTTGCTGCTCCCCTAGCCGCCGAAAGCCATTTCGCTGACATTGCCGATGGCGAACTGTTGGTGCAAATCACCCGCAAGGCACAGCCCGAGATCGTGCTCCATCTGGCCGCGCAGGCGCTGGTGCGCCCCTCCTATGCCGATCCGGCGGGCACCTTTGCCACCAATGTCATGGGCACGGTCAACCTGCTCGAAGCCGTGCGGCAGGTGCCTTCGGTGCGCACCGTGCTGGTGGTCACTTCCGACAAGGTTTACGCCAACGACGGCGCGGGCCGCCCCTTCGAAGAGGGCGACCAGCTCGGCGGACACGATCCCTACTCCGCCTCCAAGGCCTGCGCCGAACTGGTCTGCCAGAGTTATGCCAAGAGTTTCTTCGGTGATGGCCGCGTGGCGCTCGCCACAGCGCGCGCAGGCAATGTCATCGGCGGGGGCGACTGGGCGCAGGACCGGCTCGTGCCCGATATCGTCCGCGCGCTCGGCAAAGGTCAGCCCGCCGAACTGCGCTACCCGCAGGCGGTGCGCCCATGGCAGCACGTGCTTGAGCCATTGTCCGGCTATCTCTCCTATGCGCAGTCGCTGCACGAGCGCACCCGCGAGATGCCCGAAACGCTCAACTTCGGCCCCGACGCCAGCGACTTTACCACAGTGGCCGAACTGGCCGAGGAACTGGGCCAGCGCTTCGGCGTCAGCGACATCTGGGCTCAATCCCCCGGCGACCATCCCGCCGAGGCCCCGGTGCTCACGCTCACCTCGCGCCGCGCGGCCGAAGTACTGGGCTGGCACCCACGGCTCGACCGGGCGAGCACGGTGGCATGGACCGCCGACTGGTACGAAGCGCACCGCAAGGGGGCCGACATGCGCAAATTCACCCTCTCCCAGATCGCTGCCTACGAGGAGCTGATGCATGACCACGCGTCCATGCCGGTTTTGCCAAGCGCCGGTTGATCAGCCCTTCGTCGACCTCGGCGCGACCCCGCTTGCCAATTCCTACCTGACCGAGGACCAGCTCGACGAGCCCGAGCCAAGCTATCCGCTGCGCGCCTTCGTCTGCGGCGAGTGCTGGCTGGTGCAGGCCGACAGCTTCGTAGCCCCCGAACACATCTTCAGCGACTATGCCTATTTCTCCTCCTACTCGGATAGCTGGGTCGAGCACGCGCGCCGCTTCACCGTGATGGCGCGCGAGCGCTTCAAGCTTGGCGAGCAATCGCAGGTGATCGAGGTCGCCAGCAACGACGGCTATCTGCTCAGGCATTTCGTCGAGGCGGGCGTGCCGGTGCTCGGCATCGAACCTGCCGCCAATGTCGCCGAGGTTGCCCGAGCGGCGGGTGTGCCGACCGAGGCGCGCTTCTTCGGGCTGGAAACCGCCCGCGATCTGGTGGGGCGCGGCCTCGCTGCTGATCTGGTGGTCGGCAACAACGTGCTCGCCCACGTGCCCGACATCAACGACTTCGTCGGCGGCCTCGCGGCGGTGCTGAAGCCTGAGGGTGTCGTCAGCGTCGAGTTCCCGCACCTCTTGCGGCTGATCGAAGGCGTGCAGTTCGACACGGTCTATCACGAGCATTTCTACTACCTCTCGCTGCTGGCGGTGGAGCGGGTGTTTGCCGCACACGGCCTCAGGGTGTTCGACGTCGAGGAACTGCCGACCCACGGCGGCAGCCTGCGTGTGCTCGCCAGCCGTTCCGCCAGCACCGCCCACCCGCCCTGCCCCGGCGTCGCCAAGGTCCGCGCCGACGAGGCGGAAGCCGGGCTCGACCAGCTCGCAACCTATGCCGCTTTCCAGGGCCGCGTCGCTCCGGTCCGCGAGGGCTTGCAACGCTTCCTCGATAACGCCGCGCGCGAGGGCAAAACGGTTGCTGCCTATGGCGCTGCTGCCAAGGGCAACACCTTGCTCAACTTCTGCGGCGTCGAACCGGGGCAGATTGCCTATGTGGTCGATCGCAGTCCGGCCAAGCAGGGGCGCTACCTGCCCGGAAGCCACATTCCGGTACTGTCGCCCGAAACGCTCGCCAAAACCCAGCCCGACTATGTGCTGATCCTGCCGTGGAACCTGCGCGACGAGGTCATGGCCTCCATGGACGAGGTGCGAAGCTGGGGCGGCAGGTTTGCTGTCGCGGTGCCGGAACTGGCGGTGCTGGAATGATCTTCCACCCCACCGCCATCGCCGGGGCCTTCGAGGTCGAACCCGAGATGCTGCAAGACGAACGCGGCACCTTCGCGCGCACATTTTGCGCCGAAATCTTCGCCGAGCGCGGACTCGTGGCGGAATGGCAGCAGTGCAATATCTCCACCAACCCCCGGCGCGGCACGCTGCGCGGGATGCACTGGCAGGCCGACCCGCACGGCGAGGCCAAACTGGTGCGCGCCACGCGCGGGCGTGTTTACGACGTTGCACTCGACCTTCGCCCGCTGTCTCCCAGCTATCGCAACTGGGCCGCGGTCGAGCTGGACGAGCGCCGCGCCAATGCCTTCTACATCCCTGCCGGCTGCGCCCATGGCTTCCTCACGCTCGAGGACGACAGCGCGCTATTCTACCAGATGAGCACGCCCTACGTGCCCGGTGCCGCGCGCTGCCTGCGCTGGGACGATCCCGCCTTTGCCATCGACTGGCCAAGCCCGCCCGCCCTGATCGGTGCGCGCGATGCCGCCTGCCCTGACTTTACCGAAGAGGTAACCCCATGACCCAGCCCAAGCTCTCGATCTGCATCCCGACCTATAACCGTGCGCCCTATCTCGAAAAGGCGCTCGCCTGCCTGGCTGAGGCGCAGTGGCCCTTCGCGCACGAGATCGTGATTTCGGACAATTCCTCCAGCGACAACACCGCCGAGGTGGTCGAGCGCTTCATCGCGCAGGGCCTGCCGATCCGCTATCTGCGCTGCCCGGTGAACGCCGGGGCTGGCCCCAACCTCACCAATGCGATCCGCCATGCAAGCGGCGACTACATGATCTATCAGGGCGACGACGACCTGCTGATCCTGCCGCGCATCGCCGAGGTGGTCGCCTTTCTCGACGCCAACCCCGATGTCAGCGCGGCCCACGCGCCGTGGTATCTCCACGACGAGGTCAACCGCGTCGATACCCGCAAGTTCTACGAAGTGGCCGAGGACACCAAGTTCGCCCAGGGCGATTTCCTCTCGGTGTTCGAGTTCCTGTTTCAGGGCCACGTCTTCCCCGAGATCGCGATTTACCGGATGGATGCGGTGCGCTCCGCCTTCGTGCCGAGCCACTTCTGCTTCTGGCCCTTCGTCTTTCTCGCGCACTTCCTCGATGCAGGGGCAGTCGCCTTCCTGAAGGAGCCGTTCTACCGCTCGGTCACCGCCTCCACCATCGCCCCCGAGCGGGCACAGGCAGGGATGGACGACGTGATGTCATCATGGGATCTCTATCGCGGGGGGCTCGAATATTTCCTCCACTTCGGCGCTGTGCGGGGTCAGCTCTCGATGGGCGAAGAGGCCCGCGCGATTTACGCCAAGATGTGCCAGATCTTCACCGCGCTGCGGATGTCGGTTGCGGTGCGGCTGTGGGTTGCCCGGCACGACTATGTGCGCGCCTATGAACTTTACACCCGCATGGTGATTGCCGGGCAAGGCGAGCACCCGAGCCTTGGCGACCTGCGCGACCGGCTGCCGGTCATGGTCGGCCTGCAACGGCTCGCCTATGCCGTGAGCGCCGTGCCCGAGATCACCCATCTCGTGCTGAGCGACACGCAGGACGTGGCCCACATTGCCGAGCTTCTCACCAACATGGGCCTGCGCAACGGTGTCGAGGTAGTCGCCGATGGCGATGCTCCCGATCCGGCAACCACTGCGGTGCTCGCTTCGAGTACCGAGCGTGCCGACGAGTTCATCGAACGCGGCCATCCGCGCGGATTCGTTTTCCTTGAGCAGGAATTGCTGGGGAACGTGGTGGTCTGACCGCGCGAAGACGCGTCAGGCCGACTTCCGCACCAGCTGGCCAAGCGAAGCATCGCCTGGAAAGCTTTGCGCAAAGTGCGCCAAGGTGCCCTTGCGCGCGGGGCCGACCGGGCTGGCTTCCATCGCCCAGCCGCCTTGGGTGGAGAGATACCACAGCGCAGGCGTCGCCCCGAGGAGCGCGGCGTAGTCGATCTGGCGTTTGGGCAAGTCGATCACATCGCGGTAAATCGCGGCCAACTGCTGCGCGGACTGGCGCGGGCTGCGCGTTGCGGCCATGGCCTCGGCGGCGGCGACGCCCATCGCCATAACCTCGCCAGGGTTGGCAAGCATCCACCGCAGGCGTTCGGCCGCTGCCTCAACGCTTGCCTCCACAAATCCCGTGCGGCCATGCTCGACGATGGCGCGCTCGGCTGGATTGTCGAACACCAGCGGCACGCAGCCCAGGCTCATCGCCTCGACCAGCGCGTTTTCTGCCGTGCCGAAGTGTTCGGGCTGGAGGAGGTAGAGAAAAATGCCGGTCTGCCGCAGTACCGCTTCGGGATCGGCGGCCTGCCCCTCGAAGCGCACCGCGCCTGATCTGTGCGCAAGCACCGGGCTATCCGCATCGACCGCGCCCCACAGCGAAACCGGCTCGGCCAGCTGCGCGCGTTCGACCACGGCAAAAAAGTCACGGCTGAGCTTGGCAAAATCGACCGTGCCGAGATAGCCAACCCGGCCTGCGCGCCGCAAGCTCGGACGGGCGCTGGAGCCGAAGCCAAACCCCGAGTTGACGACGCCAATGCGATGACGCACGTCGTCCGAAAGGCCGCTCAGAGCAGGCCCGGCGAGTGAACACGGCGAGGTGAACAGAAACCGGTCAGGCGCGGAGACCAGCTCTGGCGGAATGAAAGGCGCATGAAGGCCCGAGACGTGCGACCAGACCACGGTGCAGGCGGCAGGCAAGTCCCAGCGGACCAGCGCCTCATAGAGCTTGGGGTGATTCCACCATTCGACCTGGAGAATATCCGCCGCCGCAATCAGACTGCGTGCCTCGTCGGGCGTGGGGGCGATGGTCACCTCGGCCCCCGCCGCGATCACGGCATCGACATAACGCCGGTCACGCGGCTGTTCGAGCAGCACATAGTGCCGCCGCACGTCGCCCCCGTCTGCCCCGCACAGCGCAGAGTGGGCCTTGCCCACGCCTCCGCCAAGATGGGCAACGAGGTGGACGACCCTCACTCGGCGGCGATCCGGTCAGGGTTGAAGCGGCCCCCCGGCGCTTCCACGCTCGGATTGATCGCCACTTCGCGCTTGAACTTTTCAAGCAGCATCGGGCGGTATGCGTCCACATTGTCGGGCAGGCAGTGGGTGAGCTGGCCGCAGCCGCCGCACACACCGTTCTCGCAGCGCCGCCCTTGCAGGTGCTGAAGGCGCAGCGCGTTCATCTTTTCCGAATTCCAGATCTCGCGCATCGACTGTTCGCGCACGTCGCCGATGATCAGCTTGCGGCCCCAGTCGAGGAAGCACGAGGAGACGAGCCCGTCGGCATTCACCGAGTAGCCGTAGAAGATATAGGGGCAGGTGTCCGTCGGGGTCACATCCTGCTGATAGATGCCCTTCTCGATTTTCACGCCGGTGTGCGCTTCGATGTCGAACTCGGGCCAGCACGGCGCGAAGTTCTCGACGAAGATGCGGTCGCAATAGTTGCCGAAGGTGTCGAAGAACTCTTTCTTCTGATCCTCGGTGATCAGCTCGCCCGGGATCTTGATCGAGATCTCCATCTCGCCCTTGTTCTCGTAGACCCACTTCACGTTCTTCACGAACTCGGGGAAGTTGAAGTCGAACCCGGTGAACTGCTTGTACTGCTCGTTGGTCATGCCATCGACCGAGATGTTGATCCGGTCGAGGCCCGCCTCGATCACCGGCCCGGCGCGCTCGGGTGTCATCAGGGTGCCGTTGGTGGTGGTGTCGATATAGAGGATATGGTCGGCCTGCTTGGCGTAGCGGACCATGTCGGCCAGCCGCTTGTTGAGGAACGGCTCGCCGTCCTTGTACATCCGCAGCACCTTGATCGGGTCGGGGAAGGCGGCGAGGTCGTCCACCACCTTGGTGAAAACATCATACTTCATCGCGCCCTGATAGCGGCCGGTTTCGGCAATCATGTCGCGGTGGCCCGTAGGGCAGAACTTGCACTGGAAGTTGCAGGCACTGGCCGGATCGACGAACACCACGAAGGGCGTGGCGAGCGGGATCACCGTTTCGAGCGGGGTCCGCCCCTCAAGGTTGATGCGGGGCTTGAGCTGCGCTTTCATAGGAACTCCCGTAGCTTGGCTGATTGTTCAAGGTTGCACACGCCAACGACCGCCGCCGGATCACCGGGACGCGGAGGCTGGGTGCCGAATTCGAGCAAGTCGCGGCGGCCGTATTGGTCGGCGATGGTTTCGGCGAAGTGGCGCAGGCTCTGCGCCTCGCCAGAGCAGATGTTGATCACGCCGGTCTGGCCGGTTTCGACCACATTGGCGATCATCGCCCCGGCGGCGCGCACATCGAGAAAGTCGCGCAGCTGGGTGCCGGCGGAGAGCCGGGCGACCTCGCCCGCGCGCAAGGAGCGGTGGAGGTAGGCCCCGATTCGGTCGGGATGCTCGTCTTCGCCGTGAAGGTAAAACAGGCGGCACCAGCTGAACGCGACATCATGCAGTGCCAGCCATTCGCGCATCTGGTGAAAGGCGGAAACCTTGCAAGCGGCGTAGAAATTGCTTGGTTCGAGCGGGGTCTCCACGTTCAGAGCTTCGCCCGGCAGGCGATATTCCATGCAGGTGCCCAGCCCGATCACGTGGCGCACCCCTGCCATCGCCGCGCCCTGCGCCAGCGCGAAGCTGCCGCTCACACAGGCCGCGTTTTCGGCGGCGTGGAGATACTTGCCATGCTCGACATACCAGGCGGCATGGATCACCGCGTCGACGCCCTCGCAGGCCTTGGCCCACCACTGCGGTTCGCGGGCAAAAATGTCGTCGGTTTCGAAGGTTTCGGCGTGCGCTGCCAATCGCCCTTCCGAGCCCGGCCGGATCGTCGCGCGCACCGCGTGTCCCGCCTGCGCGAGATAGCGATGGATCGCCCGACCGACAAAGCCGGTGGCTCCGGTGAGCAGCACGGTGCTCATGTCAGGTAAGGGGTTCGACTGGTTTGCACACCGAATTTCTAACTGAGTTTGGTTAACGCTTTCCTTAGGACTTGCTGGGATAAGTCCGGGGAATGGCGGGATGGGGCCGCCTTGCGAACTGCGAAACGGGGGTGCTCCCCGAGCGCGCATTCCGCGAGGCATAGCCAGGCTCTTCTCCCGACCATCCGTTAACGAGAACGGCCGGAGCCGATGAGCCTTAAGGACCACAAGGGATTTCGCCTGAAGCAGACGAGCCGCTACGGCGAGCGGGCATTCCTTGCCTGCCCGTCGCGCACAGAGGCACGCGCCCTGCTGGCCGAGCTGAAGTCAGCATCGTGCCGCGCCGCGCCGGTCGCCCCCCGTTCACCGCTGGTGCTTTATGGCGGCGGCGACATGGGCCGCATGGCGCGCGACTATTTCGCCCTGCTCGGCCACGAGATCGCGCTGGTTGTGGACCGAAATGCCGAGGCCTTGCGCGCCGATCCCGAGTGGGCCGGAATCACCATCGCGCACCCGGACGGGATTTTACCCGAACTGAAGCAAACCGCACAGCTGGTGCTATGTGTCGCCACCGCCCCGTTCAAGCCGTTAGAGTTGGAGCTTGCCGCGCAAGGCTGGGCGGACATTGTCCCGTTCTACGACGTGGCCGAAAGCCAGCGCGCGCGCCATCCGCTCTCGAACGGCTGGTTCGCCACGAATATGGTCCACGCGGACTATGCCGCCACTTGCGAGGTGCTCGACCTGTGGGGCGACGATCTTTCACGCGCCCATCACCTGCAATTTCTCGCCTGGCGCATCGCCCGGGAAGAATGGACCTTCGAAGGCGCGCCGGTCGAAAGCCATAACCGCTTCTTCATTTCCGAAGTGATCGAACGCATCGACGCGCTCGCCAGCTTCGTCGATGGCGGCGCGCACCATGGGCAGGTTTCGCGCAAGTTCGCCGACCTGCGCGGATTGCGCCCCGCTTCCATCGCCGCGATCGAGCCCGATCCTGCCAACCTTGCAACATTCGATTGCGACGGGGCCGAAGTCTATCCGTTAGCGCTGGGTGCCAAGGCGGACGAACGTCGTTTCCATGCCGGCCTCGGCTATGCCTCGCAGTTAGCCGAAAGCGGGAAGGATGCGCTTCGCTGCGTCACGCTCGACAGCCTCGACCTTGCGCCTGACTTCATGAAGCTGCACCTCGAAGGCGGCGAGCTTGCCGCGCTCAAGGGCGGGCTGGAGACGATCCGGCAGCACCGCCCGGTGCTGGCGATCACCACCTATCACAACGCCGACGGCATCTGGCGCACCCCCGCCTTCCTCATGGAGCACCTTGATGGCTACCGCTTCCTCATGCGGGTCCACTCGTGGTGCGGCACGGGCGCGGTCGTCTATGCCCTGCCCGAGGAGCGTGCCTGACGCCATGACCCGCTTTGCCCGCAACAACGGCCTGATCTTCGACCTCGGCATGAATAACGGGGACGATACCGACTACTATCTGAAGCTCGGCCACAAGGTCATCGCGCTCGAGGCCAATCCGGCCCTGTGCGAACAGGCGACCAAGCGCTTCGCCCCGGCCATCGCGGACGGCCGCCTCACCGTGGTCCACGCGGCGATCTGGGAAAGCGCGGGCGAAACGCAGTTCCTCGTCAATCTCGACAACGACCACTGGAGCAGCATCGACCCCGGCTGGGCCAAGCGCGACGACAGCGCCTGCAGGGCCATTACCGTCGAATGCGTGACGCTCACCGACCTCTTCGCCAAGTACGGCGTGCCGTTTTACTGCAAGATCGACGTCGAGGGCGTCGATCACATCGTGCTCGACCAGCTCGCTCATGCCGAGGTGCGGCCCCAATACGTCAGCGTCGAGGATTGCCGCTTCGGCTTCGACTACATGGCGACGCTCAACGCCTGCGGTTACAACGGCTTCAAGCTTCTCGACCAGTCGACCGTTCCCGGCCGCACCGACGCTGCAACTGGCCACGTCTTCCCCGCCGGTTCGTCCGGACCGCTCGGGCGCGATATCGCGGGCGACTGGCTGCCTTACCCATCCATGGTGGATCACTACGCTACGACCGTACGCGACCGCGAGGGCAACCGCCTCGCCCCGCGCACGCAGTGGTGGGACATCCACGCCGCCGCTCTATCTTGATCGAAGGACTATCCGCATGTCTGCCAATGCCGATTTCGCCAAATATGTAGAGAACAACATCCGCGGGATCGGGGAAGATCCGGGGTTCCTTGGCATGACCAACATCTGGCTGCGCGAGGCGATCCGCCATAACTATGCGCAAAACTTCACCTGGCTCGGCCGCCCGATCATCCAGGTGCCGCAGGACCAGTATGCGATTCAGGAGTTGATCTGGACCGTGCGCCCCGATCTCGTGATCGAAACCGGCATCGCTCATGGCGGCTCGCTGATCCTGTCGGCCTCGATGCTGGTCATGCTCGACTATTGCGACGCTGTGGCCACCGGCGAGGTGCTCGACCCGCGTGCGAGCAAGCGCAAGGTGGTCGGCGTCGACATCGACATCCGCCCGCACAACCGTGAGGGGATCGAACAGCATCCGCTGGCGCACAAGATCGTCACCATCGAAGGCTCGTCCATCGCCGAAGACATCTTCGCGAAAGTGCAAGCCCAGGCCGAGGGCCATGAAACGATCATGGTGTTCCTCGATTCCAACCACACCCACGAACACGTGCTGGCCGAGCTGGAGCTTTATGCCCCGCTGACCTCGAAAGGCTCCTACTGCGTCGTATGGGATACGGGCGTCGAAGACTTGCCCGATGCGATGTGCGCCGACCGGCCCTGGGGCAAAGGCGACAATCCGAAAACCGCCGTGCGGGAATATCAGAAGCGCCTCGCCGAAGAAGGGCGCACCGCCGCCGATGGTAAGCCGCTCAAGCTCGAACTCGACAAGACGATCGAGAACAAGATCGTCATCACCGCCTCGTGCGACGGGTTCCTGCGCCGCGTCTGACGCTGTCCGGCCACCGAAAGGTCACAAACCAACGGCATATCGGCCATGCGCCCGATTGACTCGGTCTGCTTGCCGGTGCCAATGGCGCTCAGCACCTGAAAGTCTGGAGATGATGATGAGCAAGCACGTCCTTGAAAAGCTCGCCGAAACCAATCCTGAATGCGAGATCTGGTGGGACAGCTCGCCGCTCGTCTTCCCGAGCTGGAAAGAAGAGACCCTCGCCGCCGCGCCCGAAGGCAAGCGCGCCGATTGGGAAGCCCAGCTCACCCGTTTCTATGACCCCGCCAACCCCGCCGAGATGGGTTTCCGCGGCGTCACCACCAACCCGCCGCTCAGCCTGCAGGCGGTGCAGCTCGATCCGCAGGGCTGGCGCCAGCTCGTGCTCGATATCGCCAAGGCCGACAAGGCGCTCGATGTCGAGGGCGTGTATTGGCAGATGTACCTCCAGCTGGTGAAGAAGGGCGCCGATGCGATCCTGCCCGCCTTCAAGGCCTCGGGCGGCAAGTACGGCATGCTATCGGGCCAGGTCGATCCGCGCTTCGTCACCGATGGCGAAGCGATGCTGGCGCAGGGCCTGTCGATCGCCGAAATGGGCGAGAACGTCATGGTCAAACTGCCCGGCTCCAAGGAAGGTTACGAGGTTCTGGAAGAGCTGACCGCGCGCGGCATCTCGACCAACAACACCACCAGCTTTGCCGTGGCCCAGTATTCGCGCTGCATGGCCGCCGTTACCGCCGGTCTCCAGCGCGCCAAGGCCGCTGGCGTCGATCTGACCAACTGGCGCAGCGTCATCACCCACATGTCGAGCCGCCTGGGCGAAAAGGGCGACTGGAAGCTGGAAGCCAAGCTGCGCGGGATCGACCTCTCGGTCGACGAGATTCGCGACGGCGAGGAAGCCGTGCTCAAGCGTGCCTATTGGTACGGCAAGAACAGCGGCCATCCTTCGAAGATGCTGCAGTGCTCGATGCGAGTCGAAAAGGACAAGGACGGCAACACCGTTTCGCGTCACATTCAGGACTTCGCCGGTGGCGATTTCGTTTACACCTGCCCGCCCGGCTACATCAAACAGCTGATGGACGTGGAAGACGAACTTGCCCCGTTCGACCCCAAGGCTATCGAGCGCGAGCCGAACAAGGCCAGCATCGAAAAACTCATGAAACTGCCCAGCTTCCGCCAGGCCTATGAGTTCGAGGGCATGAAACCCCACGAATTTGCCAGCTATGGCAGCTTCATGGCCACCGCCACCGAGTTTGCCGCAGCCACCCGCCAGACGGTCGATTTCGTGCGTTCGGTTGTCGAGGGTTAGTAAACTAGGCAAGTTCACGTAATCGACCCAACTGTCAGTATTTACCCTTGGGATGAATAATTGGCGGCATGGAATGGGTCGCACCGTCTAATCACAGTCCTCAACTGTTCGCGCTTGAACGTCAGAAGACGCAAGCGCTGGCGAATGCTTCCGCGTTGCCAGCGCTTGCCGCCACTCTCGCTCTTGCACTCGATTGCGAGACTGTGGTGGTGCGCATGCGCGATACGAAGCACCATTGGACGAGCGCGCAGTACGGCGCGACCGGCCTGGGCTGCCTGCTTGAACAGTCCATCGCGCTTGCCGCCGCGGACTATGCCGGGCCACTGATTGCTGCGGATGCCGCGGTCCACCCGCTGCTTAAAGACCACCCTCTGGTTGCCAGCGACGCAAAGGTCCGCTCATTTGCCGGCATTGCCGCCTTCGCGGAGGCCGATGACAGCGGCCTTGGCGAGGCGGTGGGTGTGATTTGCGCCCTCTCAAGCGAAAGGCGCGAGTTCGGCCCGCAAGCCGCGACCCTGCTGGAGAGCATGTCAGAGCTGATGACATCGCTTTACACCCAGCACATCGAACTGCACCGGCATGCACGCGCCAGCGCTGCGCTGGAGGAGGACGCAGAGGGCACGCGCCGTTTGCAACGGCAGTTCCGCCAGGCCGAGCGGATAGCCGCGATCGGATCGTGGCGCCTGTCATTGGACGGGAAACAGATGGACTGGTCCGAGGGCATTAACACCATCCACGAATTGCCGATCGGGGCTGACATCAGCCTCGAGGATGCAATCGATTTCTTCGCTCCGGCAGACCGTATTATGGTGCAACGGAGCATCGAACGGGCGATCGAAACCGGCGAAGGCTATGATTTCGAGGCCGACTTCGTTGGTGCCAAGGGCACCGCCAAACGGGTGCGCGTGTCGGGCGAGCTCGAGATTGCCAACGGTCGACCAGCGGCGCTGGTGGGCGTGTTGCAGGACATCAGCGAAAAGCACAGGCTTATCAAGGAGCTGGAGTATCGCACTCAGAATGACGCGTTGACTGGCCTGCCCAACCGCGACCGCTTCAACGAAAAGCTCGCCATCGCCGTGCGCTCGACCATGAAAAGCGGTGCGCCACTTGGGGTCGTGCTTATCGACCTGGACGATCTGCAGTCGGTTAACGACAATGTCGGCCGCGCAGCCGGTGACGCGCTGATCTGCCGCGCCTCGGCCATCCTGCGCAGCAACTGGCTAAGGGGCAGCTTCGCCGCGCGCCTGGGCGGCAATCAACTGGTTTTGCTGCTAAAGGATGACCAGCACCTGTCCGATCTTGCTTCAGTGCTGGATCGCTTGCTCGCAGAGCTGACGGCCCCGATCGAGTACAACGGCAAGATTGTGCCAACCGGCGCCTCGCTAGGGGCTTCGCTTCTTCACGATGGCGACGCCTGCAGCGGAATCGAGCTGCTGGAGCACGCCGACCGGGCGCTTCATGCGGCGAAGCGCAACGTGGGCGCGCGCTTCCACATTTCGTGCGCCCTCGGCTGCGGGCAATGCGAGGTCGATGACAATCAGAATGAGGCGAGCGTCAAGCGCGCGCATCGCGCGGCCTGACCTGCGCGGCACCGGAGCGATGCCGCGCCGCAAGCGCCCTCAGTCCGACCAGTAGAGCCGGTTCGGATTGGTCACGAGCAGCTTCTGCTGCAGTTCCTCGGTGGGTGCGATGCGCGGGATCATATCGACAATGTGACCATCGTCGGGGATCTCGTCCTGCATGTTCGGGTGCGGCCAGTCGGTGCCCCAGATGACGCGGTCCTGATAATCTTCCACCAGCGGCGCGACGGCCTCGGCAAAGGCATCCCACGGATCGCCCTGCCCGCCTTCCTTGATCGCATCCAGGCGGTCCGGGCAGGTCGGCTTGAACCAGATGTCTTCGCGGCTTTCGAGGAAGCGGCGGAAAGCCTTCATGTCCGCGCCATCCGGCCCCTGACGGACATCGGGGCGGCCCATGTGGTCGATCACCAGCGGCACGGGAATCGCGTCCATGAACGGGCGCAGTTCCTCAAGAATGTCGGCCTCGAAGTAGATCACCACGTGCCAGCCGGCGGGCAGCCGCTTGCTCACCTCAAGGAACTTGTCCTTGGGCGCGTTGTCGACCAATCTTTTAAGGAAATTGAAGCGTATACCGCGCATTCCGCCGTGGTGAAGCGCTTGCAGTTCATCCTCCGAAATATCGGGATCAACCACGGCCACACCGCGTGCCTTGTTGCCCGCCTTGGCGATGGCATCAAGCGTAGCGGCGTTGTCGGTACCGTGGCAGCTCGCCTGAACAATAACGTTCTTTTCAAAGCCTAGGTGATCGCGCAGCGCGAACAGCATCTCCGGCCCGGCGTCGGCAGGCAGATACTTGGCCTTGGGCGAAAAACCGAACGGGTCCATCGGCCCGAACACGTGGCAGTGCGCATCCACCGCGCCCGGTGGGGGCGTGAAGCTGGGCTTGCTGGGGTTGGGATGCCACGAAACGATACGGTCAGACATACAATTCTCCAAAGCCCCGACTCCGCTCATCCTGAGCTTGTCGAAGGGTCGCATTTTTCTTCCGCTCACCGCTCGCAAAAGAAGGACGGCCGTGGGCCTATCGGCCAGCTTCGCTTCCGACAAGCTCAGGGCGAGCGGATGCTGGTTACTGCCTCAGACGAACACCACTCCATCCATCAGCTTGCGCGCGGTGCGCAGCAGAGCTGAGGAGGCAACCTCGCCCTTGTCGTCCATCGTCATCACGCAGCTCATCTCGCCGCTGGGATGTTCGATGCTCAGCGTCTTGATCTTGCCTTCGGGTATCTGCGCCACCTCGGCAGCAGGCGAGCCTTCGACGAGGCAGGCGGTCGCCGCCGTCACCGCGCCAAGCACGCCGATCGAGGCATGGGCACGGTGCGGGATGAATACGCGGGTGGTGACTGCGCCGCCATGCTTCGGCGGAGCCACCAGCGTCATCTTGGGGACCGACTTTTCCTTGACGTCGCCGAGGTTCATCAGCGGCCCTGCTGCAAGGCGAATGCTCTCGATCTTGGCGCGGATTTCGGCAAAGCCATCGGCTTCCATTTCCTCGCGCGTTTCGTAGCCGGTCGCGCCCACATCCTCGGCCTTGAACACGATGCAGGGCATGCCGTTGTCAATCAGCGTGCAGGGCACACCCTCGATGACGTCAACCGGATTGCCCGTCGGCAACAGCGCGCCGCAGCTTGACCCGGCGGTATCACGGAATTCGAGCGGGACCGGGGCATGACTGCCCGGCACGCCATCGATTTTCGCGTCACCAGAGTAGTTTACCGCGCCTCCGGGCGTTTCGACGGTCGCTACAGCAACCTGCCCGGTATTCTCCATGTAGATCGCCACTGAGGTCTGATCGCCGGTCGGGGCGACCAGCCCGCGCTCGATCGCGAAGGGGCCGACGCCGGCAAGGATGTTGCCGCAGTTCTGCGCATCGGAGACGATAGCCTGATCTACGAACACCTGCAGGAACAGGTAGTCAACATCGATCCCCTCGCGCTCCGACTTCTTGACCACGGCAACCTTGCTGGTCAGCGGGTCGGCCCCGCCCATGCCATCGATCTGGCGCGGATCGGGGCTGCCCATTACGCGCAGCAGGAATGCGGCTCGCTCATCGACATCGGCCGGAAGATCGGAGGCGAGGAAGTAACCGCCCTTGGACGTCCCTCCCCGCATCCACATGACACGGGCCTGGTCCATCATCAGATCCACTTCAGGCCCATATCGGTGAGCTTCTGGCGGAAGCCATACATGTCTAGCCCGAGCACGCCGTCAGCCAGCTTCTGACGCTTCTCTTCCTCATTGGCTTCGCGCGCCTGCGCCTTCTTCAGAACCTCTTCGGCCTCTTCGCGCTTGACCACGCAGACGCCATCGTCGTCGGCCACGATCACGTCACCAGCGCGGATGAAAGCGCTGGCGCAGACCACGTCAACGTTCACGCTGCCGAGCGAGGCCTTGATCGTGCCTTGCGCGAAGACGCGCTTGGCCCAGACCGGGAAGTTCATTTCGGTGAGGTCGCGCACGTCGCGAATGCCCGCGTCGATGATCAGGCCGCGCACGCCGCGCGCCTGTGCCGAGGTAGCAAGCAGGTCGCCGAAGTAGCCGTCTTCACAAGGGCTGGTCGGCGCGATCACGAGCACGTCGCCTTCCTGGCACTGCTCGATCGCGGCATGGACCATGTAGTTATCGCCCGGCGGGACCGAGATCGTGATCGCCGAAGCGCCGATGCGCGCGCCCGGATAAATCGGACGCATGTAGCTGGCGAGCAGCCCCTTGCGGCCCTGCGCTTCGTGCACGGTGGCAACACCGCACTTTCCCAGAGCTGCAACGACTTCGGGATCGGCCCGTTCGATCTTGGTGACGACAACGCCCATGATCAGCGATTCTCCTGCTGGTTTAACTTTGCGGGCTGACTGAACCCGCGCTTGCGCAAGGTCAAGCCGGTCACGTGGGAAGTTGTAAGCACCACATACAATTGTTAGAGGGATCGTGGAGAGAGCGACGATCGTGAAAGATTCGAACACAATTGCCCCCCGCGTGGCGCTGATTGGCTTTGGCGAGGCCGGATCGACCTTTGCCCGCGCTGGCGAATGGAGCGGCCATGCCAGCGGCTGGGACCTGTTGCCCGAGCGGCGCGCAGCGATGGCCGAATGCCAGGTGGAAGCGGGCAGTGATGCAGCAAGCGCGCTGGCCGGGGCTGAGCTCGCCCTGAGCCTCGTCACCGCAGATCAGGCACTCAAGGCCGCGCAAGACTATGCCTCAGCGCTGCCCAAGGGCGCATTGTTCTGCGACATGAACTCGGTCGCGCCGGGCACCAAGCAGGCGGCGGCAGAAGCGGTGGAAGCTGCCGGCGGCCACTATGTCGATGTCGCGGTGATGGCGCCGGTCGACAAGGCGCTGGCCGTGCCGCTACTGATCGCTGGTGAGCGGGCCGCCGAGGCTGAAGCGATGCTGCGCGCGCTAGGCTTCACCAACACCCGCGTGGTTGGCCCCGAGATCGGGCAGGCCAGCGCGATCAAGCTGTGCCGCTCGGTGATGGTGAAAGGTCTGGAGGCGCTCACCGCCGAGATGGTGCTGGCCGCCAGCAAGGCGGGCGTGCTTGACGAAGTGCTCGCCAGCCTCGACGCAAGCGAAAAGCCGGTCAGCTGGCCGACCCGCGCGGACTACAACCTTGACCGGATGCTAATCCATGGCCAACGCCGGAGTGCGGAGATGGCCGAGGCAGCGCGCATGTTGCGCGACCTGGGTATCGATCCGCTGATGACCGACAATACGGTCAGCCGCCAGCAGGCCTTGGGGCAGCTGGGCATCAGCCCTCCGCCCGATGGCCTCGCCGCCAAGCTGACCGCGATTAACGACCGGACTGCGTCCGGGGGAGAAGAGAGCAAAGCATGAGCCTTATCATCGACTGCCACGGCCACTACACCGTCCTGCCCAAGGGCCACGATGCGTGGCGCGAGGAGCAGAAGGCCGCCTACAAGAACGGCACCGAGTGCCCGCCTTATCCCGACATCTCGGACGACGAGATTATCGAGACGATCGAGGCGAACCAGCTCAAGCTCATCAAGGAGCGCGGGGCCGACTTCACGATCTTCTCACCACGCGCATCGGCCATGGCGCCGCACGTGGGCGATCAGGCCGTGGCGAGCGAATGGGCGCGCCGTTGCAATGACTTGATTTACCGGGTCACCCAGCTGTTCCCCGATACCTTCATCGGCGGCTGCATGCTGCCGCAGAGCCCGAAGAGCGATCTTTCGGAGAGCGTGAAGGAATTGCGCCGCTGCGTCGAGGAAATGGACTTCGTGGTCTGCAACCTCAACCCCGATCCGGGCGGTGGCCACTTCACCCACCCGCCGCTGACCGACGAATACTGGTTCCCCATCTACGAGGTGATGGAAGAGCTGGACGTACCGGCGATGATCCACGTCTCGGGCAGCTGCAACCCGGCCATGCACGCCACCGGCGGATATTATCTCGCGGCCGACACCGTGGCTTTCATGCAGCTGTTGCAGGGCGACCTGTTCAGCCGCTTCCCCAAGCTGAAGATGATCATCCCGCACGGCGGCGGCGCGGTGCCCTATCACTGGGGCCGCTATCGCGGGCTTGCCGACATGCTCAAGCAGCCCGCGCTAGACACGCACCTGATGAACAACGTCTTCTTCGACACCTGCGTCTATCATCAGCCGGGCATCAACCTGCTGGCCGACGTGATCGAGAACAAGAACATCCTGTTCGGCAGCGAGATGGTCGGCGCGGTGCGCGGGATCGATCCCACCACCGGGCACTATTTCGATGACACCAAGCGCTATGTCGATGCGCTCGATATTTCCGCGGAAGAGAAGCACATGATCTTCGAGGGCAATGCCCGCAAGGTTTATGGCCGTCTCAACGCGGTGCTGGCGAAGAAGGGCTACTGATGAGCGAGGGGCCCGTCATTGCCTACGGCTTCGCCAAGTGCGAAAAGCCCGAGCGGTATATCCAGCAGCTGGTGAAGCACTGGAGCCACAAGATGGCGGCCACCTACGACGAGGGCGACGGGATGGGGGCCTTCCCCTTCTCCGACCTTGAAAGCGCGGTGCTGCTGGCACGGCCCGAAGGCATCGCCATCACGCTCACCACCGGAGATGCGGAGCGCAATGTGCACATGCGCGGCGTGCTCGAAGAACATATCGACCGCTTCGCCTTCCGCGAGGCCCCGCTCACATACGAATGGAAAGAGGCAGAGGACTGCTGACATGACCGAGAAGAAGAAAGAACGGATCAACATCCACGAATATCTCGCCGAGTTCGACGATATTCCGGGCACCCGCGTGTTCACCGCCCAGCGTGCGCGCAAGGGCTACTGGCTCAACCAGTTTGCCATGAGCCTGATGAAGGCGGAAAACCGCGAGCGCTTCAAGGCCGACGAGAAGGCCTATCTCGACGAATGGAAGCTCACCGATGCGGCGAAGCAGGCCGTGCTCGATCGCGACTACAACGCGATGATCGATGAGGGCGGCAACGTCTATTACCTGTCGAAGCTGTTCTCCACCGATGGAAAGAGCTTCCAGTTCGCGGCCGGTTCGATGACCGGCATGACGCAGGAAGAATATGCACAGATGATGATCGGCGGCGGGCGTGCTCCGCAGGGCGTCCGCTCGATCAAGGGAGGCTACTGATCATGGCACGCGTAACCACTGGCATCACGTCCAGCCACATCCCTGCGCTCGGCGCCGCCATCCAGACCGGCAAGACCGGCGATGACTACTGGGGCCCGGTGTTCGATGGCTACAAGGCCATCAAGGACTGGATCAAGCAGCCCGGCAACATGCCAGACGTCGTCGTGCTGGTTTACAACGATCACGCCTCAGCCTTCGACATGAACTGCATCCCGACCTTCGCGATCGGGTGTGCGGAAAGCTTCAAGCCCGCCGACGAAGGCTGGGGCCCGCGCCCCGTGCCCGATGTGATCGGACACCCCGATCTCGCCTGGCACATCGCCCAGAGCCTGATCCTCGACGATTTCGACATGTGCATCTTCAATCAGATGGACGTCGATCACGGCTGCACCATTCCGCTGTCGATGATGTTCGGCGAGCCGGAAGAATGGCCGTGCAAGGTCATCCCGCTGCCGGTCAACGTCGTGACCTATCCGCCGCCCTCGGGCGCGCGCTGCTTTGCGCTGGGCGATTCGATCAAGGCCGCGGTTGAGAGCTTCCCCGAAGACCTCAACGTCCACGTCTGGGGCACGGGCGGCATGAGCCACCAGTTGCAAGGCCCCCGCGCTGGCCTCATCAACAAGGAGTTCGACCTGAACTTCATCGACAAGCTGATCAACGATCCCGAAACGCTCGCGAAGATGCCGCACATCGAATACCTGCGTGAAGCGGGCAGCGAAGGCATCGAGCTGGTGATGTGGTTGATCATGCGCGGTGCGCTTGGCGACAAGGTGAAGGATCTCTACAACTTCTACCACATCCCCGCCTCGAACACCGCGCTCGGCGCGCTGATCCTGCAGCCGGAAGAGACCGCTGGCGAAGCGCTCGACCCGCGGGTGGTTCACTCGGGCCACTCGCTCGCGACAGCGGCGGAATAATCTCGGAACCAAACCCGCTCGTCCTGAGCTTGTCGAAGGACTGCTTTTTCTTTGGCGCTGTCATCTAAGGGTAGGACTGCCTTTCGACAGGCTCAGGGCGAGCGGACATTTGGGGAAGCGCCGATTTTCGGGCGCACCCCTGAACAAACAGGAGACCACCCTCATGAAAATCGCACTCGCCGGCGGCGGCGCATTCGGTGAAAAACACCTCGACGGCCTCAAGAACATCGACGGCGTGGAAGTGACCGCGCTGGTCGGGCGGCGGCAGGAACCGACGCAGGCCATGGCCGACAAGTACGGCGTGCCCTTCGCCACCACCGACTACGAAGAGATGCTGAAGCGTGACGATGTCGACGCCGTCATCCTCTGCACCCCCACCCAGATGCACGCCGATCAGGCGATCAAGGCGATGGATGCGGGCAAGCATGTCGAAGTCGAGATCCCGCTGGCCGACAGCTGGGCCGATGCCGAAGCCGTGCTCAAGAAGCAGGAAGAAACCGGCCTCGTCTGCATGGCCGGCCACACGCGCCGCTTCAATCCCTCGCACCAGTACGTCAAGCAGCAGATCGAAGCGGGCAAGTTCAACGTCCTGTCGATGGACGTGGAAACCTATTTCTTCCGCCGCGAGAACAAGAACGCCAAGGGCGAACCGCGCAGCTGGACCGACCACCTGCTGTGGCACCACTCGGCGCATACGATCGACATCTTCCAGTATATGACCGGCGCGAAAGTGGTTGCCGCCAATATCCTGCAAGGCCCCAAGCACCCCGATCTTGGCATCGCGATGGACCAGTCGATCCAGATGAAGACCGACAAGGGCCAGATCCTGACCCTGTCGCTCAGCTTCAACAACGAAGGGCCGTTCGGCACCTTCTTCCGCTATATCGGCGACACCGCGACCTACCTCGCCCGCTACGACGACCTGTTTACCGGCGCGGACGAGAAGATCGACCTGTCGGTGGTCGACTTGCCCTCGAACAACGGCATCGAACTGCAGGACCGCGAATTCATCGCCGCGATCCGCGAAGGGCGTGAGCCCAACAGCTCGGTAAAGGGCGTGATCGAGTGCTATCGCACCATCGGCAAGCTGGCCGCCAGCCTCGAAGAGCAGGACGGCTGGTCCTGATGCCGAGGCGGGTTTAGGCCCACCAACCGAGCCATTTCGCGGCCGCGCTACTCGACGTGGCGCGGCCGCAACTGTTTCCAGAACACCAGACACCAAGGGGACTCCACATGAAGCGCAGACTCGCGGGCCGCGAGGTCCATTCCATCGGCCTTGGCTGCATGAACCTCTCGTGGGCCTATGCCACCCCGCCCGCCCACGAGGTGAAAGTCGAACTGCTCAACAAGGCGCTCAATCTCGGCTACGATCACTTCGACACCTCCAACATCTATGGCGGCGGCAAGAACGAGGAGTTGCTGGCCGAAGCGATCATGCACCGACGCAGCGAATTCCTGCTCGCCAGCAAGTGCGGGATCGTGGTCGAAGGGCCGAAGCGCGGCGTCGATTGCAGTCCGGAGAGCATCACCGAGAACCTCGACAAGAGCCTCGCCCGGCTGAAGACCGACCATATCGACCTCTATTACATGCACCGGTTCGATCCCAAGGTGCCGATTGCCGATTCGGTCGGCGCGATGGTGCGGGCGATGGAAGCTGGCAAGATCGGCGCCTATGGCCTGTCCGAATGGTCAGCCGCGCATATCCGCGAGGCCCATGCGGTGCATCCGGTGGCCGCCGTGCAGACCGAATATTCGCTGTGGACGCGCAACGTCGAACTGGGCGTGCTCGACACCTGCAAGGAATTGGGCATTGCGCTGGTGGCCTTCTCCAGCACCGGGCGCGGCGCGCTTGGCGGGGTTCTGCGCGATCCCTCCACGCTGGAAGAGAAAGACCTGCGCACCAAGATGCCGCGCTTCAACGCCGAGAACTGGCCGAAAAACCTTGCCGTGATCGAGCAGTTCGAGGCGCTGGCGAAAGAGGTCGGCGTCGCTCCCGCACAGCTGGCCAACCGCTGGGTGCTCGAACAGGGCGATTTCCTGCACGCCATCCCCGGCACCACCAGCGTCGCGCATATGGAAGAGAATTTCCACGCGGCCACGGTGGAGATTCCCGCCAATGCGATTGCCAAGGCAGGCGAGATCATCAACCACGGCACCATCCACGGGCATCGCTACCACGAAGCGATCCGCCCCACGATCGACACCGAGGAATTCGCTGAGGCCTAACGCCCGGCACCAAGTCTTGGGAGAGGCTGGCATGACCCAATTGCGCGCCCGCATCGGCTATAGCGAGCGGACCGAAAAGCGCCCCTTCTTCTACGCTAACGCGCACGAGAAAGACTTCGTGCCGCTAGCACCGGAAGAGGTGACGATCCACGATGCGCGCGGTCGCGATTGCTCGCTCGATCTTGAGGGCTTTACCCTTGTCGAGCATCAAAGCGCCGTGGCCGACCTGACCGATCTAGATGCCGTCAGGCGCGAGCATTCGGGCGAGATCGCCACACTGCTCACCTCGCTCACCGGCTGCGACCATGTCGCGATGGCCCCAATGGGAATCCTGCGCTTTTCCGAAAGGCAGGGCGTCAACGCGGCGCACGACAATTCGCACCCCGCGCGCTTCGTCCATGTCGATATGGCGAAGGAGGCCGCTGCCGCCATGCGCGACAAGGCCGCGCCCAAGGGTGAGACCGTGGTGCGCAGCGCGCAATACAACGTCTGGCGCGTGCTTAGCGATCCGCCGCAGGACGTGCCGCTGGGGCTGTGCGACTACACCTCGCTCGAACCCGATGACCTGATCGATTGCGAAGCGATCTTCGACCCACTCGACGGCAGCCCCGAATGGGGCTTCCCGAACTACCTGCTGGCACACAACCCGGCGCATCGCTGGTTCTACTATTCCGATATGCATCCGGGGGAGGCTCTGGTGTTCAAAACCAGCGAAAGCGATCCCTCGCGCGCGCAACTGATGCCGCACGGCGCATTCGACAATCCGCTGGCAGGGTCCGATGCTCCGGCCCGGATCAGCCTGGAGATGCGCGGCACCGCCTACTGGTTCGGCTAACGCACAAGAGGCGGGCACCAGGCGCGATGAGTCGCCTGATGCCCGCAGCCGCGCGGGGGCAATTGCGCGCGGCAGGTGTCAGTTAGCGGCCTCAGGCGCCCGGATCGCCCTGCGCGCTCGCAATCGCAAGCTGCACGCGCTGGGCCAACTCAGGATCGGCGCGGGCAGCATCCGAGATTTCGTTGAAACGTTGCGGCGCAAGCCCGCTCTGCTCAAGCACCGCGAGGGCGCCGTTCTGGCGTGCCTGGGCGTCAAGCGTGGCATCGCTGTGCAGCGCGCTGATCTCGACCGCGGCTTCGGCATACATGCCGATTTCCTCATCGGTGAAGCTGGCAGCATCCGCCACCGCTCCCGTCGCCGGAGCTTCGGCCTCCGCAGTCGAATCCGCCATCTGCGCAATAGCCGGGGATGCGAACAACAAACCGCCGGCGGCAAGTGTCATGAAGGTCTTCATAGTCTTAACTCCTTGGTCCGGGCCGGATGGACCCGTTGCGCCCCTGCTGACCCCGAGTTGAGCAGGCTCGGTTGGCTGCGCAATCGGGCCAGCGATGGACCGGGCAGAGAGAGGGACCAAAAAGCAGCTGGTGTGGCTCACGCGCGACGAAGCGAGCCAAACAGCCCCGGCCCTTAGCCGGTAACTGATTGGCTCGCTTGCATTTTATCTTGCGAGACCAACCGCCCGTCGCTGACGGCGGGCGATTCTCGCTGTGATCAGAAGCTCAGTTCGAGCGAGCTGTAACCGTAATGCGTGTTACCAAAGCCGTTCGAGTTGGGCGCGGTATCGAAGAAATCACCCTTGAACAACACACCGCCGCCAAGCTCGTTGCGGAGCAGGCCGGGGATGACCCACCAGCGCAAGCGGCCCTGCAGCTGCGATCCGGCATCGGAGCCTGAAGCTCCGGTCGCATCGCGCACCTTGGTATAGGAGAAGGCATCGGTAGCCTCTTCGAGCCAGGCGCGACGATATTGCAGCTGGGCATCGACCCGCCCGGAGAACTTCGCCTCCGCCTGCGCACCGAGGCTGGAGATGTTTTTCCGCCCGAGCGGCCCGAACAGTGCGCTGGGCCCCCAGTCGCCGTAACGCGGGCCGAACAGCGGATCAAAAGCGTTGTAGTCGGCGCTGTCCGGATCGTCGCCGGTGGCGATGTCGTAGAAGGCCGACAGGCGCGGCTTCATCGCATTGTCGAACGTGTAGCCGACTTCGGCATGGAGCGTCCATGCATCGACATCCACCTCGGGCGCCGTGGCCGATGTGCCGGTGCGGATATTGCCGAACTGATAGGCGGCTTCCAGCTCCACATCGGGCTTGCCGCGCCCACCCTCGCTGGCCAGCCGGGCACCCGGCGTAATCAGGTGGCGGTTGCGCGTCGCGATGCCGGGCGCATCGTCCTCGTTGAGCACATAGACATAGGTTTCCAGCGCGAGGTCATCCGTCAGCGGGCGGCTATAGAAAGCCCCCCACAGTGCAAGGTCGATACTCTCGCGATCCCATTCCACCTCGTTGTCAACTACGCTGGCCGCATCCGAGGGCAGGCGCTCCTGTGGCAACATATAGAAGGCGGTAAACTCGCCCGAGCCCGACCAGTCGAGCCGCGCGCCGGTGAAGGCGTTGGCCGCGTTGCGGAAACCGGGATTGCCGATCAGCCGCTTCGAGCCAAGGTCGAGCGTCTGCCGCCCGATGGTGAAGGTGGTGTTCTCGGTAATGTCGAGCGCCGCATAGAGCTCGATCACTTCGAGAGCATTGATGTCGGCAGAGCCGACCGGGGTGGCAAGGTCGTTGGCATAGGCGCGCGAATCCTGCACCGTGGCGCCTATGCGGAAACCTTCCCAGCTATAGGTGCCCTTCAGCAGGCTGCGCATCAGCACTATGTCGTCATTTTCAATCCCGCCGGGTCGAAAGTTCCCGTCCATCGCCTCGTAGCGCACGCGAATGCTGCCCTCGAGATCGAAACCGGTTGCCTCGTCTTCGGCCATCGCGGGGGTGGCAGCAAGCAAGGCGGCAGGGATTACAAGCGCAGGAGCAAGCCTGCGGACACCGCATCGTATCATGGTCTCTTCCTTTGGCCTTTCGGCCCTATCGTTTTTGTTCGTGTACGGTTCGGCTGTGATCAGAACTCGGACCAGTCCTGATCGTTCATCGCTTCCGGATCGACCGCGAGCGCGAGATTGCCGCTGACCACCGGCCTTGCAGCCGGGGCCGACACCTGACGGGGCGCCGCACTCTGGCTGTTCACCCGTTGCGAAGCCATGCTGGCGAGGACGCTCGCACTGGCACCCGACAGGCGGAACTGGGTCACGAGCTGGGTCAGGTTGTCGGCTTCGGCGGCAAGCTGGCGGGCAGCTGCGTTCGACTCTTCGGCCATGGCGGCGTTCTGGTGGGTCGAACGGTCGATCTCACCCATTGCCGACTTGGCGTTTTCGAGGCTGCCGGCGTGGCTCGACAGAGCCTGGCTGATCTCGTTGGCCGTGGTCGCAACATCGGCAATGCGCTGGATGATCTGGTCAAGCGCCGTACCGGTATCGCGCACCAGCTGGGCGCCGCTGGCGACTTCGGCGATCGAGCTGTTGATCAGCTGGCGAATTTCCTCGGCGGCCTCGCTCGAACGCTGGGCTAGGTCGCGAACCTCGTTGGCGACGACCGCGAAGCCGCGGCCGACTTCACCCGCACGCGCCGCCTCGACGCCCGCGTTGAGCGCCAGGAGGCTGGTCTGGAAGCTGAAGCCATCGATCACGGTGATGATGTTGCCGATCTGCTTGGTCGAGCTTTCGATCGTGTCCATCGCGGTGACGGCGCGGGCAACGATCTCGCCGCCGCCGCGCGCTTCGGTCATCGCCGCATCGACGTTACGGGCAGCCGTATCGGCAGAGGCGGCGGAAGTGGCCATGCCGTCGCTGATCGAGACCACCGATTCGGTGATCCGGCTCAGCTCGGCGGCCTGCTTTTCGTTGCGCGCAGCCAGATCGTCAGAAGCCTGACGGATCTCCATCGAGCCGCTGCGAACCGAACCGGCCGAGGCCGAGACCGAGTTCATCGTATCGTGAAGCTGCGAAACGGTGGCATTGAAGCTGGCGCGCAGGGCCGCATAGTCCCCGCCCAGTTCGGGCAGGCTCACGGTCAGGTCGCCCTTGGTCATCTGGCCGAGGCATTCGCCGAAGGCTTCGACCATGTGCTGGGTTTCCTGCTCCTTCTTTGCCTGGCCCACGCGTGCTTCGCGCAGACGTTCGCTGGCACGGGCAAGCTCACCGATCTCGTCGCTACGGTCGAGATGAGGCACCCGGGTGGTAAGATTACCCGCTTCGATCTGGCCGATCGAACCGATCAGCGCACCGGTTTCACCACCGATCAGGCGCTTGATCAGGCCAGCCAGGTAGATCTGGACAAAACAGGAGATGACCATGATCAGCACGGTGGCGATGACCACGGCAATCGCCAGCTTGTGCTGCTCGGCGGTAATCGCGGCGGCGCGATTGATTTCCTCGTCGCGCACGAACTCAATCGCATTGTCGACCTTCTCGCCCGCATCCATGATGCGCGTGACGCCAAGGCCAGCAGCGCGATCGTTGGCGACTACCTGTTCGACGGTTTCGCCATAGTTATCGATCAGCTGTTCTACCCCGTCGAGCTGGGTAAGCACGTCACTCTGCACCACTGCGCGCGCATCATCGATGGAGGTGTGCATGTCGGCGAAGTTGCTGCGGAAACCATTCTCGGTTTCGTTGTCGCGCACCAGGGCATACTTGAAGGCATCGCGCTCGAGCGAGGCGAAGTCTTTCTCAAGCAGAGCGGATTGGAGCGCCGCCTGCGAATAGGCGTCGTCCTTCACGGTCATCTTGTAGGTAAGCCAGGAACCAACCCCGACTGCCGTGATCAGGAACGCGCCCAAGACGACGGCTGCCATTGCCTGGAAACCCAACCGCTTTGCGATTGACTTTTTTGCCAACCAACCTGCGAACCCGCGATCGTAATTGTTCATCCCATTCCTCGCACTTGATACCGCGCCCCAGTCGGCTGCGACTTACATTCGTGTGAGGGTAATAGGCCAAGGCCTGTTCAAGGACGCTGACCGCACGCTTCGGCAGAAAGCGTCTATGTGCGGTCAACACCTCGTTAACTTACGCGGCGTGTTTTTGGCTCGAAACTCAGCTTTTCTGCGGTACTTCGGGTTCGGCCGGTTCCGCGCCGGTATCGACCACCGCTTCGGCTTGCCCCTCCGCACGCGGCGCGTTGACAGAAGAGCGAATCATCCAGGTTCCGCCCGACTGGCGAGTCCAGACCGTCTGGCTGATCATCTGCTCGGTCACCGGCTCGCCGGTTTCGGGGTCGGTCATGGTGATATCGACGTTAGAGGCAAGCGCAGCCACATCCTCACCCGTGGAGGCCCAGCCGTTCACCGGACTAACCTCGATGTGGAAGGCCGGGTCGGCGATGAGGTCGCCATAGCTATCGGCTATGGCAGCCCCGCCCACCAGCCGCAATCCATCGGGCCGCACCAGCACGGCATCGTCGGCATAGAGCCGGGCAATGCCGACCAGATCATCGGAGGCGATCGCATCGAGTTGCGCCTGTTCGGTGGCGCGGATCGTGGCGATCACATCATCAGGATCGGCCCCGCCCGAGCAAGCAGCAAGCATGGTGGTGGCAGCCAGTGTGGCAAGGATGGCAGTGCGCATTTATCAATCCCCTCGGTAATGTGGGGCGCTATTGCGCCCTCAGGCACGAGAGGGGATAAAGGGCCGTTAGCTTACTAACTTTGATCTCGCGCAAGCGCCTACCGGCTCATAGCTTGGCGGCGTAGAGCGCGAGCAGCGCGGTCCATGCACGCTCTGCTTCGGCCTGATCGTAAACCGGGCTGTCGAGCACGGTCCAGCCATGGTCGCCCTGATAGACCTCCACCGAAACATCTGCCCCCGCCGCATCGCCCGCAGCCTTCAGCGCATCCTTGTCGGTGGGCGCCTTGGCGTCGTCGTTCTTGGCGATGCAGATGATCGCCCCGGCATCGCCCGCCATGTCGTCGAGCAGGTTGACCGGCGCATTGGCCTCTTCGCCGACCAGCCCGCCGCCGTGGAAGCTGGCGGCGGCCTTGATCCGCTCGGGCACGGCAGCCGCTGACATGATGGTCCAACTGCCAGTCATGCAATAGCCCTGGTTGCCGATCCCGCGTTCGGTATCGACCGCATCCTGTGCATCGAGCCAGCCAACCACCGCCCCAGCCGTTTCGGCGACAGCTTCGGGCGTGTTCTTCGCCATCCACGGGCCGACCGCATCGAACCCGCCGCCGTTCCGCCAGGCATCGAAGTCCTCAAACTGCTGGCCCGCTACCGAGCGATAATAGGGATTGGCGACGAGTACGGCATAGCCTGCCTCGGCCAGCCTGCGCCCCATCATGATCTTGGCCGGACGCAGGCCCGCGATGTCGGGCCACAGGATCACCGCCGGATGGCGGCCTTCGGCGGGGTGGATGAACACGCCATCGAAGGTGCCGCCGGGGGCGGCGAAGGTCACCGTTCGTTCGGTCAGCCCAGAGGTCGTGGCGCCGGTGGCATCAATCGCGGTACAGGCGGCAAGCGCGCCGCTGGCACCCAGCGCCGCGAACTGGCGGCGGTTGACCTTGGGCATGGTGGTGACCTGATCCTGCGTGCACATGACTATTCTCCCCAGCGATTGTTACGCAGGGTAGCTTAGCGCAATCGGCACCAGCGTCCAGCGGTCAGGTCACGTCAGGTCAGGTCGTCCATCGCAATGAACAGCCCCTCTTCTGCCGCCCGCATCGCATCGCGGCGCAGCTGCTCGATACGGGCACGCCCCGGCGAGCAGGCTTCGATCGGCAGCGCCTTCACCTGCTTCATGTATTCTTCGGCGAAGTCGACGCCGTGCTCGGGATGGGTGAGGATCAGGCCGTCCTGCCGGGTCATACCGCGCAGGATCTTCGCGCCGACCTCATAGGGGTCCATTCCCTCCTCGAAGGCGGTGCCGAACTGCTCCAGCTCGCCTTCCTTGGCGGGCTTGAAGCCGCTCTCGGCGAAATCGTCGGGCCGCTTCTGCGCGCTCTTCCAGGCGTTGGTGCGGGTGAGCGCAGGGCAGCACAGTGAGCAGCCGATCCCGTGCGGGGCGAGATTGTAGCGCAGGCTCTCGGTCAGCCCCCGCACGGCGAATTTGCTCGCGGTGTAAATGCCCGCCTGCGGCCCCGGCAGGAAGGCAGCCATCGAGGCCACGTTGACCACATGCCGGCGCCCCGAAGCCGCCTTGATCTTGGGCAGGAAGGAAACGATCCCGTTGACGTTGCCGCCAAAGTTCACGTTCATGATCCAGTCGAAGTCGTCGTAGCTCGCCTCGTCGGTGGGGCCGAACACCGAGACGCCTGCATTGTTCACCAACACGTGCACTTCGCCGAAGGTTTTCTCGACTTCATCGGCGGCAGCGGCGAAGCCCTCGCGGTCGGTCACGTCGAGCTTGATGAACAGCGGCCGATCATGGCCGTGCGAGGCAAACCACTGCTCGGTAGCGGCGCGATCGCCCTCGTTGCGGTAAGACAGCGCCAGCTTCATGCCCGCATCCGCGAAGGCCTGCGCAGTGCCAAGGCCGATCCCGGTGGCAGCCCCGGTGATAAAGGCAACGCGCCCTTCCCAGTCGCTCCGGAAGTCGGCACCGTTCAACGCAGCAGTTTCGGACATCGTCAATTTTCCTCTCGCCATGATCCTAACAATCGTTAGGAATCAACATAGACCAATAAGGGAGAGAGTCGATATGAGCGACACCGAAGGGCGTCTCGCCGCGCTGGAGAAGCGCGTCACCGAACTGGAAGACATGGCCGCAATTCGCCGCCTGCACTGGGCCTATGGCTACTACATCGATTTCAACCGCCCCGACGAAGTGGCCGAGCTGTTTTCCGAAGATGGCTGCGTGGTGTTCCTGTCGGGCGAATATGTCGGTCATGCCGGGGTCAAGCGGCTCTATGGCGACTGGATCGCCGGGCGCTTCACCGGCGGGCGGCCCGGCCCGGTCAACGGGCTGCTGCTCGACCATTTCCAGATGCAGGACATCATCACCGTCGCCCCCGACGGCAAGAGTGCCAAGGGCCGCTTCCACGGCATCCTTTTGGGCGGCTGGCACGACGACTTCCAGGACACCAAGGAAGAGTTCATGCCGCAGCAGTTCATGGAAGCAGGCATCTACGAAAACGACTATGTGAAAGTAGACGGCGTGTGGAAGATCCAGCGGCTCGACTACATGATGCAGTGGCAGGGCGACTATGAAAACGGCTGGGCGCACACCACCGCGCACCTGCAACCTGCGGCCAAGACCTTCCCCGAAGACCCACTTGGCCCCGACCGCCTGCTCCCGCCCGACCAGCACCGCGAGACCTGGCCTTATCGTCAGGATGTGCCAATGCACTTCGCGCATCCGAAGTTCGGCATCGCCTTTGCCGATAGCGTGAAGAGCTAAGACAGCATCAGGGCCGCTTCCTTCAACGAAAGGGAGCGGCCTTTCTCTTGGGAGGGACTCATGGTTTCCGGCAAGCTAGACGACGGCAGCGAAAAAGGTCTGAAGGGTCACTTCCGCGAGGATTTCAGTCAGCGCACCCGCACGGGCCTTGCTCCGCGCGCGGGCCATGTGTTGCGCGATGCGCCCTATAAGCGGATCGCCTGCGAGGAGGCCTGGACCTTCCCCGATCTGGTGAAGGCGCAGGTCGCCTATCTCGAGAGCGGCGCAGCACCGAACGACGATTCGCTCAAGATGGCTGGCATGTTCGCCAACATGCCAAGCTTGCAGGAGATGCTGCAGGATCTGGGCGACCTGCGGATTTCGCACATGGACGAACTCGGCATCGACCGGCAATTGCTGCTGCTCACCGCGCCGGGAGTGCAGGTGGTGAAGCCGGGCGACGGGACCGCGCTCGCCGCTCAGGCCAACGACATCGCCGCCGAGGCCTGCCGCCACCACCCCACCCGCTTTTCGGCCTGCGCCGCCTTCGATCCGCGCGACGTAGCCGGCAGTGTGAAGGAACTGGAGCGCGCCGCCGGGCTTGGCCTCAACGGGGCCGTGCTCAACTCGCACTGGCAGGGCCACTATCTCGATGAGCCTGAGTTCTGGCCGATCCTGGAGGCGCTCGAGGCCAACGATCTGGCGCTTTACATCCACCCCACCGCGCCCTTCAACGGCGCGCATTACGAGAAGCGCGGCTTCTTCGGCGCACTGGGCGGCTTTCCGCACGACGTCTGGCTGCACACGATGGGGCTGATCATGTCAGGGGCGTTCGACCGTTTCCCCAAGCTGCGGCTGGTGATCGGGCACATGGGCGAGTGCATGCCGCTGCACCTTTATCGGTTCGACTGGATGCAGGGCAATGCCGACGGCCGTGCCCGCCCCGGCCTGTTCGGCGATGGCGCGATCAGGAACCTCAAGCATCCGGCAAGCTACTACTTCAAGACCAACATCTGGATCACCACCAGCGGCGTGGGCTGGGAGCCTGCGATCAAGTTCTGTCAGGAAGTGCTGGGGCCGGAGCGGGTGATCTATGCGATGGATTACCCCTATCAGCAGAGCTACGACGAGGTCGCAGCCTATGACCGCATGGCGATCAGCGACGAAGACAAGAAGATGCTGATGGAAGACAACGCCCGCGCGGTGTTTCGCATCAAGGGGTGAGGAAGGCCAGCCGGCTCAAATCCGCGGCACACGCCTCAGCTTATCGACCGCGACCGGGTGAATATGGCCGAAGAAGCCGATCTGCGCCCTGTTACCGCTGACAGCTGTTATGCGCCCATTGATCGTGAGCTGGTCGGAAATGGTGAGTTGGCAGAAGCCATCTTCGCAGTTCCAGCCGTCTTGGTCGGCGGCATCGAAATGCGCTTCGCAACCCTGGCTGGTCAACTGTGTAATGGCCACGGAGAACCGCCGATCGGCGATTGCACACTGGCCCGCCAGTGAGGGTTTCCCTGCTTGGTAATCGGTTGCCGTCGCCCTCATCGCAAGCTTCTCCTCTTGCTCACTGTAGAACACCGACCTAGGCGGGCGAAACTTAAGCCTGCGTGTGGATGCCATTAAGGAATCCGCAAGGTTCACGCTTCCAAAACCACCATGTGTGGCTCTTCCGCCACAGGACAAAGTCAATTTGACTTTGTCTATCTCGCTGCAAATTCATTTTCCCTGCCAGGACGCCTAGGGCACGCGGCAACGGCATCGCGTCCCCACGCGAAAGCCGTGCAACCCCTAGGAGAGAATGTTTTGGCTTACCCCCTTTCCCGTCCGCTTGCGCTGATTCTGGCGGCCGGAACCTCGCTCGGCACCATGGCGATCGCCTCCCCGGCCTACGCACAGGACGAAGAAGCGCAATCGACCCGCACCAACACCGAAATCGTCGTAACCGCGCAGTTCCGCGAACAGCGCCTGCAGGATACCCCGCTCGCGATCACCGCGGTTGACGCCGCGCTCCTCGAATCGCGCAACCAGGACGACATCGCCCAGATCGCCGCACAGGCCCCCAGCGTCACGCTGCAACCGATGGGCGGTGCCTACGGCAACTCGCTCGGCGCCTCGATCCGCGGCATCGGCCAGTTCGACTTCAACCCCGCCTACGAACCGGGCGTGGGCATGTACATCGACGACGTTTACTATGGCTCGCTGACCGGCGCCAACTTCGACCTGCTCGACCTTGAACGCGTGGAAGTGCTGCGCGGACCGCAGGGCACGCTGACCGGCCGCAACTCGATCGGCGGGGCGATCAAGCTGTTCAGCCAGAAGCCCAGCGCCATCGCCTCGGGCTATGCCGAAGCGAGCTATGGCTCGCGCAACCGGCTCGAAGCGCGCGCTGGTGCAAACTTCCCGCTGACCGACAACCTCTATGCTCGCTTCTCGGCGGTGCACAAGCAGCAGGACGGCTACATCGACATGCTCGATTATGGCTGCGCCAATCCCGGCAACCCGGAAGGCATCCTGCCGACCTACACCACCGGTGCGGACTGCGTTGTCGATAAGCTTGGCGAGACCAACTACTCGGGCGCCCGTGCCGCAGTGCGCTATGTCGGCGACGCGATCGACGTGCAGGTAATCGGCGACTATCAGTATTCGAACCGCGCCAGCGCGGGCGAAGTGCCGATCGTCGCCACCGGCGATGCGGCGAACTTCCTGTGCGGGGCGACCTGCACCTATGCCAGCTGGTATCTGCCGGCGGCGGGCAGCGCAGGCAACTGGCTGCAGGGCTATCGCAACGAGTTCGAAGGCTGGGGCGTCTCGGGCCACATCGACTACGACGCGAGCGACAGCATCCAGATCCAGTCGATCACCGCCTACCGCGAATACAACAACACCTGGGGCACCGATGACGACTTCACCCCCACGCTGACCCGCGCAGCGGGCGGTTACAACGATCTGGACTTCTGGTTCTTCAGCCAGGAACTGCGCGTGAATGCCGAGCTGGGCGACCTGGCCGACCTTACCGTGGGCGGCTACTATTCGGATCAGCGGAGCACCTATTTCACGATCCAGGATATCCGCTACCTCGGCCCCGACCCGCTGCAGTTCCGCGGCAACGACCCGGTCAATGCCGATACCGCTGCTGTGTTCGGCACCCTGATCGTCACCCCGACCGACGCGCTGACGCTGACCGGCGGCCTGCGCTACACCGACGAGCACAAGGACTACACCTTCGTGCGCAAGCGGCTTGACGGCACCACCGGCCCGGTTGGCTCGGGCGTCGAGAACCTCGACGGGCTGACCTCGGTCTATGACGGCGACCGCGTCGACTGGCGTCTGTCGGCCGACTATCGTTTCAGCGATCAGGTGCTGGCCTATGTCACTGTGGGCACCGGCTTCAAGGGCGGCGGTGTCACCGCGCGACCGTTCCTGCCGCAGCACGCGATCCAGGGCAGCTTCGATCCCGAAACCGTCACCTCCTACGAGTTCGGCCTCAAGACCGACCTGTTCGATCGGCGCCTGCGCCTCAACCTGGCGACGTTCTACAACGAATATGCCGATATCCAGCTCGGCCTGTCGGACTGCTCGGACTATGGTGGTGGCCCCTGCGCGGTCATCGCCAATGCCGGCGACGGCAAGATCTGGGGCGCGGAGCTTGAGCTCTTCGCAGAGCCTGTCGACGGCCTGACCATCGACACTTCGGCCAGCCTACTCGATTCGGAGTACAGCTCGATCGACGGTGCCGTCGGCAACAGCGTGACGCTTGACGATCCGATCGTCACGCCCGAGTTCCAGGCCAGCTTCGGCATCCAGTATCGCGCCGACCTCGGCACTGCCGGTTCGATCACTCCGCGCCTCGACGTGGCCTATCGCGGCAGGCAGTTCGCCGGGCACGGGCTCGATGCGGTCGATACCGAGTTCCAGTATCTCGATGCCTACACGCTCGGCAGCGCCCGTCTGACCTGGCGCAACGAACCGGAAGACCTGGCGATCTCGCTCGAGGTCACCAACCTGTTCGACGAGTACTACACGCCGAACAGGTTCGACGCCGTCTATGGCTTCGCAGGCACTGCCTATGCCCAGGTGGGTGCGCCTCGCGAATGGCGCGTTTCGGTGAAGAAGGAATTCTAAGGCGAATCTAGCCTTTTCGAACCTGTTACGGGGGCGGTCTTCCTTGCGGAGGGCCGCCCCTTTTCATTGGGGAAAGCGGCCCACCTTACCCGCCGTGCCAGCCGTTGCGAGGTGCGACAAAAGTGCAACGCTGTCACCGCTTCGCAATTGTCTGCCACAACGGTGGATTGACCATTGTGTCAAATCCATGCACCGGACAATTTCGTTACCTTGCTGAATCAATTATGCTATACAGTATTAGCGTAACGCCGCATATTGGGGTCGCCGCCAATCCGCTGCCTGGGAACCAGGGGCGCTTGCGGCAGAAAAAAGCTAGAACGAGGTTGGCAATCCGCATCGAGAAAAGCGGAAAGCCGAAATGGGAGGGCTGCCCGTGCGGCCCGCGATATGGGAGGAGATACCTGATGAACACGCGTTTCAGAACGCTTGCCTATGGCATGCCGCTGCTGGCACTGGGCCTTGCCCTACCTGCTCACGCACAGGACAATGACGAGGATGGCTCGCGCGCCAACAATGTCATCATCGTTACCGCACAGTTCCGCGAACAGGCGCTGCAGGATACGCCGCTGGCGATCACTGCCGTCACCGCCGATCAGCTCGAAGCCAAGAGCCAGACCGACCTTGCCACCATCGCCGATTCAGCGCCCAACGTGCAGATCCGCCCGCAGACCGCAGCCTTCGGCCCTTCGGTCAGCGCTTCGATCCGCGGCATCGGCCAGACCGACTTCAACCCCGCTTACGAGCCGGGCGTCGGCATCTATATCGACGACATTTACTATCCGTCGCTGACCGGTGCCATCTTCGACACGCTTGACCTTGACCGGGTGGAAATCCTGCGCGGTCCGCAGGGCACGCTGTCGGGCCGCAACTCGATCGGTGGTGCGGTGAAGATGTATTCGCAGCTCCCCAGCGGCGAGACTTCGGGCTTCGTCGAGGCGGGCTACGGCATCCGCAACAAGATCACGCTGCGCGCCGGGGCCGAGTTCCCGCTCACCGATACGCTTTTCGCGCGCATCTCGGGCGTCTCGAAGCAGCAAGACGGTTATATCGACCAGCTCGACTTCGGCTGTGTTTACCCGGCTGGCGGCGGCGACACCTTCGTCAACAGCGCGGGCCAGACAGTCGAATACAACCCGGCTGGCGGCGAACCCCGCGTGGTAACGACCGACGACTGCCTCGTCGATAAGCTCGGTGGCGTCGGCTACCAGGCAGCGCGCGGCATCCTGCGGTGGGAGCCGAGTGACAGCTTCGACTTCACGATCATCGCCGACTACACCAACGAAGATCGCACCGTCGGCGGCCAGGTGCTGGACGCTGTGTCGGCCAAGACGAGCTCCAATCTCTTGACGCCGGGGGGGCTTCCTTACGACGAGCGCTTTATCTGCGGCCCGTTCTGCAACTATCAGGTCGACGAACAGTCAGCCGGTACCTTCACCTTTGCCAATGGCAACACCCTGCCGCTCGCCGCCGTCAAGGGGTCGAACCGCACGACCTATCGCGGCTGGGGCCTGTCCGGTCAGGCGAACTGGGATCTGACCGAGAAGCTGCAGCTGGTCTCCATCACCGGCTACCGCGAATTCGATACCTACTTCGCGGCTGATGGCGATATCTCGCCCGCCCGCACCGGCTACGGCATCAACAACCTGTCGAACTGGAGCTTCAGTCAGGAGCTGCGTCTCAACATCGAGGCAACCGAAAACATCTTCCTGACGCTCGGCGGCTACTATTTCGAGCAGTCCTCGGTCTACGATTCGGTGCAGGATCTGCGGTACCTTCCGGCGTTCCTATATCCGCTGCAGTTCCGCCAGCCGGACACGGTCGATGCCGACGCCAAGGCGGTGTTCGCAAACCTGGCCTGGGAAATCGTTCCCAACCTGAACCTCAACGCTGGCATCCGCTACACCGAGGAAACCAAGGATCAGCGCTACTTCCGCTACAATCTCGATGGCACGATCAACGGCTTCCTCGACCCCGTTGGCGTAGCCTACGGCGAAGGCTATGTCGGCGCCGACACGCAGGACTTCGACAACGACGGCAACGTTACCGAGGAAGTGCGCGCACTGACCGGGGGCGTCGCCAGCTATGCGGGCGATCAGATCGACTACCGTGTTGCTCTGGACTATCGCTTCAGCGAGTCCTTCATGGCATATGCCTCAGTCTCGACCGGCTTCAAAGGCGGTGGTTCGAACCCGCGTCCGTTCAACGCATTCCAGCTGCTGCCGTTCGGCCCCGAAACGCTGACCGCTTACGAACTTGGCTTCAAGTCCGACTTTCTTGATCGCCGCGTTCGCCTGAACGTCTCGGCGTTCCTCAACAAGTACTCGGACATTCAGTCAGCCGTGTCTCCCTGCCCCGGTGTTCCGGCTGGTTATGAAAACCCGTCGGCCTGCCGCGTCAATCTCGGCAGCGCGGACATCAAGGGCGTCGAGCTGGAACTGTTCGCTGAGCCGGTCGACGGCTGGACCCTCGATGCGGCGCTCAGCCACATCGATTTCCAGTATACCGAGGTCAACGAAGCAGCTGGCGCAACGCTCGACGATCCGGGCACGGGCATGCCGCCGTGGAAGGCTTCGATCGGCACGCAGTATCGGGCCGATCTGGGCTCGGCCGGCTCGCTCACACCGCGTCTTGACGTGCAATACCAGGATGAGACCTTCGCCGGCTTCCAGGGAACCGGCGCCAACCGCCTGGTCCAGACCCTGCCCAGCTTCACGACGGCCAATGCCCGCCTGACCTGGCGCAACGAAGGGGATGACCTGTCGGTGGCCCTCGAAGTGACCAACCTGACCGACGAATACTACATCTATTCGAGCTTCGATCAGCGCAACAACAACGGTGGGCGCATCGTGTCCCCGGCGCGTCCGCGCGAATGGGCGGTGACGGTGAAGAAGGAATTCTAAGCCGGCAGTATCGGGCGCCGGGCCTTCGGGTCCGGCGCTTACAAATTGGGGCGGCTTCCACATCCGGAAGCCGCCCCCTTTTTTATCAGCGCAAGCTGGCCGTTCGGCTCAGCCCCACACTTCCTTCGCCACCTCGATGCACAGCGCGATCTTGTCGGCCTGCTGCTGGGTCGAGATGTCGTTGCCGTGCACGGTGCTGGCAAAGCCGCACTGCGGGCTGAGCGCCAGCTGGTCGAGTGAGGCATATTTGGTCGCCTCGTCGATCCGGCGCTTGATATCGTCCTTCGTTTCGAGGTCGCCGAGCTTCGTAGTGACCAGCCCAAGCACCACCACCTTGCCCTTGGGCAGGAAGCGCAGCGGGGCAAAGTCGCCCGAACGCGGATCGTCGTATTCGAGGAAGAAGGCGTCGATATCGAGTTCGTTGAACATGATCTCCGCCACCGGCTCATAGCCGCCCTCGGCCGCCCACGAGCTGCGGAAGTTGCCGCGGCACAGGTGAATGGCGCGCAGCATGTCGGCAGGGGCCGAGGCAAAGCTGTCGTTGATCAGCTTGGCATACTGGCGTGTGGTGGCATCGGGATCGAGCCCACGCTTGGCCGCATCGGCGCGCTGTTCGTCGTCGCACAGATAGGCAAGGTTGGTGTCGTCCATCTGGATGTAACGGCACCCGGCAGCGGCGAGCGAATCGACCTCGGCGCGGTAGGCGGCGGCGACATCGGCGTAGAACTCGTCCATCTCGGGGTAGACGTCCTCGGGGATGCCCGCACGCCCGGCGCGGAAGTGCAGCATGGTGGGAGAAGGGATCGACACCTTGGGCACGGCTCCCGGCGCAGAAACCTGGCTGGCGAGGAACTGGTAGTCGGCCAGCTGGATCGGGGCCTGATGCGCGATCTTGCCCGTGACCACCATTACCGGCGGAGCGAACGAAACATCCTTGCCGGCATCGTTCTTGAACGCCTTCTTGAGGCCGCCGCGCTCTTCCACGCCCGCCAGCTTCAGCAAGAAGTCGGTGTGGAAGAAGTAGCGCCGGAACTCGCCATCGGTGATGGCCTTGAGGCCGAGGCCCTCCTGCCATTTCACGAGATCGGCAATGGCGGCATCCTCCACCTTGCGCAGTTCTTCGTAAGAGATGTTGTCGGCGGCGCGATGCTCACGCGCCTCGAGA
Organism: Erythrobacter sp.; assembly: GCA_027311945.1. Lineage (GTDB taxonomy): Bacteria > Pseudomonadota > Alphaproteobacteria > Sphingomonadales > Sphingomonadaceae > Alteraurantiacibacter. The sequence continues at coordinate 67,044 of DAICXZ010000014.1, forward strand.
ACGGATTGCGGACGCAGGAAGGAGCCGACGTGATCGGCACGCAGGGGCAATTGTCTGGTCATGTGTGTGGTCCTGTCTTGGCTATATGCGAATGATGCAAAGCCAGGGTCATAACGCGGGCTCGCGCTCGACTGACACACGACTGATGCCGCGTTGCGAGAGATTGCGCAAGCGCGTTTGATCAGACCGCCCCCGACCGAAGATTTGCACGTTCGCCCAAACCGTCACTTGACCCCTCAGGTGGCACGACTGTAACTCCTCCGGGTGTTTCGCGCCCGGATCGGAAGAACCGGCCGGCGCGGCGCGCGCAAGGAGAGGGAAAAATGCATCTGGTGAAAGCCGCTTCGGGCGCCGTGCTGGCGCTGGTCCTGTCAGCCTGTTCGGTGGCCGACAACGCTGGTGGCGTGACCACCGAGATGCTGGTGAACGCGGCAAGCGACAATGCCGACTGGCTCACTTACGGCCGCGACTATGCCGAGCAGCGTTATAGCCCGCTCGACCAGATCAACCTCGAAAACGTGGGCGAACTGGGCCTCGCTTGGCACGCCGACATGGACACCGCGCGCGGCCAGGAAGCCACTCCGCTGGTGATCGACGGCAAGATCTACGTCACCACCGCCTGGAGCAAGGTGAAGGCTTACAACGCCGCCACCGGCGAACCGCTATGGGACTACGATCCGCAGGTGCCGGGCGAAACGGCGGTGAAAGCCTGCTGCGATGTCGTCAACCGCGGCCTCGCTGCTTATGGCGACAAGCTCTACCTTGGCACGCTCGATGGCCGCCTCGTCGCGCTGGACCGCGAAACGGGCAAGGAAGTGTGGTCGAAGGTTACGGTCGACCAGTCGAAGCCCTACACCATCACCGGCGCACCGCGCGTGGTGGCGGGCAAGGTCATCATCGGCAATGGCGGCGCCGAATATGGCGTGCGCGGCTATGTCACCGCCTACGATGCTGAAAGCGGCGATCAGGCCTGGCGCTTCTATGTCGTGCCCGGCGGCCCCGAGGAAGAAGGCACGGAACCCGAATATCTCGCCAAGGCACGCGAAACGTGGAACGGCGAATGGTGGAAGCTGGGCGGCGGCGGCACCGTGTGGGATTCGATGGCCTACGACCCCGAGCTTGACCTGCTATATATCGGCACCGGCAACGGCAGCCCGTGGAATCAGGCCTATCGCAGCCCCGGCGGCGGCGACAACCTGTACCTCTCCAGCATCGTGGCCGTGCGCCCCGAAACCGGCGAATATGTCTGGCACTACCAGACCACTCCCGGAGAGACCTGGGACTTCACCGCCACCCAGCACATCATGCTGGCCGATCTCGAGATCGACGGGCGGACCCGCAAGGTGCTGATGCAGGCGCCGAAGAACGGTTTCTTCTACGTCATCGACCGCGAAACCGGCGAGCTGATCAGCGCCGACAACTACGTGCCGCAGAACTGGACCACCGGCATCGACATGACCACCGGGCGTCCGATCGAAGTGGCCGAGGCACGCTACGACAAAACCGGCAAGCCCTTCGTTTCGACTCCCGGTGCGGGCGGCGCACACTCGTGGCACCCGATGGCATTCAGCCCCAGTGACGGTCTGGTCTACATTCCGGTGATCGAGGCGGCCTTCCCCTATTTCCCCGAGGCCAACTGGAAGCCCGATGCCAAGCGCGGGTTCAATGTGGGCATCGATCAGGCAGCCGGGGGCATGCCCGCCGTCGAAGCCGTGCGTGAAGGCGCAGCGGCAAGCACAAAAGGCGCGTTGATCGCCTGGGACCCGGTGACGCAGACCGAGCGCTGGCGCGTGCAGTATCCCGGCCCGTGGAACGGCGGTTTGCTCGCCACCGGCGGCGGTTTGCTGTTTCAGGGCACTGCGGCGGGTCAGTTCAAGGCCTACAGCGCCTCCGACGGCTCCGAAAAATGGAGCTTTGCCGCGCAGACCGGCGTGATTGCTCCGCCGATCACCTATTCGATCGACGGCGAGCAGTATGTCGCGGTGATGGCGGGCTGGGGCGGCATCTGGGCGCTCGCGCCCGGCGGCATCCTCAACGAGACGAGCGGCCCGGTGCCCAACATCTCGCGGCTGCTGGTGTTCAAGCTCGGCGGCACCGACAAGCTGCCCGATGCGCCGCCGCTGGTGCGCCGTCCGCTCGATCCGCCTGCCTTTACGGGCGATCCGGCGAAACTCACGCAGGCAACCTACGACTATGGCCGTTACTGCGGCGCGTGCCACGGCGATGCGGTGATCGGCTCCACCGTGCTGCCGGACCTAAGGCGATCAGCGGTGCTGAACAGCGCTGAATCGTGGCAGATGATCGTCCACGACGGAGCGCTGGAGCAGAACGGGATGGTCAGCTTTGCCGATAGCCTGTCGAAGGAGCGCATCGAGGGCATCCGCCAATACGTGATCTTCCGCGCCAACCAGGACAAGCAAATGGGCGGCATCGGCGCGCAGGAGTAGCCTGCCGCATGTGGCGGGTAGAGGCTCGACTCGCCGCATGCAGCATACTAACGAGCGTTATGATTTCGGCGCGCTGGTGGAATGCTCTCCATCGCGTTGCTATCTAATATGCATCTTGAATCGGGCCCCGGCTCGAGTCGCTATGGGAAAGGAGAGAATTCTCATGAACGAAGTCACTGCCATCGACCGCACCCAGCGGGAATATTCGGACGCCGTGAAGAAGGCGCTTGCCCGCGCGCCCCAGCTCTACATCAATGGTGAATGGGTCGACAGCACCGGCGATGCCACCATCGATGTCGAAGACCCGTCCTCCGGCAAGGTCATCTCGAAGATCGTCGAGGCGACCGACAAGGACGTAGATCGCGCTGTTGCCGCCGCCCGCACCGCCTTCGACGACCGCCGCTGGCGCGACATGCCGCCGGTCGCGCGCGAAAAGATCATGCACAAGATCGCCGACCTGATCCTCGCCCATGCCGACGAGCTGGCCGAGCTGGAAGCGATCGACGTGGGCAAGCCCAAGGGCATGGCCGCTGCGGTGGACGTGCCCGGCGCTGCTGCGCACTTCACCTACATGGCAGGCTGGGCCGGCAAGATCGGCGGCGAAACGCAGGCCCCTTATTCGATGCCGGGCGGCATGATGTTCGCCTATACGCTGAAGGAGCCGGTTGGCGTCTGCGCGCAGATCGTGCCGTGGAATTTCCCGCTGCTGATGGCCTGCCTCAAGATCGCTCCGGCGCTGGCCGCAGGCTGCACCACGGTGCTCAAACCCGCCGAGCAGACCAGCCTCACCGCGCTGCGTCTGGCTGAGCTGATCCACGAAGCCGGTGTGCCCGCTGGCGTGGTCAACATCATCACCGGCTATGGCCACACCGGCGGCGACCGAATGGTCAAGCACCCCGATGTCGACAAGGTCGCCTTCACCGGTTCGACCGAGATCGGCAAGCTGATCAACCGCAACGCCACCGAAACGCTCAAGCACGTGACGCTCGAACTGGGCGGCAAGAGCCCGGTCGTGGTCATGCCCGATGTCGATGTCGCCGAAACCGCGCCGGGCGTTGCGGGGGCGATCTTCTTCAACTCTGGCCAGGTCTGCGTCGCCGGTTCGCGCCTCTATGCGCACAAGTCGGTGTTCGACAAGGTCATCGAAGGCATGGCCGAAACCGCCGACTTCTGGGCACCGCGCCCCTCGCTCGATCCCAATGCCCACATGGGCCCGGTGGTCTCGTCCGAGCAGTTCGACCGCGTGATGGGCTACATCGACGCGGGCAAGCGTGACGGTGCCTCGGTGGTCATGGGCGGCGACAGCCCGGGCGGTGACGGCTACTACGTCAACCCGACCATCCTCACCGATGTGAACCCGCAGATGAGCGTAGTGCGCGAGGAAATCTTCGGGCCGGTCGTCGTGGCCCAGCGCTTTGAAGACCTCGACGAAGTGGTGAAAGACGCCAACAACACGCAGTATGGCCTCGCTGCCGGCGTGTGGACCAAGAACGTTTCGGCTGCACACCAGATCGCCAGCCGCCTTCAGGCGGGCACGGTGTGGGTGAACTGCCACGCCATGATCGACCCGGCGCTGCCCTTCGGCGGCTACAAGGAATCGGGCGTCGGCCACGAGCAGGGCCGCCTGGGCCTCGAAGCCTACCTCGAGACCAAGTCGGTGCTGATGAAGCTCTGATTTCTCGCAAACGGGACGGGGAGCCACGCGCTCCCCTCCATTGCCGCTCGTGCTGAGCTTGTCGAAGTACCGCTTTTTCTTCTAGCCTAGGCAGAAGTGGAAGTTCGGTCCTCGAAAGGCCCAGGCCGAGCGGTTTTCTTTTACCGGGAAGAGTGATGCCCATAGACCTCGACAAAATCCGCGCGATCGACGTGCACGTCCACGCCGAGGTCTCCTGCCACGACCCCGAAGACCCGGTGATGGGAAAGTTCTTCGATGCCGCCAGTGCCTACTTCAAGGCCCCGCGCGAACGGCCCAAGATGCCCGAGATCATCGAACTCTATCGCGAAAGCCGGATCGCCTTCTGCATGTTCACGGTGGACTGCGAGAGCGGCATGGGGGCGAAGCGCGTCTCTAACTACGAGGTCGCAGAGCTCGCCAACAAGAACGACGATATCTGCATCCCCTTCGCCTCGATCGACCCGCACAAGGGCAAGTACGGCGCGCGCGAGGCGCGCGACCTGATCGAGAACCACGGGGTGAAGGGCTTCAAATTCCACGGCATCGCGCAAAATGCGCACCCAGCGGACCGCATGGCCTACCCGATCTACGAGGTGATCAACGAATACAAGCTGCCCGCCATCTTCCACACCGGCCATTCGGGCATGGGCACCGGGATGCGCGGCGGCGGGGGCCTCCGGCTCAAATATGGCGAGCCGATGCTGGTCGACGATGTCGCGGTGGACTTTCCCGACATGAAGATCATCCTCGCCCACCCGAGTTGGCCGTGGGTCGATCAGAGCCTGTCGATGGCGCTGCACAAGGACAACGTCTTCATCGACCTCTCAGGCTGGAGCCCGAAGTACTTTCCCGAACAGGTGATCCGCTATGCGAATACGCAGCTCAAGCACAAGATGCTGTTCGGCAGCGATTTCCCGCTGATCCACCCCGACAAGTGGATCGCGCACGCGCAACAAGTGGGGTTCCGCGAGGAGGTCATGCCCTCTATCATGAAGGACAACGCAGCAAAGGTACTGGGACTGGTCTGATTTGAGCGATCCGGAGCATATTCGGGCGTGGCAACGCCTGTCGTCTGAGGTCACCACCTCGGGCATGCTGGCTGAGCGCAACCTGCGCGACCTGATCCGCGCCAACGTCAAACACGTGCTCGACCTGACGCCCCAAGGCCACCCCGAGGCCCTGCCGGGCGAGGAGAACGCCCTGCGCCTGCTCGGCATCGGATACACCCGCGTCGGCGTGCCCTTCGCCGCGCCGACCGATGAGCAGTACGCAGCCTTCGTACGCGCGGTAGAGGCCCTGCCCCGGCCGCTGCATGTGCATTGCGTCGCGAACTATCGCGTGTCAGCATTCTTCTACCGCTATCATCTCGAATGCGGGTGGAACGAGAGCGAGGCCCGCGCGATGATGGTGCAGCAGTGGGCCCCCGACGAAAGTGATCAGCCCAGTGCCGCGCCGTGGGGGCAGTTCGTGCGCGAGGCGCGGCTCGCATCCGAACGGCGGCGCAAGATTCGCCCCGCAGCGAACAAAACAAAAGAAATGGATGAGACGGATGCAATTTGACGGCCAGCACATCGCCATTACCGGCGCTTCTTCGGGCATAGGGCTTGCCACGGCCAGAATGCTGCATGCACGGGGCGCGAAGGTGACGCTGATCGCTCGCCGCGCCGAACAATTGCAGCAGGCCTGCGAGGAACTTGGCGAGGGCGCTGCCTTCGCCGTTGGCGACGTGGGCGACCGGGGCGAGCTGGAAGCCGCACTCGATAGAGCGGCTGAGCAGAACGGCCCCATCGAAGGCCTGTTCGCCAATGCGGGGCTGACCGGCGACTTCACGCCCTTCACCGCTTTCGACGGCGAGATCTTCGAGAAGACCATCACGGTCAACCTGACCAGCGTGTTCTGGGCGCTCCAGAAGGTAGTGCCCGCCATGATCGAGGCGAAGAAGGGTTCAATCCTCATCACCGGCTCGATGGCGAGCAAGCGCGGCATGGCGCTGAACCCGGCCTATGTCGCCAGCAAGCACGGTGTGCTTGGCCTCGCCCGCGCGGTGGCGGTGGAGATGGCCCCGCACAATGTTCGCTGCAATGTGGTGATCCCGGGCTTCATCGAGACCGAGGCGCTGGCCCGCATCCCCGACGAGCAGCGCGGGAAGATCGAAGCCCGCGTGCCGCAGCGCCGGATGGGCAGCAGCGAGGAGCTGGCCGAAACCGCCTGCTTCCTCCTTTCCGATGCCGCCAGCCACGTAACCGGGCAGGACTGGGCGGTCGACGGTGGCACGCTAAACACGCTCGAAATATAGAAACAGGAGAGACACAATGCGCGCATGGCTGATGCCCGAGGGCTGCGACGGCTTCGACAAGATTCACCTCGCCGAATTGCCCGATCCCGAGCCCGGCCCCGGCGAAGTGCTGATCGCGCCGAAGGCGTGGTCGATCAACTATCGCGACTTCGCCGTGGCGGCAGGCAAATATTTCGGCGGCCCGATCACCGAACCGTCCATTCCGCTCAGCGACGGCGCGGGCGAGGTCATCGCGGTTGGCCGGGGCGTCAACAACGTGGTTGTCGGCGACAAGGTGCAGGGCAGCTTCTTCCTCGACTGGATGGACGGCCCGCAAGCCATGGGCCGCGCGCTGGGCGACGGCAAAGCGCCCGGCATGCTGGCCGAGAAGGTCGTGCTGCCGCAGCAAGGCGTGGTGAAGGTGGCCGAGAGCCTTTCTTATGCCGAGGCCGCCTGCATGCCCTGCGCGGGTGTGACTGCCTATAACGCGCTGTTCATGGGTGGACGCCCCGTCGGCAAGGGCAGCCGGGTGCTGGTGCTTGGTTCGGGCGGGGTATCGATGATCGCACTCCAGCTGGCCAAGGCGGTGGGCGCAGAGGTTATCGCCACCTCGTCGAGCGACGAGAAGCTGGAGCGGGTGAAGGCGCTGGGCGCCGATCACCTCGTTAACTACAAGACCATCCCCGAGTGGGGCGAACACATCGCCAAGAACTTCGGCGGGGCGACGCAGGTGGTCGAGGTCGGCGGCGTGGGCACCTTGCAGCAGAGCATGAATGCGCTTGCCCCCGATGGCGAGATCGCGCTGATCGGCGTGCTCTCGGACGGCGAACCGCCCCACCCGCGCCAGCTGATGATGACCGGCGGCTCGATCCGTGGCATCTTCGTCGGCTCGGTGAGGATGGCGATCGATCTCAACGCGATGGTCGATGAATATGCAATCAAGCCGCCCATCGGCGCGACCTTCGGCTTCGACGAGGCGACCGCCGCCTATGCCCATGCCTGGGGGCCGGATAGCTTCGGAAAGACCGTCATTACGCTGGATTGACGTTGAATAAGGCGCGCAGACAAGTAAGAAGTTGACCTTGTTGACCGATCAACAAGGTCAAGAGAGGATACTATCATGTGGCAGGTTCGCGTTTCGCCTTGTGGCGACTTCGATAATCATCCGTTCCAGTCCAATCACTTCACGGTCGAGCCGCTCTCGGCCGCGATGGGGGCCGAAGTGGTTGGCGTGCGCCTGCCCGAACTGAGCGACGAAGGCGTCGAAAGCCTCAAGCAGGCGCTGTGGAAGCACAAGATGATCTTCCTGCGCGACCAGCACCTGACCCATGCCGAGCACGAGGAGTTCTCCGCCCGCCTCGGCCCATTTGCCGTCGATGCCTATACGCAGGGCGTGGAAGGCCACCGCGACGTCCACCCCATCATCAAGGAGGCCGACGAGGTTACCCCCAGCCTGTTTGGCGGGGGTTGGCATACCGATAGCCCGTTCCTGCCCGAGCCGCCCTCGATCACCACCCTGCGCCAGATCGAAGGCCCGCCCTATGGCGGCGACACCGCCTGGACCAACACCGCGCTCGCGTTCAAGCATCTGAGCACGACCTATCAGGACATGCTGCGCCCGCTGAAGGTGTGGATGAGCGCGCGCAACAATATCGCCACGCAAGCCTTCCTGCGCGGTGAGGCGCTGCCCTTCGGCGACCCGGACAAGCTCGCCCAGGGCATGAAGGGCAGTTATCATCCCTTCGTGCGCACCCACCCGCACACTGGCGAGTCCTCGCTCTATATCTGCGACACCTATGCCGCCGGGATCGAGGGCATGACCACGCACGAGGCGCGTCCGATCATCGAATGGCTGGTGCAGCACACCACCCAGCACGCTTTCACCTGCCGCCTGCGCTGGCAGCCGGGCATGGTATGCATGTGGGACAATGCCGCGACCATGCACCTGGGGCCGAACGACTATGACGGGTTCCGCCGCGAGATGTATCGCACCACCATCGCGGGCGGCATTCCGGTCTGAGCGAAGCGGCCGCTCAGCTCAGCGCAGGGACGGAAGATGCCTGATTTTCGTTTGCCGCGATCAGGTTGCCCACCGCGTCGAGCAGGCTTTGCAAGGCCAGGGGTTTGGCCATGAAGCCGTCGGCGCCGAGCTGGCGAATACGCTGCTCGTCGCGGGGCGAGGCAAAGGCGGTGATCGCCAGCACCGGCATCTTCGCATAGACGGCATCGCGCCGCAGACGACGGATCAGCGTTTCGCCGGAAATGTGCGGAATGTTGAGATCCATGGTGACAAGGTCGGGGGCATAGTCGCGCACTGCGTCCATTACCTGGGCGCCATCATCGACCTCACAAACGTCGTAGCCATGCAGACGCAAGCTGTCCGACAGGAACATCCTGTTGAGCAAGTCATCTTCGACTACGAGAACTCTCTTCGTCATGCAGCACCCTGCCAGATCGAGCCATCGATCGTTAAAACGTAGGGGCTAGTATTCCCATGGCCTGCTTAACAAGGCGTAGCACCGCGATGCGTAATCGCGACGAACGGAGAGAAAATTTCGACAGAACGAGGCCATTCGTTATCTGCTGATATTAACTTCCGAAAAACACGCGGATGAATGTAGATAGAGGTGCGAGGTTCTATTACAGTTAATTTGTCGTTTACTATGACCAGCCTTGCCCATCAGAAGTTATTGGTAACTATTCACCAAAGAAATTGAGCTCAAGAAGAATGTTGTTCGGGTCCGCGGTGAAAATCTGCCTGAGGCCAATCGCCTCGACCAGATTCTCCTGATAGTCCGCACCGCGCGCATCGAGGCGAGACTTGGTCTCATCATAGCCGCTCAGGCGCAAAGCAACGTGGTGCAGCGCCCCCGTCAGCGCGCCGGGCGTGATCTCGCGATCATAGGCGCGCACGCAATCGAGCGAGTTGATATGGATGATCGCGCGCCCCTCGCTGTCGTACATCCAGGTTGCCGTCTGCGGCGTCAGCGGCGGCGGTGCATCGCGCCGTTCGAGCCCCAGCAACGAGGCGTAGAAATCCGCCGTGCCATCCAGATCACCGGTGATGATGTTGATGTGATCAAGCGCTTCCACCTTCACGAGCAACCTCCTGTCGTTTTGTGCTGCTTATGGCTTGCGTGCCTAGCGCAGTATTGTATGTGCCACATACTAATTTCGTATATGTGATTCCTTCACAACCCTGAGAGGAGAGCCATAGTGGCCGAAAATCTGGAACAAGTTCTCGCTGGTGCCAACGGCGATATCGTTGGTCAGCTTCGCAACAACAAGATCGGTGCCTACGTGTATCCGGTCGTGGCCCCGGAATTCTCGAACTGGCGTGACGAGCAGTGGGCCTGGCAGCACGGCGCCGTGCTGTTCGATCAGTCGCACCACATGTTCGACCTCTACATCAATGGCCCCGACGCGCTGAAGCTGCTGTCGGACACCATGATCAACTCGCCCGCCGGCTTCGCCGTCAACAAGGCGAAGCAGTACGTGCCCACCACGCCTTACGGCCACGTCATCGGCGATGGCATCATCTTCCGTCTGGCTGAAGAAGAGTTCGTCTACGTCGGCCGCGCTCCGGCCGCCAACTGGCTGATGTACCACGCCGAAAAGGGCGGCTACAACGTCGAGGTCATCAACGACCCGCGTTCGCCTTCGCGTCCGATGGGCAAGCCCGTCAACCGCATCTCCTGGCGCTTCCAGATCCAGGGCCCGCAGGCCTGGAACGTGATCGAGAAGCTCAACGGCGCTCCGCTCGACAAGCTGAAGTTCTTCAACATGGGCGAGATGAAGATCGGCGACAAGACGATCCGCACCCTTCGCCACGGCATGGCCGGCTCGCCGGGTCTCGAAATCTGGGGCCCCTATGAAGAGCAGGAATATGTCCGCGAGCACATCCTCAAGGCTGGCGAAGAGTTCGGCCTGATCCCGGTCGGTTCGCGCGCCTATCCGTCGAACACGCTCGAATCGGGCTGGATCCCGAGCCCGCTGCCCGCGATCTACACCGGCGACAAGCTGAAGGATTACCGCGAGTGGCTCGGTGCCGACAGCTACGAAGCCACCGGCTCGATCGGCGGTTCGTTCGTCGGCGAGAAGATCGAAGACTACTACCTGAACCCCTACGAGCTGGGCTATGGTCCGTTCGTGAAGTTCGACCACGACTTCCACGGCGCCGACGCGCTCAAGGAAGTGGACACGTCGGTTCAGCGCAAGAAGGTCACGCTCGAGTGGAACGCTGACGACATGAAGACCATCGTCGGCTCGATGTTCAACGTCGAAGGCCCGAACTACAAGTTCTTCGACCTCCCGCTCGCGAACTACGGCAACTCGAACTACGACGCCGTGGTTGATGCCGATGGCCGCACCGTCGGTCTGTCGATGTTCACCGGCTACTCGTTCAACGAGAAGAAGGGCCTCTCGCTCGGCACCGTCGATCACGAGATCCCGCTCGGCACCGAACTGAAGGTGAAGTGGGGCGAAGCGCCCAACACCGAGAAGACCACCGTGGAAGCCCACGAGCAGTTCGAAGCCCGCGTCATCGTGTCGCCGGTTCCGTACTCGAAGATGGCTGGTGACACCTACCAGGCTGGCTGGCGCTCGGGCCGTCAGGGCTAAGCACCAGACCTTCAGGTCTACGAACAAGAGGGGGAGGCAGTGCAAACTGCCTCCCCTTTTTCGTGCGCGCGTTTTAGAACGGAAGCGAAGGAGAGATTTTGATGGCCAACTATGTCCTCGTCCACGGCGCCTGGGGCGGCGCGCAGACCTGGGGCCGCGTGCCCGCCATGCTGGAAGCACAAGGCCACAAGGTGCTGGTGGCAACGCTGCCCGGCCTCGGCTCGCGGCAGGACGAGCTGCATCCGGGCATTACCCTCACCGACCATGTCGAGGACGTGTGCAATCAGATCGGCAAGACCGGGTTCGAACGCTTCATCCTCGCGGGCCATTCCTATGGCGGCATGGTCATCACTGGCATTGCCAGCAGGCTCGGCCGCGCAATCGATGCAATCTGCTATGTCGATGCCTTCTGGCCCGACAACGACCAGAGCCTCTGGGACATTACCGGAGCGTTCGAGCACAACTGGTATATCGATACCCAGCGCCACCGCCCCGGCCTCGTCGCCCCGATCGGCTCAATCGACTTTGCGATGGTGCCCGGCGTCGTGGGCTATCACCCACTGCTGACGCTGACCGAAGCGCTGGTGCTCTCAGGCGACGAGCAGACGATCCCTCGCAAGAGCTACATCTTCGCCACAGGCTATGAGCCCTCGCCCTTCCCGCGCTTCGCCGAAAAGGCCAAGGCGCTGGGCGCGGACTATCACGAGGTCGATACCGACCACTTCGTGATGCAGAACGCGCCCGAGCTGACGACGAAGGTGTTGTTGGAACTGGCGCGGCCCGATTAGGCCGCCCGGCGTTGCTCCGCAGCGCGGCCCGCGTCGGCCGCGTGGTCAAGCTCGAAGCGTCGAACGAGGATGTTCATCCGGTTCGCCTCGTTCGCCAGCACATTGGCAGCGGCGCTCGATTGCTCGACCATCGCGGCGTTGTTCTGGGTCGAACGCTCCATTTCGCTCACCGCGACCGTGGTCTGGCTCAGCAGACCGCTTTGCGACCTGGTGATATCGGCGAGCTTCAGGGCCAGATCGTTGAGGCTTGCCACGCGCTCGTTGATGTCCCCGAAGGCATCGCCGGACTGTGCCACCAGCGTCGAACAGCGTGAAACCTGCTCCACGCTCTTCGTGATCAGCTCCTTGATGTCGCGAGCGGCATCGGCGCTGCGTTGCGCCAGCGCACGCACCTCGCTGGCGACCACGGCAAACCCCTTGCCCGATTCGCCTGCGCGTGCAGCTTCGACACCGGCGTTCAGCGCCAGCAGGTTGGTCTGGAACGAGATACCCTCGATCACCTCGATGATCTTGCTGATCTCGCTGGTCGCCGCCTCGGCGTTGCGCGTGGCGTCGACGGCTTGGGAAACGGTCGAACGGCCAGTGTCGGCAGTGGTGAGCGTTTCGGCCAGCGCCGTGGACATCTCGCGCGTTGCCTTGGCCGTATCCTCGACGTCGCTCGCAAGGCTCTTGGTCGTGGCCGAGGTTTCCTCGAGCGTCGCCGCCGTGGTCTGGGTGCGGATCGCCAGGTCATCGGTCGCCTGACGGATTTCGGTGGCGCCGCGGTCGATCGATTCGGCAGCGCTCGACATGCCAGACAACGCATCGTTCACGGACTTGCGCATGCGCTCGAAATCCGCCGCGATGCTCGCATATTCGGGCGGAACCTCGCCCATCCCTTGCGCGAAGTTGCCATCGGCCATGCGGTTGAGTGCGGCCGCCAGTTCGTCGATCGCCTCGGTGCGCTTGTTCTGCTCGGCGATGAAATAGGCCGACAGCGCCAGCTCCATGTCGAGCAGCGCCATCTTGATCAGCCCGCTCAGCTTGTTGGCGAGGCCACGGCCAGCCACGCGCAGGATCGGCGAGGAGCCGACCATCTTGCGCATCACCCGGCCAAGCACGCGAGCATAGCCGCCGATGTACCAGGTGGGCTCCAGGCCGATCTGCGCATGAATGAAGCCGATCTTGCGGCTGCGGCCGATCTGCGCCTCATCGGGCTCCCCGGAAAACATAGCCTGCCAGTGCGACAGCTGCGCCTGCTTCGCGTGGTTCATATGCTCGGCAGAGCGGAACTTGTCTTTCAGTTCGGGACGCGTGTTGATCGTCGCATAGAGGTCATCCAGAGCCCCCGGGGCATGGCGGGCCAACTGCCTGGCGACCGCAGAGAAACTGCGGAAATCGTCTTCGCTGAGGTCGAAAAAGCGGGCGCGGTCTTCAGGAGTCATATGCAATACATCCGAATCTGTAACGGATGAAGGATATTGGCAGACGCCTTAATGTTGATTGCACAAGACCTAGCAGAATCCCGCAGGCCAATTCCGCAAATCCAAACCCTTTCTTAACAACAGATTCCAACAGCCGCTTCCGCAGCGCGCCGCACAGGCTATCGCCGTGTGAGCGCCTCTTCGCTTTCGCGCATCAGCCGGGCGATGATATCGGCCACGGGCTCTTCCGCCGTCACCATGCCGACGCTCTGCCCGGCCATCAGCGAGCCGCTTTCAACATCGCCATCGATCACCGCGCGGCGCAATGCTCCGGCCCAGTAGTGCTCGATCTGCAACTGCGCCTCACCCATGTCGACGCTGCCCTGATCGAGCAGCAGGGCGACCTCGCGCTGCTTGGCGGCAAATTCCTCGGTGCCCTTGTTCTTCAGCGCGCGGACCGGGATCACCGGCAAGCGTGCGTCGATCTGCACGCTCGCCTCGGCATCGCGGGCCTTGGCGCGGAAGAAGGCCTTCTTGAAATCGGGGTGCGCGATCGATTCGGTGGCGCAGGCAAAGGCCGTGCCCATCTGCACGCCCGCCGCGCCCATTTCGAGATAGGCCGCGATCATGTCGCCGCGCCCGATCCCGCCCGCCACGAACACCACATGCTCGGCAGCCAGCTCGGGCAGGAACTCCTGCGCCAGCACGCTGGTGGAGATCGGGCCGATATGGCCGCCTGCTTCGCTCCCCTCGATCACCAGCGCATCGGCACCGCCGCGGAACTGCTTTTTGGCGAGCGCCAGCGTCGGTGCGAATACGATGACCTTGGCCCCGAAGGTCTTGATCGCATCGATGGAGCCCTTGGGCGGAATGCCGCCCGCCAGCACCACATGGCTCACGCCGTGCTTCTCGCAGATGCCGATCAGGTCGAACAGATCGGGGTGCATGGTGATGAGGTTCACGCCGAAAGGCTTATCCGTCAGCGCCTTGGTCCCGGCGATTTCCGCATCGAGCAGCTCGGGCGTCATCGCCCCGCAGGCGATCACGCCGAAGCCGCCCGCATTGCTCATCGCGGCGACGAGGTTGCGTTCAGACACCCAGCTCATCGCGCCGCACAGGATCGCGGTTTCGCTGCCGAGGAACGCGCAGCCGCGCGCCATCAGGGCCTGCGTCTTGGGAAAAACGCTCAAGCGTCGGCCCCGTCAACCGCTGCTTCGGCATCGAGGTCATAGGCGGTGTGCAGCACGCGCACAGCCAGTTCGGTCTCGTCCGAATCGATCAGCACCGAAACCTTGATCTCGCTGGTCGAGATTGCCTGCACGTTGATGCCCCGGTCAGCCAGCGCCTTGAACATGGTGGCGGCAACGCCGGTGTGGCTCTTCATGCCCATGCCCACGACCGAGACCTTGGCGACCTTGGTGTCGGTGATGATGCGGTTGAAGCCGATCTTGTCGCGCAGCGTTTCTAGCAATGCCTGCGCGCGCGGCAGTTCGGCCTGCGGCACGGTGAAGGTCACGTCGGTCTCGCCCTTGTCGCGGCCCACGTTCTGGATGATCATGTCGACATTGATGCCGGCCTCGCCCAGCGGCAGGAAGATTTCGGCCACGGCGCCCGGCTTATCGGGCACGCGGGTGAGGACGACGCGGGCTTCGTTCTTGTCGAGCGCGATCCCGGTGACGGTCTGGCGTTCCATGTTCTCTTTCTCCAGGTAGGCTTCCATCTCCGCTTCGGAGACGATCATCGTGCCGGGCAGGGTATCGGCGCTGGGGGCATCGGCATCGACGAAGCTGCTGAGCACCTGCAACCGCACGTTCTTCTTCATCGCAAGGCTGACCGAGCGGGTCTGCAAGACTTTCGCGCCGACCGATGCCAGTTCGAGCATTTCCTCGAAGGTGACGAACTTCTGCTTCCGGGCCCGGGCGACGATACGCGGGTCGGTGGTGTAGACGCCGTCGACATCGGTGTAGATGTCGCAGCGGTCGGCATTGACTGCCGCCGCGATGGCGACTGCCGATGTGTCCGATCCGCCGCGCCCCATGGTAGCGACGCGGCCGTCTTCCGAAATGCCCTGGAAGCCGGGGATCACCGCGATCTCGCCAGCGCTCATCGCAGCCAGCACGTTGGCGGCGTCGAAGTCGTCGACACGGGCATTGGCATGCGCGCCGAAGGTCTTCACCGGCACCTGCCAGCCGAGCCAGCTGCGCGCCTTGCAACCCATGGCCTGAAGGGTGAGCGCGAGCAGGCCCGCTGTCACCTGTTCGCCGCTGGCCACGACCGCGTCGTATTCGGCCGGGTCATAGAGCGGGTTGGCCTCGCGGCAGAAGTTCACCAGCCGGTCGGTTTCGCCGGCCATGGCCGATACGACCACCGCCACCTCGTTGCCACCGGCTGCCTGCGCGCGCACCAGTTCGGCCACGCGGCGGATGCGCTCGGTTCCGGCCATGGAGGTGCCGCCAAATTTCATTACAATACGGGCCACGAAAGTCCCTTGTCTGTTCTCTGGTTCAATTCCTCGGGCGCTGTTAGGAGCGAGTCATGACCGATGCAATATCTGGCAGTAGCGCGCAGGGGGCCACGATCCGCCCCGAAGAGGCGGCCCACTTCGGCCAATTGGCCGCCGAGTGGTGGGATCCCAAGGGCTCCTCGGCCATGCTTCACAAGCTCAACCCCGTGCGTCTCGCCTTCCTGCGCGAGGCGATAGACCTGCACTGGGCAGGCGATGTTGAGAGCGTGAGGCCGCTGGCGGGCAAGGCTGCGCTCGATGTCGGCTGCGGTGCGGGGCTGCTGTGCGAACCGCTGGCAAGGCTTGGCGCCGAGGTGACGGGCGTCGATGCCGCGCCCGAGAACACCGCCGCCGCCGCCGCCCATGCCGATGCGGCCGGGCTCGACATTCGCTACATGCCGGGTGAGCTGGGCACGCTCGGCCTCGGCCAGTTCGACCTCGTCACCGCGATGGAGGTGATCGAGCATGTCGCCGACAAGCCCACCTTCGTGGCGCAGCTGGCCGAGCGGCTTGCGCCGGGTGGGCTGATGGTGCTCTCGACCCCCAACCGCACGCTGGCCAGCCGCGCGCTGCTGGTGGGCGCGGCGGAGACGCTCGGCATGGTGCCGCGCGGCACGCACCACTGGGACGACTTCCTCACCCCAGACGAGCTGGCCGACCTGCTGGCCGAGGCGGGCCTGACGATGGGCGAGCCGCGCGGGATCGCTTTCTCGCCCGCGAAGGGCCTGCACCTGTCGGGCGACCTCTCGCTCAACTTCATCGCCACCGCGCGCCGCGACTGAGCCATGATTGTCCGCGACAAGCCCACGCCGTTCGCGCTGGCCTTCGCGCTGCGCGGCTCGATCGTGCCGGTGATCGCCCCCGGCCTGTTGATGCTGGCGGCGCTGGCGGCGCTGGTGGTCTTCGTCCATCACCGCTGGCCCGGCATGGTGCCTGAACTCGACGGCACCGGTTTCACCGTGTTCGGCATCGCACTCTCCCTGTTCCTCGGCTTCCGCAACAACGCCGCTTACGAGCGCTGGTGGGAGGCGCGGCGGCAGTGGGGCGGGCTGCTCGCCGATCTGCGCAGTTTCGCCCGCGAACTCGACCTGTTCGAGCCCGAACGCGAACGGCGGCAGGAGCTGCTGCGGCTCGCGCTCGCCTTCCTGCACCTGCACCGCGCCAACCTGCGCAAGCTCACAGGCGACGAGCAGAGCGCCAGTCGTGGCGCCCGCTTCCTTAGCGCCCCGAACCCGCCCGATGCCGCGCTCAACGCCATGGCTGTGGCGCTCGCCGAGGCCCGCGCCGACGGAGCGCTCGACGGCTTCGGCGCGAAGGCCCTGGCCGAGCGGCTCGCCTCCATGGCGCTCGCCCAGGCCGGGTGCGAGCGCATCGCCAACACCCCGCTGCCCTATGTCTACTCGCTGCTCATCTACCGCACGACCTACCTCTACTGCCTGCTCCTGCCGTTGGCGCTGGTCGGCCCGGTGGGCTGGTTCGCACCGGTGTTCGTGGCCATTGTCGGCTACGTGTTCCTAGGGCTTGCCGAGGTGACCGAAGACCTCGCCCACCCCTTCGGCATGACGCCCAACGCCCTGCCGCTCGACGCGATCTGCCGCGCCGCCGAGATCAGCATCGCGCCACATCTGGGCGAGGAGGCCCCGCCCCCGCTTGCCCCGCGCGACTACTACCTCAGTTAGAGTTGCCTGATCCGCCTTGCTCCCCTCCCCTTTGGGGAGGGGCTGGGGGTGGGGGCTCGACGCTAGCTGGCGCGGAACCCCCATCCCAACCCTTCCCCAAGGGGAAGGGCTTTGTGTCTCATCCCCCTCCAGCCGCCCGCAGACGCACGGCCTCACCGGCATGGTCGGTGAACAGCCCGTCGATCCCCGCAGCCTCCAACAGGCTCCACAGCCTTGCCACATCGCCCTCGCCGGCCGGATCGTCGCCGATCTGCAAGGCGGGCGGCAGGAAGGCGTTTTCGTGGCGCATGGTCCATGGATGCACGGCCAGACCGCGCGCGTGCGCCGCTGCGACCAGCCCGGTCGGCCCGCCTTCGCCATCGAGCACCTGCGTAATCGCCGGGCCGATCCCATCGGCATAGGTGGCGATCATGGCGAGGCCATCGTCGTCGAGCATCTCGGCATAGCTCCGTACGGCGATGTCAGCCGGGCCACCCTCGGGCGCGACGAGCTGGACCAGCGGGAACGCGGTGAGCTGGTTCAGCCGCACCAGCGGCGTCACTTCGAAGCACTGGATGAACACCGGGTCGGCACCCGGACGCAGGCCAGCCTTGTCCAGCTCTGCCAGCAGCATGGCAGCAAGGTCGAAGCCGATCCCGGCGAAGTAGGCGGGGTGCTTGATCTCCGGGTAGATGCCGATGCGGCGGCCTGTCTCGGCTTCCTTGCGCTTTACCAGCGCCAGCACCTCGGCGAAGCTTGGCACTGCGAACTCGCCATCGTGCGTCGAACTGGCATAGCGCAGCTGCGGCAACCGCTCCTTCGCGCGCAGGGTCTTCAGCTCGGCCAGCGTCAGGTCTTCGGTGAACCAGCCGGTCTGCTCCACCCCGTCGATCATGCGGGTGGTGAGGCGGCTGGCGAACTCGGGGCGCTGGTCGATGTCCGTAGTGCCGCCGATCTCGTTTTCGTGGCGGGCGACGAGGACACCATCCTGAGTGGGCACGAGATCCATCTCGATGTAGTCGGCCCCGTCGTCGATCGCCTTCTCGTAGGCGGCGAGCGTGTGTTCGGGCAGGTCGCCGCTGGCACCGCGATGGGCGATGATCAGCACGGGGCTATCCTGCGCGGGGGCAGGCGCGGCCAGCATCAGCGCGGCAAGGCAAGCAAGCCACTTCACGCCAGCGCCTCTTGCCACTTCGCCGCATCGAACCCGACCAGGAGGCCCCCGTCATGCTCGACCACCGGCCGCTTGATCATGCTCGGATGCTCGACCAGCAACGCGGCCGCGCCGATGGAATCGCCCGCGCGCGCCTTCTCGCCTTCGTCAAGCTTGCGCCAGGTCGTCCCGCGCCGGTTGAGCACCACGTCGATCCCCTCGGCGCCGATCCAGCGTTCGACCTTCACCGGGTCGGCACCCTCCTTCTTGTAGTCGTGGAAGGTGTAAGCAAGGCCCTGCTCGTCAAGCCAGAGCCGCGCCTTCTTGACGGTGTCGCAGTTGGGGATGCCGTAGAGGTCGATGGCCATGGTTGTCCTACAAGGTGTTACAGGTGTGACAGTGTCCTAGAGGGAAAACCGGAGGGGTGAAACCGGCGCTCCGAAAGTCGCTCACAAAGGGCATGGCAAAGCGTCATGGCAACGGCATGACACGGGTTGCCGCACGTAGGAAAGACCGATCAGTCCTGCGCCGTGAAGCGGTGAACGCGCGGATTGTCGCAGGCGAACAGCGTATAGCTCTCGTAATAGGCCTCGCGCCCTCGCAGCTGCGCCGCGCGATGCTCTGCCACGCGGCCCCAGCCCCGCGCCGCCTCCTCGCTCTCCCATTCGGACAGGGCGATCACTTCGCCATCGTCGGCGGTGTAGCCCTTGAACGAGAGGAACCCCGGCTGGTCGCGGGCCATCTGCTCCATCCGCTCCGCCTCGGCGGCATAGGCGGCCTGATCGATGTCAGCGCGTTTGCGGTTGCGGAAAACGACCAGGAACATGTCAGAGAACCTCCGTTCAGGACGAGCGGATCAGGGGGCCGGAAAGTGCGTCACCCCAAATGCGCATCGGCAATAGCCACCGCCAGCGCATCGGCGGCGTCCGCGCCCACCACCTTCACCCCCGGCAGCAGCACCTTGAGCATCGCCTGCACCTGCGTCTTCTCGGCAGCACCCGTGCCCACCACCGACTTCTTCACCGCGCGCGCGGCGTGTTCGCGCACCGTCAGCCCCGTACCATCGTAAGCCGCTCCGCAGACTGCCAGCACGGCCCCGCGCGCCTGCGCCAGCTTCAGCGTCGATTGCGGGTTCTTGTTGAGGAAAATCTCCTCCGCCGCCGCCCGGTCGGGCCGGTAGCGTGCGATCACTTGCGCCAGCTCGGCCTGCAAGAAAGCCAGCCGCTCGGGCATCGGAGTAGCAGCAGAGGTCTTCACCTGACCGTGTGCGACATGGCTGAGGCGGCTGCCCTCAGAACGGATCACGCCCCAGCCGGTGGAGCTGAGCGATGGATCAAGGCCGAGGATGATCATGGCCGCAAACTCACCAGCTTGGTCACCAGCCGAAGGCCAGCACCAGCCGCCAGCCGATAGCCACAAGCAGCGGAGCGGCAATGGCCAGCAGGATCGCCCAGTCTCGCCATCGCCGCATCAACTGGCTCACCCCGCCAGCTTCTCCATCAGCTCATCGGAAATTTCGTAGTTGCCCCAGACGGTCTGCACGTCGTCGTCATCGTCGAGCGCATCGACCAGCTTCAGCAGCGTGGTCGCTTCCTTCTCTTCCATGGCGACGGTGATGTTCGGCTTCCACGCCAGCTTCACGGTCTCGGCATCGCCGAGCGACTTCTCGAGCTCGGTGGCGATCTGGTGCAACTGATCGGCTTCGGTCCAGATGGTGTGGCCGTCCTCGCTCGATTCGATATCGTCGGCGCCCGCTTCCATCGCCGCTTCGAGAATCTTCTCCTCGTCGCCCGCGCTGGCCGGATATTCGATCAGGCCCTTACGCTCGAACCCGTGCTGAACGCTGCCCTCGGTGCCGAGGTTGCCGCCGTTCTTGCTGAAGGCGGTGCGCACGTTGGTGGCGGTGCGGTTGCGGTTGTCAGTCAGCGTTTCCACGATCAGCGCCACGCCGCCGGGGCCATAACCCTCGTAGCGGACCTCTTCATAGTTCTCGCCGTCCGCGGCCGAGGCCTTGTCGATCGCGCGCTGGATATTGTCCTTCGGCATCGACTGTGCCTTGGCGGCGTTGACCGCGAGGCGCAGGCGCGGGTTCATGTCCGGGTCCGGCATGCCCATCTTGGCGGCCACGGTGATTTCGCGGCTGAGCTTGGAGAAGAGGCCCGAGCGCTTCTTGTCCTGCGCACCCTTGCGGTGCATGATGTTCTTGAATTTGGAATGGCCTGCCATGGTGTTCCGTCGCTTGTGCGTCTGAAATGGGAAGCTGCCGCCTAGACCAGCGGCGCTTGTCCTTCAACTGCCCGTAAGCAGTATCAGATTCTGACGGCGGTGCCCGTGGCCGAAACCATCAGCATCGAGCCGTTCTTGCCGATCACCTCATAATCGAGGTCCACCCCGACCACGGCATTGCCGCCGAGCGAGCCGCACTCGGCCTGCAACTCCTCGATCGCCTGCTTGCGCGCATCGGCCAGAACCCGCTCGTAGCTGTTGGAGCGCCCGCCGACGATATCGCGAATGGATGCGAACATGTCGCGGAACAGGTTGGCCCCCACGATCACCTCGCCCGTGACCACGCCGAGATAGGCCTGGATCGGGTGGCCTTCCATCGTGGGCGTGGTGGTGACGGGAATCCCGCGCGCATCTTTCCAGGGGCCTGCCATTGTCGTGTCTCCTTGCGAGCTATTGCCGCCGGTGTATTGCTAATACAACACAGCATCGGCAGCAAGCGGATCACCCCAGCCCAAGCGCCGCCTTGTAGGTATCCAGGATCATTTCCATCTCGGAGCGGTCGTTGGGGTCCATCTTCCGCAGGCGCACGATCTGGCGCATGATCTTGGGGTCGTAGCCCACCGCCTTGGCCTCGGCGTAGACGTCGCGGATATCGTCGGCGATGCCCTTCTTTTCTTCTTCGAGGCGCTCGATGCGCTCGATCAGCAGGCGCAGGCGGTCGTCAGTGGCTTCGGCCATCGGGGTGCTCCATCAAATTCGAGAATCGATAATGGCAGCCCCGATAGCCAGCCTGCCCCGCCGGGTGAAGGCCCGGATCACACGCTGCGCGATTATTCCTGTGCGTTCTTTTTCAGGCTCTCTTCCATCCGGGCGAGTTGCTCGGGGGTCGCCTCGGTCTGATACTTATCCTTCCATTCGCCCATCGGCATGCCGTGGATCAGTTCGCGCGCTGCGGACTTGTCGCCTTCATAGCCCGCGTCGCGAATCCAGTCGGCGAGGCAATTGCGGCAGAAGCCCGAGAGGCCCATAAGGTCGATGTTCTGGGCATCGTGGCGGCGCTGCAAATGGCGCACCAGCCGGCGAAAAGCGGCAGCCGCGACGGCGTCGGGCAGCTGGTCCAGCGGATCTTTCGTGTCGCTCATTTTTTCATGTGTCCTTGTCTTGTCGTAGCATGCTGCGATAGGCCTTCAGATGATGTCGAAATTCGAACCCCGCAACCGCAAGGTCAAAATCCTTGCCACCACCGGCCCCGCCACCGAAGACCCGGAGGTGCTGCGCGCACTGTTCCGCGCCGGTGCCGATGCCTTCCGCGTCAACATGAGCCATGGCGAGCACGCATTCCACGCGCAGACCATCGCCAAGATCCGCGCGCTGGAGGCCGAGTTCGGCCGCCCGATCGCCATCCTTGCAGACTTGCAGGGGCCGAAACTGCGCGTCGGCAAGATCGCCGAAGGCCGCGCCACCATTCCGCACGGTGCCACCTTCACCTTCGACCGCGATCCCACGCCGGGTGACGCCACCCGCGCCGAACTCCCGCATGAGGAGATCTTCCGCGTGATCGAGGCGGGCCAGCGGCTGCTGGTCAACGACGGCAAGATCCGCCTGCGCGTGAAAAGCGTCAGCGCCGAGGCGATCGTCTGCACGGCCGAGGTCGGCGGCGTGATTTCCGACCGCAAGGGCGTGAACGTGCCCGATGCCGAAATCCCGATCCCCGCGCTGACCGAGAAGGACCGGCGCGATCTCGCCTTTGCGCTGGATCAGGGGGTCGACTGGATCGGCCTGAGCTTCGTCCAGCGGCCCGAGGATCTGATCGAGGCACGCGCGCTGATGGGCGACAAGGGCGCGCTCTGCGCCAAGATCGAGAAGCCGCAGGCAGTGCGCCGGATCGACGAGATCATCGCCGCTGCCGATGGCATCATGGTCGCACGCGGCGATCTCGGGGTCGAACTGAACCCCGAGGAAGTGCCGCCCCTGCAGAAGAAGATCGTCAACGCCACGCGCCTCACCGGCAAGCCGGTGATCGTGGCGACGCAGATGCTTGAAAGCATGATCGAAAGTCCGATCCCGACCCGCGCCGAGGTCTCCGACGTGGCCAACGCGGTTTATGACGGGGCCGACGTGGTGATGCTCAGCGCCGAGACTGCGGCAGGCGACTGGCCCGAAGAGGCGGTGCTCATGATGAACGCCATCGCCAGCCAGATCGAACGCGACGAAGGCTACAAGCAGCGCGTGCGGCTGCTCGAGACCCCGCCCGATCCGACTGTGGCCGACGCGCTCAGCCATTCGTGCATGACCATTGCCGACACGGTCGAACTCGGCGCCATCGCGGTGTTCAC
Source organism: Erythrobacter sp. (assembly GCA_027311945.1). GTDB lineage: Bacteria > Pseudomonadota > Alphaproteobacteria > Sphingomonadales > Sphingomonadaceae > Alteraurantiacibacter. Next base: position 90,128 of record DAICXZ010000014.1, read on the forward strand.
CTGGTCGGGCAATTCGGCCCGGCGCGTGACCCGTGGACGACCGGCGGTGCCGGTGATGGTGCTCACCCCGTCGATGGCGGTGGCGCGGCGTGTCTCGCTGCTGTGGGGCACCCATGCCGTGGCCACGAAGGACATCGGCAGCTTCGAGGAGATGGTCGCCAAAGGCAAGCGCATGGCGCTGCGCCACGGCTTCGGCTCGGCGGGCAGCCGGTTGATCGTGATGGCAGGCGTGCCCTTCGGCGTGTCGGGCGCGACCAACCTGCTGCATATCGCCACCATCGAGGGCGACGAGCTGGTGAAGCACAAGAAGGCGAAACACTGAGCAAGTAAGGGCAGCATAGGCACCGCGCAAAGCCACGTAACGGAGGGGCTATGATAGCGCTACCAACCTGTTACGATGGCACCTCAGCCCAAAGAGGACCTGAGAGGACTTGCCTATGCCAGCCACCGATTTCGCCCGTCCATCCCGCCGTGCTTTTCTCGCCGGTTCGGGCGCCAGCGCGCTCGCGCTTGCCGCTGCCGACAGCGTACGGGCGCAGGCCGCAACCCCGGCGGGCCATGCCGCCGACCTGCCCGCACTCGCCGCGCAGCCCTTCGACATGGCCGACGTCACCCTGCACGAGAGCCCGTTCCTGCACGCTCAGCGGATGACCGAGCGCTACCTGTTGAGCCTGTCGCCCGACCGGCTGCTGCACAATTTTCGCGTCAACGCCGGGCTTGAACCGAAGGCGTCCGTCTACGGTGGCTGGGAATCGGAGCCGACCTGGGCCGACATCAACTGCCACGGCCACACGCTGGGCCATTACCTGTCGGCCTGCGCGATGGCCTACCGCTCGACCGGCACGGCCGACTATCGCCAGCGGATCGACTATATCGCGAGCGAACTGGCCGCCTGCCAGGATGCTGCCGACAGCGGCCTTGTAACCGCCTTCCCGCAAGGCGCGGCGCTGGTAGCAGCGCATATCGCGGGCGAATCGATTACCGGCGTGCCGTGGTACACGCTGCACAAGATCTATGCCGGCTTGCGTGACGGTGCCGAGCTGGCCGGGAGCGAGACCGCACGCGCGGTGCTGATCCGCCTGGCGGACTGGGGCGTAGTGGCCACCAGCGGACTGTCGGACGAGGCCTTCGAGGCCATGCTCGTCACCGAGCACGGGGGCATGAACGAAATCTACGCCGACCTCTACACCATGACCGGCAAGCCCGAATACCGCCGACTGTCCGAGCGATTCTCGCAAAAGGCGCTGATGGTGCCGCTGGCACACGAGCTGGACCATCTCGATGGTCTGCATGCCAACACGCAGGTGCCCAAGATCGTCGGTTTCGAGCGTGCCGCGCAGATCGGGGCCGCTGGCGAATACCACGCCGCGGCCGAGTTCTTCTGGCAGACCGTCACCCGTACCCGCTCCTACGCCACCGGCGGGCATGGCGATGGCGAGCACTTCTTCGCCATGGCCGAGGTCGACGACCATGTGTTTTCAGCCAAGGGTTCGGAAACCTGCTGCCAGCACAACATGGCCAAGCTCACCCGCGCGCTGTTCCTCACGCAGCCGCGCGCAGACTATGCCGATTTCTACGAGCGCACGCTGTTCAACGGTATCCTTGCCTCGCAAGACCCGGACAGCGGCATGGCTACCTATTTCCAGGGCGCGCGGCCCGGCTACATGAAGCTTTACCATACCCCCGAAGACAGTTTCTGGTGCTGCACCGGCACGGGGATGGAAAGCCACGTCAAATATCGCGATTCGCTCTACTTCCACGCCGACAAGCAGCTGTGGGTAAATCTGATGGTCCCCTCCACGCTCCATTGGCGCGAGCAGGGTGCGACACTGACACAGGAAACCCGCTTTCCCGATGCCCCGTCCACGCGGCTGACCTGGACGCTGGAGCAGCCCGCCGAGCTGACGCTCAACCTGCGCCATCCGGCGTGGAGCGAGCAGGCCCGCGTACTGGTCAACGGCGAGACGGCGATCGAATCGGACCAGCCGGGCCGCTATCTCGCCCTCGCGCGGCACTGGCGCAGCGGCGACGTAGTCGAGGTGCAGCTGGATATGCAGGTCCGCGCCGATCCGCTGCCTGCCGCCCCGCACATCGCCGCCTTCACCTATGGCCCGCTGGTTCTCGCCGCCGCCTTGGGCGACGACCAGCTCCCTCCCGGTGCCGATATCGTGATCAACGAGCGGAAATATGGCGAATACAACGATACGCCGGTGCCCGTGCCGCAGCTGCAGGGCAACCCAGACGAGGTGGCAGCGCGGATCGTGCCGGTCGAAGGTGCGGAGCCGCTGACCTTCGCGGTCACCGCCGTGGACGGCACACAGGTGACGCTGGTGCCCTATCACCGTATCGCTCATCAGCGCTACGCAACCTATTGGGATCTGTCAGCCACCACCGCCTGAGGGCGGCGGCCCTCTATCGCTTTTAGGCAAGGCTGCTCCGGGCCTGCGCGCAAGGCGCGTGGGCCCGGAAATTCGCAAGCGCGCCCCGAAAGGTTTGCGCGCGCAATCACCCGCGCCCTTCCCGTTCGGATGGGTATGGATCAGCTATCGATCGGGAAGGAAAATGGAGCGGGCGAGGCGATTCGAACGCCCGACCCTCACCTTGGCAAGGTGATGCTCTACCCCTGAGCTACGCCCGCTCACTGACGCTACCGGTGTCGAAACCCCGGTGGGGAGCGGCGCAACTAGCAGCGACCTTTTGACCCTGCAAGCGGAAAAATGCACCTTTTTGCAGAACCCGGCATTTGCGCCGTCAGCCCTTCACAAATCCCCCGGAAGGCCCACATTGATTGCTTCGTATAAACGCCGACGGGAGCACACGACGTGGCAAGCATGGGCCTCAACATCGACGAACAGAAAGCGGTCGAACGATTCCGCAAGCAAGTGGTCGAACCCAGCCAGACCAAGCTCGTGATCGTCGACTTCTGGGCCGAATGGTGCGGCCCGTGCAAGGCGCTCACCCCGGTGCTGGAGAAGGTCTGCGCCGAATATGCCGATAAAGGCGTGGTGCTGGCCAAGATAAACGTCGATGAAGAAGGCTTCATCGCCAGCCAGTTCCAGGTCCAGTCGATCCCCACGGTCTATGCCATTTTTCAGGGCCAGCCGGTGGCCGACCTGACCCCGGCACGCAGCGAATCGCAGCTGAAGGGCGCGCTTGATCAGATCCTGCAGCAGGTGCCGGTGAAGCCGGGCGCCGTGGGCGACGAGGCTGCGCCCGATCTCGACCAGCTTCTCGCCCTGGGCGAAGAGGTGCTGGCAGGCGGCGATGCCCAGCGTGCAGGCTCGATCTTCATGCAGATCGCACAGATGGCGCCCGACAATGCCGCCGCCCATTCGGGGTTGATTCGCGCGCTGCTGGCTGCGGACATGACCGAAGAGGCTAAGGCCGCCCTTGCCGAGCTGCCCGAAGCCCTGCAGGATGATCCTGCCCTCGCGCAGGCCAAGGCCGCGCTCGATCTGGCAGGGCCGCAGGTCGATACCGAGGAGCTGTCCGCCTTGCGCCAGGCTGCCGAGGCCAGCCCCGACGATGCAACGGCCCAGATCGCCTATGCCGAGGCAGCCTTTGCCGCTGGTGACCGCGATCTTGCGGCAGAGACGCTGTTGGCCGCCATCGGCCGCGAGCAGGAGGGCGGCGATGGTGCCGCCAAGGCGAAGCTTTTGCAGTTCTTCGAGGCAGTCGGGCTGGAGGACGCCTGGGTTGCAGCCCAGCGCCGCAAGCTTTCGCTGTTGCTGTTCGGATGACCCGAGGGCAGCCGATATGGGTCAGATGAGCAAGGTGCGCCTCTCGATCTTCCCGCTCACCGGGGCCATCCTCTATCCGGGGCTGCACCTGCCGTTGCACATTTTCGAGCCGCGCTATCGCGCGATGGTGGGCGATGCGCTGGCGCGTGACCGCCGCATCGCGATGATCCAACCAAGCGACGCCGAAGAAGGCGCGCCCCTGTTCGAAGTGGGCTGCGTGGGCCGCATTTCCGAGGTCGAGACCAGCGAGGACGGCCGTTACAACATCCTGCTGACGGGCGAAAACCGCTTTCGCCTGCTGCGTGAGCTGGATGTCACCACCCCGTTCCGCCAGATCGAGGCCGAGCTGATCGAAGAGCCGGCGGACGAGATACTCACCTTGGGTGAGCGCGCGGCGTTCGAGTACGAATCGCGCAAGTTCGCCAAGTTGCAGGGCTACGAGATCGACTGGGATTCGGTCGCGCGGCTGGACGACGTGTCGCTCGTCAACGGCGTCTCGCAGATCGCACCGTTCGATGCGGCGGCGAAGCAGGCGCTGCTCGAAGCACCCAACCTGCGGGTCCGCTGCGACCTCTTGGTGCAGCTGATGGAATTTTTCGGCAGGGGCGACCCCGACGAGGGCAATGTGACGCTGCAGTAGAGGTTACGCTGGCCCATCCGGTCCAGCATCCTCGCCCTTCTCCTCGTCGCCCCGGACTTGATCCGGGGCTGGGCTACTTGCGGAGCAGCGCTGGCTCTGTTGCGCAAGTAGCCCGACCCCGGATCAAGTCCGGGGTGACGAACGAGCGAAGGAGTCACCCCATCCGGGGCTAACTCAAGCAAACGAATCGCGCAGTCCGTCGATCACATATTGCGTGGCAAGCGCGGCCAGCAGCACTCCCAGCAAACGCGTGACCACCGCCTCGACCTTATCGCCGAACACGCGCATCAGCGGGCTCGCCGCGAGCAGCGCCATCAGGGTCAGCACCAGCACGGTGGCCAGCGCGGCCAGAACCACCAGCGTGCCCTCCATCCCCCGCGCCTGGCCCATCAACAGCATGATCGAGGCGATCGCGCCCGGCCCGGCGAGCATCGGCATGGCCATCGGGAATACCGACACGTCCTCGTGCTCGGGATCTTCACGCACCCGGTCGGCCCGATCGTTGCGGCGTTCGGTGCGCTTCTCGAACACCATTTCAAGCGCGATCAGGAACAGCATGATCCCGCCCGCGACACGGAACGCATCGAGCCCGATGTGCATCGCCGCCAGCAGCGCCTCGCCGAACAGTGCGAAGCCGAGCAGGATCACCGCCGCAATCAGGCAGGCGCGGATCGCCATCGAGCGGCGCGCGGCAGCCGTGGCATTGGCGGTGAGGCCGGCATAGATCGGCGCGCAGCCCGGCGGGTCGATCACCACGAACAGTGTCACGAAGGCAGACATGAACAGCTCGAACATCGCCTAACCCTCCGTGTCCGGCACGGCAAAGGCAAGCGCTTCCTGCCACTGCCCGCCGCGTTGCCATTCGACCACCATGCGCCAGCTCTCCGGCCCGGTCTGGTCCACCCGCCAGGCCAGCGTGCCATCGCGCGAACGGGTGAGCGCTTCGGACGAATCCCCGGCAGGCCGTGCGGGACGGTCCGCGCCCTGCTCGCAATCGGCCGTACTCGCGGTGATGGCTTGCAGCGCACCGACGATGATGGTGTCCTCATCGGGCTCTGCCTCGGGCGGGCGTGGCGGCGGCTGCGGCACATCGGGTGTGCCGATGTCATAGGTCCACCTGTAGGAACCGTCGCGGCGGCGCTGCCACACGGTCGCATAGCGCCCGATCACGCCCTCGGCATCGCGATAGCGCCCGAAGCTGACCGCCAGCGATCCATCGCAGCTCGACCAGACTTCCCGCGGAGCCCATTCAATCGCCTGCGCCGGATCGGGCCGGCCCGCCAGCCACTGGTTCGCATCGACAGCTTCGCCGCCAACGACCATCCGCGCGCCCGGCGCAGCATACTCGCGAAAGGCAGTCCACTGCCCTTCGTCGCGGGCCATGCGGGCAAAGGCGAAGTCGGCGGCGGCGACGCGGCCCGGATCGGCCCTGACACCGGCGTTTTCCAACACCCGCTCGGCGATCTTCGCCCGCTCGTTCTGCCGCTGCTGCCCCGCGCTCGCGCAACCCGCCAGCAGGGCGAGGCAACCAGCCGCAAGGAAAGCGCGCTTCAGCATGAGGCGTCCAGCCCGCTCAGAGCGATCCGAGGATGATCATCAGGATTCTAAGAGCCACAATTAGCACCAGCGGAGAGAAGTCGATCGCGCCGGTGTTCGGCATGATCTTGCGGATCGGGCTGAGCAGCGGGTCGAGCAACGCGTTCACCGAACGATAGATCGCCACCACGAAGTCGTTCGACGTATTGACCACATTGAACGCCATCAGCAGGCTGAGAACAAACTGCACAATGACCAAGAAGGTGACGACTTGAACGAGAAGGGCGACAATCTGTATCAACGTCGAAAGCAACACTGGCAAAACCCTTTATGTCTGCGTCCCGCCACGCAATCTAGGCGTTCGGGGAAGGTGTATCAACCGAGTAATACGGGCCGCGTCAAGCACGCCCGCAAGCTCAGCCTTTGCTGACCAGCGTGCCTGCCCCGCGACTGGTGAAGAATTCGAGAAGCATCGCATGGGGCACGCGACCATCGAGGATCACCGCCGCCTCGCACCCAGCCTCGACCGCCTGCACGCAGGTTTCGAGCTTCGGGATCATGCCGCCGGTGATGATGCCCTGATCTTCCAGCCGCGCGATGTCTGACGGGCGCAGGTCGGTGAGCAGCTTGCCCTCCTTGTCGAGCACGCCCGGAACGTCGGTCAGCAGGAACAATCGCGCTGCGCCCAGCGCCGCCGCGATTGCGCCCGCCATGGTATCGGCGTTGATATTGTAGGTCTGGCCGTGGCCGTCGGTGGCGATGGGGGCGATGATCGGGATCATGCCTGCCGCGCTCAGCGTGTCGAGCACCCGGGTATCGACATCCTTCGGCTCGCCCACGAAGCCCAGGTCCACCGCCTGTTCGATCTGGCTGTCGGGATCCTTGACCGTGCGCTTGACCTTCTCGGCCCGCACCATCTTGCCGTCCTTGCCGGAGAGGCCGATGGCGGTGCCACCGGCGCGGTTGATCCAGCTCACCAGCTCCTTGTTGATCGCGCCCGAGAGGACCATCTCGGCCACCGAGGCGGTTTCCTGATCGGTGACGCGCAGGCCGCCGATAAACTCGCTTTCCACGCCCAGCTTCTTGAGCATGGCGCCGATCTGCGGGCCGCCGCCGTGGACCACCACCGGGTTGATCCCCACGGCCTTCAGCAGCACGATATCTTCGGCGAAATCGCGCGCGGCATCGGGGTTGCCCATCGCGTGGCCGCCATATTTCACCACGAAGCTGCGCCCGGCATAGCGCTGGAAATAGGGCAGCGCCTCGATCAGCGTCTCGGCCTTGGCGAGCATCTGTTTTTCGGTGGTCTGGTTCATGGCGCGGGCCTTAGCCGGTCGAAGCGGCAAAGCCTAGACCGATCCGGCGAAGGCCCGCACCGTGGGGTTACTCGGCTGCGGGTGCGCCGGTGGCAACGCCGGAATCGATTCCGGTGTCGACCGGGGTCATCGGCGTTTCGGGCAGGTCGACATCGACCGCCTCTTCATCGGCCGGGGTGGCGATCAGTTCGCCGCCGCTCAGGTCTTCGGCATCGACTTCGAGCGTCGGCTCGGTCTCTTCGCTCTGACAGGCGGCGAGCGCGAAGGCGCCGGCGAGTGCGAGAACGGTGGCGGTGCGGACGGGAATACGGCGCATTGGGGTCTCCTTGAAACGTTCATGGTACGTGTGAGGGGCACTGCGCGCATGATGCCCGCCCGGCACGGTGCTGGCCAGCCCAATGTGCGGCAGACGACCGGCGCGCGGTCGATCAGTCGGCGAGCACCTGCTTGAGCACGGCGATGCGCGCGCGCTCGGCGGTCATGTCGTGCTCGGGATGGGCGGCGACCTTGTCGAGCAGGACTTTCAGTTCCTTGCGGCGATCTTCGCGGGTGGTGTGATGCTTTTGATCGGACATCGTTTTGCTCCTTTCCTGACCTTGCAATGGGCAAGATGGCGAGAGGTTCCGGCGGAGCGCGGATTGCAGAGAGTTACCATCCGTTCGTCCTGAGCCTGTCGAAGGGCCGCTTTTCCTCGCGACCGCGCGGGAGCCGGGAAGAGAAGGAAGGAGCTCAGGGCGAACGGGGTTTGGGTTCCTGCGGCGCGGGGCTCAGCGCGGCGGCGAGGCGGGCTCCATCGCCCAGGGATTGACGTGTTTTCTGGGGGCGCCCTGCGCGGAGCCGCCCGCCGCCTCGACCAACGCGGCGACCGCCTGCTGCTCGGCCTGAGCCTCGGCGTCGTCGCCGGAGCCATCGTCGGCATGGGGGACAGTGCAATAGGCGGTCAGGCAGACCCCACCCGCCCAGAGCAACGCCCGCCAGCGGCTGCGAAAGACTGCCTGGTACTTGCCGAACATGGCGGCGGGTATGGCATGGGGAGGGTTAAGGTTTGGTGGTGAGGCAGGAGATGTTCTATCGCTCAAATGATTCGCCTCGTCGCACTAAGCTTGCAGGTTGGTCAGCAGCCAAGCGAATTGCCATCTACGACGAGCCAAGGGGAAGAAATCAATGGTTGCGACAATTGGCTACGAAAAAGCTAACCTCAGCGATTTTATTGCGACGCTCCAGTTGGGAAATATCGACATCCTAGTCGACATTAGAGATCGCGCACAGTCTCGTCGACCGGGATTCTCGAAGTCGCGCCTTTCGAGCGCGCTAGAGGAGGCTGGCATAGCGTACCTACACTTTCGTGAATTGGGCGATCCTAAGGAAGGCAGAGAAGCAGCGCGACAAGGAGATTTCGCCAAATTTCGCCGTATTTTCTCTAACGTCCTTTCAAGTGAGAGGGCTCAACAAGCACTTGCAAAACTAGAAGAACTGGCCTCACAAAGTGAAATCTGTTTGATGTGCTATGAACGAGATCAGGCAACCTGCCACCGCAAGATAGTTTCAGACTGCTTGGAGGTGTCGTTAGGCAAGCCGGCTCGGCATTTGGGGGTTAGATCCGGTGCAGGAAAAAGTGCCGAAGTCGGACGAGTGCGTGATACTTATCAAGGCACAGCCGCATCGCTCTAGCAGGTATTTCGAAACCGTTTGTTGCGCTGGTGTGGGTCGCGATCAGAAATGGCGCCGTCAATACCCAGTTCCATTTAGAATTCTAAAGGAAGACCAGAAATTTGGTCGATGGCAATGGATCTCTTACGATTTCGTTTTACCTAACGACGACAAGCGTAAGGAGAGCCAAAAGGTAGTCTCCAAATGCCTCATCGCTAAAGGTAAAATGAAACCCGGTGAACGTGCAGATTTCCTAGCTCCGCTTGTACGCTCGTCGTTGCGGGAGGCAGATGATCGACGAGATTCCCTAGCACTTGTTCGCCCACGCAAAATCCGGCTGGAGGCGATCGAAAAATCTCCAGAGGAATTGGCGTCAGAAACTCTCAAACATAGAGAGCTAGCGGCACAACTCTCGCTTCTAGAAGAAGATGAGGATGTCGAACCGCTTGTACCATCTCGGATGCAATTTGTATTACATTGGGAAGACCAAGATGGGAAACGCCATCGACAAGAGTGTGACGACTGGGAAACTTATGCTGCCTTCAACCGATTTGAGCGAGATTACGGTGAAAAATTAGCGCTGCAGTACCTTCGCGAAAAGTATGAACAACAATATCTGGCAGCTGGATTAGTTTTGGGGTTTAGCACCCATAGCCGCCGAAATCTCGAGAATGGCTCGAAAAATCAGTGGCTGCTTGTGGGTATGATTAGGCTAGACGAAACCAATCAAGCTTCGCTGTTCTAACGAGGTCACTCCGCCGCAACGCTCCCACCGGAAATCTCACCGAACATATCCGGCCCGGCCTCTTCCTCGCCCTCGTTCGCCGCGACAGCCTTCGCATTCTGGCGCTTGTCGAAGCTTGCCCAGACGTCCTGCCAGTTGCCCTTGGTCGCGCCCTTCGAATATTCGGTCGAGCGGGTTTCGAAGAAGTTGGCGTGCTCCACGCCGTTCAGCAGCGGGGTCAGCCACGGCAGCGGGTGCTCGTCGATCATGTAGATCGCGGGCAGGCCCAGCTGGCTCAGCCGCCAGTCCGCGATGTAGCGGATATATTTCTTGATCTCCTTCGCCGTCATGCCGGGGACAGGCCCCTGCTCGAAGGCGAGGTCGATGAAGGCATCTTCCAGCCGCACCGTCTTCTGGCACATGTCCATGATATCTTCCTTCACCGCCTTGGTCAGGCAGTTGCGCTCGGCGCAGAAGGCGTGGAACAGGCGGGTGATGCCCTCGCAGTGCAGGCTCTCGTCACGCACCGACCAGCTGACGATCTGCCCCATGCCCTTCATCTTGTTGAAGCGCGGGAAGTTCATCAGCATGGCGAAGGAGGCGAACAGCTGCAGCCCCTCGGTGAAGCCGCCGAACATCGCCAGCGTGCGCGCGATATCCTCGTCGTTGTCGACGCCGAATTCCTGCAGATAGTCGTGCTTGGCCTTCATCTCCTCGTATTCGAGGAACATGCCATATTCGCTTTCGGGCATGCCGATGGTGTCAAGCAGGTGCGAATAGGCGGCGATGTGGATCGTCTCCATATTCGAGAAGGCCGCGAGCATCATCTTGACCTCGGTCGGCTTGAACACGCGGCCATATTTCTCGTGGTAGCAATCCTGCACCTCGACATCGGCCTGGGTGAAGAAGCGAAAGATCTGCGTGAGCAGGTTGCGCTCGTGATCGGTGAGGTTCTGCGCCCAGTCGCGGCAGTCCTCGCCCAGCGGCACTTCCTCGGGCATCCAGTGCACCTGCTGCTGGCGCTTCCAGAACTCGTAGGCCCAGGGGTATTCGAACGGCTTGTAGGTCTTGCGGGCTTCGAGCAACGACATCTGGTATCTCCGGCGATCAGTGCGAACAGACGATATAGCGATTGTGCACCCATTTTCGAAGCGCGGAATGGGTGATTCGGCGGGGATAAGACTTCCTTGACGCGGGTGCCCGGGGGAAGCGGGCGGCGTGGCTAGTCTTTCGGGCGGCCCAGGCGGCGCGACAGCTCGAGCAGGAACAGGATCGGGGTGCCCCACAACCATGTGAGCAGCGCCGCCTCGCGCCAGTGGCCGCTTTCGGGCAGGCGCATCGAGCAGGCATAGATTTCGAACAGATTGTCGGGCCTGCAGGTCGATGGCCAGAAGGCCGTGAAGTGGAGATAGACCCCGAGCCCGACCCATCCGAGCAGCACAACGAAGAGCGCGACGTAGCGCGAGACCTTGACCTCGCCGTAGCCGTGATGCGTCGGAAATCGTTTCGCGCGCTGTTTCATGGTGACCTTGGCATAATCCGCGGGCGGTTAACGCAGGCTTGCGAGGCCCCGGCGGTAGATGGCCTAAGGCGGGATGACATAGCATCGACCCACAAAGCCCTTCCCCTGTGAGGAAGGGTTGGGATGGGGGTTCCACGCCAGCCTTGAGCCCCCACCCCCAGCCCCTCCCCAAGGGGAGGGGGGCAAGGTGGAGCAGATACGAAAATGGCGCGTGTCGCGCGCCTTACTGGCAGGCGAGGCATTCCTCGTAGTCGGTCTGGTCGCCGCCCTGCGCGCTGAGTTCGAACTTCTGCGCATCGGGCGTGTTGTCGGCCTCCACCCCGCCGGCGAACCCGGCGCGCTGCACCGACTTCGACCGCAGGTAATAGAGCGACTTGATGCCCTTCTCCCAGGCCTGGAAGTGCAGCATCATCAGATCCCACTTGTCGACATCGGCGGGGATGAACAGGTTCAGGCTCTGCGCCTGATCGATGAACGGGGCGCGGTCGGCGGCGAACTCGAGCAGCCAGCGCTGGTCGATCTCGAAGCTGGTCTTGAAGGTGTTCTTCTCTTCCGCCGTCAGGAAGTCGAGGTGCTGGACCGAGCCGTTCTTCTCCAGGATCGAGTTCCACACGTTGGTAGAGTTCTTGCTCTTCTTGTCGAGCACCTTTTCGAGGTACGGATTCTTCACCACGAAGCTGCCCGAAAGCGTCTTGTGGGTATAGATGTTGGCCGGGATCGGCTCGATACAGGCCGAGGTGCCGCCGCAGATGATGCTGATCGAGGCGGTCGGCGCGATCGCCATCTTGCAGCTGAACCGCTCCATCGCGCCCACCTCTGCTGCATCGGGGCAGGGCCCGCGCTCCTGCGCCAGCATCAGCGAGGCCTCGTTGGCCTTGGCGTTGATGTGCTTGAACATCTTGAGGTTCCACGCCTTGGCCATAGCGCTTTCCATGCCGATGCCCTTCATCTGCAGGAACGAGTGGAAGCCCATCACGCCCATGCCGACCGAACGCTCGCGGCTGGCCGAATACTTGGCGCGGGCCATCTCGTCGGGCGCGCGGTCGATATAGTCCTGCAGCACGTTGTCGAGGAAGCGCATCACGTCTTCGATGAACTGCTTGTCGGTGTTCCACTCGTCCCACTTTTCAAGGTTGAGCGAGCTGAGGCAGCACACCGCCGTGCGGTCATTGCCGAGGTGGTCGATGCCGGTGGGGAGCGTGATTTCCGAACACAGGTTCGAGGTGGAGACCTTGAGGCCCAGCTCGCGGTGATGCTTGGGCATCATCCGGTTCACGGTGTCGGAGAAGACGATGTAAGGCTCACCCGTTGCAAGCCGCACTTCGACCAGCTTCTGGAACAGCGAGCGGGCATTGACCTTGCCGCGGACCGAGCCGTCCTTCGGGCTCAGCAGCTCGAAGTCCTCGCCCGCGCGGACGGCTTCCATGAACTTATCGGTCAGCAGGACGCCGTGGTGCAGGTTCAATGCCTTGCGGTTGAAGTCGCCGCTGGTCTTGCGGATTTCGAGGAACTCCTCGATTTCCGGGTGGTGCACGTCGATGTAGCAGGCCGCCGAGCCGCGCCGCAGCGAGCCTTGCGAAATCGCCAGCGTGAGACTGTCCATCACGCGCACGAAGGGGATGATGCCGCTGGTCTTGCCGTTCAGGCCGACCGGCTCGCCAATGCCGCGCACATTGCCCCAATAGGTGCCGATGCCGCCGCCCTTGGAAGCCAGCCACACGTTCTCGTTCCAGGTGTTGACGATGCCTTCTAAGCTGTCGGACACCGAGTTCAGATAGCACGAGATCGGCAGCCCGCGCCCGGTGCCACCGTTCGAGAGCACCGGCGTTGCCGGCATGAACCACAGGTTCGAGATATAGTCGTAGACACGCTGCGCGTGCTCTTCATCGTCGCAATAGGCATCGGCCACGCGTGCGAACAAGTCCTGGAAGGTCTCATTCGGGAGGAGGTAGCGATCCTTGAGCGTCTCCTTTCCGAAATCGGTGAGGTTGGCGTCGCGGGCAGGGTCGGTGACGATCGTGAACCGGCGCGCATTGACGGTCTTGGAATCGGACTTGGCAGCCTTGGCCGCCACTTCTGCCGCACCGGCGACGGCACCGGCCATGGCCTCGGCGTCCACCAGCTGCTCGCTGCCCTGGTCCTTGCGGTCCATCGTCACTGCCTTCCTGCTCTTTTCCTTGGGCGCACCAGCGGCAACGCCCGTCGTTTCATCAAGTGCCAAGTTCGCCTCGTCGGTGTTGCGAAATTCCATTTGCGTCTTGCCCCCGGCTCTTGCCCCGCAGCAACGGACAAGGCCGCTGCTGCGCATCATATGTTCTGCACATGTTCCAAACAAGCAGCATTCGCCTTGCGCCATCTTGTCCGGCACTTCGTGCCCCGTGATCTCGCTCGCCAAACCCACATTTGCCCTTCGAATCGCCCTTCCCCTGCCCGAGGCAGCTACGGAGGCGCTTGTCTAGGTAGTGGGTGTCACTGGCAGCCTGACCACAACCCCTTGTGAATCGGCGCGTGCCGCGACGCAATAGGCTGCAGCCAGTTTTAAGCCCGCCAACCTCGATCGACACCGGGTGTTTTACATCAACAACACAGCGCGACGCGTGGTGCGTCCTCGGGTCGTGGGCGATGCAAGACCAAAAACACAACTGCGGAAAAATATCTCCGCCATTTTGGCCTTGCCTAGCATTCGAATCGAGCGCCGCAACAAAGCTGCGCGGGTCAGGATTTCTTAACCCTGTTTCGCCTATTCGCAAAGGCTGCTCACCAAGCTGGGACCGGCAAGTGCCCTTGCTTCAATGCAGGAGATCGAGACGATGATTGCCTTGTTCAAGGCCATACCCTTCGGCATTTTCCTGAGCCTGCTCATCGCCTTGTTCATGGGCTCGGGCGGAGCCACCGGCGGCATGCTCGCCGTCGAGCGCCTCGATGTCGACCTGGCGCAGTACGGAATCGATATTAAGCTCTACTGGAGCTGGTATCTGTTCCTTGGCGGCACCGTGCTCACCTGGTTCCTGCTGCTGATGATGGGCGACTGAGCCCTACCTCACCGCAACAAGCTGGCCGGATCAGGCCGCCAGATCCTGCCTCGGCGGAAATGCGCGCTCTCCATCGCCGCCTTCGCGCTCGGCACGACTGGCCTGGAACACCTGCACCTGTTCGATCAGGGCATCGGCCTCATGCGACAGCGAACGGGTCGATGCGGAACACTGCTCGACCATGGCGGCATTGGCCTGCGTCATCTGGTCCATCGATGCCGTTGCCCGGTCGACTTCCCGCAGCCGCTGCGATTGCTCCTCGGCCGAACGAGCGATGGCCCCTGCCAGCGTGCTCACCTTGCCGACCGCGCTCACGATCTCGTCGAGGTTGGTGCCGCTGGCGCCCACGAGCTTGACGCCCTCGGCCACTTCGGACGCGCTGTTCGTAATCAGGGCCCGGATCTGCTCGGCAGCTTCCGCCGAGCGCTGCGCAAGACTACGCACCTCGGTCGCGACCACAGCGAAGCCTTTGCCGGATTCGCCTGCGCGCGCCGCTTCGACCCCGGCATTCAGCGCGAGGAGGTTGGTCTGGAAGGCGATACCGTCGATCACTGCCACGATCTTGGCGATGTCCTGCGCCGACTGTTCGATCGCGTTCATCGCATCGACCGCACGCGAGACCACCCGGTGGCCCTCGCTGGCCAGTTTCTTGGCATCGTCCATCGAACTGTGCATGGCCACGGCATCCTCGGAAACCTTCCCGATCGCGCCAGTCACCTGCGTCAGCGCCTGAGCCGTTTCCCCCAGCCGCGACGATTGCACCTCGTTGCGCGAGGCGAGGTCTTCGGTAGCCAGGCGAATTTCGGCGATCGACTGCTGGACATTGCCAGCCCCCGAACTGACCGTCTGCAACGCCAGCGACAGCGCATCGAGCGCGCGATTGAAATCGGCGCGCAGGCTTTCGTAAGTTCCGGGGAATGGCGTGGCAAAGCGGAAAGTAAGGTTCTTGTCGGCAAGCGCTGTAATGCCTTCGGATAGCGCCCCGACAACCTGGCGCTGTTCCGCCTCGCCAGCGCGCTGGGCAATTGCCGCCTGCCGGAAGGTTTCGAGCGCGCAGGCCATGGCTCCGATCTCGTCCTGCCGGTCGGCCCCTTCGACCTGCTGCGTCAGGTCGCCATGGGCCATGGCTTCCATCGCATCGGAAATCCGGGCCATCGGCTCGATTGCGCGCTGGCGGATCGCCCGCGCGGCATAGATCACTGCGGCGACCAGCGCGAGCGCCAGCACACCGGCAATCGTCACCAGCACGGCGGTGAGGAAATAGTTCTCCGCCACCATCGTCTCGCGGTAGGCGTTCGACATCTCGACCAGCTTCAGCACGTGGCCATGCTGGGCTTCGTAGGCGCGGGTCAGGTCGCCAGCCTGGATTGCGCGCATCGCCGCCTGATCGCCAGCCTCGAACGCTGGGAGGAAACGATTGTCGACAAGCTCCCAGAACGCTTCTGCCGAAGCCATCGTGGCAGCGACCTGATCGGTCAGCTGGGCCGGAAGATCGCTGTTGGCCCAGAATTGCTCGCGTTCGCGGAATTCGCTGCGGGTGACTTCGAGCCGCTCAAGATATTGGGAAGCGCGCGCGGGGTTCGACGCCATGAGCGTGGTCAGCAGGTATGGCTCGACACTGTAGGCGGGCGGAGGGAGGATATCGGCCAGCAAGGCGTCTTGCAGCGTATTTTCCTGCGTCATCGGCCCGCCGAAGCGCACCAGCGCGATAGTCACCACGGTCATGGCAACCGCCAGCGCGATCAGCACCATGATAATCCGGCTGCCCAGCTGGACCTGCCTCTTGATCAGCATTGCATTCCCTCTTCAGATCGCAATGCATTCTCATAGCAGTGGCCCGTTTCACAAGCGCGCCTGCTTACATAAATGCTATCACCTATGGCCGCCGAACCTTGCGTTCGCTTTCGGTTAAC
Source organism: Erythrobacter sp. (assembly GCA_027311945.1). Lineage (GTDB taxonomy): Bacteria > Pseudomonadota > Alphaproteobacteria > Sphingomonadales > Sphingomonadaceae > Alteraurantiacibacter. The sequence goes on from DAICXZ010000014.1 coordinate 106,201, forward strand.
CGCAATGATCGGACGCGCTCAGGGCACCAGCACCGTATCGACCGGCAGCGGCGCCGTCTCGGGATAGTCGAGAATGTAGTGCAGCCCGCGGCTTTCGTGCCGCTTCAAGGCGCTCTCAACGATCAGATCGGCACATTGCAGCAGGTTGCGCAGTTCGACGAGATCGGTGGTGACGGTGAAGTGGCCGTAATAGTCCTCCACTTCGGTGTGCAGCAGCTTGATCCGGTGCGCCGCGCGTTCGAGCCGCTTGGTCGTGCGCACGATGCCGACGTAGTTCCACATGAAGCGGCGGATCTCGGTCCAGTTCTGCTTGATCACCACCTCTTCATCGGAATCGGTCACCCGACTTTCATCCCAGGCGCTGATCGGTGGCACCGCTTCGAAGCTGTCCCACCGCGAAAGGATGTCGCGCGCAGCAGCATCGCCGAACACGAAACATTCGAGCAGCGAGTTGGAGGCCAGACGGTTCGCCCCGTGCAGCCCGCTCTCGGTGCATTCGCCCGCTGCATAGAGGCCGGGCAAGTCGGTGCGGCCCGCCAGGTCGATCACGATCCCGCCGCAGGTGTAGTGCTGCGCCGGCACGACCGGGATCGGCTCCTTGGTCATGTCGATGCCGAGCGTTTCGAGCTTGTCGTAGATGGTGGGGAAATGCTCCATCACGAACTCGGGCGGCTGGTGGCTGATGTCGAGATGGACGTAGTCTAGACCATAGCGCTTGATCTGGTCGTCGATGGCCCTTGCCACGACATCGCGGGGGGCCAGCTCCATGCGCTCGGGGTCGTAGTCGACCATGAAGCGGTGGCCGGTTTCGGGGTGCAGCAGGTGCCCGCCCTCGCCGCGCACGGCCTCGGTGATGAGGAAATTCTTGATCTCGAGGTTGTAAAGGCAGGTCGGGTGAAACTGCATCATCTCCATATTGGAGACGCGCGCACCAGCGCGCCAGGCCATGGCGATACCGTCACCGGTGGCCCCGCGCGGGGCAGTGGAGAACTGGTAGACGCGCCCCGCCCCGCCGCTCGCCATGATGGTGGCCCGGGCCGTATGCGCGACGACCTTGCCGCTCACCGTGTCGAGCGCATAGACACCCCATACCCGGCCCGAGCCCGAATAGCGCTCCTCATGCCGCCCGGTGATCAGCTCGACGCAGGTCTGGCCCGGCAGCAGGGTGATATTCGGATTTTCCTCCGCCGCCTTCAGCAGCGCGGCCTGCACCGCCCAGCCTGTAGCGTCATCCACATGGACGATCCGGCGGTGCGAATGGCCGCCCTCGCGGGTGAGGTGGAGGTTGGTCCCCAAGCCGTCGGGGCCGCGGTTGAATGGCACCCCCAGCTCGCACAGCCGGTCGATCGCCTCGGGCGCGTGGGAGATGACGAACTCCACCGTTTCGCGGTCATTCAGGCCCGCGCCGGCCACCATGGTATCGCGGATATGGTCCTCAAAGGTGTCGCCCGCATCGAGCACGGCAGCAATCCCGCCCTGCGCCCAGGCGGTGGAGCCGCTGGTGAGCTTGCCCTTGGCCAGAACCAGCACCTTGAGCTTGGTGGCCAGCGTCAGGGCGGCGGTTAACCCGGCGGCGCCGGAGCCGATGATGAGGACATCGTAAGGCTTGTCTGTCATCGCCCGGTAATGGCGGCTGCGGGGGCGACACACAAGCGTCACGCCTGCCGCCGTGAGATTTCGCAGCAGCTTTCGCCTTTGCACAACCGCGTCGCAGGCTACCTCCGGCAAACCCACGGACCTAACCACGCATAGAAGCGTTTACCTCCCGAAACCGTTCTGGAGTATATATGTCCGATATCGTGGAAGACTTTTTGGAACCGATCCGCGCGCCGGATTTTCCGTGCGTCGGTGCCAAATCGGCTCTGGCCAAGGGGTTACTCAAGGTGACAACCGCCCGCGACCTTACCAGTGCGTGGAACGATGTGGCGATCCAGGCCGCCCTGATGGAATGGGCCTGGGCCTACCGCCGCGAGGTTCCCGAAGGTGACGGGCGCGGCGACCTGCGAAGCTTCGCGGTGGTCTTCGAAGGCCCGCGAGACCTGAGCGAAGCTGCTTTCGAAGAGGCGCTATGGGAACGCCTTCAATCGCTCGCCGACAAGGACGCCTGGCGCGGCCAGCCGCTCGACAGATCGACCAGCGGCGATCCGGAGGATCCGAAGTTCTCGGTCAGCTTCGGCGGTGAGGCATTCTTCGTGGTGGGCCTCCATCCTAACGCCTCACGCCCAGCGCGCCGTTTTCCCCGCCCAGCAATGGTGTTCAACCTCCACGATCAGTTCGAGCGTCTGCGCGAGCAGGGGCGCTACGAACGCATGCGCGAAGCCATTCTTCAGCGCGATGTCGCGCTGGCGGGCACCATCAACCCGATGCTGGAGCGCCACGGCGAAGCCAGCGCCGCGCCGCAATACAGCGGCAGGCAAGTGGGCGCGGACTGGGTTTGCCCTTTTCACGACCCGCGCGCTGAAAATAAGGACTAAGCCAATGCAAACTGCTAGCACAACCCGCATCGCGCCGCGCAGCGGCACTGCCTTCCGGCTTGCCGCCGGACAACGCCTGACTGTGACCGATCCCGAGGGGGTTCAGGTCGCCGATCTCCTCGCTTTCGGCGAGGGTGACGTCGGCGAGGTCATCTCCAACGGCCGAACTTTCGACTACGAGGAAACAATAAGGCTCACCACAGGCAATGTGCTCTGGTCGAACCGCTCGAACCCGATGCTCGAAATCGAGCAAGACAGCGTGGGATGCCACGACTTCCTGCTCACCCCGTGCAGCGAGGCCACGTTCCGCCATTTCTATCCTGACATGCCCGTGCATCGCGGGTGCTTTGGCAACCTAGCCGAAGCGCTCGCGCCTTATGGCGTGATGCCCGATGTCATCCCGGTGGCCTTTAACCTGTTCATGAATGTCCCGCTCACCTCGGACGGTCGCCTCAGCGTGGAACCGCCCATCAGCCGCGCGGGCGACTCAATTACTCTGCTGGCACGCATGGACCTCGTGATCGGATTGACCGCGTGCTCGGCCTATTCATCGAATGGCGGCAGTTTCAAGCCGATCGACTATGCCATCGCGTGAGGTGGGGGTGTCAGAAGCGCTCTTCAAGCGCACCGAAAGGACTACTGCGCGGCGCCTGCGCTGGTCAGCTGGACGAACACGTCCTCCAGGTCCGCCTCGCGCGTGGTCACGTCCTCGATGGCGAAGCCTGCCTCCTGCAACCGCGCCAGCACCTTGCCTGCGTTGCTCTCACGCTTGTCGTAGGTGACCTCGATCAAGCGCTCGCCCGCCTTCTCCACCTTGCGGAAATAGGGGTCCGACGGCAGCTCGGTCACATCCTTGTCGACCGTCACGGCGACGATCTTCTCGCCCATCTGGCCGATCAGCTCGGCAGTGGGCTTGTTCGCCACCAGTTCGCCGTGGTTGATGATCGCGATGCGGTCGCACAGCTGCTCGGCCTCTTCGAGGTAGTGCGTGGTCAGGACCACGGTGACGCCTTGCGCGTTCAGCTCCTGCACCAGCTCCCACAGCTGCCGCCGCAGCTCCACATCGACGCCTGCGGTCGGCTCGTCGAGCACGAGGATCGGCGGCGAGTGGACCATCGCCTTGGCGATCAGCAGCCGCCGCTTCATCCCGCCCGACAGCGTGCGGGCATAGGCATCGCGCTTGTCTTCCAGCCGCACCGCGCGCAACAGTTCTTCCGACCGCCGCAGCGCCTTGGCGATGCCATACATCCCGCCTTGATTCTCCAGCACCTCGAACGGGGTGAAGAACGGATCGAACACGATCTCCTGCGGGACGATCCCGATCGACAGCTTCGCATTGCGCGGATTGGCATCGATATCGTGGCCCCAGATGCGAATCGAGCCGCTGGTCTTGTTCACCAGCCCGGCCATGATGTTGATGAGCGTCGACTTGCCCGCGCCATTGGGGCCGAGCAGCCCGAACACGCCGCCCTGCGGCACGTCGAAGGAAAGACCTTTCAGCGCCAGTTTAGGCTCGGCCTTGCCCGATCCTGCATAACGCTTCACCACATCGCGGATTTCAATCGCTGCCTCGCTCATGGCGCATCCAATGCGCGTTCGCCCCGCCCGAGGCAAGGGGCAGGCCGCAGACTATATTGCGAATCCGCCCGCTCCGCAGTAGGGCTGGCGCCATGGATACGGCACCTGAAACCACCATCGTCGAAACCCACCGCGTCTGGTGCGATGGCGCCGGCGATATTCGCGGCGGCGAGAACTATCGCCCCGCCTCGCTCGGCCATCCGCGCGTATGGATGGAGATCGACGAAAAAGGCTATGTCGATTGCGGCTATTGCGACCGCCGCTTCGTGCTGGCTGGCGGCGCGGCTGACGAGGGAACGGTTACCGGCGCCGCCGCCTGACAAGCCCGCCCGCGCGGGACCGGTGGCGACGCGACAAAAAAAACTCTCCGCCTCTTCTGAGGTCATGGCACGTTCATTCCGTCTATGAGATGGTACAGCCATAAGCACAGGAGAGCATCCATGAAGACTCTTATCGCACTTGCAGCCGCCTCCACGCTGGCGCTTGGCGCGGCTCCGGTTTCCGCAGAAACGCCGGCTGAGCGGGCCGAAGCCCGTCTTGCCGAACGCCTCGAAGGCCGCACCGCGGGCGAACCGCAGAGCTGCATCACCGTCATGAACAGCAACAAGCTCGAAGTGGTCGAGCGGATTGGCCTCGTTTACGAGCAGGGCGACACCATCTGGGTGGCGCGCACCACCAGCCCGAACCAGCTGCGCTTCGACGACATTCCGATCATCGAACGTATGGGCAGCCAGCTGTGCCGCCAGGATGTGATGCGCACCGTCGACCGTTCGACCGGTTCGTTCACCGGTGCATTGTTCCTCGAGCAGTTCGTGCCTTACACCCGTACAGACGCCGAGGACTGACAGGCCAGAGGCCCAAGTCTCTAGAAAGGCGTACTGTCACCTCGGTTCGACTAGCGCGAGCAGGTCGCGGTCCGAATACGCGGTCAATGAACAGGCATTAGGGCCATCATGATCCGGGTCGAGCAGATAGCGCAATCGAGCGCTGTCGCCGCGCCTTCGGCGCAGGCGATGCAGTCGGAGCGCAGTTTCGATCCGTCGATCAGGCCAAGCAGCAGATGCTCGTCCCCCGACAGCTCCGCCGGTTGGCCGACCGCGACCGGACGCCCGAGTGCATCTTCGCATAGATGCATCAGGCTATCGAATACGGGGGTGAGCATCTCGCACCTATTACAGGCGAGGATTTCGTAGAGACAGGGTTGCGGCGGCTGCCCATTATCGCACGCGCTGCGCCAGCATCGCACCGCTTCGACAAACAATGAGCGATGCATGGCATCGGCGATGTTCGGCGGCGGGAGATGGCGGCTCATCGATCTGTCCTTTCTGCGCTATCCCCCATGCCACTTATTGCGATTCACTCGCAACTTCTAGCTGGTGATGGCCGCCCCTGCAAGACCAAAGCGGCCCGGTGTAAGGGTCGTCTGAAAAGTTGGATCACAGGGTCAGCAAGGGGTCGCTATAGCTGTCGCTGCCGTCTTCCACCCGTCCGGCAAAGTGAATGGCGCTGTCGCCGGAGGCCAGCACAAAGTCGTACCAGCCGTGGCTGTCCTCGGCAGGCCAGCGCAGCTGAGCCGTCGCGCCCGCCGCTGCGCTGAGTTGCTGGGGTTCGCCCGAGCCATAGAGGTCTTGCTTCAGCGTCATCTCCGCCGGGCCAGCCTGCGGCGCCGTCAGCGACAGGAGCAACTCCTTGCCACGCGGGGTATAGCGCGTCTTCACCGCCGGAAGCGCGCGGGCATCGCTGCCGGTAAAGGCGCGCATGAAGCCGTTGGGGCCAAGCACCAGCAGGTCGAACGCGCCATCTTCGTCGAGCTGCCAGCTGTCGCTCAGGCTTAGCCCGGAGTCCACCGCATAGCGGCGCGGGAGCCGGTCGAGATGGAGCCGATCATAGACGTGGAAATTCACGCCCGCCGCGCCCTCGTTCGCGAAGTTGAGCCTAATCGTCTCTGCCCCGCCCTGAGCATCGACATGCAATGTATAAGGCAGCGCGCGCGAGCGGCGCAGGCCGGGCTCCTGGAAGCGCTCCTCCGGCGCGCCCGGCGGCATGGCTTTCGGGCGTTCCAGATGCGCCGCCAGCGCCACCTGCGATCCGGCGGTGTCGGGCAGCGCGGGAAATTCCCGATCGGCTTCCAGCCCGAAATCGAAACAGGAGGTGAGGTCGCCGCAGATCGCACGATGCCAGGGGCTGATCGCGGGGATCGTGATGTCGAACCGCTTTTCGAGGAACTGGCCAAGCGAGGTGTGGTCGAACACCTCGCTGTTAACCCAGCCGCCCTTGCTCCAAGGAGAGACGACATACATCGGCACACGCGGGCCCAGCGCCCAGGGGCGCATCGTGCCGGTCGCGTCGTCCTCGGGGAAGGTATATTCGTCCTTGTGATCATCGAAATAATGGCCCGCCAGCTCGAACGTCGCCTTGCCGGCCGGGCGGCCATCCTGCTCCAGCGACGGCGGGGCGGGCGGCGGCACATGATCGAACTGGCCGTCATTCTCGTCGAAGGTCTGGAAGAAGGCGGTGCTGCCCCAGACATCGGGATTGGCAGTCAGCGCTTCGAGCACGCGTGCGGTAAATTCGGCACCCTCGATGGGTGATGAGGCAGACGGATGCTCCGACCATTCGCGGGGCGGCAGTACCCATGAGACCGCCGGCAACGTGCCGTTCTCGACATCGCGGGCGAACTGCTCCAGCGACCAGTGGCGCATGCCGCGCTCATAGAGCGGTTCGCCCGGCTGCGCATCGCGGAAGCCCTTGAACGCTAGCCCGCCGTGCATCGCGCCGGTCCAGTTGTTGTTCGGGTCCTGATAGATGCGCCAGTCGATGCCGTTTTCTTCCAGCACTTCGGGAATGGTCGGCCACTCGAGCGCATTGCCGGCATAGGTGTAGCCCGGCTCGGGCAAAGCACCCTTGACCCAGCAGCGCAGGTTGTTCGGCTCCGAACGGTCATCCCGGCAATTGATGCCCTGAGCGCGCAGCGCCGGATCGAACTGCGAACCCGACCAGAAGGCGATGCGGTTGGGATCGGTGCCCGAGGTGACCGTGCAGTGATAGGCGTCGCACAGGGTGAAAGCCTCGGCCAGCGCGAACTGGAACGGGATATCCTCGCGCTTGAAATAGCCCATCGAATAGTCGGTCTTGAACTTGGGCCAGAACCCGAACTTGCCCTGATTCCAGGCGGCCTGGGCATCCTTGAAGCTGTGGGGCGTGCCGGGGATCTTCATGCCGTTGGTGTGCGCAGTGTCGAGCCAGAACGGCGGCAGGATGCGCGTCCCGTTCGATTGCTCCCACACCGTGCGGCCATCGGGCAGCGGCACGGTATGACGGTCGCCGAAACCGCGCACGCCGCGCATAGTGCCGAAATAGTGATCGAAGGAGCGGTTCTCCTGCATCAGCACGACGATGTGCTTCACATCCTTGATCGTGCCGGTGATCCGCCGCGCGGGCAATGCGAGCGCACGGTCGATGCTGGTGGGCAAGGAAGCTGCGGCGCCCAGGACGGCAGCGGTCTTGAGGAAATCACGCCTGTTGTTCATCGGCACGGGAACAGTCTCCAAAGCTGGGGATGGGACTTCACAGGAAATGACGGCGCAGGCGCTGCGACAGGCGATCAAGCAGCAGGACGACGATGAAAGTGGCGAGCAGAATCGTGCCGACATGGCCATAGTCGTACATGTCGTAGCGGCCCTTCAGCTCCTGCCCGATGCCGCCTGCTCCCACGAGCCCGATGACGGTCGCCATCCGCACATTGCGGTCGAGCACGTAGAGCGTGCTGCCGATATGGTGCGGCATGACCTGCGGCAGCACGGCCAGGCGCCAGATGGCGAGCCGCCCGGCTCCGATGGCGGCCAGCGCCTCCTGCGGTCGCCAGTCGGCATGTTCGGTCTCGTCGGCGAAGAAGCGGCCCAGCGCGCCCGCCCCGTGCAGGCCGAGCGCGACGTAGCCCGCAATTGGGCCAAAGCCGTAAACGAGCACGAGGAACAGCGCGCTGATCAGTTCGGGCGTTGCGCGCATCACACTCACCGCCGACCGCGACATAAAGCGGACCAGCGGCGAAGCCGTGATGTTGCTGGCACTTAGCAAAGCCAGCGGCAGGCCGAGCAGAACCGCAATCAATGTGCCCCACAGCGCGATCTCAAGCGTCTCGATCATCTTGAGCGCGACATGGCCGAGATAGCCGAAGGGGCGCACGAGATAGGTCCGCTCGACGCTATGGTCTTCAAGTTCGAGCGTTTCGGGATCGAGCACCTGCTCGTTGACGCGCTCGGTCTCAAGATGGGCGAACAGTGGCAGGTGACCGGGGTCGAAACCCTCAATCCGCGAGACCTCCTGCCGGTCGGAAATCTGCAACGGAAACAGCCGGGCGACCACTTCGCCAAGGCCCGGCGTGGTCTGTTCCTCCCCCGCAAGGCCCAGATCGGCGAGCACGGAATGGCCCGTCAGCGAGGCGAGCCGGCCAACCTGCACCCGCTCGCCCGAATAGAACAGCAACGCCAACGCGGCGAGCACCACCAGCACCGCACGCGGGCCGAAAGGCCGGGGATAGGACCAACCGGAGCTGGCAGCGGAATGGGTGGTGGAGGTCAACCCGTCTTCCTCAACGCTATCGGCATGAGACGTGGCGCGGGCGCTTCACTGCGGGTGTAGATCGTGGCCAGATCGCTGCCCCGCAGATCGTCCGGCGCGCCGTCGAAGACGATCCGTCCCCGGTGGAGCGCCACGATCCGGTCAGCGAATTCGCGCGCCAGCTCGACCTGATGCAGGCTGCACAGGACAGTGGCGCCGCGCTCTCTCGCCTGCTCACGCAACAGCGACAGCACATCGCGGCTGATCTCGGGGTCGAGACTGGCAACGGGCTCGTCGGCCAGAATTATCGCCGGATCGGCCATGAAGGCGCGGGCCAGCCCCAGCCGCTGCTGCTGCCCGCCCGAAAGCTGCTCAGCGCGGCGGCGCAGGTGGGCTTCTTCCAGCCCCACCGCCTGCAGCAGTTCGCAGGTCTGGCGCTTGAGCGCGGCGGGATAGATACCGCTCATGATCCGCCACAGCGGCAGCAGCGGAACCGCACCCGCCATCACGTTGGCCGCGCCGCTCGCCCTTGGCACCAAGCCGAAATGCTGATGGACCATGGCGATCCGGCGGCGCAGTGTCGGGAGCGACGCCGCGTCGACGCGCCGGTCGCCAATGAGAACCGCGCCATCGCTCGGCGTCTCCAGCCCGTTGACGCAGCGCAGCAGGGTGGACTTACCCGCACCCGAATGGCCGAGCAGCACGCAGAACTGCCCCGCTGGCACGGTCAGATCGATCCCGTCGAGAGCATGGGTGCCATCGGCCCAGGTCTTGCGCAGCTGGCTGAAGCGGATGTCCATCGCGCCCGCCATCTCAGCGCTCCGCCGATTTCTTGAGGATTTCGCCGCGCAGCTCGTCGCTCAGCAGCGCCATCTCGCGCGCGGCACTGTCGAAGTTCTCTGCCGCAAACTCGGTATCGTACCCGTCGACCTGCTTGCCGCCATAGCCGCGGATCATTTCCGGGCGCACACCGGGCGCAGTGGCGACATTTTGGAACGCGTTGCGCAGCTCGCGCTTCCGCTCCGGGGCGAGGCGGGTGTTCATCACCAGCGGCGGGTAAGGGATGGCCTGGCTGCGGGCGATCACCCGCACATCGCGCGCTCCGGGTACACCAGCCCGAACGGCTTTCTCGTAGGAATCGAGCGAAAGCCCGGCGGCATCCACACGCCCTTCGGTAAGCGCCGCGAGGCTATTGGCGTGGGTTCCGGTCAGCCGCAGCGCGCCAAGGTCCTTCACCGGGTCCAGGCCCTCCTTCAGCAGCATCGCCACCGGATAGACGAAGGATGAGGTGGAGTTGACGTCGCCGAAGGCCACGCTCTTTCCGCGCAGATCGTCGAGGTCGTGCACCGGAGAGTCCGCGCGGGCAAAAATTCCCGCGTAATAGACCGACTGCCCCTCTTCCACCGCCACGGCGAGCAGTTCCCCGCAACCGCGATCCTTAGCCTGCAGGTAAGTCACCGGGCCGACAAAAGCGATGTCGGCGCTGCCGTTGCACATGGCCTCAACCACGGCGCCGTAAGCTTGCGCAACCCTCAATTCGAAACGCAGCCCAGTTGCCTTGCCTACCGCTGCAAACAGCGGCTCATAATCCGCCCTGGTGCCATCTTCAGTCCCGCCATCGGCGGGAATCAGCAGGACATTGAGAACCTCTTCCTTGTCCTCTGCCGTCTCCGCTTCTGAGCAGGCCGTGAGTCCGGCCAGCATCGCAAGCGCGAGCAGCCCTATCCGGTCTATAAGCATCATGCCTTTCCTCCTTGCAAACGCGGCCCGACGGCTGCGCCCTGATCGACTAGGCCACCCCCGTGACATGGCGATGAAGCGTCGCGCCACGGGGAGGCTCACAGGGGCAGCCCTGACGAGGGAAGGGGTGGAGCAGGGGCTCACGCTAAGGCTGTTCGAAGCGTGAAATATCGGACTGCAAGGTCAGCCGCAGATGCTCGCGCGGGCGGATCTGGGTGTTGAGTGCGGTCACATCGAGCGCCAGCGTGGAGACTTCGTCGTTCATCCGCACTTGCAAAGCGAGGTCGTCATAGCGTTCGACGCGGACCACATCGCTGACGTTGTGAAAGGTCCTCTCGCCTTCGTTCTGCAAGGTGAAGGCCAGCGGGCAATCGTTGTGCAAGGTCACCTGCATCACACTGGAGGACGGAAGGTAGCCGGTCGGCTCCAGTTGCAGGCAGGCGCGCACCACCTGTTCGACATTCTCCGCCCGGCCGATCAGATCATCGTTAATCCAGGCGACCGTTCGCCCGTCGAACAATCCCTGCTTCAATCTTTCGGGCGAACGCTCGTCCGCCAGCACGATGGTCAGCGGGCGGTGGCCGCCATGGCCGCCGTCATGCGTCCAGTCGATCAGGCCGTGAATGTCCGAGGTCGCCAGAATCGTAAGGCCGTAATCGAGCGCGATACCCAAGGCATCTTCCGAATAGGCATCCAGCGTACCATTGGCGACCTCCACGCCGTGGAGCTGCCCTTTGCCTATAAGGTCGATGTGAAAGGGGGTGATTTTCGCCACACCGTCGGGCGCCTGCGGGAGCCAGTTGGGGTGGTTCCAGAACACGAACGCGCCTTGCGCATTGGCCGCACCGATCGCGTCTCCCGCATCGTCGGTCAGCACGGCATTGGCATCTTCCAGAAACACCGCGTTGACGTGGCCGGGGGGCATTCCGCGCGAAATTTCGGCGCCGTTGATCAGCATGACGGCATCAATGCCCTGCGCTTCGGCAACGTCGCTGGCCACCTGATATGCGCGATTGCGGTCCGGATGCGGGATGTCGGCGGCCTTGGGCTGATGTTCGAGGTGTTCGGTAAAGGCGAGCGCATCGATCCCGTCGCGGTCGGCCTCTTCCACCCGGACAGAGGGCCAGACCTGCCCATCGGAGAACACCGAATGGGTGTGCAGATCGGCGGTCAGCAGGCGGCTACCATCGGGCGCATCGGGGAAGTGGATGGGCCGGTCGAACCCGTGATCGTCATAGGCGCCATGCTGCGGATCTTCCGGATGAGGATCACGCGTATGGTGCAGCACCTCGCCCCCGGCAGGATTGAGCGAGACGGCGGCGAAAGCGAAGGCAAGGGGGCCAAAGGGGAAGGGCATCGGGAAACCTCCACGGGGCAGTGATTACGCAAATAGCGGGATGGGGAGCGCCCGCAGCGCAGGCGCTCCCCAGAGGGGTTTCAGAAGTTGTATTCGTACTGCAGCCAGATCGAGCGCGGCTTGCCGTTCCAGCCGTATTGGCGGTAGTAGGCGCTGTCCTCGGGGCCGATCTCACCGCGCACCGCGGCGCGCGAAATGCGCAGGTCCGCCCCCCCCGATGCGCGCTCGTAGTAATCCTCATCGAGGATGTTCACGAGCCGGATCATGAAGCGGTGCTGCTTTTCCTCGCCCATGTAATACTGGATCGAGCCGTTGAGCACGAAGTACTCGCCGAAGTTCACATCTGGCAGGACCCGCTGGCCATTCGCATCGACCAGACGCGCAGCCGAGGTCCCGGCATAGGCCCATTCGGGGCCCTGATAGCGCGGATTGAGCGCAAACACCCAGCGATCGCTCGGCGTCAGGGTGATGAGGCCGGACAGCGCCCATTCGGGGCGTTCAGCCGACTGGCGGAACTCATTGTCACCTGCAGGCCCCGGCACCACGAAGTCCAGATTGGTGGTGGTGCCATCAAGGCGCGCCGCCACCCCGTAGACAGGGTTGGGTTCGAGCGATTCACTCTTGGTGAAGGAGATGTCGAACTGCACGAGGTCCAGATCGAGCGCCATATCGACCGTCCAGCCCTTGATGTCCTGCACCGACAGCTGGTTGACCGCAACGGTCTGGTCACCCGACAGGTTAGCCGCTGCCGCAGTGGCGCAGAAGGCATCGGGCGGCACGATCAGGCTGCGGTTCGCCTCGATCACGTCGCGGCTCAACTCACCATCGGGCCACACATCGTTGGCATATTCAAGACAGACCGCCTCGACCGCACGATTGGAGAACAGGTTGGTGATCTCGGTATCGTAATAGCCGACCTCGATGTTGAAGGTGCCGTCGCCGATATGGCCGTTAATGCCCGCACCGACGTTGTAGCTCTCGACCTCCTGTGGTTGGAGCCCCGGATTGAGGTTAGCGCTGGCACCGAACGCGCCCAGCTCGTTGATCGTGGGCAGGCTGTAGGAAGTGCCGCCATTCCCGCGCAGGTAGAAGCCGCCGGGCAGCTCCTGCCGCAGGCCAACCTTCCACACGGTCTCGTTGGAAAAGTTGTTGTTGAAGTCGTGGCGGCCTGCGATCGATGCGTTGAAGCCTTCAAGCAAAGGCAGCGTGAAACGCAGATCGCCGTAAACGCCGGTGGAGCTGAGCGTCACGTCGCGCACGCCGAAGATATCGTCCGAGTTGTCACGGTAGCTGGTGTTCTGGACGCCCACCACCGTTTCGAACCAGTCGTTCCAGCGATAGGTCAGCCGACCGTTGAGGCCGTAATCCACATAGCTGGACGTGTATTGATCGCCCTCGCCGATCCCCTTGAAAGGCACCCCGCTGCCGAAGCTCGCCACCGACTGGGTCACGAAGCCCATCGGGTTGCCGATCGGGAACGGGTTGTCGAGCGTGCCGTAAATCTCGCCCGTTTCGGGATTGACGTAAATGCCTTCCTTGGCCCGCACGTTGGCCCGCCCGAAGTCGAACTGCGGGTTGGTCACACAGCCAGCGGGCAGGTTGTTCGCAGCGGCGAAAGCCTCGTAATCCGCAGCCGTGGCGAAGCCCCCGGCAGGGGCGCTGCCGCGCACGCCCGCGGGCAAATCCTGAACGCGCGGGATCGAGCAGACCAGCGGATCGAGTTCGGTATTGCGCAGTTTGGGCGCCTGGTAATGGCCTTCGACAACCAGCCGCGCCCGGTCGTTCAGCTGGCTCTTGAAGCTGGCATTGAAGATCGGAAACTCGGTCTTGTTGGGGGCATAGGGCGATGAGTTGGGGAAAGTATCCTCGAAATCCACGCTGGCGAGCTGGAAGGCGGCGCGCAACTCGGTGTCGGGATTGATCTGCCAGAGATACTTCGCGCCAAGATTGTTGTAGCTGTACGGATATTCGCGGAAGCCGCCCAACTCCAACAGGGTGTCCGCAAAGGCGTCGCGATCGAACAGGATGTTCGAATCCGTCTCGTAGGAACGGCCGAACACCATGATCGAATGTTCGCCCTCTTCGCCGATGGGCAAGGGCACCGACACATTGCCGTAGATCTCGCGGGTTTTGAAGGAACCGCCATAGACGCCGATCTCGCCTTCGAAGCGGCCGTCGGGCTCCTTCGAGTTGACCGAAACCACGCCCAGGCCGCCGTTGGACCCGAAGTATAGACTCTGGCCGCCGCGGAAGATTTCGACATTGTCGATCATACGCGGATCGATCGCGGTAGCTGGCCAGATGGTCTCTGAAGGCGAAGAGCGATCGAAGTAAGGAACGCCGTCGACCAGCAACAGGGTGTCGCGGTCGGTCCCACCGTCAATGCGGATCGTGAACTCGCCTTCATCGGGCGAATAGCCGATGTTCGCACCGCGGATCAGGCCTGCCGCGAGTTCGCCGAAGTTGGTGAAGCCGCCGGTGTCGATCTCGTCATCGGAAATGATCTGCACCTGTGTGCCGAAATCCACGAAGTCGGCCGCGAGTTCGGTCTGATCGATGTAGACGCGCTGGCCCTCGACGATCACCACGTTTTCACTGTCATAGTCATTCTGCGCAGGCTGGTCGTCCTCGCGCTGTGCTGACTGACCGGCTTGCGCCAGCGCCAGCGATGAACACGACAAGGACGATGCTACCACGAGCAATCGGATTGAACGGCGAACGTGCATCTTACCCCTCCTTCGGGTGACCAAGGACGAAAACCCCAACAAGCACGAGCCAAGGCCACTCTCGGCGCAGCGGGAATTTCCCCTGCGAAACCGAGCCCTCGGCTGCTGCTGTCGGGCTCGCTAACGATTCGATGTGACAGGAAAATGAAAATTACTCAGTTTTAGAACTGAATAAAATGCGTCATATATATTTCATGTTGAGTGATTAGCCGCCGAAACGTCGGAAATTGGCGGGCTCGGTTCGCCAGAAGCGCGACTGAACAAAACTCAATACTGGCGTTTACCGATATGAGCCTGCATGGTGCGCCAATCCTCAAAAGGAGGCACGATGACCCGCAAGGCACAAAAAGGGCAGAACGGGATTCGCCCGGTGGAAAATGCGCTGGGCCGGATTCGGATCGCCCAGCCCGGCATGGCCAAGAGCGCCCAGCGCATCGCCCGCTTCATTCTGGAGCGGCCCGAGGACGTGGTGGGCATGTCGGTCACCGAGCTGGCCGAAGCGACCGAGGTCAGCGAAGGCAGCGTGATCAACTTCTGCCGCAGCATTGGACTTTCGGGCTTCCAGCAGATGAAGCTCAGCCTGGCGCAGGAGACTGTGCAGCCGGTCCAGTTCATTCACGAGGACCTCGATCGCGAGGACGATGTCGAGACGATCTGCCGCAAGGTGTTCCATTCGGGCATGCAGGCGCTGCGTGACACGCTTTCGGTGCTCGATCCCACCTCGCTGATGCGCGCCGTCGAGGTGGTTCGCGCGGCCAAGCGGGTGGAGGTTTACGGGATCGGCTCCTCGGCCCCGATTGCGGAGGACACCCAATACCGGATGCTGCGCATCGGGCTCGATGTGCGTGCCGTGACGGACAGCCACGTCCAGGCCATCAGCGCCTCTCGGTGCGATCCGGATGTGGCCGTGCTCACCATTTCACATAGCGGCGCGACGCATGAAACGGTGGCAGCCACGCGTCTCGCCAAGGAAGCGGGGGCGAAGACAATCGTCATCACCAATTTCGCGCGCTCCCCGATCCAGGCCCATGCCGACGTGCTTTTGTTCACCATGGCGCGCGAAACGCGGTTCCGCACCGAGGCAATGACCAGCCGAATCGCGCAGTTATGCGTGGTCGACGCGCTGATCGCGGCTCTGGCGCTGGCCGACTACGACCGCTCGACCGAAACGCTCAAGCAGACCTTCGACGTGCTTTCCATCAAGCGCTTCTAGCCGTCCGGCCAGGCGATCAGATCCTCCAGCCCAAGGGGCGAACTGCCGCCGATCAGGATGGAGCGCATACCGGCGTTTTCCGCCCCCTTGCCATCGGTTGCCGGGTTGTCACCGATCATCACCGCCTCTGCGGGCGCGAGGCCGAGCACTGCGCAGGCGCGCTCGAACAGGAATGGGCCGGGCTTGCCGATTAGCCGGTGATCTGGCTGATCTTCTCCCGCGCAAGCCTGCAAGGCAGCGAGCAACGCGCCGGTTTCCGGGACGATCCGCCCCTCCGGCCCCGGGTGGGTCATGTCGGTATTGGCGACGATCAACCTTGCACCACTTCTGATCGCGTTGGCGGCGAGATCGAGCTTGGCGTAGCTGAAGGTCGCGTCGCGCATCAGCACTACCAGATCGATATCCTGCCGCACCAAGGTGATGCCAAGCTCTCGCGCATAGTCCATCATACGGGGCGCAGAAAGCAGCAGGACGCGCGCATCCTCTTCAGCGATCGCCCGGATGGTTTCGGCCCCGGCGAGGAAGATACGATCCTGAGGAATGACAAGGCCATGCTCCGCCAGCGTCTCTTCGAAATCTGCCGGGAGATGGGTCGAATTGTTCGAGACAATCGCGACCCGCTCCGCGTGTTGCGAAATCAGCAGCCTGGCCAGCGGCAAGACCTCGTTTCCTATGGCGATACATCCGTCCCAATCCATCAGGATGCCCTTGGCTGTATCGAGCGCTCGGCGTTGCTGGTGGCCGATCGACGCTGATGCACGTTCCGACAAAGTAACTCTCTCCACACGAACAAGTGGCCAGAGTATTCACAAATTATGACGCTTCAATTGAATTTTGCTCATTTTTTGAAAGAGTGCTTCAGCTAGTGGGCGAAACCTCAGCGTCTTTCGCTCCCCTCCCCGTTTCGCACAGCGATTGCGCCACGCAGTTCGCGCAGTCGGGGCGGGTCGGGCGACACCATGTCTGGCCGACCTTTTTCATCAGCAGATGATGCTCGTCATAGTCGGCAGCGCACCATTCGGGCGGCATGACGGGCATGATCGCAGCATAAGCGCGTGCCGTATCCGCCTTCGCGGGGACGAGCCCCATGCGCTGGAGGATGCGGCGGTGGTGGCTGTCGAGCACCAGCACCGGGCGATCGAGCGTCGAGGCGTTCATCACCCCGGCCGCGATCTTGCGCCCCACACCGGGCAGTTGTTCCAGCCAGTCCATCGCGTCTTGCGTGCCCATGCCCTGGAGATGCGACAGGTCGACCGATCCCCGCCGCGCGATGAGATCGGTGAGCGAGGCTTTCAGCCGCTCCGCCGCGATATTGGGATAGGTCTGAGAGGAAAGCGCATCCTGCAATTGCGCCAGCGGCGCAGTGGCGACGCTTTCCCAATTGCCATAACGCTTCAGCAAGCGGTCGGTCGCAGAGTTGGAGACTTCGGACTTGGTACGGGCACCGATAACGCCCTGCACCAGCACCCATTCCGGAGCCCGCCACTCCGCCGCCGCGCGCTGAATATGCCCGAACCGCTGCACCAGCAGCGGCTGAAGGCGGCGCAGCGTTTCGGTACGCGGGTCGGGGCCGAGGGAAAGCTGGGTCATCTGTTAAGCGCAATTCTGTCGACACCGGATCATGATCAGATCAACGGCCGGGATGCAATCCAAACCGGGGCAGCCCGCTGCCGCGAGCAAAATGTTTTCCGGGCCCATCCTAAAAGAACTGGACCACCCGGGCCAGATTCTGCTCAAGCACGCCTCGCCATGGGTTCCCGCTTCGGCGGGGAGCAAAAGGGAAGTCCGGTGCAAGGCCGGCGCTGTTCCCGCAACTGTGACCGGTTAGCCCGGCGCCAACATGCCACTGTCGCAAGATGGGAAGGCGGCGCCGCAGCGATGATCCGCGAGCCAGGAGACCTGCCCATGGCCGTCTGTCTTTCGCCGGTCGGGAGTTACCGGGCGATCGGGGCCGAAACCCCCGCGTGACGACATGAACAAGAGGCTTGCGCCTCCGGCTCATTGCCGGATGCATCCTCGTGCGCGAAGGGTTTACGGTTTTGAATAAGAACATGATTTGCGGTGCGTCGGTCTTGGCGCTTGGCCTGATTCCATACGGGGCATCGGCCCAGACGAGCGATCCGGTCGCCATCGTGGTGACCGCCACCGGCTTCGAACAGGATCGCACCGAGAGCGGCCAGGCCGTCAGCGTCATCGACGCAAGCACGCTTGAACGGCGTCAAGCCCGGACCGTGGCCGAGGCTCTGCAACAGGTCCCCTCGGTGCGGGTCAATCGCACAGGCAGCCTCGGTTCGGTGACCGGCGTTTCGCTGCGCGGCGCGGAAACCGGGCAGACCCTTGTGCTGCTCGACGGCATACGGATCAACGATCCTTCGAGCACCGGCGGCGCCGTCGATTTCGGCAACCTGCTGCTCGGCAACATTCGCCGGATAGAGGTGATGCGCGGGGCCAATGCCGTGGCCTATGGTTCGGAAGCGATCGGCGGTGTGATCGACCTGTCGACGAGCGATCCAACTGCGCCGAATGGACTCAGCCTGCGCGCAATGGCAGAGGCGGGTTCTGCCGAGACTGTGCAGGGCCTTGCCGATCTAGGCTATCGCGATGGAGACCTGCGGCTCGACGCAGGGATTACCGGGCTGAGCACCGCCGGGATCAGCAGCGCCGCAGAGCGCTTCGGCGCCAGCGAGCGCGACGGCCTGCGCAACTGGACCGCCCATGCCCGCGCCCAGATGCCGCTGAGCGATGCCGTGGCGCTGGACCTGCGCGGATATGCCATCGATTCAAAGCTCGAATACGACAGTTTCTTCGGCACGCCTGCCGACAGCGCCGATGTCAGCGAGTTCGGACAGGAAACCCTGTATGGCGGGCTTGAGGCGACCAGCTTCGGCGGCGCGCTGACCAGCCGGTTTGCCCTCACCTACCTCACCAATCGGCGCGACTACCGCTCGGCGCCCGATGCGCCGGTGGACTTCGGCTATCGCGGCGAGACTTTGCGCTTCGAATACAAGGGGAAGCTTGCGCTGGCAGGAATAGGGCACCTGGTGGCCGGTTACAGCCACGATACGCCCGAATACCGGTTCTTCGGCTTCGGTTCCGACGAGACGCACAGCGCCGCGACCGACAGTGTGTTCGGCATGCTGACAGTGAAGCCTGCCCAGCGCCTGAGCCTGTCGGGCGGCGTCCGCTATGACGAGCACAGCGCTTTTGGCGGCATCACCACCCTTGGTGCCAACGCGAACTACGGCCTCGGCGACGGCCTGACCCGCCTGCGCGTCGCTTTCGGAGAAGGCTTCAGAACCCCCTCGCTTTACCAGCTTTATGACAGCTACAGCGGCAATGCTGCACTGGCCCCGGAACGCTCGACCAGTTTCGACGCAGGGATTGACCGTAGCTTCGCGGATGGGCGCGGGCGTGCTTCTCTATCGGCGTTCACCCGCCTCACGCGCGATCAGATAGGCTACGATCTGACGACCTACCGTTACACCAACGTCGCCCGTACCCGCTCTCGCGGGGTCGAGGCCGAACTTGCCTTTGCCGCAAGCGAAGGGCTGGACCTTGCCCTTGCCTACAGCCTGCTCGACGCGCGCGACCTTTCGATTGGCGCCGAGGAGGCCCGCCTGCCGCGCCGCCCCGTCCATGCCGTCAATCTGTCGCTCGACAAGACATGGCGCATGGGGCTGTCGCTCGGCACCACCTTGCGCATTGCGAGCGGCTCCACCGATCCTCTGGCCCCGACCGGATCGATCGATGGCTATACACTGCTCAATCTGCGCGCGCGATGGCAGGCTGCGGAGCAATACCATATCTTCGTGCGCCTCGAAAACGCCTTCGATGCCAGCTACGAAACGGCCTATGGCTACGGAACCGAACCGCGCTCGGTCTTCGCGGGCATCCAGCTACGGTACTAGACGGCAGAGCAGGCGATTGCCGCAGTTCCAGGGGTCGCTTCAGTCAGCTCCCACTGGAACTGCGCGCAGTGGCAGATCATACAATGTCCGGCTTGAGATGGAGTGATTCTGGAGTACCAGCAATCACTCCCACTCAATCGTGCCGGGCGGCTTCGACGTATAGTCGTAGACCACGCGATTGATCCCCTGCACCTCGTTGACGATGCGGGTGGCGCAGTTGGTGAGGAAGGCAGCGTCGAACGGATAAACGTCCGCCGTCATGCCATCGGTGCTGGTGACGGCACGCAGGCCGCAGACGCTGTCGTAGGTGCGGTGATCGCCCATCACGCCCACCGTCTTCACCGGCAGCAGCACCGCAAACGCCTGCCAGATCGCATCGTAAAGGCCCGCCTTGCGGATCTCGTCGAGATAGATCGCGTCGGCCTTGCGCAGGATATCGCAGCGCTCCTTGGTCACTTCGCCGGGGATGCGGATCGCAAGGCCAGGGCCGGGGAACGGATGGCGGCCCACGAACTGATCGTTAAGGCCCAGCTCGCGGCCCAGTTCGCGCACCTCGTCCTTGAACAGCTCACGCAGCGGCTCGACCAGCTTCATGTTCATCCGTTCGGGCAGGCCGCCGACATTGTGGTGGCTCTTGATCGTGACCGAGGGGCCGCCGGTGAAGCTGACGCTCTCGATCACGTCGGGGTAAAGCGTGCCCTGCGCGAGGAAGTCTGCCCCGCCGAGCTTGTTCGCCTCTTCCTCGAACACGGCGATGAACTCGCCGCCGATGAACTTGCGCTTCTTCTCGGGGTCGGTGACGCCGTCGAGCCCGGCCATGAACCGCTCCTCGGCGTCCACAACCACCAGCGGAATATTGTAATGGTCGCGGAACAGCTTTTCGACCTGCTCGCGCTCGTTCAGCCGCAGCAACCCGTGATCGACGAACACGCAGGTGAGCTGGTCGCCAATCGCCTCGTGAATGAGGATCGCCGCCACCGAGCTGTCGACGCCGCCCGAAAGGCCGCAGATCACCCGGCCCTCGCCCACCTGCTGGCGGATCTCGGCGACCTTGGTCTCGCGGTAGGCGGCCATGGTCCAGTCGCCCGCGAGGCCGCACACCTTGTGCACGAAATTAGCCAGCAGCTTGCCTCCGTCGGGGGTGTGGACCACCTCGGGGTGGAACTGGGTGCCGTAGAACTTGCGGGCCTCGTCGGCGATCACCGCGAAGGGCGCGCCATCGGATACGGCGACGATCTCGAAACCGGGAGCAAAGCGGGTGACGGTGTCGCCGTGGCTCATCCAGACCTGATGGCGCTCGCCCTCGGCCCAGAGGCCATCGAACAGCGCGCAGTCCTTAGTCACGGTTAGATAGGCACGGCCGAACTCGCCCCCATCGCCGACCTCGTGGCCGGGGCGAACTTCGCCGCCGAGCTGCTTGCTCATCACTTGCTGGCCGTAGCAGATGCCGAGAATCGGCACGCCCGCCTCGAACAGCGACATCGGCGCGCGCGGGCTGCCCTCTTCGGGGACGCCCGCCGGGCTGCCCGAGAGGATGATGCCCTTGGGCTGCATCCGGGCGAAGGCCTCTTCGGCGAGCGTAAAGGGTGCGATCTCGCAATAGACCCCGGCCTCGCGCACGCGGCGTGCGATCAGCTGAGTCACCTGGCTGCCGAAATCGACGATAAGGATGGAATCGGGGAGGATATGTGCCGTCATGATGTGCCGATAGGAAGCGGGCGCGCCGCTGTCCAGCGCCCGAGCGCCTCATCGCGCACTGCGCGCTTTGCGCAACAGACGTCCGGCTTTTTGCAATTGCGCTGTTTTGTTCGCACCCGCACAATGCCGGAACAGTCTAAGGGATGGACCTGTCAAAGGCGTTTGAACTCTTATCAAGGAGATAACGCCATGAAGAAGCTGACCACTCTTGCCCTCGTTTCCACGCTTGCCTTCTCGTCGGCGGCTCAGGCCCAGTCGGCCTTCGTCATGGTCATCGGCGAGCGCACCTACGAGCAGAGCCGCCCGGACCGCGCCCCGCTGACCGACGAACAGCGCATCGAAATCGCCGCCGAGCAGGCTTGCGAGAAACCCTTCATCCGCGACCTCAAGGGCCAGCGGCTCCATGCCGAATGCCTGACCGAAGCGCGCGCGCAGGCGGTTGCGCAGCTGGCCGCGAACGAGACCGAAGGAACCCAGCTCTCGCTTCGTTAATCCTTTATTGCAAAGCACTTAGGGCTTCGGCACGTGCTCGCAACGTTTGTTGCATAATACACAACACATGCCGAAGTTTTCGCATTTGCACAATAATGTTGCGGCGCACATATGCAGCTCAAGCCAAGGGGCGATCAACAAGACCCCGGCAATGCAGGAGCACCATTATGCGCAATTTCGCCCAGATCATGTTCACCACGCTCGCCGCGGTGGCGATCAGCGGCACGCTGTTCACCAGCGTCCTCGCCTGATCCCGTCAGCGCCGCGCCAAGCCAACCCTCTTTCCGTTAGGAGACCTTCGATGAAAGCTCTGATGATCCGCATTTTCAACGCCTACTTCGATAGCCTGGCGCGCAGCCCCTATCCCGCCGCCTGGATGTTCTGATCTCTCCTCTCCCTAAGGAGCATCCAGTTGGCGATTGGCCGCCTTCCCGCACCGGGGAGGCGGCCATTTGCTTTTGCACGCAGCGCGATCAGGCCAGTTCGCCCAGCCCCAGCGCCAGCAACAGGCCCAGCATCGTCGCCACACCGGCCCAGTGATGGTCTTCGTGAAAAGCCTGGGGGAAGACCTCGGTGGCAAGGCTCGCCACCACGGCACCTGCCGCCACACAGCGGATGAAGGCGAGGTGGTGCTCGCTCGCCCCGCCAAGCAGCAGGTTGCCAGCGATCGCCGCCGCCGACAGCAGCGCCGCCGTCCCCACCCACAGCCATAACGCCTGCGCGCGGGCGATGCCGCCCTCGCGCATCTGGCGCGCGCCGCCTGCCGCCTCGGGCAGGTTGGAAAGCACGATCGACCCGGCCAGCGCCGCCACCTCGATAGGCGTCGCCCCGATCAGCGCCACGCCCAGCGCGAGGTTTTCCGGGATGCCATCGAGCGTGATGGCCGCCAGCAGACCGCCGCCCTTGCTCGGCCCCCAGTGCTCGTCGATCAGATAGTCCACGCCCGAGAACACAATGGCCCCAAGTGCAACGCCAAGCGAACTGATCAGCAAGGTCGAACGCTCGATCGATGGCTCGATCAGCTCAGTAACGACAGAGAGCAACAACGCCCCGCCCGCCAGCGCCACAAGGAAGCCCTGGAGCTTGTCGGGCAGCGGCCAATAAAGCCCCCAGAGCGCGCCCAGAACCAGCGCACCCGACACGACCAGCACCACGATCAGCGTCATTGTCATGGTGCCACAACGCACCATCCGGGCAATCGGTGCCTCTGGCGGTGGAAAAACGGGCCGCCACTGGGCGCTTACGCTTGGGAAACCGAGTGCCTGCGCCTATATAATGGCCATGAGCGAGAACAATGGGAACGCCCCCCGCCAGGGCGAATACGGCGCCGATTCGATCAAGGTCCTGAAGGGGCTCGATGCGGTCCGCAAACGTCCGGGCATGTATATCGGCGATACCGACGATGGGTCGGGCCTGCACCACATGGTGTTCGAAGTGTCGGACAACGCCATCGACGAGGCCCTGGCCGGCCACTGCGATCTCGTTCTGATCGAGCTTAACCCCGATGGCTCCGTTTCGGTGGAAGACAATGGGCGCGGCATCCCGGTCGACATGCACAAGGAAGAGGGTGTATCCGCCGCCGAGGTCATCATGACCCAGCTGCACGCGGGCGGGAAGTTCGAGAACACCTCGGATGACAACGCCTACAAGGTATCGGGCGGCCTGCACGGCGTGGGGGTCTCGGTGGTCAACGCACTCAGCGAATGGCTCGAGCTGACGGTTTGGCGCAACGGTCAGGAGCACTGGATGCGCTTCGAGCATGGCGATGCGGTCGAATCCTTGCGCGTCGTGGGCGATGCGCCGAAGGTCGAAGGCAACTCGGACCCGAACGGCTTCAAGAAAGGCACCCGCGTCACCTTCCTGGCCAGCACCGACACCTTCAAGAACGTCACCGATTTCGATTTCGAGAAGCTCGAACACCGTTACCGCGAACTGGCCTTCCTTAATTCGGGCGTCCGCATCAAGCTGCGCGACCGGCGACACGAGGAAGTCAAGGAGCATGACCTCTATTACGAAGGCGGCATCGCGGCCTTCGTGAAATATCTCGATCGTAACAAGCAGCCGCTGGTGGCCGAACCCATCGCTGTCTCTGCCGACAAGGACGGGATCGGCATCGAGGTCGCGCTGCAGTGGAACGACAGCTACTACGAAAACGTCCTCTGTTTCACCAACAACATCCCCCAGCGTGACGGCGGCACCCACCTTGCCGCCTTCCGCGCCGCGCTGACCCGCACGCTCAACAACTATGCTTCGGCAGCCGGGCTGATGAAGAAGGAAAAGGTCTCGCTCACCGGCGAAGACATGCGTGAAGGCCTGAGCGCGATCGTCAGCGTGAAGCTGCCCGATCCCAAGTTCTCCAGCCAGACCAAGGACAAGCTGGTCTCGTCCGAGGTTCGCCAGCCGCTGGAAGGCCTGATGGGCGAGAAGATGACCGAGTGGCTGGAGGAAAACCCCGCCGACGCGAAGCAGATCATCCAGAAGATCATCGACGCCGCCGCTGCGCGCGAGGCAGCCAAGCGCGCCCGCGAGATGAGCCGCAAGGGCGCGATGAGCGTCGCCAGCCTGCCCGGCAAGCTGAGCGACTGCCGCGAGCGCGACGCGACCAAGGCCGAACTGTTCCTGGTCGAGGGTGATTCGGCCGGCGGCTCGGCCAAATCGGGCCGCGACAGCAAGTATCAGGCGATCCTCCCGCTACGCGGCAAGATCCTCAACGTGGAGCGTGCGCGGTTTGACCGGATCATCTCATCGAAGGAAGTGGGCACGCTGATCCAGGCCATGGGCACCGGCCTGCGCGACGAGTTCAACCTCGAGAAGCTGCGCTATCACAAGATCGTGATCATGACCGACGCCGACGTTGACGGTGCGCATATCCGTACGTTGCTGCTCACCTTCTTCCACCGCCAGATGCCCGATATCATCAAGGCCGGGCATCTGTTCATCGCCCAGCCGCCGCTGTTCAAGGTCAGTAAGGGCCGCAGCGAGGTCTACCTCAAGGATCAGCCTGCGCTTGACCGCTATCTGGTCGCTAACGGCCTGCAAGACCGCATGCTGGAAACCACCGGCGGCGCGCGTGCAGGCGCCGATCTTGCCGACCTCGTCGAGCAGGCGCTGCACCTGAAAAACCTCATGGCCTTCGCCCCGCGCAAGTATAACTCGGCGGTAATCGAGGCGATGGCGCTCGCCGGTGCGCTCGAGCCGGGCATGGCTCCCTCGGCGCGCACAGCGGCCCTCACCCATGCCGCCGCCCAGCTGCAAGTGGCCGACCCCGAAGCCGTGTGGAGCGCCAGCGTGACTGACAACGGCGACGTGCGGTTCAACCGCGTCTGGCGCGGCGTCACCGACGTGCACCTGATCGAGGAGCGCTTCCTCGACAGCGCCGAGGCGCGCAAGCTGCACACGCGCGGCGTGGCCCAGGCCGAGGCCTATGCCACGCCTTCGCGACTGGTGCGTTCAGGGCAGGTGGCCGCCGAGCCCGAGGCGATCGAGGATGACACCGGCGAGGAAACCGAAGCCCCCGTTGCATCCGCCGATGACCTGATCACGCGCCCCTCTCAGCTGCTTGCGGCCGTGCTGGCCTCGGGCCGCAAGGGCCTCGCGATCAGCCGCTACAAGGGTCTTGGCGAGATGAACGCCGAACAGCTGTGGGAGACCACGCTCGACCCCGAAAACCGCGAGCTGCTGCAGGTGAAGGTAGAAGACGCCGACGTGACCGACGAGATCTTCACCCGCCTGATGGGCGACGTGGTCGAACCGCGCCGCGAGTTCATTCAGGACAATGCGCTGAACGTCGCCAACCTCGAC
This sequence comes from Erythrobacter sp., assembly GCA_027311945.1. Lineage (GTDB taxonomy): Bacteria > Pseudomonadota > Alphaproteobacteria > Sphingomonadales > Sphingomonadaceae > Alteraurantiacibacter. The sequence goes on from DAICXZ010000014.1 coordinate 131,748, forward strand.
GTCTAGGTCTGATCTGAATATCTGATACGGCGGGCAATAGGGCGATCAGTCGCCCCATTGCACCTCGATGCGGATCGGCGGCAACGGCATATGCGCGAACCGATAGGCGTCGTCTTCAGCTACGCCAAGTCCGCGTAATACGAAGTATGCGATGTTTTCGGGATAATCCTCTGGCGGGTTGTCACGCATCATCGAACTCATCGCAGCAAGCGTTGTGCCCAGAAGAACGTCGCGCCCGACTTCGCTTGACGGCAGGAGAAATACCCCTTCCTTGATGCCTCGGGCAACGGTTCCCTGGGCCCTGCGATAGGTTTCCGAGCCGAACACCAGGCCTGAGGCGCTCATGTTCAGCATCGACCATCCCCAACGCCGATCGTAGCGCCCGCGCCGCAAATAGAACCGCAGGCCCGCGGCGGCGCGTTGGCGCGCATCGGGCACCCGGTTAAGAGCTTCGGTGACAGCTTTCAGGAAGTCGTGCGTGACCTCGTGCGTCATCGCTTCGCGCAGTTCGACCATGCCCGCAAAGTGGTTGTAGGCCCTGTTGACAAACTGGATTCACAATCGCTGCGAGATGTGATTCAAGATAGCTTTTGCGGAGGTTATCTTGGCGCGGTTGCTGATGGAGGATGCCGAGTGGGCATTCTTTGAACCCTTTTTGATAGCGATCCGGGGGCAAGGCGGTCGCCCGGCCTCCAACCACCGCCTTGTTCTCGATGGCATTTTCTGGATTGCTCGAACCGGTGCTGCCTGGCGTGATCTGCCTGAAGAGTTCGGCAAGTGGTCGAGCGTGTATCGCCAGTTCCAGCGCTGGACCCTGGCCGGACTTTGGGAACTGGTGCTCGATGCCCTCAACGATAGCGGCGCAGCGCCAGACAGCGTCCAGATGATCGACAGCACCGTGATCCGCGCGCACCACTTGGCAGCGGGCGCAAAAGGGGGACTCAAAGACAGGGTTTTGGCCGTTCAAAAGGTGGCTTCACGTCCAAGATCCACCTCATTACCAACGCTCACGGCCTCCCTGTCCGGGCGGAAGTAACGGGAGGTGAAGTATCTGACTTCAAAGGCTTCGATGCTCTGGTCGACGATGACCTGCCGACGGCTCGCGTGTTCCTGGCTGACCGGGGTTATGACAGCGATCATATCCGGGCAACGATCACCGAGCGTGGCGGAACACCAGTGATCCCGGCCAAGGCCAATCGCAAAGAGCCGATCCCGCACGACACCGTCACCTACGCCTTGCGGAACCGCATTGAGCGGTGCTTCGCCAAGCTCAAATGCTCGCGCCGCCTCGCAACCCGATACGACAAAACCTCAGCAAGCTATCTCGGCTTCATACATATCGCCGCCGCCCGCCTCTGGACCAATCAGTTTGTCAACAGGGCCTAAGCTTTCGCCCAACGTTACGAACCCTAGTTCCCCATCCGCCTCGGCAGCTGAGACCCCTTTTTCATAGCGCACCATCAACGTTGGCAGCTGCACGCGGAGATCCATATCCGCCTCCAAGCGCACATTCGTATTGTTGAAATAGCTGCCTTGAGGTTGGATAGCGACGCTTCTAGCCGTCAGTTTAGGGTTTTCTCGTACGAGGTTCGTCGCAATCGTGGCCGCTTTAGCAATCTTCGCTTCTTCATGGTTACTCGGAGGGCGCTCCCAGTGTGCCAGGCGATCATTCCATGAATTGCGGCTGCGGCTCTCCGCTATAGCCGCTTCAACAATCCAAGTTAGGCGGTCGGCCATACATCCTCCTGCATCAACCGAGCGAAGATGGGGCGTTTTATATCCCCTTCGAGTCCTGGGAGATGCCCTTCCCAAAATGGCACACGGAGGGCGAGCCTCAATCAATCAGGTTGGTTTCTGCCAGCCGCGCTAAACAACGATTTGAAATGGGGCAGGTAGCGGGCTGGCTTCATTGCGGACCAATGTGGGTGAAAACTGCCGTCCGATCGAATTCATGAAATGTCTCGATGCCAATTCAGATTAGAGCGGTTTCCGTTCATTCCGGTTCGTAGCCACAGGATTTGAAGTAATTGGCGCATTCATCGGGCTGGAAGATGTCGACGAGCGTGCCGATCAGGTCCCACAGGCCGCGGACTGTGCGTTCACCGATCTTGCGCAGC
>DAICXZ010000016.1 GCA_027311945.1 Erythrobacter sp.
ATATCGACCACCGGCTCCAGAGGCCGTTCCATCGCCAGTGTCGCCCTCCGGTTCCGCTTCGCTCCACCTACGGCCGACACTGGCGATGGAGGCGTCAATGCACTAACAATCCCCGCGGACCACTCGGTGGGGGCCGGTCACGGGGCCACGACAAATCTTGGTTGCCAGCCATGACGCCGGATGAGTTGCAGAAGGCCGTATATGACAATCTAGAGAATCTTGCTCTCGGCGCTCTCGATATCGTCAATTTGCGGCTTTGGGGAGATGGGCGCGGACCTACAGAAGGAACTATTAAGTCGGAATTGCGTGTGCTCGCAGACCTGCAACGCCAAGGCTTGGTACGCCATATCGGTTTGAGCAACGTGACGGCCGCTCAGGTTGAGGAAGGAAGAGGTATTTGCGACATCGTTTGTATCCAGAATCATTATAATCTGGAGCATCGAATGGACGATGCCCTGATCGATGATCTGGCATGCCAAGGAATAGCTTATGTGCCGTTCTTTCCATTAGGCGGTTTTAGTCCGATAGGATCAAACGTTTTATTCGATGTGGCGACAGATGTCGGCGCAACACCCCGACAAGTGAGGTGGTCCCGTCTTCTTGGACAGGTTGGCGGCGAAGTTAAGCTAATCCCGGATGTGATTATGCCGCCAGTCTGGTCATCAGATCATGGGGGGCATGCCCCCCATGATCTGAAGCGTCGATCCGTCCATAGGCCTCTGCCGGGGTCTGCCCCGCTAGACCCGAGTGCGGTCGCTGCGTGTTGTAGTAGGTGATCCAACGAGCAAGGCCAGTGCGCAGCTCCGAACCGGTCTCGAAGGCGTGGAGATAAACGCATTCATATTTGAGAGATCGCCACAGCCGCTCGATGAACACGTTATCCATCCAGCGGCCTCGGCCGTCCATGCTGATCCGCACCTCGGCATCCCGCAGCACGCTGGTGAAGGCTAGCGAAGTGAACTGACTACCCTGATCCGTATTGAAGTTCTCGGGACGACCGAAGCGCGCCAGCGCTTCCTCCAAAGCCGCCACGCAGAAGCCCGCATCCATCGTGTTCGACAGGCGCCAGGCCAAGACCTTGCGGGTCGCCCAGTCCATCACCGCGACCAGGTACAGGAACCCTCGGCGCATCGGGATGTAGGTCACATCCGCACACCACACATGGTTCGGTCGCACTATCTCCAGCTTGCGCAGCAGATACGGATAAATCCGATGCTGCGGATGCGGATCACTCGTGGTAGCCATCCGGTGAGGGCCGCAGGTACGATCGTCAATTGATTGCCGATTTGATGATGTGCTTTGCGGCGGCGTTGCGTCGGGCGGCGATACGGCCGAGAGCGACCTGGATGGGGAATACGTCCAGTTCAGCGGTGTGGTATCCGTCGAGCCATTCGGTGATCTCGGCATGATCGGGATGGGTGGGATCGGCTCTGGCTTCCAGCATCGCGTAGAAGCCGGGGATGCCGCCGCAATCCTCGGGTGGACAGTCACGTTCGCCGGCGATGAACCGGGGATATGCTGTGCCGGGGTCGCCGGATCGCACATCGCTGACGATAAGGCTGTGCTCCCAGTTGTCGCCGAAATCGTAAGTGTAGTCGATCCTCGTCGTACCGGGGGCGAGCACATTACGCAGACGCGTGCGAGAGGCGACCTTGCGCGGCGGCGTGTTCCAGTCATCGTCCATGGCCGGGCCATAGGTCTGACGGTCGACGACTAGTTCCCAGAGGTGATAGTCCAGCCATCCCATGGTGCACTGGACGATATCGTGCAGGACCTTGAGGGTGATCGATGTCGGAACTTCAACCACACGCCAGATCGGCGGATCGCAATCCTTCAGCTCGATACGAAGCGTGGCGATCTCGGTGAAGCTATCGATGGCACTGCGGGCAGTCATGCTGCCTGCGATAGCACGCCCTCGCGCCTGCGCCAGTTCCAGGGCAGCAGCTCATCGAGCCGGCTGACAGGATGCTCTGCGATGCGGGCGAGGACATCGGCGAGCCAGGCCTGCGGATCGACGTTGTTGAGGCGCGCAGTCTGGATGAGCGGATAGAGGATCGCGGCACGTTGACCGCCGCGATCGGAACCGCAGAACGCGTTCGGCAGCATTGTTGGTCAGGCAGATCCGGCCGTCGTCGAGGAAGTGGGTGAACGCATGCCAACGCCGGAGCATGTAGAGACAAGCCTTGGCGAGGTCGTGGCTTCGTGACAGCCTGGCAAGTTGGGCCGTCAGCCACTCGTGCAACTCGGTCATCAGCGGTGCGCTGAGTTCCTGGCGCGCGGCGAGGCGCTCAGCCACATTCTTACCATTGATGGTGCGCTCGATATCGAACAGGGCATCGATCCGTTGCACCGCCTCGAGTGCGATCGGATAGATCATCGCGGTTCGCGCTCCCCGGCTCTTCTTGCGGGCGGTGCCCACGACATCGGCCAGTTCGAAGAACTTGCGCCGCGCATGAGCGAAGCAGCCGGCTTCGCGCACAGGCGCAGGCTCGCGTCCCTCGCGATAGAGCTCGCCGTAACCGCCATAGGCGTCGGCCTGCAGGATCCCTGACCAGGACGCGAGATGCGTGCGGGGATATTCGCCGCGCCGGTCGCGCGAGTAGTGGAACAGCGCAGCGGGCGGATCGGCGCCGGCGAACGGCCGGTCATCGCGCACATAGACCCACAACCTGGCCGTATCGGTCTTGCCCTTGGCCATGACAGGTACGGTGGTGTCGTCGCCATGCAGTCGCTCGGCGGCAAGGACGTGGGCTTCGATACGCCGGTAGAGCGGCATCAGCGCGAATGACGCGGCGCCGACCTGGTCGGCGAGCGTCGAGGTGCTGAGCTCCACGCCTTCGCGGGCAAAGCGCTCGGCCTGGCGGTTCAGAGGCTGGTGCTGGCCGTACTTCTCGAAGAGCAGCATGGCGAGGAAGCTTGGGCCTGCCCACCCACGCGGGACGACGTGGAACGGCGCCGGAGGCTGGGTGATCTTCTCGCAGTCCCGGCAGGCGAACTTCTCGCGCACCGTCTGGATGACCTTCCATGAACGGGGGATCACCTCGAGCGTCTCGGTTACGTCCTCACCGAGCTTCGACAGGCGCGCGCCGCCGCAGGCCGGACACGAGCACGGTGCGGGCACGACGACGCGTGTCCGCGGCAGGTGCTCGGGGAACGGCTTCCTCGCTGGCTTCCTGCGCTCGAAGGCGGTGACGGTGGCCGTCTTCGTGGCAGCATCTTCGGCCACCAGGTCGTCTTCGGCTGCATCGCCTTCGAGATCTTCGAGCTGCAGCTCCATCTGGTCGAGCAGGCGCCGGGTGCGTTCGGCGCTGGCGCCGTACTGCTCGCGTCTGAGCCTGGCGATCTGCAGCTTGAGGTGCGCGATCAGCGCCTCGGTCGCGCTCTCCCGGGCCTTTGCGCTGGCGAGTTCCGCTTCGACCCGTACAGCCCGCTGTTCCGCTGCCTCGGCCTTTTGGATCGATGTCAGGAGCAGCGCTTTGAGCGCATCGACGTCATCCGGGAGAGGCGAGGTAGCGGCTTCCACAGGGAGAATGAATCAGCATCCACCCGCCGCTGCAAGGTCAAAATGGCAGGCCGGCTGCGATTATCCTGCGCTTGCCGGGCTCCACGAATACTGCGGGTTACGCCAGTCGATCCCTTCCAGCAGGCAGGCCAGCTGCGAACTGGTCAGTGACACGACGCCCTCCCTGGCCGAAGGCCATACGAACCGGCCCCTCTCGAGCCGCTTGGCGTAAAGCGACATGCCGATCCCGTCGTGCCAGATGATCTTCACCAGCGAGCCGGCGCGGCCCCGGAACAAGAACAGATCGCCGCCGTGAGGATCGCGCTTCAGACCCTGTTGGACCAGCAGCGCCAGGCCCGGCATCCCCTTGCGCATGTCGGTGTGGCCCATCGCGATCCACACCCGCACGCCCGAGGGGATCATCGCAGCGCCTTCAGGGCGGCGGTCACCTGTCCTGGCGATGCCGCAGCGAAGATGCTCACCCGCTTGCCGCGTGCCAGGTCAACAACCATCGCCGGATGGACGCCCGCGCGCGCGGTTCCCTGGTCCTCGACCACCATGGCCTCGGCGAAACCCGGTCCCGGCAGGGCCTCCGGTACCGGTTCAGCGTTCGCTTCGCGAAGCTTGCGGCGCCAGGTATAGATCAGCCCCGTCGACACATCGTGCCGTCGGGCAACATCGGCCACGTAGGCTCCCGGCGAAAACGCCTCGGTCAGGATCTTCAGCCGCTCTTCCTGGCTCCACCGCCGGCGGCGCTCCGGCCCCGAAAATACCGTAATCTGGCCCATCAACCGCTCCTAAGCACGCTCACAAGAGCACGCTTAAGACCGGTCACTCACCGCCTCAGCAAGGCGGGACACGCCGGATGCTTACGGAAGAGCTTCCAGACGGAGAGCTGCGCATACGCTTTACATCCGGCGGCATGCGGGAACTTGCGGAACACCTTTTCGGCTGGGGCGGTGATCTTGTGATTGAGGGGCCGGAGAGTTTGATCGTTACGATGCGCGAAAGGCTTGAGCTTGGCCATCCGCTACTTCCTAGACACCAGAACTTTCCTGATGCGACCGAAGATGTCGGGGGGGAGGGGCGATAGGCGGGTAAGGAAGTACTCGCCCAAGAATCGGCCGCGGGGCACCCGTTTAAAGGATGGCGAACGTTGACTCTTAGTCAGGTGCCAATTGTCTTCAGGTTTTGCAAAACCGATGCCGAAGTTGACCTAGAGCAGATCGCAAACGATTACTGTCTCGTTCCAGGATTTCCAGAATCGCTGGAGCCTCTGCCTGCTCGACCACCAAGAGATCCCGGGTCGCTCGACCTGTGCGGATGGCGAGCACCCGAGCGACAAGATGCCATTGTCCTCTATGATCGAGCGTAACAGTGAAAATGCCATGCGAGAGTTGGGTTCGAAGTGCGTCGTGCTTCCGAAAATCGTCTATGGGCATCACTGCTGGCTTGCCCTCATTGGCGAAGGCACCAGTAGCACCCACAGCATTCGCTAGGGCGTCATATCGCTGACCTACTAGGTGAGGCAGCTTGAGCACGGGAGTGCGCTCGCCGACTGCCGCCAGCACTAATAAGGTTTCTGTGACCGCTGCCTCACTGCGCGCAAAGGCGTCAAGGCAGCGCCCACGCCACGCCGCAGCAGCCTCCCTCGCCGCTTCGAATGGAGCTCGTGGCAGCGCCGCCTCAATTGATGATACTGCGTTCATTTATTCCCTTTAAGAGGAATTTGATTGAGTTCGCGTAAGCGAGCTGACCTGCGCGGGTGATGGCTGATCGCTGGCGGTTACTTCGTGACCTTCGCTCCTACCAGCCGCTCAATGCTCTCCACGCTGATCAGGGTGCGGCGGCCGACTTTTGTTCTCTCCAGAGTGCCATCCCGCATAAGCTGATCGATCTTGGTGCGACCCAGCCCTGTCGCTTGCACGGCCTGCGCGACTGTCGCGGTAAGGTCGCCTGGCTTGATCGGCGGAACTTGCTTTCCTATGGGCTTGCAGTCTTGTGAAGGTGTAGTGGAAGCGCTGCTTATCTGAGGTTCTGTCATGCGAGCAGGGGGCTCGTGGAAGATAGTTGCAGGCGCATTCGCGCAATAACGCTCAAGCACTTTGATGAGCGAAGCTTCAGAAAAGCTGACGCCCGTGATGAGCACTGAGGGATGCCCACCTTGGAGCGGCGAGCCTTCGATCCTGACCGTTCTTCCGGTCAGTGCTTCAGGCACCTGGCCTGCAGCTACAATTCGATCCCAATCCTCGGGAGGAAGCTGACAATCGCGCACCGTTTCGGCCGCGCCCCCTGTGGGTCTGATCTCGCGCATCAATGCATAGGTCTTGATCAGGCCCGCTGCGGCGAAGTCGGCAAGGAGGCTGCCAGCAGCATTAAGGCCTTTAGCTTCGACCAGTTCGATGGCCCGGCTGGGAAGGATTGGTTGATGGGCTGACATGCTTTTTCCCGGTTCTTGGCGGACCTGTCTGCCAAGCAATCGTGAAAATGCCGTAACCCGCTGGTTCGGCTCTGGAATCGGTCAGAAGAAGGCCAGTCAGCTATGGCTGCGACATCAAACGGCGATGTTCGCTCATGTTCGCCGAGCGCCACCTGCGTTTTTCATGTTTTTTTCATGGAAACGCTGACCATCTCTTCTAAATGCTTGAAAAGATGGTGGGCGCGGCAAGGATTGAACTTGCGACCCCACCCGTGTGAAGGGTGTGCTCTACCACTGAGCTACGCGCCCGCCCTTGCGATTCGCGAACAGGTCGCGTCCCGGGCAGGGGCGCGCCTTTGCCACTTGTCCCGGCGCTTGGCAAGGGCCTCTTGCAGCAGAATTGCGTCAGCGTCCCGTTAGTAAGGCCAGCAGTGCACTCCAGCCCATCGGCGCATCGGCCTTGGCAGGAGCGCGGGTCTGCCCCTCGATCACGCATCCAAGGCATCGCGCCTGCACGCCGGGGCTCGCCATCATCTGCTCCAGATCGCGCAGCATGTCTGCCAAGATGCGCCCGTTGTCTCCCGCAATCGCGGCAGAGACTGTGAGCGGCTGGCTGGCCTCTGTGGCCTCGCCGGTCAGCATGCCTTCGATCATGGCCTCGAACGGATCGCGCGGGTCGGCCAACCGCTTCACGCCCCAGCTGCCCTCATCAAGCCTGGCCTGCTGCGCGGCATAGGCGAGCGCATCATCGAGCCCGCCGAACTGGTCGACCAGCCCGAGCTGGCGCGCGGTGCCGCCGGTCCAGACGCGGCCCTGCGCCACCTGGTCGATCTGCGCAGGCGTCAGCTTGCGCGCGCGCGCCACGAGGCCGGTAAAGCGGCGATAGATGGACTGCGTTTCGATCCGCATCAGGGCATCGGCCTCGGGCGAGAAGCCGCCCAGCACATCGGGCTGGCCCGAAAGCGGCGTGACCGCGACCCGCTCCGGATTGACGCCGTATTCCTGCAGCAGCCCCTCGAACGAGGGCACCATCAGCACCACGCCGATCGAGCCGGTCACCGTCTCAGGCTCGGCGAACACGCGCTCGCCCGCTGTCGCGATCCAGTAGCCGCCGCTGGCCGCATAGTTGGCCATCGAGACCACCACCGGGATCTTCTTGTCGCGGTAGCGGATCAGCGCGCGGCGGATCGTTTCCGAGCCGGTGACCGTGCCGCCGGGCGAATCGATCCGCACCACCAGTGCGGCCAGATCGTCGTCGAGTGCATCGTCCAGTAGGCGCTCGATCCGGGCTGCACCGGCGGTGCCGGGGCCGGCCTCGCTGTCGTTGATTGCCCCGGCGATGGTCACCACGCCGATGGTCTTCTTGCCCGATTTCTCGTCTGCACCGGAATGGGCGACATAGGTGTCCAGCTCGGTATGGGCGAAGGCGGCGGGGTGGTCGTCCCACTCGTCCTTGCCCGCCAGCTCGGCGATATGCGCGCCCCATTGGGCATAGGTGCCGATGGAGTCGACGAAACCGGCGCTCACGGCGAGCTTCGCCATGTCGCCCCCCTCGGCAGTGAGCGCTGCCTCGATATCGGTGGTGATGGCGTCGAAATCGGCCTCGGGCCGGGCCTTGACGATGGCGGCGCGATATTCGTCCCACAGCTCGCCGATATAGGCCTCGGTGTTCTGGCGGAATTCGGGCGACATGGCGGCGTTGGCATAGGGTTCGCCCGTGCCCTTGTAGCTGCCCACCTGATAGACATGCGCGGTGACGCCGAACCGCTCCAGCGCGTCGGCATAGAACAGGATGGTGCCGCCGGGGCCGTGAATGGCAACGCCGCCCATCGGGTCGACCCAGACTTCGTTAGCCTGCGCGGCCAGCGTCATCGCATCGTCGGTATAGGCGAGGGCATAGGCGCTGACCGGCTTGCCCGCCGCGCGGAAGCGGGAGAGCGCATCGGCCACGTCCTTGACCGAGACCTGGCCGCCGCCGGTGAAGGTGGTGAGATCGAGCGCGATGGCCTTGATCCGGTCGTCCTCAGCGGCGCTGTCGATGGCGTGGGCAAGTTCGTGCGCGGCATATTCGCGGGTGGGCAGGCTGCGCGAGAGCAGGGTCGAGAACGGGTCGATCGCAGCGACTTCTTCGACGATGGAGCCATCCAGCTTCAGCAGCAGCGCCCCCTCGTTAACAGTGCCCGGATTGGGGCGGGCGGACAGCGCAGCGAACAGCAGGGTGAAGAACAGCAGGAAGAAGGCAAGCGCCAGCGCATCCTTGATTCCAACCAACAGGCGCCAGACCTTGCGCGCAAAACTCATCTCTTCGATCCCATTTATCGTGCCGTGGAGGGCAGTCTAGTAAGCCTTTGCCATGCCCGCCAGCGGCAAAAGCGCTTGAGCAGGCAGGCGCTTGCGATTAACGGATCGGGCTTGATGACATCGGCGCACACCTCTTCGGCCGGCTCGCGCTTCCCCGCGGGCAAACGGGCCTATCCGCACCGCGACCTTATCGCCATTTCCCAGCTTGAGCGGCACGAGATCCTCTATCTGCTGGCCGAGGCCGAGCAATGGGTCGAGTTCAACCGCCGCGCCACCAAGCATTCGGATGCCTTGGCGGGTCTCACCATCATCAACGCCTTCTTCGAGAATTCGACGCGCACGCTGCTCAGCTTCGAGATCGCGGGCAAGCGGCTCGGGGCCGATGTGGTCAACATGCACGCCTCGCAGTCGAGCATCAAGAAGGGCGAGACGCTGATCGATACGGCGGTGACGCTGAACGCCATGCGCGCTGATGCCATCGTGATCCGCCACGGGTCGAGCGGGGCCGTGGGGCTGATCGCGAGCAAGGTCGATTGCCCGGTGCTCAACGCGGGCGACGGGCAGCACGAGCACCCGACGCAGGCGCTGCTTGATGCGCTGGCGCTGCGGCGCGCACTGCGTGAGCGGGGCGCGGACAGCGAAGATTTTACCGGGCTGACGGTGACGATCTGCGGCGACATCCTGCACAGCCGGGTGGCGCGCTCCAACATCCTGTCGTTGCAGGCACTGGGGGCGACGGTGCGCGCCTGTGCGCCGCCTGCGCTGATGCCGCAGGGGATCGAGGCGATGGGCGTGCAACCGTTCCACGATTTTGACCGGGCGCTGGCCGGAACCGACGTGGTGATGATGCTGCGTCTCCAGAACGAACGCATGGACGGGCAGTTCATTCCTTCCCCGCGCGAATATCACCACCTTTACGGTCTCACTCGCGAGCGGCTCGCGAACCATGCGCCCGAGGCAATCGTGATGCATCCCGGCCCGATGAACCGCGGCGTCGAGATCGACAGCGACGTGGCCGACGATCCGGCGGTGTCGCTGATCACGGCGCAGGTCGAGATGGGCGTGGCGATCCGCATGGCCTGCCTCGATGTGCTGACCCGCCGCACGCGCGGTGTTGCCGGATGGAAAGACGGGGAGTGGGTATGAAACAGCGCGCACCCCTTACGATTACGAATGGCCGTCTCGTCACGCCCCAGGGCGTGGTCGAGGGCTCTTTGCGCTGCGCCGATGGGCTGATCGTTGCCGTGGGCGACGTATCGCCGGAAGAGGGTGACAGCGTTGTCGATGCAGGCGGGCTGCTGATTGCGCCCGGTCTGGTCGATCTGGGCGTGTTCGCGGTCGACAAGCCGGCGTTTCACTTCGGCGGGATCACCCGCGCTGGGCTGATGCCCGATTGCTCGCCCTTGCTCGATCACCCTGCGCGGGTGCGGTTCATGGCGCAGAGCGGCAAGCCCGACTTTTGGGTCCACCCCTTCGCCGCCGCCACGATTGGCCTTGCGGGAGAGCAGCTGGCCGAACTCGCGCTGATGCGCGATGCCGGTGCGCGGGCGGTGGCGACCGGGCGGCACTGGATTGGCGACAGCGGCGTGATGCTGCGGCTGATGCAGTATTCCGCCATGCTCGATCTGCCGGTGGTCGCCCATGCCGAGGATGCGGGGCTGGCGGGACGCGCGGCGGCTACGGCGGGCGAGATGGCGACGCGGCTGGGCCTGCCCTCCGCCCCCGCCGAGGCCGAGACGCTGGCGCTCGCGCGCGACATTGCGCTGGCCGAGATGACCGGAGCGCGCCTTCACGCGCGGCAGGTGACGACGAGGGCAGGGCTGGCGCTGGTGCGCGCGGCCAAGGCGCGCGGCGTGGCGGTTACCGCCGGGGTGACGCCTGCGCACTTCATGCTTTCAGACCTCGCCCTGGCCGACTTCCGCACCTTCGCTCGCCTCTCGCCGCCCTTGCGCTGCGAAGACGACCGGCAGGCCGTTATCGAGGCCATTGGCGATGGTACAATTGATGCAATCGCCTCCGGTCACGATCCGCGCGGGCCGGAGGATAAGCGCCTGCCCTTCGCCGATGCCGAACCGGGCATGGCGGGGGCCGAAACGCTGCTGGCCATGGTGCTGACGCTGGTGCGCGACGGAGTGATCGATATGGCGCGGGCCTTCGATCTTGTCGCGCGCAACCCGGCGCGGATTCTGGGTGTTGCGGCCGGCGTGCTGGAGCAGGAGGCCGAGGCCGATCTCCTGCTGGTCGACGAGGCCAAGCCCTGGGTGGTCGACCGGCGCAAGATGGCGGCGACAGCCGGCAACACTCCGTTCGATCGGCAGCCGACGGAAGGCCGTGTCACCCGCATCTGGAAGGGCGGCGTGGAAGTGGCGCTCTAAAGCGAAACGGGCCGCCATCCGGTTGGAATGGCGACCCGCTGGGGGGAACCCCCGGAGTTCCGAGAGGCGCGGCGCCCCTAGTTGACCGCGCCGGGCAGCGGATTGGCTGCCGACCAGCTGATGCAGCCCGTGCCTGCCGAGCGCACGTCGCGGCACATCGCCGCGCTGGCACTGCGGTCGAACCCACCGGCGGACACGCGCCAGTAGCGCTTGCCGCGCACACTCGCCTGCGTGATCACCATGTCGTGAGCGGCGAGCGCGGGAAAGCGGCTGAGATAGATGTTCCAGGCCCGGCGTGCGCCTGCTTCGCTAGTGAAGCTGCCCAGCTGGACCAGATGGCTCGCATCTGCGCTGCGGCTGACGACCGGCGCTGCCACCGGCGATACAATGCGCGGGCGCGCTGCCGCCGGAAGCCGCTGAACCACCGGGGTGCTGACGAAGGCCAGACTGTCCCTCGCGGTGGCGCGCTCGATGGTGCTTGGGCCGGGGCCAACGTCGGTGAAGGCCTTTGCAAAGTTGCTCGGGGCGGCCGGGGCAGCCGGAGCCGGCTCCATCGTCAGCGTGGCTGCGGTTTCGGCTTCGTTTGCGGTGGCCAAATGCACACGGCCAGCAGTGGAGCTCAGCGCAGGCACATCGCCCAGCGCGGCCAGTTCGGCACCGTCATAGACGGGGCTGGGGAAGCTCTCGATCTCGGCGTACTGCGGTGCGCCATGGGCGGGCGAAAGCGCCAGCGCGACCGGTTGGCCCGCATCCTGAATGTTCGTGGGTGCGCCAATCAGGCTGGAGATGCGGCGCTGATAGGCATCGGCACTGGCAAGACCCGCCCATTCTTCCAGCCGGGCATTCACTTCACTCATGGGAAGATCCTGCTGCGCCATCAGCCGTGCCTCGCGCCAGCGTCCGGCCATGGCAAATGCATAGGCGAGGTTCTGGCGCATCTTGACCGTGTTCTCGCCCGCGCGGATCGCATTCGACATGAGGTGAATGCCGCGCTCGGGCTGACCGGCGAGCGACATCGCAAGGCCAAGGTCGGCCGGGGCGATCTCGCTGCCCCAGATGTCGAGCAGTTCGACCGCTTCGGGATACTTCGCCTGCGCGATCTGGGCGAGCGCCAGACTCAGCGCTGCGCGGGGGCTGGCTTCGCCAAGGTCCATCGCATCGGTGAAGGTCGTTTCCGCCGAGGCGAAACGCCCGGCGTCGAGATAGGCATCGCCCAGAGCAAGGCGCAGCGCCGCATTGTGCGGGCTTGCGGCGACAGCGGCCTCAGCCAGTTCGACCGCGGCATTGGCTTCGGCCAGCTGAGCGGGCACATCTGCGCGCGCTGCCTGGGTCTGGGCGGCAGGCCCGCCAGCGCAGCCACTGACCAATGCGGCGGCAATGGCCGAGGCGAGGCCCAGGCGAAGCGCGGTCTTGGACGTTGTGCTCGTCATCGATTTCATTCCCTCGACCCTCGGTTCGTCTGGCTTACTGCGCCACCCGGCGACCGAACCCGCCTTGCGGCCGGGCACCGATGCCTTGCTGCGAGACCTTCTGGTGGCCGGAGAAAACAGTGCGGCGGAAGTTCTTTTCGAGCCGGTCGGCGATGTAGGTCCACAGCGCGGTGACTTCCTGTGCGCTGCGTCCTTCGGGATCCACCTCCATCACCGTGCGCCCGTCGATCATCGAGGCGGCGAAATCGGTGCGGTGGTGCAGGGTGATCGGCGCGACCGTGCCGTGCTGCGACAGCGCGACGGCGGCCTCGGAGGTGATCCGGGCCTTGGGGGTGGCACCGTTCATGACGAAGATCAGCGGCTTGCCCGCGCGTTCGCACAGGTCAACCGTCGCGCCCACGGCGCGCAGGTCGTGCGGGCTGGGGCGGGTGGGGACGACCATCAACTCGGCCACCGCGATCACCGACTGGATCGCCATGGTAATGGCGGGCGGCGTATCGATGACGGCCAGCTTGAATCCCTGCTGGCGCAGGATGGCAAGATCGTTGGCGAGGCGGGCGACGGTGGTCTGGGCGAAGGCGGGAAAATCTTCCTCGCGCTCGTTCCACCAGTCGGCCAGCGAACCTTGCGGATCGATGTCGATCAGCACGACCGGCCCGGCGCCGGCGCGCTGCGCCTGCACGGCCAGATGGCCTGACAGCGTGGTCTTCCCCGAACCACCCTTCTGTGATGCCAATGCCAGTACGCGCAAGGCGTGTCCCCTTTGAAAAGCGTAGGTCAAACAAGGCACCCGGAGGCGCATTGAATGCTGACTTCGCAGATCACCGTTTATTTTGGGTTAAGCCAGCGCCCGTTGACCTGCCCTTTTTGCCGTCGGGCTGACGTTTGTGGGGCTTGGGCTGACCCCGCCTACGTAAAGGCACGGAGAATAAACTCTTTGCTAAACCCTGATTTACTATGACAGGCTCGTATTGGCGGGCATTGGCCTCGTCGCCTGAGGAAGCGGGATGGTTCTGCGCACGAAAACCGGCACTGTATTTACCCTTGTCGCCGCAGCAGCGCTGATGGCGGGAGGCCCGCTGCTGGCCAATGTTCGCGAAGGGGTCGATGCGTGGAGCCGGGGTGACTATTCCGCAGCGGTCGCGCTGTGGGAAGGCCCGGCGGCGGCGGGTGATCCCGATGCCCTGTTCAATCTGGCGCAGGCCTATCGGCTCGGGCGGGGTGTGCCATCGGACATGGCCAGAGCCGAAGAGCTTTATCGCCGCGCGGCCGAGGCGGGGCATCTGCAGGCCGCCGATACCTATGGCCTGATGCTGTTTCAGAGCGGGCGGCACCTGAGCGCCTTGCCCTATGTCGAGGCGGCGGCGCGCCGCGGCGATCCACGTGCGCAGTATCTGCTTGGAATTGCACACTTCAACGGCGACCTGGCTGAGCGGGACTGGGTGCGGGCCTATGCCCTGCTGACGCTGGCCAATGCGCAGGGCCTGCCGCAGGCCGCCCCCGCGCTTGCCGAGATGGATCAGTATATCCCGCTGGATCAGCGCCAGCAGGCAGCAGCGCTGGCAATGCAACTTCAGAACGAGGCCGAGAGAGCGCGCGCGGTCGAACTGGCGCAGGTCGACTTCGCCGGAGCGCAGGCGGTGGGCGAGGGCGTTGCAAGCCCTCCTGCCGCAACATCGCAGGTGCCGCGGCCTATTCCGAGTACGGCGGTATCGCCGTCGGTTTCTGCCGCGCGGGCCGCTTTGGCCGAGGCGAGCCGGGCCGATGGCACCGAAAGCCCTGCGGAAGCCGGGGCGAGCTTTGCCCGTGCGCCTCGGGCTACTGCTGCACCGCCTCCCGCACCAGCACGACCAGCACCGCCTCCCGCCCGCGTGGCGGTTGCCGAATCGGAGGCTCCTCCAGCAGCTTCCGCGATGACAGGGCCATGGAAAGTGCAACTTGGCGCATTCTCGGTGCAGGGCAATGCGGAGCGGTTGTGGTCTTCGCTGGCTGGCCGCAGCGAACTGGCCGGGGCGGAGCGCCTGCTGGTGCCGACCGGCCGCGTCACGCGCCTGCTGGCGGGCGGCTACCCGAGCCGCAGCGCGGCTGAGGCCGCATGTTCAGCGCTCAAACGCGGCGGGCACGATTGTCTCGTCACGCGCGATTGAGGCGCAGGCGAATAGTCTTCCTCCCCGCGCGCGACCTCTGCTAGCCACTTGTGGCCATGCCGACGAGCGCCCCCCTGTCAGACCACACCGAGGCGCGTCCCGTTGCCGCCTCGCGGCGCTTGTCGAGCCTCGACTTCATTCGCGGGGTTGCGGTGCTCGGCATCCTTGTCGCCAATGTGGTCGGCTTTGGCCAGCCGCTTGATGCCTACATGTGGCCGGGGGCCTTCCTGACCCCGCATGGCGAGGCGTCAAACTGGCTCTGGGTGGCGCAATTCGTGCTCGTCGATGGCAAGCTCAGGGGGCTGTTCTCGCTGCTGTTCGGTGCGGGGCTGGCGCTGATGGCCGAGAAGGCCGGCGAGGACGGGCGCGAAGGGCTGATCGGCCTGCAACTGCGCCGTCTGGGCTGGTTGCTGGTGTTCGGCCTGATCCACTTTTTCTTCCTGTGGCGCGGCGATATTCTCGTGCTCTATGCGCTGATGGGCATGGCCGCGCTGCTGTTCGTGCACTGGCCACGGATGAACCTGCTGGTGCTGGGTGTCCTGCTCTATGTTCTGGGCATGGTGATCAACATGGCGATCATGGCGGCCCCGTTCCTGATCACCGAGACCAGCCTTGGTGCGGGCGCCGCCATGGCCGAAACGCGGGCCGAACTGATAGCGGCTGAGCAGGCGGCGATCATCAGCGATCAGGCGGATATGGCGATCCTGACCACTGGCAGCTATGCCGAGTTCGTTGCGCACAATCTGGCGCAGCACCTTTCCGAGCCCTTGGCCGGGGCCTTGCTTTACCTGTTCGAGACCTTGCCGCTGATCCTGATCGGCATGGCGCTCTATCGCTATGGCCTGTTCAGCGGCGGCCTCGATGCTGTGCGCCAGCGCTGGTGGGGCTGGGTGGGCGTGTTGCTCGGCTCGCTGGTGACGCTGGCGGTGGGGCTGTGGATCAAGGCGACGGGGCTCACCTACTGGGGCACGCTGGCGGGGTTCATGGCCTTCTCGCACCTGCCGCGCCTGCCGGTGATCATGGGGCTCGCGGCGCTGCTCGCGCTGGCCTCGCCACGATGTAATGGATGGCTCGCGCAGCGGTTGCGGGCGACGGGGCAAATGGCCTTCAGCAACTATCTCGGCACATCTGTGGTGATGGTGCTGGTGTTCCACCCCTGGGCGGGCGGGCTGTGGGGCAAGCTCACCCGGCCGGAGCTCTATCTGGTGGCGCTGAGCGGCTGTGTGCTGATGCTCGCCTGGTCGCAGCCGTGGCTGGCGCGCTTTCGGTTCGGCCCGCTCGAATGGCTGTGGCGCTGCCTCACCTATGGCCGCCGGTTTCCGCTCCGCCGCCAAGGCTAATTTCACCCTTGATATTGCGAATAGATCGCATAGATTGGCTCGTGCGAATCAATCGCAGGAGTGGGCCAGGTCAATGTACATCTGCATCTGCAATGCCATCAAGGAATGCGAGCTGCGCAAGGCTGCGCGGCTTTGTCCTGGCGGTGCGGAAGGTGTCTATGGCGCGTTGGGCAAGAAGCCGAACTGCGGCCACTGCCTGGAAGAGGCCGACGAACTGATCGCGGAAGAGCGCAGTTCGGTCCTCGCCCCGGCCAATATTGCGGCCTGATTTGCATTCGCAAAAGCGCAGTTTTCTGCCATTTTTTGACGTCGGGAACGCAGAATTCGCTTGCCCTGCCGCGGCATGGTGGCCCACATGGCCGCACACCCCCTAAGCCAGCGGAGAAAGCACATGAAGGGCGACGAAAAGGTCATCGAGTTCCTCAACAAGGCACTCACCAATGAACTGACCGCCATCAACCAGTACTGGCTGCACTACCGCGTGCTGAAGGACTGGGGCGTGCACAAGCTGGCCGAATACGAGCGGCACGAGAGCATCGACGAGATGAAGCATGCCGACATTCTGGCCGAACGCATCCTGTTCCTCGGCGGGCTGCCCAACTTTCAGGCCATCCACCGTCTGAAGGTGGGCGAGACGGTCGAGGAAATCCTCAAGGCCGATCTGGCGATGGAGAACGAGGCCATCCCTCTGCTGCGCGATGCGATCGCCCATGCCGAGATCGTGCGCGACTATGTCAGCCGCGACCTGTTCGCCTCGATCCTCGAAAGCGAGGAAGAGCATGTCGACTTCCTCGAAACGCAGTTCGACATGATCGAACGGATGGGCCTGCAGAACTACGTGCAGCTTAACAGTTCGGCGCCCAGCGAAGGCTGATCGCGCGCGCCCGGCGAGGCCGCCGGGCGCAACGCTCAGTCCACTTGCCAGAAGGGCATGCGTTCGCGGTTGGCGCGGCGGACGCTGGCGAGCCTGCGGTCCTTCTGCCAGACTTCGGCGACCCCGGAGTCCATGACGATGTCGGTCACGATCAAGGCGGTGCGCAGATCAGGCACGTCGAAAATCATGGGCGACCCGCCTGCTGCGGATGCGGGTGAAATGTGCAGCGAATAGCGATCCATAAGACCTCTCAAATTCAGCCGCAGGGTTCAAGTTCCCGCGAGCTCTTGCTTGGCCCCGGAATCCTTGTCGCACAAAAATTGCGCAGAATTATGTCAGTAAGTATCGCAGATGTATCGTCGGCCGAAATCTTCGCTCAGTCGAACGGATTTTTCGCACTCTTGAGTGTAATCCGCACCGGAACGGCGCCGAAGTCCAGCTCCTTGCGAATCGAGTTCACCAGATAGCGTTCGTAGCTGGCGGGCAGATCGTCGAGCCGGGTGCCGAAAATCACGAAGCGCGGCGGACGGGTGCCCACCTGGGTGATATAGCGCAGCTTGATCCGCCGTCCGCCCGGTGCAGGCGGCGGGTTCATGTTCAGCGCATGCTCGAACCAGCGGTTGAGGCCCGAAGTCCCCACGCGGCGGCTCCATGCCTCGCGCAGATCGAAGGCAGCGGTCAGCATCTGGTCAAGCCCCTTGCCGGTGACCGCCGAAACCGCCAGCAGCGGCACGCCCTTCAGCTGCGACAGCCCGTCGTCGAGCGCCGCGCGCACACCGTTGAACAGCGCGCTGGTATCTTCGGCCACGTCCCACTTGTTGATCGCGATCATCAGCGCGCGGCCTTCGTCGATCACCTTGTTGGCGATCTTGAGGTCCTGCACCTCCAGCCCGCGGGTCGCATCGAGCAGCAGCACCACGACCTCGGCATAGTCGACCGCGCGCAGGCCATCGGCGACCGAAAGCTTCTCCAGCTTGTCGACCACCTTGGAGCGCTTGCGCATGCCCGCCGTGTCGATCAGGCGGATCTTGCGGTTTTCGCCCGATTTCGGCTCGGTCCAGTCCCAGTCGATGGAGATCGAATCGCGGGTGATCCCGGCTTCGGGGCCGGTCAGCAGCCGGTCTTCGCCGAGCAGCTTGTTGACCAGTGTGGACTTGCCCGCATTGGGGCGCCCGACAATGGCCAGCGCCAGCGGAGCCGCCGGGTCGTGTGTTTCCAGCTCGATGCCCTCGGCCTCGGCTGCCTCGGCGGCGGCGCGCATCCGGTCGGCTTCGATTGCCGCTTCGGCCTCGGCTTCGATCTGCATCCGCTCGGCCTTTTCGGAGATCAGCGGGGAGAGCGCGGTGTAGAGATCGGCAATGCCTTCGCCATGTTCGGCGCTGACCGGCACCGGCTCGCCCATGCCGAGCGACCAGCCCTCGATGATGCCGCTTTCGCCCGCATTGCCTTCGGACTTGTTGGCGATGAGCACCACGGGCACTTCCTGCTCGCGCAGCCAGCGGGCGATTTCCTCGTCAAGCGGGGTTAGACCCGCACGCGCATCGTAGACGAACAGCGCGGCATCGGCGCCGGCGAGGCTGACCTGCGTCTGCGCCAGCATCCGGCCGGGCAGGCTCTGTGCGTCCTCGTCTTCCCAGCCGGCCGTGTCGACCGCCTCGAATTCCAGTCCGAGCAAGCCTGCCTCGCCCATGCGCCGGTCGCGCGTGACGCCAGGCTGATCGTCGACCAGAGCGAGCCTCTTGCCGACCAGACGGTTGAACAAGGTCGACTTGCCGACGTTGGGTCGGCCGATGATAACCACCTGCGGGAGTTTGCGCATTTTCATGATAGCGCTGCAGGTGGCGCGCCGAGCGACGGATGGCAAGTGTTCTCAGCAAGGGGCGGGGTGAAGAAGTTAGGGTAAATTTACGATTAACCTAGGAAATTTACCTAGTTTGCCGACAAGTTGCTAACCTTCTGGCGGCAAGGCAGTGCCGTTATGAGGAAGGTTTTTGCCGTCAGCCTGCTGATTCTTGCCGCGAATGTCGGCGTGCCTGCGGTTGCCGAGTACGCCGCACGCGCCCCCGGATCGCCGGGAACGTCCAGCGGAGCTTACCTGCAATGCGTGCCCTATGCCCGCGAAGTGTCGGGCATCAGGATCTATGGCGATGCGCATACATGGTGGGGCCAGGCCGAAGGGCGCTATGCGCGCGGGCACACGCCCCGCGTTGGTGCAGTGATGGCCTTCGTGCCGTTCCGCAACATGACGCTGGGCCATGTCGCTGCCGTCAGCCGCATCGTCGATGCGCGCACGGTGCTGCTGCGCCACGCCAACTGGTCGGAAATCGACGGGCGGCGCGGGCAGATCGAAGACGATGTGCGCGCGGTGGACGTTTCCCCGAACAACGACTGGAGCGAGGTCCGCGTCTGGTATGCCCCCTCGGACGCGCTGGGCACCACGCACTGGCCGGTTGCGGGCTTTATTTACAACGAGAAGCCCGGCGCGCAGACCGTCCCCTTCCGCTATGCCTTTGCCGACCTGCCCGCCGCTGGCAAGGCAAGCGCCCCGGCGTCCCGCCAGCAGGCCAGCGCGCCCGCATCTGTGCAGACGGCCAGTCAAAGCGATCGCTTCGCGGCTGAGCTGGCGCTTGACCGGATGGGCGGCGATGCGGGCTTCGCGCGCGCTTTTGCCAGCCTGCGTTAGGCGCAGCCTTCCACAAAGCCGAGTTCGGGCATGGTGCCCACGTGCATCACGCTCACCTTGCCATCGGCGCCGACTTCGAACCGGAGCGCGGGCTCGCCGCTATCGGCGTTGGGGGCGGTGAGATCCTTGGCGGGCGGATCTTCGTACTTGTGAGGTGTCTCGCGGAAGCCGCCGAAGGTGCTGCGCACTTGCGCCTCGCTGGAGCCTGCGCCGATTCCCTCGATCAGCTTCACATCGCTGTCGGGCCCCGCGCTGATGCGGCGCACGAGGCCGCCTGTCACCATGGCCCAGGTGTCGGGGAATTCGAGCGAGGAGTACATCGTGCAGCCTTCACCCGCCTGCACGTCGGGCGCGCTCCAGCTGCTGTTCTGCGGCACTGCGGCGCCGATCCTGAGATCGCCCAGCCCCTCCAGGGTGAGGGTGGGGCGCTGTGCTGGCGTTGTCTCCGCCGGAGGAGCGCTGGCGCTCGGCGCGACGGATTCGCTGGAAGTGGCGTCTGGCTCCGGCGCGGGGTCGGCATCGCCTGAACAGGCGGCGAGGACGAGCATCGGGGCGGCGAAGAGCAGGATCTGTTTCATGCCTGGATAAACTCCGGCCACCTGCACCCGGTTCCTCGCCGAACCCACCGTTACCAGCTCCCGGTGTTTTCCATACTTGCCCAGGGCTCCTGCGGATCGAGATAGCCATCTTGCAGCAGTTCGATCGAGATGCCGTCAGGCGTGCGCACGAAGGCCATGTGCCCGTCGCGCGGGGGGCGGTTGATGGTGACGCCTGCTTCCATCAGCTTCTGGCAGGTGGCGTAGATGTCATCCACGCGATAGGCGAGGTGGCCGAAATTGCGCCCGCCGGTGTAGATTTCGGGCGCGCTGCCGTCTTCTGCGGGCCAGTTATAGGTCAGTTCGACTTCGGCCACGTCTTTCTGGCCGGGAGCCGCAAGGAAAACAAGCGTGAAGCGGCCCTTCTCGTTATCCATGCGCTTGACCTCTTCCAGCCCGATCAACCCGAAAAAGGCGATCGTCGCGTCGAGGTCGGCAACGCGGATCATCGTGTGGAGATATTTCAGCATGAAATCGTGCCTCGGTTCGTCATTGTTCAAAAACGGTTCATCGCTCGTGAGCCACAGTTCATCGCAGCACTTGAGCAGGGAGATTGTGGATGACCAGCCTTACCGAAGAACCCCATGATAGCGCCACCGAAAACTCCTCCCCGTTCTGGCGGCGCGCGAACACGCAGCTGTTTTTCGGGACGGCGCTGATCCTTGCCGGGGGCATGGTCGCAGGGGGATACCTGATGGGCGACGGCTTGCTGCGCGCTCGCCTCGCTGACCGTTCGGTGACGGTGCGCGGCCTTGCCGAGCGCGACGTTATGGCCGACCTTGCGACCTGGACAATCTCCTACTCCGCCAGCGCCGGGAACCTCGGCGAGGCGCAGGCCAGTGTCGACCGCGATACCGAACAGCTCACCGCGTTCTTCAAGGAACTGGGTTTTCCCGAGGATGCCTTGCAGCCGGTGGCGGTGAACGTCTCCAGCTATACCAACGAGGGGATCACCACCTTCACCGTGCGCCAGCGCATGAGCCTGCGCACCACCGATATCGAAAAGGCGCAGAGCGCGGTGCGCCGCCAGTTCGATCTGGTGCGGCGCGGGGTCATGCTCGAGGAAGGGTCGGGGATGAGCTATTCGTTCACCGGGCTTAACGCGATCAAGCCCGAAATGGTGGCCGAAGCGACCCGCGATGCGCGCGCGGCGGCGGAACAGTTCGCCGAGGATTCGGGCAGCGAGGTCGGCGCGATCCGGCAAGCGACGCAGGGCTATTTCGAGATCACCAGCCGCGATGGCGACAGCGGGGGCTGGGGCAATGCGGATACGCCGTTCAAGAAGGTGCGGGTGGTGACCACGGTCGATTTCATGATCGACTGAGGTATTTCAATTGCGGGCTCTCAAGCCCAAAGAAAAAGGCCCGCACCTTTCGGCGCGGGCCTTCTCTTTTCGAAGCTTCAGGAAATCAGAAGCTGGCCGACAGCGTCACGACGACAGCGTCATCCACGAAGTCGTAGATGAAGTCGTCGGTCGGCGTCACAGTGCCGTTGTCGTCGAGGGTGGTGGGGTCGCCCTCAGCACCAACGTAGGCAACGCCAACCGAAGCCACGGAACCCAGCGCCACATCGGCACCGATCGACCAGTCAAACGCCTTGCCGTCGGAGGTGTAGGTCAGGAAACCGTCGGTGTAGCCGAGGTGGCCCGAGATGCTCACCGGGGTGTTGGGGATGCCAACGCCAACGTCGGTGTAGACATAGAAGTTGTCTCCGCCGCCGAGCGAATCCTGCTCGGGAGCGTAGGCAACGCCCAGGGTCACATCAGCCGGGCCGACGGTCGCGCCGATCGAGGCATAGGGCTCGATGTAGTCCGTGTCTTTGCCAGCGGGGGCGTTCGGGTAAAGGTAGGCGAGCACGCCGATGTCGTAGCTGATGACGCCGGCCGAGCCAGAGTAACCGGCATAGACGTCAAGCTTGGTGTGGCCGTAGCCGACGGTGTCTTCGTCGAGGCTCGAGCCCCAGGTGCCGACGTAGAAGCCGCCGATGGCAGCATCGACACCGCCCTGGATGGCGATATCGCCGCCCGACAGGTCAACACCGCGGAAGCGGTATTCCGAAACGACGGCAGCGTTCCCCGACAGCTCAATGTCCTGAGCGGCGGCAGGAGCGGCGACGGCGAAAACGGAACCGGCAAGAACAGTAGCAGCCAGAAGGCTGCGGACGGACGTAAGCATGGGCAATTTCCTCGATTGCTGTTGAAACTCTGCCTCGTCCCACCTGCACAGCAATGTTTCGGCCTCTGATTCTTGGGTCGGGCCGATAACCGTTTGCTTGGGAAGAAAAGTTGCCAACATGCGCTGCATTGCACAAGATCAATTGCTGCAAAGGCGCATCTACTGTAATTTGTGTGTCATAATCGCATCACTGGGTGTGGTTACCGGTGCGTCTGCGCCACTTTGCCTGAACGCTATGGTAGGGAATTGGTGCGAAGGGGTGCTCGGCGCTGCCTTGACGGCGCTCGATCTAGGGCCATCTCAAGCGCCAATCATGATAGCTTTTATGAAAGAACTGTTCGGTACGTCCAGGGTCGCGCCAGAGCTGAGTGCAAGTTTGCCGGAAGGGCGGCGCGTCTATGCAATCGGCGATGTGCATGGGCGGCTAGACCTTTTTGCCGCGCTTGCCGCAGCCATCGAAGACGACGATCAGGCATGCTCTCCTGCGCAAACCAGTATTGTCCTGCTGGGCGACCTGGTCGATCGCGGGCCCGACAGCGCGGGCGTGGTCGCTTTCGCGCGCGAGTGGCAGCGGCGCCGCGAAGTGCGCATACTGGCGGGCAATCACGAGGAAATGTTCCTCAAGAGCTTCGAAAGCACCGACATCCTGCGCCAGTTCCTGCGGCACGGCGGGCGCGAGACGCTGTTCAGCTATGGCGTGGATCCGGAGGAATATTTGGCCGCGACCGCGGAGCAGGTGCAGGCGATGATGCACCAGGTGGTGAGCGAGGATGAGCGTGCCTATATCGCCGGTTTCGAAGGGATGGTTGTGCTGGGCGACTATGTATTCGTGCATGCCGGGATCGACCCGGCGCAACCTCTCGATGCACAGAGCGAGGCGAACCTGCGCTGGATTCGCGAGCCGTTCCTCAGCCATGACGAGCCGCTCGGGTTCGTTGTCGTGCATGGCCACACCATCGCCGACGAGCCGGATGTGCGGACGAACCGCATCGGCATCGACACCGGTGCCTATGCCAGCGGCAGGCTGACCGCGCTCGTGCTCGAAGGCGACGAGCGGCGCTTTATCGAAACGGTGCGGGCCGAGGACGGCACGATCACCACGCGCGCTTTCTGACGGTTTTGCCTGGGGGCTCGTGTGCCGGGGAGCCTGTAAGCCGGGTTCTGTGTCCGCCGACCTTATCCTGCATGCAGGAAGGTATCGGCGGCGGCAGCCATTCGTCTGGGCGGCCGGTTGCCCGGCGCGCTCTGGCGACCAACCCGGGTCGCTCGGGGCGAAACACCCCTGCCTCTTGCGAGGCGCGCGACCCCTATGCGGTCTTGCTCCGGGTGGGGTTTGCCATGCGGGCCCTGTTGCCAGCGCCCCGGTGCGCTCTTGCCGCACCCTTTCACCCTTGCCTGTGCCCCAAGGGGCCATCGGCGGTATACTCTCTGTGGCACTTTCCCTGTGGTTGCCCACGGCGGGCGTTACCCGCCACCCTCGTTTCGTGGAGCCCGGACTTTCCTCGCACAATCGACCCGCTCATCCTGAGCCTGTCGAAGGGCGCGGCTGCCCGGCTCCCCGGCACGGGCGAGCTTATAGGCGCGGCGCGGCCAAGCGCAAGCTGCGGCCTCAGGCCATGATTGCGATCAAGCCCTAGCGCGCCAGCCCGCGGTCGCGGTCGAGCAGGAGCTGGAACAAGATCGCGCGGCATTCGCCGTCGATCACACCGTCGACAAGGTCGGGCCGCCAGCGGCGCTGGAATGCCTCGACCACCTTGCGCTGATCGGAAATGTCATAGCCGAAGCGGTCGAGCGCGAGGAGGAACGCGCCGTCGTTCTCGAGCGGATCGCCAAGATCGAGCCGCTCGGGGCTGGCGAGGCACAGGCCCACCCTTGCGAGCCGCCCCCAGGGGAACAGCTCTCCGGGGTCGATCTTGCGATCGGGCGCAATGTCCGAATGGGCGACCACGTTGGCGCGCGGGATATCGTGCCGCTTGACGATGGAGTGGACCAGCGGGATCAGCGCCTCAATCTGCGCATCGGCGAAGGGGCGATAGCCGTTGGTATGGCCCGGATGGTCAAGCTCGATGCCGATGCTGGCAGAGTTCACATCGTGCACCCCGCGCCAAGAGGACCGGCCAGCATGCCAGGCACGCTTGTCCTCCTCGACGAGTTGGATGATCGTGCCGTCTTCCTCGACCAGATAGTGGGCCGAAACGCCCGCCTCGGGGTCGCACATCCGCTCAAGCGCCGCATCTTTGCCGACCATGTCGGTGTAATGCAGGACAAGCATCGAGATCGGCAGTTGCCGCTCGTTCCAGTTGGGCGAAGGGGCGTGGCGGTCGACCAGATCGGCAGGGTCGAACGGTTGCCCGTCCATGGTCAGCCGATCATTCCGGGCACGGGCGGCAACGCGGCACCAAGCACCAGCATCTCCTCGGCACGGGCGCAGCGCAGCTCGCCGCCGTTTTCGCTTGCGAGCATGTGGATCATGTGGGCAGGCGCGGTGCGGCCGGTCAGCTCGCTTTCGGGCAGTTCGCCCGCCAGCGCGCGGCCGATGCTCTCGTCGAAGGCGATCTTCGGACCCTCGGCGCGAATCACGATTTCGGTGGCGCCGTCGCTGCGTTCCGCGCCGACCAGCAAAGTGCCCCCGCGCACCAGCGAATCCAGCCCGATGGCGGCGAGGTTGAGCAGGATCTTCACCGCCGGTTTCGACAGTGAGTTGACCTCCAGCGCCCAGTCGAGGCTGACGCGCGCATTGCCCGAGGCGAGGCCTTCGATCAGCTCCCTGGGCTCCTCTACAGGCACCTGTTCGCCGAAGCCGCCCGCCGCCCCGAAGGCGAGGCGGAAGAACTTCAGTTTCATCGCGGTGGTCCTGGCGCTCTGTTCTAGCAGCTCGAGGCAGCGTGCGCGCATTTCGGGGTCGCGCTCGTCGGCGAGCAGCTCCAGCCCGTTGTTGAGTGCGCCTACGGGGCTGAGCATGTCGTGGCACAGGCGTGAGCAGAGGAGGGCGGCAAGATCGGTGGAGGAGGTCATGGGCAGGGCGATAGTCTGTTCCAGCAAGGTGTTACAGGTGTGACACTGTTCTAGGGCAAAAAAGCCGCGCCACCACCCGCCTTGGCAAAATTGCGCGGCAGAAGGGGGTTGGCACGATCCATCGTGCTGCGCCTTTACCCTTTTGCCAGCTCGTAGGAAAGCGGGGTGAAACAGCTTTCGCTGTCGCGCCAGAAGGTGATCTGGTCGCCAGTGACGATGGCCCAGATTGCTCCGTCGCGCGCGGCCATGGCGCGGTCGGTGGCTGAGGGCTGCGCGGGGCCGAACGGGTGTGAGTGATAGTAGCCGAGCACCTGCGGCCCGCCTGCACGCGCGGCGCGGTTCGCGTCGATCAGCGCCTGCGGGTCGATCTCGAAGTGGGTTTGCGGCGACAGGTGGACGTTGCGGGCCGGGCGAGCCTCGATGATGATCGTGCCCTCGCCGAGGAGGAGGCCGCAGCATTCGAGCGGGGTGGTGAGTCGGGCGTGCGTGCGGATTTGCTCGGCGATGGCGCAAGAAAGCTCCAGATCCGCTCGTCCTGAGCTTGTCGAAGGACCGCTTTTCTCTTTAGACGGGCTCATGCCGTTCTGGACCTACATTCTGCACTGCCGGGGAGGCAGGTTCTATACCGGCCATAGCGACAATCTGGACCTGCGCATGGCGCAACACAAGGCGGGAGCCATTCCGGGATTTACGAGCGAGAGATTGCCAGTTGAACTGGTGTGGTCGCAGGAGTTTCCATCGCGGCAGGAGGCGTTCGAGGCAGAGCGACGGATCAAGGGGTGGTCACGGGCAAAGAAGCTTGCCCTTATAAGAGGGGACTGGGAGGCGATCTCGCGCCATGCGCAAAGCAAAAGCGGTCCTTCGACAAGCTCAGGACGAGCGGGCGTTGGGGGACAGTCGGATGTCTGATGTTGTCGCTGGCACCATCGCTGCGGACGGCCGTCTCGACAAAGCCCTGGCCGATGCGAGCGACTTGTCGCGGGAGCGGATCAAGGCGCTGATTTCCGAAGGAAAGGTCGAGATCGCTGGCAAGCCTGCCACCTCCCCATCCACCAAGGTCCAGGCGGGCTTAAGCTTCGTTATCCACCTGCCACCCCCAGACGATCCACAGGCTCGTCCACAGGATATCCCCCTCACCGTGGTGTTCGAGGACGCGCACCTGATCGTGGTCGACAAGCCTGCCGGAATGGTGGTCCACCCGGCGGCGGGCAATCCCGATGGCACGCTGGTGAACGCGCTGCTGCACCACTGCGCGGGGCAGCTCAGCGGCATCGGCGGGGTGGCGCGGCCCGGTATCGTCCACCGCATCGACAAGGATACCTCGGGCCTGCTCGTGGTCGCCAAGAGCGATGTCGCGCACGAAGGGCTGGCGAGGCAGTTCGCCGACCACTCGATCGGGCGGCGCTATCTCGCCGTCTGCGGCGGGTATCCGAACCCCGCGCAGGGCACCATAAACGCCCGGCTGGGCCGGTCCGACCGTGATCGAAAGAAAATGGCGGTGCTCGACAACAATTCCTCGCGTGGCAAGCATGCGATCACCCATTACAAGCTGATCGAACGGCTCGATCATGCGAGTCTCATCGAATGTCGGCTCGAAACAGGGCGGACCCACCAGGTGCGGGTTCACCTTTCGTCAATCGGCCATGCGCTATTGGGAGATCCTGTCTATGGACGAGATCCGTCAGCCATCCGCGACACGATCCGCAACCTCGGTTTTGCGCGCCAGGCGCTGCATGCCGCAAGCCTCGGTTTCGTCCATCCTGTCACCGGCGATTCGATACAATTTGCGACCGAATTGCCGGCCGATATGCGGGAACTCATCGACGAACTTGGTCGTTCTGATCGATGAAATGCACACACATCGCGTGCAAAGCTTCTATAACGGCAACATGCTCTCATCGGAGCATCCCAGGTGGCCCCAGCGCCGAGATGCCCAGCAGGGGTCCGGCATCGGCGGTCGACGCAGAAGAAAGGTAAGGGAACAGTGAGCCAAGTCCGACCCAGTGTGCCAGCCCTCGGCGGTGAGCAGAGCCTCAATCGCTATCTGGCCGAAATCAAGAAATTCCCGGTGCTGACGGCTGAGCAGGAATATATGCTCGCCAAGCGCTATCAGGAACACGAAGACCCCGAAGCTGCCGCGCAGCTCGTGACCTCGCACCTGCGTTTGGTGGCGAAGATCGCGATGGGCTATCGCGGCTATGGCCTGCCCGTGTCCGACCTCATTTCCGAAGGCAATGTCGGCCTGATGCAGGGCGTGAAGAAGTTTGAGCCCGATCGCGGCTTCCGCCTCGCGACCTATGCGATGTGGTGGATCAAGGCGAGCATGCAGGAGTTCATCCTGCGCTCGTGGAGCCTGGTGAAGATGGGCACCACCGCCGCGCAGAAGAAGCTGTTCTTCAACCTGCGCCGGATGAAGAAGCAGCTCGAGGCGTACGAGGATTCCGACCTGCATCCCGATGATGTCGCCAAGATCGCGACCGATCTCGGTGTTTCCGAGCAGGAAGTGATCAACATGAACCGCCGGATGATGATGGGCGGCGACGGCTCGCTCAACACGCCGATGCGCAATGGCGAGGAAGGCTCGGGCGAGTGGCAGGACTGGCTGACCGATGACCGCCCGCTGCAGGATGAAACCGTGGCCGACGCCGAAGAGGCCGAGGTGCGCCATGGCATGCTGCTCGAAGCGATGGACAGCCTGAACGACCGTGAGAAGCACATTCTCACCGAACGGCGCCTGACCGAGAACCCGCAGACGCTGGAAGAGCTGTCGCAGGTCTATGACGTGAGCCGCGAGCGTATCCGCCAGATCGAGGTGCGCGCGTTCGAGAAGTTGCAGAAGGCGATGCAACGGATCGCGGGCGAGAAGTTGCTGCCTGGCGTGGCCTGAGCCATTTGGCACTGAAACGATACAAGGGGCGCGGAAGGTCAGACCTTCCGCGCCCCTTTTGTTTTGCTCGCTTGCCCGAGGCGAAGGGCTGTTGGCTTCACATCGCTGGCGCCAGGTCCATCACGGCGGTGATCAGCGCCTCGGCGCCCAGCGTCACCGTGGCCTCGCCATCGATGCGGAAGAACGGCGAATGGTGCGAGGGGACGGGAGGCCCACCGTTTGCCGCAGCTTCGATCTCTGCCAGCGGCGTGCTGCCGATCGCGAAGAAGTAGCCCGGAACGCCGGTTTCCTCGGTGATGAAATAGGCGAAGTCCTCCGCGCCCATCCCGGTCTGCTTGGTGACTACCACGGTCTCCTCACCGAAGGCCCCGCGCAGCGCCGCATCGAGCCGCCGGGCCAGGGCGTCGTTGTTGATGCCGGGCGGGGTGCCATATTGGCGCGTGACTTCGGGCAGCATGTCTTCGGCGATGCCATGGGCGCGGGCGGTGTTCACCGTCACGCGCTCGATCGCCTCCAGCACTTGCGTGCGCACGGCCGGATCGTTGCTCCGCACGGTCAGTTGCAGATCGGCGCGGTCGGGGATGATGTTGCGCTTGGTTCCGGCGTTGAACATGCCCACCGTGATGACCGACGGCTGCAACGGGGCTACCTCGCGGCTGACGATGCTTTGCAGTCCGGTCACGATTTCGGCCCCGATATAGACCGGGTCGCGCCCGGCGTGCGGATATGCCCCGTGTGTGCCCACCCCGTGGACGACGATATCGACCGCATCGGAACTCGACGAGAACAGGTTGTTGGTGTCGGGGACGTTGATCGTGCCGACCGGCGCGCCGGCCGCCGAATGGAAGCCGAGCGCGTAGTCGGGCTTGCCGAAGCGCTCGTAAAGTCCGTCTTCGAGCATTGCGCGCGCGCCGCCGAGGCGTTCTTCGGCGGGCTGGACCACCAGCATCACCGTGCCCGACCACTTGTCGGTGTTGGCGGCGAGATAGCGGGCGATGCCGACCAGCGCGGTGATGTGCGAATCGTGCCCGCAGGCGTGCATCACCGGATATTCGACCCCGTCAGCATCGACCTGGGTGACAGTGGCGGCATAGGCGAGCCCGCTGTCTTCCTTGAGCGGCAACCCGTCCATATCCGCGCGCAACATCACCAGCGGCCCTTCGCCGTTGCGCAGCATTCCCACCACGCCCGTGCCGCCGACATTCTCGGTCACCTCGGCCCCGGCAGTGCGCAGTTCCTCGGCCATCCGCGCGGCGGTTTGCACTTCCATGAACGACAATTCGGGGTTGCGGTGGAAGTGTTCGAACAGGGCGGCAAGGTGGCCGTCCCAGTCGGCCTCGATGGCGGCGGCCATCTCAGCGTCCTGCGCCAGCGCGGGCGTGGTGGAAAGGAGCAGGGCGGTGAGCAGGCTGGTGCGGAAAATGGCGAAAATTCCTTCAATGGCGACCGATTGAGGCACAGATAGTGCCAAAAATGCTCAATCTTGCAAGGGCGTTGAGGAGGTGGATTTCCATGGCGTCGTCAGCCCGCTATGACGGGCAGTCTATGGTCACACGCATGTTTATCTGGCTCGGCCGCCTTATCGTGGCTTTCGTGGTGCTGAGCCTGCTGGCGGTGGGCCTGTGGCGCTTCGTGCCGGTGCCGGTCACGGCCACCATGCTGATGGACGAGAATGGCTTTACCCGCGATTGGGAGCCGCTCTCGCGGATCGACCGCAACATGGTCTCCGCCGTGATCGCCGCCGAAGACAGCAAGTTCTGCGAGCACTCCGGCTTCGATGCCGAGGCGATCGAGCAGGCAATCGAGGAGCGCATGGCAGGCAAGCGCGAGCGCGGCGGATCGACGATCAGCCAGCAGACCGCCAAGAACGTGTTCCTGTGGCAAGGCGGCGGCTTCTTCCGCAAGGGGCTGGAGGCTTGGTTCACCTTCCTGATCGAGCATCTTTGGGGCAAGCGCCGGATCATGGAGGTCTACCTCAACGTCGCCGAGACAGGGATCGGCACCTATGGCGTTGCCGCCGGGGCCGAGCGCTATTTCCAGCATTCGGCGGCCCAGCTCAGCGAGAGCGAGGCGGCGCGGATGGCGGCAGCGCTGCCCAGCCCAAAGAAGCGCGCGGTGATCAACCCCACGGGCTTCACCCGGCGCTATGGCAATTCGATCAGGGCGCGGATCGGCGTGGTGCGGCGTGACGCGCTCGACGCTTGCGTCTACGAGTGATGCGATGAGCGGGGCGCACAGTCATAGCCATGGGCACAGCCATGGCCACGATCACGGGCATGGTCATTCGCACTCTGGAGGCCACTCGCACGCGCCCAAGGATTTCGGCCGCGCCTTTGCCATCGGCATTGTCCTCAACACGGTGTTCGTCGCAGTAGAGGCGATTTACGGTTATATCTCGGGCTCGATGGCGCTGGTGGCCGATGCGGGGCACAACCTCAGCGACGTGCTCGGCCTGATCATCGCCTGGGGCGCGAGCGTCGCGGCAAGGCGGCCGGCCACGGCGCGCTTCACCTATGGCCTGAAAAGCTCCACCATCCTTGCCGCGCTCGCCAATGCGATGCTGCTGCTGATCGCGATCGGGGCGATCCTGTTCGAAACCGTGCACCGGCTGTTCGACCCGGTCGAGCCGCAAGGCTGGACGATGATCTGGGTGGCGGGCGTGGGCATCGTCATCAACACGGCAACCGCGCTGATGTTCATGCGCGGGCAGCATGATGACCTGAACGTGCGCGGGGCCTTCCTGCACATGGCGGCAGATGCGCTGGTGTCGGTTGGCGTGGTGGTGGCGGGCGTGGTGATCCTGCTCACTGGAGCGGTGATCATCGACCCGCTGGTCAGCCTTGTGATCGTTGCGGTGATTGGCTGGGGCACCTGGGGTCTCCTGAAAGACAGCGTCAGGCTGGGCCTTGCCGGTGTGCCAGCCGGGGTGGACGAAGATGCGGTGTTTGCCCGCCTGAAGAACCTGCCGGGGGTGAGCGATGTCCACCATGTCCATATCTGGGCGGTAAGCACGACCGAGACCGCGCTGACCGCTCATCTGGTGATGCCGGGCGGCCATCCGGGCGATGCGTTCCTGCGTGATGCTGCGCACGAGCTGGAGCATCACCATGCCATCGGCCACGCGACCTTCCAGGTCGAGAAAAGCAGTCAGGCATGCGAAGGATGCAGCTGAAGGTCACGCGGTAACGCCGGTGTAACCGTTGCGCGCAGGCGAATTACCGTAATTTACCTGTCGGCCGCCAAAGGCCTCGGCATGATCGCGGGAACCACCGGGCCGACAGTGCCTGCCCGCGAAAGGACCGACCATGACCGCCGCCGAGCATTCCTTCGACCATGCCGAACCCCCGCAAGCCCTATCCGACCGGCTGATCATGGCCTGTGAGGCCGTGGTGCGTTGCCGCGCTGCCAGCTTCCGGCAGAGCTTTGGCCTTACCGAAATCCACTATCGCCTGCTGGCGCAGGTCAATGCCCATGCGCCGATAACGCTGGCTGCTCTGGCAACCAATCTTGGCCGGGACT
The DNA here is from genome assembly GCA_027311945.1 of Erythrobacter sp. Classification (GTDB taxonomy): domain Bacteria; phylum Pseudomonadota; class Alphaproteobacteria; order Sphingomonadales; family Sphingomonadaceae; genus Alteraurantiacibacter. The sequence continues at coordinate 31,263 of DAICXZ010000016.1, forward strand.
GCGGGCAGATCAGCCGGATGGTGAAGATGCTCACCACGCGGGGCCTGATCGAGAGGCCGCCGAGCCCCGCACAGCGACCGCTCGCCATTCGCCTCACCGCGATGGGGCGGACGATCTGCCAGGCCATGGCCCGGATCGCGCAGGACAGCGAGGAGGCGATTGCTTCCTTGCTGCCCGAGGAGGACAAGGTCCAGGCTTCGCTCGCAGTCGAGCGGCTCTATTGCGCCGCGCGCACCGTGCTGGAAGAGGAGCGATTGGAACCCGCCTGAAGCAGCCCGCTGGACGAGCGCGCTGCCCATGCTAGATTGTCCGCTGATTGAGCGGGCAGGGCGTGGAATGAAGACGATGCAAGCGGCTCGAACGGGCGGTTGCGCCTGCGGCCATGTGCGATTTCGGGTCAAGGGCGAGCCGATCTTCGTCAACAATTGCCATTGCCGCCGCTGCCAGCAGCAGACTGGATCGACCGGTGTGGTCAACGCTTTCTACGAATCGGACCGGGTCGAGGTGCTGCAAGGCAGGCTGACCGAGCATATGTTGGTGTCGGGCAGCGGCGGCCCGCATCTGATCTGCCGCTGCCGGGAATGCGGCACGGCGCTGTGGAGCATCTACCCCCGGCTTGGGCGACTGGGCCTGGGTCTGCGCGTGGGCACGTTTGACGAGCCCGATACGTTTACGCCCGACGCGGTGATCTACACCGAAAGTGCGATGCCATGGGTTACCTTTCCCGAGGGCATTCCGCGATTTGAACAGACCTACGATTTCCGCACGCTGCTCCCTGCCGAGCGGGTGCAGCGGATGCTGGCGCTGATGGCGCAGCGCGAGGCGGGCGCAAGTTAGCGTTCGGCTTCGTGACCGGCTTGCCAGCGCGCGCGGATCATGTCCGATGTCTCGCGCGAGCCGTCGTGGCTCCATCCGGGCGGGCGCAGCAGGTAGCCGAGTTTCGCCCGCCACGGCGCGCGCCACATGTCCTGCGCGATGCCCACCCATTCGTGGAAGGCGGCCCACAGCACGCCTGCAATCCCGCCCGTGCGTTCGAGCGGCTTCACGATCCCGTAGCGGATCGGGTCTTGCTCATCCTCGGGCACGAAGGTGCCGAACATCCGGTCCCACACGATGAAGACGCCCGCGAAATTGGCATCGAGATAGCGCGGGTTCGTGGCGTGGTGGACGCGGTGATGCGAGGGCGTGTTCATCACCGCCTCGAACCAGCGCGGCATCCGGCCCACCGCCTCGGTATGAATCCAGTATTGGTAGATGAGGTTCAGCCCGACGAGGAAGAACACCAGCGCGGGCGGAAAGCCGAGCAGGAACAGCGGCAGCCGGAACAGAAACGAGAGCGCGATAAAGCCGGTCCAGGTCTGCCGCAGCGCGGTCGAGAGGTTGTAGTGCTCGCTCGAATGGTGGACCACATGCGCGGCCCAGAACCAGCGCACCCGGTGCGCGGTCCGGTGGAACCAGTAGTAAGCGAGATCGTCGAGCACGAAGGCGAGCGGCCAGGCCCACCAGACATAGCCGATATCGAACAGCCGATAGGCATAGACGGCATTGGCCATCGCCAGCACCGCGCCGCCGGTAATCAGCCCCGCGAGCACACTGCCGATGCCGAGCGCCAGTGATGTGAAGGTGTCGCCGCCGGTATAGCGCACGCGCCCGCTGCGCTGGCCCAACCATGCTTCAGCCAGCATGGTCACGATGAAGGCGGGGATCGCCAGCAAGGTGGGATCGGGCAAGTCCATCGGACCTGAATATCGGTTCTGAAAAACAGTTGCAAAAGAAAATGCAAAATACGCGTTTGAGCGCAGGAATGTGGACGCCTTGCGGCGCGCTGCATCTTAGAGCGGTTTCCGTTCATTCCGGTTCGTAGCCACAGGATTTGAAGTAATTGGCGCATTCATCGGGCTGGAAGATGTCGACGAGCGTGCCGATCAGGTCCCACAGGCCGCGGACTGTGCGTTCACCGATCTTGCGCAGC
>DAICXZ010000002.1 GCA_027311945.1 Erythrobacter sp.
ATGATCCTCAATGCGGAAGCTGTAGAACAGCGCCTCCTGCATCACCGTCCGCTCGCCCATCATCAGCAAATCTCCTGATTACGAAGAACACTGAATCAGCGGCTCGCTCTCTTCGCAAGAGGAGTTTTTCAACAGAATAGAGCCCATAGCTGCCGTCTCTTGGTGTGCTAAGGTAATGGCATGACGGGAATAGAAACAGCTCTGTTGGTCGGCGGGCTTTTAGGCGCCGTGGCTGGCTTGGTGCCTCGAGTCAAAGTCGGCTGTGCGACACTTCTCACGATCCCGCTTGCGATGCTGATCTACACTGTCATCCAGTTGAACGACGCGAGCCGCCGACCGGACGCACTTGACGCACTCCTCTATGTGTTCAACCCACTCTGGCCGAGCCTAGGAGCGCTTTTGGGCTTCGGACTTGTGCTGTTCCTTTATGGGGTGGCCTTCCGCAAGAAATCGAACGATCGATAACCACCCTAAATTTGCGTCGTTCCAATCCCTTCCGAATTTGTCCACGCAGTTTAGGGCAAGAGGCCCTGATAGCCGCCGTCCAAAGCACCATGACTGTTCTCTTCCGCCTCGACGCCGATGCCCGCGCCATCGCCCGCCAGTTCGGCGCTTATAGCGGCAACGACCCATGGGCGGGTGGCCATATCGCGCCGGGAGCCTTCGCGCCGATCATCACCGAGGGGCGCGAGTTCATCGCCGGGCCGGGTGCCTCGCGGCAGACGCGGCGGATGGTGCCGCGCCTCTGGGGCGTGCCGCCCCCGCCCTCTGCCGGATACAACGCGCGCCCGGTGCTCAGCGTCGCCAATCCCGACAGCCCGTTCTGGATCGGCAACCTCAGGAACCGCGAGTTCCGTTGCCTCGTGCCTGCCACCAGCTTCATGGCCTGGGGCGCGGGCACCGACTACGAAGGCCGCCGCTTGCGCCACTGGCTCGCGCCCGAACGCGAACCGCTGTTCGCCTTCGCCGGAGTGTGGAAGGATAGCGAGGTGCCAAGCTTCGCGCTCATCACCCGCCCCGCCAGCCCCGAAGTCCGCGCGCTTGGCGCTGAACGTATGCCGCTGGTGCTGCCGGGGCACGAGAAGGCCTGGGCCCTGTGGCTGCGCGGCGGGTGGGACCGGGCTTGCGCGCTGCTCGAAACCGATCCCGAGGCTCCCCTGCGCGAACTGGCCGCGCCCGACGGGGGCTAGCGCCGCCGCAGCCATTGCCAGCAGCGCCCCTCGCGCTATGACCGTTGCTAACACCTGAAACCGGAAATCGAGGACGACCCCATGCTGATCCGCCGCGCCGCCCTTTTGCTGTCGCTCCCGCTTGCCGCGGGCGTGGCCCTGCCCGCCGCCCTCGCCGCCCGCCCGATGACGCCGCAGGATGTCGCCCGCATCGAATCCACCGCCGGAATCGCGATCTCGCGCGATGGCACCAACATCGCCTACACCACGCTCTCGCGCCCCGATGTCACCAAAGGCGAGGAAAACGGCGGCGCGCGGCAGGAGCTGTTCCTCGCCGATGCGCAGATGCAGGCGCGCGCCTGGCTGCCCGAGGGGATGGAAGTCTCGCGGATCGGCTTTACACCCGATGGCGCGATGATCGCCTTCCTGTGGAGCGCCGAGGGCGAGAAGCGCGCGCTGTGGGGTGTGCCCGTGAGCGGCGGCCCCTATCGCAAGCTCGCCGCAATCGACGGTGCCGACGTTACGTCCTATTCCTTCGCGCCTTCGGGCAGCGAGGTCTACCTGATCGCGGCCGCAGAAAAGGACGACGAGCGCGAAACCGAGTCCGATGCCGGGTTCACCGCGCGCGTCTATGAAGAAGAGCTGCGCTATTCGCGGGTGTTCGTGGCAGGCCTTGGCGAAGAACCTGATGCCGAACCGCGCCAGCTCGATCTGCCCGGTCAGGTCTACAGCTTCGATGTCGCTCCCAATGGCGAGTTCGCGGTGTTCACCTCCGCGCCCACCCCGCTGGTAGACGACCAGTACACCAGCCTGCGCGCCAATGTGCTCAACCTGTTCGACGAAAGCGTGATCACGGTGGCGACCACCGGCAAGCTCGGCGACATCGAGATTTCGCCCGATTCGCGCCAGCTGTCGATGATCGCGGCGGTCGATGCCAACGATCCGGCGGCAACCACCCTCTATCTCGTCGATGCCGCCACGGGCGAGTTTACCGCCCTGAACGAGGGCGCACCCGAAGCGGCGGTCGATGCCGAGTGGATGGCCGACGGGCGGCTCGCCAGCGTAATCCACGTCGGTGCGCAGTCTGTGCTGCGCTACTATTCGGACAGCGGCGAGGTGCTTGGCAATGTCGATCCGGGCGATCTTATTTTGACCGGGCTCGATCAGGGCGGCAACATCCTGATCGCCACGGCCAATTCACCCACCCACCCGTCCGAGCTGTTCGTCGCCTCGCGCGGCGGGTTGGAGCGCTGGACCGCGCACAACCCCTGGCTGTCGGAGATCGACTTCGGCACCCAGCGCACGCTTACCTATGCCGCGCGCGACGGGCAGGTGATCGAGGGTATTCTGATCGAACCGGTGGGCGAGCCTCCGCTCGGCGGATCGCCGTTGATCCTCGATGTCCACGGCGGCCCGGAATCGCACGAGAGCAACGGCTGGGTGACCAGCTACTCCAACCCCGGACAGGTGGCGGCGGGCCAGGGTTATGCGGTGTTCCTGCCGAACTATCGCGGCTCGACCGGCTATGGCACCGCCTTTTCCAAGCAGCATCAGGCCGATGCCGCTGGCAAGGAGTTCGACGATCTGGTCGACGCCAAGCGCGCGCTTGTCGAACAGCTGGTGGCCGATGGCGACCGGGTCGGCGTGACGGGCGGCTCCTATGGCGGCTACGCCACGGCCTGGAGCTCGACGCGCTATTCGGAGGAATTTGCCGCAGGCGTCATGTTCGTGGGCATTTCCGACCTGCTCTCGAAGCTCGGCACCACCGACATCCCGAACGAGGAATTCCTCGTCCACGCCCGCGCGCAGCCCTGGGACAATTACGAGTTCACCATCGAGCGCAGCCCGATCACCTATGCCGGGCAGGCTGAAACCCCGCTGCTGATCATGCACGGCGAGGACGACCCGCGCGTGAGCCCGACGCAGAGCCTTGAGCTTTATCGCAACATCAAAATCCGCAAGCCCGATACGCCGCTGCGGCTGGTCTGGTATCCGGGTGAAGGCCACGGCAACGCGATGGCCGCAGCCCGCTACGACTATAACCTGCGCATGATGGAATGGTTCGACACCTACCTGAAGACGGGCAACCGCACCGCGCCAGTCCCCGCGCCGCGCCCCGATCTGATGATCGAGAAGGACGAGGAATAGGGGCAAGGAGCCAGCACCGGGCTGGCTCCACTCCCTATGCTCAGAAGGTGTAGCCGACCCCGAAGGCGCCGAAGAACTGGTCTTTCGAACCGCGCACGCTGGTGAACGGCGAATCCGCCGCATCGCCAAGCACGCGTGAATAGCCACCCACCAAGATCAGCGCGAAGCCGCCGTTGGTGATGTCGCCATCGAGGTCGATCCCGGTCAGCAGCGTGGCCCCGGCACGGGTGAAGCCGCCGCCCGAGGGCTGGAACGCGGGCAGTTCGCCGCCGGTCGCCGCGCTTTGCGCCGGGCTGACGGCGAAGTAATAATCGTGGAACTTGGCGTCGGCATATTCGGTCGACAGCGAGAGGCTCGCCACCATTCCACGGCTGAGCGGGGTGAAATAGGTCACCGATGGGCTGACCGCAAAGCCCTTGTGTGCGCCGTTGATGTCCCACGCAGCATCGGCGCTGAAGGTCAGGCTGTCATAGCCGTGCAGCACCTTGTTGATGGTCACGCCCGCCGTGGGGCCGACTTCGATCGCCTTGTCGAGCTTGCCGAGGCTGGCGACAACTTCGTCCTCGATCTGACTGTTGCGATTGGCGCGCAGCCGCCCCACCACCCCGAGATCGAAGCCGACCTTTCCGTCTCCATCGGGGATGAAGTCGAGCGCAAGCCCACCTCCGCGCGGAGAAATGCCCACCCCGCCGAGCGAACCCTGCACGATCGGCAGCGGCGTGAAGACATAATCGTCCGAACCAAGATAGCTTGGATTGACCGCGACGCCGACGCCGACCGAGAGATAGTCGCCGGAAAAGGCCGTATCGCTCATGTCGATCGTCTCTTCGCTTCCTTGCGCATTGGCACCGGATGAAATGAGAGTGGCAGCGGCAAGGGCAAGGCTGGCCTTGAGAGAATAACTGGACATATTGGGGCTCCCCGAATTTCAGGTGAAATGTTCGGTACACCGAGTTGGTTCCACGACGGCGATAAGCTATCGCAGTTAGATGACCGGGCACACCTTCGATATGGCTATTGTCGGCGGAGGGCTGGCCGGAGGGCTGATCGCGCTCGCGGTTTCACAAGCGCGCCCCGATCTGACGCTGCGATTGATCGAAGCGGGTGCGCAGCCGGGCGGCAATCACCGCTGGAGCTGGTTTGCCAGCGACCTGCCCATAGGCGGCGAAACCCTGCTCGCGCCCTTCCGCAAGACCGTTTGGGAGCACGGCTACGATGTGCGCTTTCCCGCCCACAGCCGCCACCTCGCCAGTCGCTATTGCTCGCTCGCCAGCGAGGACTTTGCCGCCACGCTGGCGCGCGAACTGCCCGCGGGCACTATCCTCACCGGGGCCGAGGCGGCCAGGCTCGATGCCGGCGGCGTCACCCTCGGTAACGGGACGCGTATCGCGGCACGCGCGGTGATCGACTGTAGGGGTTTTGCGCCCACAGCAACGCTGAGCGGCGGCTGGCAGGTGTTCATGGGCCGCCACCTGCGCCTTGCCCGCCCGCACGGCCTGACTGCGCCGGTCATCATGGACGCGACGGTCGCGCAACTGGGCGGGTACCGCTTCGTCTATGTCCTGCCGCTGGGTGAGCGGGAGGTCTTCATTGAGGATACCTACTATCAGGACGAGCCCAGGCTCGACCACGCGGCCCTCAGCGCCCGGCTTGACGACTATGCGCGCGAACATGGCTGGGAGGGCGAAGTGCTCGGCAGCGAAACCGGTGTGCTTCCGGTCATCACCGGGGGCGACTTCGCCGCCTATCAGGCTGAGCAGCGTATTGCCGGCGTGAGCGTGGCGGGCGCACGAGGCGGTTTTGTCCACCCACTGACCAGTTATACCCTGCCCTTCGCCGTCGCCACCGCGCTGGCCGTTGCAGCCGACGCCGATCTGCCCGGCGAAGAGCTCGCCACGAAGCTCGAAGATCGCGCGCGCAAGCATTGGCGCGCAATGGGGTTCTATCGCCTGCTCGGGCGGATGCTGTTCGGCGCCGCCCTGCCCGAGGAGCGTTATCGCGTGTTCGAACGCTTCTATCGCCTGTCCGAAAGGCTGATCGAACGCTTTTATGCCGGTCGCTCCAACCTGCCCGATCGGGCAAGAGTCCTTGCGGGCAAGCCCCCTGTTCCCGTATCTCGGGCTGTCGCTGCCCTGACACGCCCTGCCCCGCCCCTGCGGGCGCCCGAACACAAGGATTATTCATGACACGCCCAGAAGGCCGCACCGCCTGCGTGATAGGCGCCGGTTTCGGCGGGCTAGCGCTCGCCATCCGGCTGCAAAGCGCCGGAATCGCCACCACGGTGATCGAATCGCGCGACAAGCCCGGCGGGCGCGCCTATTTCTGGGAGCGTGACGGCTTCACCTTCGATGCCGGGCCAACCGTCGTCACCGATCCCGATTGCCTCAAGGAGCTGTGGGCGCTTTCCGGCCACGACATGGCGGCCGACGTCGAACTGATGCCGGTCATGCCGTTCTACCGCCTCAACTGGCCCGACGGCAGCAACTTCGACTATTCGAACGACGAAGCATCACTGCGCAAGGAGATCGCCAAGCTCGATCCCGCCGACGTGCAGGGCTACGAACGCTTCCTCGAATATTCGGCCGGGGTGTTCGAGGAAGGCTACGTCAAGCTCGGCACGGTGCCGTTTCTCGACTTCGCCTCAATGATCAAGGCCGCGCCTGCGCTGATGAAGTATCAGGCCTGGCGTTCGGTCTATTCGATGGTGAGCAAGTTCATCCGCAGCGAAAAGCTGCGCGAGGCGCTGAGCTTCCACACGCTGCTGGTGGGTGGCAACCCGATGAAAACCAGCGCGATCTACGCGCTGATCCACAAGCTCGAGAAAGACGGCGGCGTGTGGTGGACGCGCGGGGGCACCAATCGCCTGATCGCCGGAATGGTCCGCCATTTCGAGCGGATCGGCGGCAAGGTCATGCTCGGCGATCCGGTTGCTCGGATCGAAATGCTCGGCAAGCGGGCCAAGGGCGTTCACACTAGGAGTGGCTGGTATGGCGAGTTCGACGCGGTCGCCTCGAACGCCGACATCGTCCACTCCTACCGCGACCTGCTGGGCGACAGCCATCGCGGCAAGACACAGGGCAAAGCCTTGGCGAAGAAGAGTTTCTCGCCCAGCCTGTTCGTCGTCCACTTCGGGGTCGAGGGCAGCTGGCCGGGCATTCCGCACCACATGATCCTGTTCGGCCCGCGCTACAAAGGGCTGCTTGACGACATCTATACCCACGGCGTGCTGCCGGAGGATTTCTCGATCTATCTCCACCATCCGACCGTGACCGATCCCAGCATGGCCCCCGAAGGCAAGAGCACCTTCTACGCGCTGGTGCCGGTGGCCCATCAGGGCAAGCTGGCGATCGACTGGTCGGTGGTCGGACCGCAGCTGGAAAAGCGCATCCTCGACGAAGTCGGGCGGCGGCTGATCCCCGATATTCACGACCGGATCGTGACCAGCTTCCACTATGCCCCCACCGACTTCAGCCGCGATCTGAATGCGCATCTCGGCAGCGCGTTCAGCCTCGAGCCGGTGTTAACGCAGAGCGCATGGTTCCGCGGGCATAATCGCGATGACGTGATCGAGAACTTCTACCTCGTGGGTGCGGGCACCCATCCCGGCGCGGGCATCCCCGGCGTGGTCGGCAGCGCCAAGGCGACCGCCGGGCTGATGATCGAGGACCTCGCCCGATGAAGCGGCTCGCGGTCTATTGCGGTTCGGCCACACCCGCCGATCCGCGCTACATGGCACTCGCCCGCGAAGTCGGCGCAGCGCTGGCGCAGCGCGGGATCGGCGTGGTCTATGGCGGCGGCAAGGCCGGGCTGATGGGCGCTGTGGCCGATGGCGCGCTGAGTGCGGGCGGCGAGGTGATCGGCGTTATTCCCACGGCGCTGGTGAACCTCGAAGTGGCCCACACGGGCCTGACGGAGCTGCAGGTGGTCGACACCATGCACCAGCGCAAGCAGGCCTTCACCGACCTCTCCGATGGCTTCGTCACCCTCCCCGGCGGTGTCGGCACGATGGACGAGCTGTGGGAAGCAATCAGCTGGGCGCAGCTGGGCTATCACGCCAATCCGGTCGGTCTGCTCAACGCCTTCAATTATTACGACGGGCTGCTCGCCTTCAACGCACATATGGGCGAGGTCGGCTTCGTACGGCAAGCCCACCGCGACATCCTGATTTCTGCCGGCACCCTCGACGAGTTGCTGGAAAAGATGGCCTCTTTCAGCCCTGCCAGGACGGTGGTGCAGATGCGGGTGGAGGACCTGTGAAGCGCATCGCCCCCCGCCCGCTGGTCGCCAGCCTTGTCGTCAACCAGCCCTATCGCGCGGCAGGCGGCGGGCGCAGCCGTGCGGCCTTGGTGAAGCGTGCCGCCGAATCCATCGCGCTCGGCTCGAAGAGCTTCGCCAGCGCCTCGCTGCTGTTCGACAAGGCCACGCGCGAACGCGCGCACCTGCTCTACGCCTGGTGCCGCCGCTGCGACGACATCGCCGACGGGCAGGATCACGGCGGCCCGCTCAGCATCGACGAGAAGCAGGGGCACGACCGGGTCGAAGCGATCCGCATCCTCACCCACCGCGCGCTGGACGGCCAGCCGACATCGGACCTCGCCTTCGACGCGCTGGGGCTGGTGGCCTCCGAATGCGGCCTCACGCAAGCCATGTGCGACGATGTGATCGACGGCTTCGCGCTCGACGCCGAGGGCTGGCGTCCGCGCACCGAGGCTGACCTGATGCGCTATTGCTACCATGTCGCGGGCGCGGTGGGCGTGATGATGGCCAAGGTTATGGGCGTGCCCGACAGCGAGGACGAAACGCTGGACCGCGCCTGCGACCTCGGCCTCGCATTCCAGCTGAGCAACATCGCGCGCGACCTGTCCGAAGACGACGCGGTGGGCCGCTGCTACCTGCCGGTGGAATGGCTGGTGGAGATGGATATTCCGCCCGGCCAGCACATGAAGCCGTTGTACCGCGACAAGCTGGTTACACTGGCGCGGCGGCTGGTGCATCTGGCCGAGAGCCACGAGGCAGCGGCTCGGCTGGGCGCGCGGCACCTGCGCTTCCGCCAGCGCTGGGCGGTGCTGGCGGCGACGAACATCTATGGCGCGATCGGGCGCAAGGTGGTCGAGCAGGCGGAGCTGGCCTGGGACCACCGGGTGCACACCACGAAGCTGGAAAAGCTCGGCCATGTGCTGTCGGCGCTGAAGGAGGCGCGGCTCGGGGCCTGGCCACCGAGCGAAATGCCTCGCTGGACACGCGGCGAACTGATGGTGCGCGCGCGTATGGCGGGGAGGCCGGCCGAAGTGAAGTATACGCCTTTGCGCGACGAGGATGTGCGCAAGAAGGAGGACTGACCTTCACGAAGTCCGCTCGTGCTGAGCGGATCCAATCCCACCATCCCGCTCGGCCGGAGCGGATCCGAGCACAAACACCCGCTCGCCCTGAGCCTGTCGAAGGGCTGCTTTTTTCTTCGAACTCCGCGCAAGCCTCAAGGAAAAGGACAGTCCTTCGACAAGCTCAGGACGAGCGGGGCCGGGTTTCAGCTCTCAAGATATTCCTCCAGCGCTGCCTGCTGCTCCGCGCTCATATGCAGCCCCAGCTTGGTGCGCCGCCAGAGAATATCCTCGGCGGTTTGCGCCCATTCCTCGCGGCGCAGGTAGTCCACTTCGGCCTCGCTCAAGCCGCAGCCGAAGTCGCGCCCCAGATCGGCGCGGGCCTTCGCCTCACCCAGCCACAGCACTGCATCGAGCCCATAGGCGCGGGCCACCCGCAAGGCCTCGGCCTCGCTCAAAAACGGATAGTCTGCCTGCAATTCGCGCACGAGGATCGGCTGCGCGAGCTTCGGGAAATCGCCTCCCGGCAGCGGCGCATCGTCCGTCCAGGCGGGCTTGGCGAGGCAATCGAGACGCGTGCCGAGCATATCCACCGCCTCCTCCGCCACGTGGCGGTAGGAGGTGATCTTGCCGCCGTAGATGCCCAGCACCGGCGCACCCTCGCTCTTGGCCGAGAGAGACAGGCGATAACCACGCGTAGCCGCCTCGGGGCGATCTTCGCCCTCGTCGATCAGCGCGCGTACCCCGGCATAGCTGTGCACCACATCGGTGCGGGCGATCGGGTCCGCGAAGTTCGCGTTGAAGGCCTCGATCAGGTAGGCAATTTCCGCCTCGCTGGCCTCCACCTGGTCGAGCGGCCCGGCGTGATCGGCGTCGGTGGTGCCGATCAGGGTGAACTCGCCCTCGTAGGGAATGGCGAAGCAGATGCGGGTATCGGGCAATTGCAGGATGTAAGCCCGGTCGTGCCCGAAGCGGCGGCGCACCACGATGTGCGAGCCGCGCACCCGGCGCAAACCGAACGCGGGCTTGCGGCCCATCGCGCCAGCCACGTCGTCCGCCCCCGGCCCGCCCGCATTGACCACGGAGCGCGCGCGGTAGCTGCCCTGCCCCGTCGCCACCTGCCACAGCCCGTCGCCATCGCGGCGCGCGCTGGTCACGGCCTCGCGGGTGCGGATCTCGGCGCCCTTGCGCGCCGCGTCCATCGCGTTGAGCACCACCAGCCGCGCATCGTCGACCCAGCAGTCCGCATATTCGAAGCCAAGGGTCGGCCCCGGCAGCAGTTCCTTGCCAGCCGGATCGCGTTTCAGCCGGATCGTGCGCGTGGCCGAAAGGTCTTTGCGCTTGCCGATATGGTCGTAGAGAAACAGCCCGGCGCGCAACATCCAGGGTGGGCGCATCCCTTCGCTCACCGGCAGCACGAAGCGCATCGGCCAGACGATATGCGGCGCAATGGCCCACAGCTTCTCGCGCTCGATCAGCGCCTCACGCACCAGCGCGAATTCGGCATATTCGAGATAGCGCAGGCCGCCGTGGATCAGCTTGGTCGACTTGCTCGAGGTGCCGCTCGCAAGGTCGCCCGCTTCGAGGAGCAGCACCTTTGCCCCGCGCCCGGCCGCATCGCGCGCCACGCCCGCGCCGTTGACCCCGCCGCCGATCACGATGAGGTCGAACAAGGCGCTCACCGCACCGGCACCGTGCTTTGCGGAACCTGGTGCAGGCGCCGGAACAGCACGCCCCGCTCGCTGAACAGCACCAGCAGCAGCGCCAGCACGGAAGTGCCGAGCAGCGACCAGGCGAACGGCAATGCCGTGCCGTCATAGGCCTGCCCGATCAACACGCCGACCATGGCTGCGCCGAACATGCGGAAGAAGGTCTGCACGCTGGAAGCCGCGCCCGCGATGGTCGAGAACGGCTGCATCGCGATCGAGCTGAAGTTCGCGCCGAGGAAACCGAGCAGCCCAAGGTTCACGCTCATCAGCGGCAGGAACCAGTAGATGTTGCTGGGATGGGCATAGGATGACCACACCTGCGTCGCGCTCACCCCGATGAACATAAGGGTGCCCACGTGGCTGACCCGGCGCGCGCCGAACCGCATGACGATGCGCGAATTGACGAGGCTGGAGATCGCCATCATCGCCGCCGTCCCGCCGAACAGCACGGGGAACCACGCGCCGACGCCGAAGAAATCCTGATAAAGCTGCTGCGCCGAGTTCACATAGCCGAACACGCCGCCCATCAACAACGCCGCGCCGAACACGTAGCCGACCGCCTGCCGGTTCATCAGCGCCAGCCGCATGTTGCGCAAAATCACCGGCACTTCGATCTGTTGGCGGTTATCCTCGGCCAGCGTTTCGGGCAGGCGGAGCCATACCCACACAGCGGCAATCCCGCCCATCACGGCCAGCCCCACGAAGATGAAGCGCCAACCGGCCAGCAGCGCAATTGCCGAACCGAGGCTGGGCGCGACCACGGGCACGGTAATGAACACCGCCGAAACCAGCGACATCAGCCGCGCCATGGCATCGCCATCATAAATATCGCGCACGATCGTCATCGGCATCACCATCAGCCCCGCGCACAGCACCCCCATGATCCCGCGCATCCAAAGCAGCACTTCGAAATCGGTGAGGAAGGCGCTAATCAGCGAAAGCGTGCAATAGGCGGCCAGCGAAGTGAGGATAACCGGGCGGCGGCCGAAGCGGTCGCCGAAACTGCCCGGCAAGAGGGCGCCTATGCCCATCGCAATGGTATAGACCCCGACCACCAGCTGCCGACGATTTGCGTCAACCACGGCGAGGTCGCGGGCGATCTCGTCGAGCAGCGGCAACATGGCGTCGATGGCGAGCGCGTTAAGGCTCATCATCAGGGCAAGGAGAACCACCATTTCGCGGCGGCCAATCTGAATGTCGGAGATTTTGCGCTTGGGCATCGGAAAGCCCTTATCGGCTCTGTTGCATTGCCGCAAATGCGAAAACACACCATAAGTAACCCGCCATGATGGACGACGATGCCGAGGCGCCCGAAGAAACACAGGGTCTGCGCAAGATCATCCATGTCGATATGGATGCCTTCTTCGCCAGCGTCGAGCAGCGCGACGATCCCTCCTTGCGCGGACGTCCGGTGGCGGTCGGCGGGGCCGGCGGGCGCGGCGTGGTGGCGGCGGCCAGCTACGAGGCGCGCAAGTTCGGGGTGCGCAGCGCCATGCCCTCGGTCACGGCGAAGCGGCGCTGCCCCGAGCTGATTTTCGTGAAGAGCCGGTTCGACGTCTATCGCGAGGTATCTGCCCAGATCCGCGCGATTTTCGATCACTTTGCCGAGCATGTCGAGCCGCTGAGCCTCGACGAGGCCTATCTCGACGTGACCGACGATATTCGCGGGATCGGCTCCGCCACGCGCATCGCCGAGCTGATCCGGGCGCAGATCCGCAAGGAGACGCAGCTGACCGCCTCGGCGGGCGTGTCGTACAACAAGTTCCTCGCCAAGCTGGCGAGCGACCAGAACAAGCCTGACGGTTTGTGTGTGATCCGCCCGGGCGAAGGCGCGGCATTCGTCGCCTCGCTGCCCGTGCGCCGGTTTCATGGGATCGGCCCCAAGGGCGCGGAGAAGATGGCGCGGCTGGGCATCGAGACGGGGGCGGACCTCGCAACCAAGGATCGCGCCTGGCTCTCCACCCATTTCGGCAGTTTCGGCGACTACCTTTTTCGCGCCGCACGCGGGATCGACCTTCGGCCCGTGCGCTCGAACAGGGTGCGCAAGTCGATCGGCGGCGAACGGACATTTTCCGAAGACATTTCCGCGCCCGACGAACTGCGCGACACTCTGGCACGGATCGTCGACATCGTGTGGGAGCGGATTGCCGAGAAACAGGCGCGCGGGCGCACGGTGACGCTGAAGCTGAAATATCGCGACTTTCAGTCCGCCACCCGCTCGCGCTCGCTGCCGCACTGGGTTTCCGGGCGCGAGGAGTTTACGCAGCTGGCCGAAGCTTTGCTGGAGGCGGAACTGCCCTTGGTGCAGCCGATCCGGCTGATGGGACTGACGCTGAGCAACCTCGAACGTGCCAGCGACGAGCCTGCCCGCGACGACGGGCAGCTGAGCCTGCTCTAGAGTCCCGCAATGTCGATATAGTTGCCCACGCTCTTCTTGCGCCCCTCCGGCAATTGCGCCGGGGCAAACCAGGCGGCCTGAACGATCTCGCGCCCATCACCCTGCGGCGCCCCCTCCGCCGCGCCGACCACGATGTGAACCACATTGGTAGCGCCATGAAATGTGCTGCGGCGGGGGCCGAGCGAGCGGGCGGCGCTAAGGGCAAGCCCGGTTTCCTCGGCAAATTCGCGCCGCGCCGCATCGAGCGGATCTTCGCCCCGCCCCATGCCTCCGCCGGGAAATTGCCATTGCGATCCGCCGTAGCTCGGCCGCACCAGCAGCACTTCGCCCGCGCTATTGCGCGCCACGACTGCGCAGCCGTGGACGGTGGGCCGACGCAGACGCCAGTAGCACAGGCGCAAGACGTGAGCGCTGCGGTAGGCAAGGCGCATGAGCGCCCGCTGCGTCAGGCGAAGCATGTCACCGTTTGACCGGCCGCTCCAAGCAGCCGCGCCACGGGCAGATCGTGCTCACCGGCCCGTGCGCCATCGAAGACCTTGCGCTTGTCGTCACCGCGGATCACGAACATCAGCTGGTCGGTATCGAGCAGCGCCGGGATGGTCAGCGTCAGCCGGTCGAACGGCGCTTCGGGCGGGAGCGGATCGGGTGTGAGACGGCGCACCGGCACGGGGTCGTCCACCTGTGGATCGGTGTTGGGGAATAGCGAGGCAATGTGGCCATCGGCGCCCATCCCAAGCCAGACCAGCGAGAAATGGGGCGGTGCGGCCCCCTCTTCCAGCGCCACGACCCGCGCGCCCAAGGGTTCGAGCAGCGCGCGCAGCTTGCCGGTGTTGCTGGCCTCGTGGTCTTCGGGAACGATCCGGTCATCACCCGGCCAGACCTCGATCCCACTCCAGTCGGGCATGGCCTCGGCCATGCGCCGCAGGATCGGGAATGGGGTCGATCCGCCGGGAAGGCAGATCGCGATGGGCCGCTGCTCCTCGCGCAAACGGGCCTTCAAGACACCTTCGAGGAATACGGCAATGGCGGCATCATCCGCCTGTTCGATGAGATCAACGATAGTCATGCAAGCAGCCTACACCGCAGCGCGCACGATGGCGAGCCGCGGTGCAGGCACTCAGGCTGATGTGAGGCTCAGCCGAGGAACGACTTGAGGAACCAGACGCGCTCTTCTGCCATGTCGGTCCAGTCGTCGATCAGGCCATCGGTGGCGTTGTCGCCCGCCTTGTCGGCTGCTTCCTTGAGCGCCTTCAGGCTGGCAACCAGCGCCGCGTTATCATCGCGGAGCTGTTTGACCATCGTATCCGCGTCGAGATCGGTGGCGTTCTCTTCGGCCACGCTGGTGGCCGCCATGATTGACGACAGCGAGGTCAGCGTGTTCGCATCGTTCTTGCGCACGCGTTCGGCAATCACGTCGATCTGGCCCTGAATCTCGACCGCCTGTTCGTCGAACAGCAGGTGAAGGTCGCGAAAGCGCGGGCCTTTCACGTGCCAGTGGAAGTTCTTGGTCTTGATGTAGAGCGCGAAATGATCGGCGAGGAGGCCGTTCAGCCCCTCGACCAGTGCCTGCTTCGAATTGTCTCCAGTGGTAGCCATTGCTGTTCCCCTTTTTCTCGTTGTGATGTTCACTTCACCTAACGCCGAAGCGGGTCAGGCGTTTCCGCCAAATGGACGATTGTGTTGATCGGAATAACCGATCACCCGCTCAGAATACTGCAATCCACCCAATCACCATACCTGCCATCAGGAGAGCTAAGCCAACACCCGGCCGCACGATGCGCAGCGGCAGGCGCTCCCAGTCTTCGCCCGCAAGCGCCGCCATAGGCAAGACCGCAAGCGCCCCTAACAGTCCACCGGCTGCAGTGAAGGCGGCCGGTGCCGTTCCTCGCGCCGCCAAAGCCAGCAACAGGAAACCCGAAGCGCCAGAGACCAGCCGCACGGCGAGCACCAGAGCGGTGGCTATCGTGGAATGCGTCGGCTCGGCGGGTGTCGGGGATGAGCGCAGCACCAGCAGTTCCGCCCCTGCCACAAACAAGGCCAGCGCCACGAACAGTCGCCCGGCAGCGCCATCGAGATGGGTCGCAACCGAACCCGCGAGCCAGACCGGCAAGGCCCCCAGAACTACCGCCGCCAGCACAATCGCAACATGCAGTCCCGGCGCGCGGTGGAGCGCCTGCGACAGCCGCGCCACGAACAGCGCGTCGCGCCCACTGGCGATCACCAGCGCGGTGGAGAGAAAGGCGAGGAAGAAGGCCGACATGCTGCCCGATCTATAACTGTGGCAAGGCTGGCGAGCCAGGCCGCATCGCAGCACGGGCGGCCTCGCCGATAGCCTCGGCGACCACCCGGAACATCTCGGCTGCAGGCGAACTGCGCCGCCAGATCAGCCCGATCGAGCGATAGGCCGACCAGTCGATCACATCGAGCCGCACTATCGAGCGCTCGCCCCCGGCCTCTGAGCGCAGATAGAGTTCGGGCAACAGCGCCAGCGCGATGCCCGAAGCGACCATCTGGCGAATGGAGTCGAGGCTGGTGCCTTCGTAATCCTTGAGCACGATCGACCCCAGCCCGTCGCAAATATCGCGCACCTGCCTGTGGTAATGATGGCGCGGGTCGAGGCTGAGGAAGTGCTCCCCGGCCAACTCCGCCTGTTTCACCGCTGCCTTGGCCGCAAGCGGGTGATCGGGCGGGGCAACAACGCTCAAGGGTTCGCGAAACAGCGGCTCTATCTCGATGTCGTCGCCCACCACCGGCAAGGGCGCGAGCAGCAGGTCGAGCTCGCCATTGCGCAGGTGCTGCACCTGCTCATCGGGAATGCCGTCGCGGATATGCAGCTTCATATCGGGGTATTCGCGATGAAGGCGCGCGATCACCTCGGGCAGCAGATAGGGTCCGAGCGTCGGCGAGACGCCAAGGCGGAAGGTGCCCGCCATGCGTTCGGCACTGCGCGCCGCGATGCGCTTCACGTCGTTCACCTCGGCCAGGATCGCGCGGACCTTGCCCACCACGTCGCGCCCGATCGGGGTCAGCGCCACGCCGTTCGAGCGGCGATCGACCAGCACTGCCCCCAGCCGCTCCTCCAACTGCTTGAGCTGCTGGCTTAGCGTCGGCTGCGATACATGCAGCGCAGCGGCAGCACGGCCGAAATGGCCGTTGTCAGCGAGGGCAACGAGATATTCGAACTGGCGGAGCGTTGGCATGATCGCGATAGCCTAGCTCTATTGCATTGGCCTTGCCAGTTCGATTGGCATTGATGTGTGGGAACAGCCAGCTTGTATCCAGGCAACAAAAGGAGAGATGAATGGCTGACACCCGCCTCGAAACCCTGCGCAAGCGGCACCGCACGCTCGACCGCCTGATCGACACGACCAAGTCGCTCGCACGGCAGGGAGAACTTACGCAGCTGAAACGGCAGCGCTTGCGACTGAGAGACCGGATTGCGCAGTTGTCCGCCTGATCCTGGCGGTGCGCCAGAATGCAAGGGCGCGGGGCTTTCCCGCGCCCTTTGTCGTTGCAGGACATGCTTCCCAGTCAGAGCTTCCCGGCGAACGATAGCCCAAGCCGCCGCCGCGTGATAGGTTTTGCCTATCGCTCTACCCATACCGATCTATCCTTTCGATAAATATACCGGCTTTTCATAGAGATGGCCCCGATGAGCCTCCCGGCGACCTTGTGGACCGGCCCCGGCGAAAACGCGATGCGATTGAAACCAATGCGAGCCACCGTCATTATCGTCATGCGGACCGGGCCCCTCTGGCAAGCGACCTCATGGAGCTTGTGATGTCGGACCGCATCGGACGGTCGATGCATGGGACCTGGCCTGCCCCCTCTTTGCCCCTGCCTGTGCACGGCCGTCCGATCGACAATCCCCACCATTGGAGACGAGACATGAAGGCCCGCATCTACAAATTGAACGAATACCTGCAGCGCGTGGAAGAACGCCTGTCGCTTGAGCAACAACGCGAGCGCCCCAGCAGCTACATGCTGCTGCACCTGAAGCTGTTGCGGCTGCGCATCAGGAATGCCCTGTCGCGCGCGATGCAGCGCCTTGCCAAGCCGCAACTGCAGGCGGGTTAAGCGATGCTGGCGCGAGCAACCGTGGCCCTGCGCGACTTCCTGAAGCAGGAGAGCGCAGGCGGAATAGTCCTCATCGCATCTGCGGCGCTCGCGCTGATCGCGGCCAACAGCGCGGTGGCGAGCGCCTATTTCAGCACGCTCGAAGTCCCTGTCGCGGTCACGGTCGGCAGCTTTGCCATCGACAAGCCCCTGCTGCTGTGGATCAATGACGGGCTGATGGCGGTGTTCTTCTTCCTCGTCGGCCTGGAAGTGAAGCGCGAGGTGATGCAGGGGCAACTGTCAAGCTGGAACAAGGCATCGCTCCCGCTGTTTGCAGCCATCGGCGGTATGGCCGTGCCCGCGCTGGTATTCCTTGCGCTCAATTCCGGCACCCCGGAAAATGTCGCCGGCTGGGCCATCCCCGCCGCGACCGACATCGCCTTCGCGCTTGGCGTGCTCTCGCTGCTCGGCCCGCGCGTGCCGGTCGCACTGAAGGCGCTGCTGCTGGCAATCGCGGTGATCGACGATATCGGTGCCATCACCATCATCGCGTTGTTCTATTCGGGCACGATCGACACCAACATGCTGGCTGGCGGCGCCTTGGCGCTGGCGGGGCTCATCGCGCTTAACCGGCTGCGGATCGGGTCTTCGATACCCTATGTGCTCCTGACCGTGGTGCTGTGGGTTTTCGTGCTGAAATCGGGCGTCCATGCGACGCTGGCAGGGGTGGCCGCGGCCATGACCATCCCGCTCACCGCGCGCGGTGGCTCGGCACCGCTTGAACACATGGAGCACGGCCTGCACCCCTGGGTGGCCTTCCTCGTGATCCCGATTTTCGGCTTTGCCAATGCCGGTGTGAGCCTTGTGGGCCTGTCGCCCGCCGACCTGCTCGCGCCGTTGCCGCTGGGCATTGCGCTGGGGCTGCTGATCGGCAAGCAGGTGGGGATCTTCGGGCTTTCGTTTGTGGCGGTGAAGCTGAAGCTGGCGAGCCTGCCGGAGAATGTCGGCTGGCGGCAGGTTCATGCGGTGTCGCTGCTGGCGGCCATCGGCTTCACGATGAGCCTGTTCATCGGCAACCTCGCCTTTGCCGACCCGGCGCAGGTCAATGCGGTGAAGCTGGGGGTGCTCTCGGGCTCGCTGGTTGCGGCGCTCGGCGGCTATGCGCTGCTGCGGGTGACGCTGAAAAGCAGGTGATGGCCGTGATTTGCCCTCAGCAAAGTCTGACAGGAAGATAACACAGTACGGCAAAGATAGAATGCCAGTTCACGCCGACATGGCGGTCATCCCCTGCTTCGGAGGTGCTCGCCACAAGCTACCCTGCGTTCGGTCACTCGCTGGTGTCGGGAACTGGGCCTATTCTGTTGAAAAACTCCTCTTGCGAAGAGAGCGAGCCGCTGATTCAGTGTTCTTCGTAATCAGGAGATTTGCTGATGATGGGCGAGCGGACGGTGATGCAGGAGGCGCTGTTCTACAGCTTCCGCATTGA